>ONDS01000018.1 GCA_900316685.1 uncultured Prevotellaceae bacterium | reverse complement strand
TAGGAACAAGCAAAAATTCAACCCTGAAAAAATCTTCACAACGGAAGAAAATGTTAAAAGTGTTAATTTGCTTGCCTCTTAATATAGATTACCCCTCCTCCCCGGAGGAGGGGAGAAGTTACTCCGCTGTATCCAAGGTGTTGCTCCGCTGTATCCAAGGTGTTACTCCGCTGTATCCCAGGTGTTACTCCGCTGTATCCCAGGTGTTGCTCCGTTGTATCCAAGGCGTTACTCCGCTGTATCCAAGGTGTTGCTCCGCTGTGGACATATCTCTCGCCTCTCGCCCCTCACCTCTCGCCCCCTCCAAAAAAGAAACATTTTGAAAACAAACTGCAACAAATAGGGAGGGGATGGACTCGGAAAAACTGTAACTTTGTCACCAGTTTTATCAAACCAACTGACGACATGAAAAAGTTCTTACCAAAAATCATTCTGCTGGCGGCATTGCTGGCTCTGCCGTTCCATGAGATGGCGGCAGCCGTAGACCCCAATTTTTATATCTTCCTCTGTTTCGGACAGTCGAACATGGAAGGTGCCGCACGCCCTGAACCACAAGACCTTGAGGGCGTGAGCGACAGGTTCCTGATGATGGCGGCTGTCGACGACAACATGCGTGGCCGTAAGATGGGCGAATGGTACAAGGCCGTGCCGCCCCTCTGCCGCGAGAACACCGGACTCACCCCCGTCGACTATTTCGGACGCACCTTGACCGATAACCTGCCCGAGAACGTGAGGGTGGGTGTCATCACCGTGGCCATCGGAGGCATCCATATCCAGGGCTTCATCCCCGACAGCATAGCTACGTATGTGAAACGCGCCCCGGGATGGATGACGGGCATGTTGGCGGCATACAACAACAATCCCTATGAGCGGCTGGTCACCTTGGCGAAGAAAGCCCAGAAAGAGGGAGTGATAAAGGGTGTGTTGATGCACCAGGGTGAGTCGAACACCGGCGACCCCCGTTGGCCGGGCATGGTGCAGCAGGTGTACGACCATCTGTTAGGCGACCTGCAGTTGAAACCCGAGGAGGTGCCCCTGTTGGCCGGCGAGGTGGTGCAGGCCAACGGCCAGGGTCAGTGTATCGCCCACAACAAGGTAATCAACGACCTGCCCAAGACACTCCACACCGCCCAGGTGGTGTCATCGACGGGATGCTCCAACGGTCCCGACCGTCTGCATTTCGATGCCGCGGGCTATCGCGAACTGGGACGCCGCTATGGCGAGAAGATGCTCGCCCTGATGGGCTATCAGGTGAAGAGCGCCTTCTTCGTGCCCGACGATGCCGTCACGGCTTCCACCACCGTTCCCGGCAACGACTTCCCCAAGGTCGACAGCGAGGGTAGGGCCTACTTCCGTCTGGTGGCACCAGAGTCATCACAGGCGGTGGTCGACATCTGCGGCAAGAAATACGACATGCGGCGCGACGAGAACGGCGTATGGTGTGCCGTCACCGACCCGTTGGTGGTGGGCTTCCATTACTATTTCATGAACATCGGCGGTGTCAACTTCATCGACCCGTCCACCGAGACCTTCTTCGGATGCAACCGCCAGGCGGGCGGCATAGAGATACCCGAAGGAGCCGAAGGCGACTACTACCGTCCGCAGCAGGGCGTCGAGCATGGTCAGGTGCGCAGTCTCTATTACTGGGCGGAGTCGACCCGTGAGTGGCGTCATGCCATGGTCTACACCCCGGCGGAATACGACTTGAAGAAGGCGCAGAAAAAACGTTATCCCGTGCTCTATCTCCAGCATGGCATGGGCGAGGATGAGACGGGCTGGAGCAAGCAGGGACACATGCAACACATCATGGACAATGCCATAGCCAGTGGCGAGGCGGTGCCGATGATCGTGGTGATGGAGAGTGGCGATATCAAGGCACCCTTCCGCAACGATGGTCCCAACGCTTTCGCACAGTATGGAGCGTCGTTCTACAAGGTGCTCCTCCAAGACCTCATACCCTATATCGACAGCCATTTCCGTACCCTCACCGACCGCGACCATCGCGCCATGGCAGGACTGTCGTGGGGTGGTCATCAGACCTTCGATGTGGTGCTCACCAACATGGATAAGTTCTCGTATATGGGTGCCTTCAGCGGTGCTATCTTCGGACTGGATGTGAAGACGGCCTACGACGGCGTGTTCACCCATGCCGACGAGTTCAACAAGAAGATGCACTACATGTATGTCAGTGCGGGCAGCGAGGAGAATTTCGGCACCGAGGCATTGGCGAAGAACTTACGCGATGCCGGCATCAATGTCGACCTTTACATCTCTCCGGGCACCCATCATGAGTGGCTCACCTGGCGCCGCTGCTTCAAACACTTCATCCCACATTTGTTTAAATAGTTCGGGAGTTTGGGAGTTTAGACATTAGCTTTGGGAGTTTAGACAATAGTCCAAAGTCCATTAACAGGTCTTCCAAGATTATTCGCTGAAATACTCTAAAAAAGTGCGGACGGCGCCTTCGAGCCCGCCCGCACTTTTTATTCAACCCTCAACCTTTAACCCTCAACCTTTAACCCTCAACCTTTAACCCTCAACCCTCAACTCTCAACCCTCAACCTTTAACCCCGAACCCTCAACCCTGAACCCTCAACCTTCTACAATCCTCTTGCCTTGAGCAGTGCGCTGGCATCGGGCGAAGCCAGACCCGTGAAGTCGGTGAACATCTCCATCAGCTCACGCGTGTTGCCCTGGCTGAGCACCTTGTCGCGGAACGACTGTCCCACCTCACGTTTCAAAGCACCCCGTTCGGCGAAGCAGTTGGCGATGTTCACGGCCAACACCTCCGTCCATAGATAGCTGTAATAGCCGGCGGCATAACCGCTGCCCCATACGTGGTTGAAGTAGCTGGTAGAGTAGCGTGGCGGTATCTGCTTGTCGAGCAGTCCCACCTGCTTAAGTGCCTCCCTCTCAAAGGTGGGTGCTTGTTCGGCGGTGGGTATCTCCTCTGCTCCGAGCATGTGCCAAGCCATGTCGAGACAGGTGGCTGCCAGGTTTTCGCCTAATGAGTAAGCGGAATGGAAATTGATGGATTTGAGCATCTTCTCCTTCAGGTCGGCAGGCATGGGCCGTCCCGTCTCGGCATGTCGGGCATAGTGGTCGAATATTTCCGGTATCGAGGCGAACGACTCGTTGAACTGCGAAGGCATCTCCACGAAGTCGCGGGCCACGTTGGTGCCGCTCAGTTTGGCGTAGTGGCAGTTGGAGAGCATGCCGTGCAGGGCATGACCGAACTCATGGAAGAGGGTGGTCACCTCGTCCCATGTGAGCAGCGACGGTTGTCCGTCGGGAGCCTTGGCCACATTGAGCACATTGTAGATGATGGGTCGCTGTTGGCGCAGGTTGCTCTGTTGCGCGAACTCGCTCATCCATGCACCGCCGCGCTTCGTGGGACGGCGGAAATAGTCGCAATAGAACAGGGCGAGTGCCTTGCCGTCGCTGTCGATCACGTCGAACACCTTCATGTCGGGGTGATAGGTGGGCAGGTCCTTGCGTTCGCGGAACGAGAGACCGTAGGCACGTTGTGCAGCATAGAACACCCCATTGACGAGCACGCTGTCGAGATTGAAATAAGGCTTCACCTCGTCGTCGCTCAGGTTGTAGGTCTCCTTTTTCATCTTGGCCGAATAGTAGAACCGGTCGTAGGGCTCCAACGTGAAGTCGCCGCCCATCGTCTTGCGGGCGTAGGCCTCGATGGCCCTCGTCTCGTTCTCCGCCTTGCTCTTGTAGCTGTCGATGAGCTGTCGCAGGAAGGCATACACCTGGTCGGGTGTCTTGGCCATCGTTTTCTCCAATGAGTAGGAGGCGTAGTTGGAATAACCCATCAGGCGCGCTTTCTCCGCACGCAACTTGGCTATCTCCGTCACGATATTATAGGTGTTGAAAGCCCCGGTGCCGTCGGCGCGATGGATGGAAGCCTCATAGACGCGCCTGCGCAGGTCGCGGTTGTCGAGACTGGCGAGCAGCGGTTGCTGTGTGGTATTGATGATGACGATGCAGTAGGGAGCCTTTGCACCGCGGCTCTCGGCATCCTTTCGGCATTGTGCGATGTCGCCTTCACTCAGTCCCGCCAGTTCCTCGCGGCTGTTCACCCATACCACGGCATGGTTGGTGGCATCGGGCAACATATCACCCCATTGCTGTTGCAGGTCGGAGATGCGCAGGTTGATGGCCTTCATCCTCTCCATCTTTTCCTCCGAGAGCAGGGCCCCCGCCCTCACAAACTCCTTGTACACTTCCTCCAAGAGTTTCTTGGGTTCACCTTGTAGGAAGGCCAACTCGTTGTCGTAAACGTATTTGATGCGCGCGAAGAGCTCTTTGTTAAACGCTATCTCATTTTCCAGGTCGGTCAGCAGGGGCACCACAGCTTTCTCCGTCTCGCTGATTTCCGGTGTCTTATGCGCACTGGTCAGTCCGAAGAAGATATTGGAGATTCGTTCCAGCAACGCACCGCTTTCCACATAGTCTACGATGGTGTTGTCGAAGGTCGGCGGTTCAGGGTTGTCCACGATGCTTCTGATGTTCTTCCTTTGTTCCTCGATGGCGAACTGTATGGCAGGCAGGTAGTCGCCGGCCTCGATCTTCGAGAAATCAGGTGCCCCGAAGGTCAGTCCACTGTCGATGAGCAGTGGGTTGATGCGTTCCGATGATGCCTTTTGGCCGTTTCCTCCCGGTTCGTTGGTTGTCATGCCGTCGGTAGTCATGGCGGCGGCTTGTAGCATGGCCGATGCCAGACCGATGGTGAGTAGTGTTCTTGAAAGGTTCATATCGATATGGATTGTTGTTAGGTTTACGATACGCAAAGTTCGCCAAAAAACTTCAGAAAACCAATTTTTTTGTCGCGATAATGTGTTTTTTCACTCTTTCATGAAAATTTCTTCCAAGTGTACCACGATTTGGTACACCTCCCGCTTATCTTTGCACCGTAACTCATATCTCTCACTTCTTTCAATTCGAAAACTATGAAAATGAAATTCGACTATCCCACCAATAAATGTATCATGCTCTGCAATGGCAACGACATGATAGATATCGACGATGCGGTGTGTATGGAACCGTTTATAGAGCAACTGCCTCGTACGTTCTTGTTGAGGTGGAACCCTGCTATCAGCAGCTTCAAGTGGGCTGATTACTGCCGTTGTGTAAAGACATGGCCTGATGGATTCTGCATGAATTGGAGCGTGCATGAATGGAAGAAGGCTCGTGAAGGCGACCGATATTATATGCTCAGGGTGGGAGAGGGCGGCATAGGCCTGATGTTTCATGGAGAATTCCTTTCGCCCCCTTATGAAGGTGAAGACTGGGCGGGTCGTGGCATCCCGCGCCATTATGTTGACATCAACTGCCAGGAAGCCGTAATACCTGGCCACCAACCGCATGTCACTACCGCCATGTTGCAGGATGCCTTGCCCGAGGTGGATTGGAATAAAGGACATTCCGGTGTTTTGCTCTCGCTGGCGCAAGCCAAGGTGTTCGACAAGTTGTGGAACAACCTTGCTCTTTAGGCTTATCGTTTCCCGCCGGTATTGGGGAAACCAAAAGCTATCGAGATGAATGTACGATTAAGAATCGTTTGGGCTGCCCCATTTGGGCAGTCCTTTTTATATCACGACTTTTGCGCTATGAATGGTGAACCCATTAGGCAATCCTTTTCTCCCAATCTTATTTCGGATTATAAATCCTGATACTCCCTTCGACAGGATTGCAAATCCCGCCGAGCGAAGGTTGCTTCCCTCTTTTTTCATCCCCTCTCATTTTCTCCAACCAACCCTTTGTTTTCTTACTTTTTTTCCGTACTTTTGTAGCATCAACTAATAGCCCGATGAAGCCCTCTGGTATCGCAAAATAGTTGGAAGATGAAAATCCGCAAGCAACCGGACAACATAGGGTTCAAGATTATATTCCCATTTATGGAAGAGAAGAATATAACAAAAGTGTCACAAGAAACGACACAATCTTTGATAAAGGATTTGCGTCAGATTATTGATCAGGCGTGTACTCATGTAGCAGTCACAGCAAACTACGAGCTGACCATGATGTATTGGCACATTGGTGATTGTATCAATCGTGAAGTGCTTGGTAATCAACTCGCTGGGTATGGAAAACAAATTGTGTCGGCAGTGTCGTCACAATTACAAGCAGTATATGGGCATAAAGGTTTGCCTCTCTCCGCGACACTCTTCTTCCTCGCTTGATGTCTGGTGAAATAAAAGTGGGGGATGTAACGTTATAAATAAAGAAAGGACAGATTATGTACGTACCACCATTTAACATAACGGAAAAAATACTGCATCTGATTTCGGAGATCGCGGAACAGGTGGGAATGCTCAACGCTCGGATAGGCGGCGACACGCCTTCGCCTATGCTGCGCAAGAAAAATCAGATTAAGACCATCCATTCATCGCTGGCTATTGAGAATAACACGTTGTCGTTGAATCAGGTGACGGACATCATCGACGGCAAACACGTATTGGGCGCTCCCGATGAGATACAAGAGGTGAAGAATGCCATTGAAGCCTACCGGCTGATGCCACAATTGGATGCGCTTAGCGAGAAAGACCTGCTGAAAGCTCATGGGTTGATGATGGGTCAGCTGGTACGTAATGCCGGACAATATCGGCAAGAGGGTGTCGGTGTGTTCGACGGCAATGGCAACTGTCTGCACATGGCTCCTCCAGCAGCGCGGGTGCCGGAACTGATGGGTGATCTGTTTCAGTGGGTCAAGAGTTGTAAGACCCATCCGCTGGTTTATTCTTGTGTGTTCCACTATGAGTTTGAGTTTATCCATCCCTTCATTGACGGCAACGGGCGTATGGGGCGTTATTGGCAGACCATGCTGCTTAGCCGATGGAAAGGGTTGTTTGCATGGCTTCCTGTGGAAACGATTGTCAGGGAGCATCAGCAGGAATATTATAGCGTGATTGCCAATTGTGATGCAGCCGGTGAGAGCACGCTGTTTGTGGAGTTTATGCTGCAATGCCTGCTTGAAGCGATGGAAAACTACACAGAGCCGGAGGAAGAAGAGAGCGGAGGACTGCACGATAAGCTGCACGATAAGCTGCACGATAAATTCCCGGAATTATCAGAAAAAGCCATCGAAGTCCTTGAAGTCATCCAGGCTCATCGTAGTTTTAATGCCGCAGGGATAGGTGAGCAAGTGGGGCTTTCTGAGCGTCAGGTTAAGACCTATATCACCAAACTGAAGCAAGTGGGACTTCTTGTACGGGTGGGTAGCAACAAGACAGGATATTGGAAAGTAATGATTGACGCAATATGAGTACGAACGAATCCCTCATGTATCTGAATTCTTTAGGATGGGAATTATTTGTTGATGGAGCTACTACCGAAGGTAGAATGGTAGGCGGTATCGGTTCGAGTCATACTACATCATACTGGATAATGAGGAAACCTTGCACTAAGGAAGAATTCGGAAAAGCCGTAGAAGACGGTATAAGAAAGTGATTCTTCAAACGTTGACCATGTGAATGTGAATCCCGCCCGAACGTATGCACCTACGTTCGGGCGGGTATGATGATTCTGTCCCTATAATTACTTGGCGAGGCAGGCGCGTTTCGCTGCTTCGAGCGAGGCAATCACACGGTCGCACCATGCGTCGAACTCGGGGTCTTCCACCTGACATTCGGGATGGTCCATCAGGTAGGCTACACAACGGCGCACGCCTTCCTCGTAACGCACATGGGCCTGGAATCCGGGCACGGTACGCTTGAGTTTCGAACAGTCGAACACCACAGTCACCGACTTGTCGCCCGTCAGGTTGCCTTCCACATCGTATTCGGCAGGGGCCACTGCTTGGAGGAACTCGGAGGATACATGGTAGGGCTTGAGGGTGACACCGAGGGCGGCGGCCACCGACTCGTAAATCTGGTCCCAGGTGAGCGACTCGTCAGACATGATCTGGAACGCCTCGCCGATGGCATGGGGATTGCCCAACAGACCGATGAACCCACGGGCGAAATCCTCGTTCCACGTCATCGTCCACAAAGAACTGCCATCGCCGTGCACCAACACGGGCTTGCCCTCCATCATGCGCTTGAGCACCTGCCAACTGCCCTTTGTGCCATGCAGACCTACGGGCACGCTGCGCTCGCAGTAGGTGTGGCTTGGACGGACGATGGTCACGGGGAATCCGTTCTCCCTATACCAGTGCATCAGCATCTCCTCGCAGGCTATCTTGTCGCGCGAGTACTGCCAATGGGGGTTGGCGAGCGTGGTTCCTTCGGTGATGACATAGCCGCGGGCGGGCTTGTGATAGGCCGAGGCGGAGCTGATGAACACGTATTGGCGCGTGCGGTCCTTGAAGAGACGGTAGTCGCGCTCCAACTGTTGGGTGGTGAACACGATGAAGTCGCACACCACATCGAAGGTCATGCCTTCCAGACAGCGTAACACGGCTGGCTCGTCGTTGATGTCGACGGTCAACTGGTGTACTCCTTCCGGTGTCTCGTTTTTCCTGTTGCCTCGGTTGAGCAACCACAGTTCATGTTCGCTGTCGGCCAATTGGCGAGTGATGGCGGAACTGATGGTGCCTGTGCCGCCGATGAAAAGAATCTTCATGTCAGTAGGAGGTTAATGGTTTGTATTGTAAAAAATAATGCACAAAGATAAGGAAAAAACCATATTCTACGACATAAATGAGCTTAAAAATGATGGGATATTTGTTTTTACACCACTTTTTCCTTAATTTTGTGGGGGGAAATGAGAGGTGAGAGGTGAGGGGTGAGAGGTGAGAGGTGAGAGGTGAGAGGTGAGGGGTGAGAGATATGACCACAGCGGAGTCGCATCTTGGATTCAGTGGAGTAGCATCTTGGATCCGGTGGAGTAGCATCTTGGATCCGGCGGAGTAGCATCTTGGATCCGGCGGAGTAGCATCTTGGATTCAGCGGAGTAACATCTTGGATTCAGCGGAGTAGCATCTTGGATCCGGCGGAGTAACATCTTGGATCCGGCGGAGTAACTTTTCCCCTCCTCCGGGGAGGAGGGGTAGGGGTGGTGGCGGTGGGAAGAAAAGAGGTGGGGGCCGTTTTTTACAAACCACCCCTGCCCCTCCTTTGGAAAAGGAGGGGAGAAGTTACTCCTCCTAATCACAACATTAGTCTGAACTCCTAAACTCTCAAACTCCTCAAAGAAATGTCTGAACTCCTAAACTCCCAAACTCCTCAAAGAAATGTCTGAACTCCTAAACTCTCAAACTCCTCAAAGAAATGTCTGAACTCCTAAACTCCTGAACTAAAGTCTAAACTCCTGAACTCCTAAACTCCTTCAAACTTCAAGAATATGACCGAACTGAAATATCATTACAAGTATCCACATCCGAGTGTCACCACCGATTGTGTGATTTTCGGACATGATGGGCACACGCTCCGCGTGTTGCTCATACAGCGGGGTGGTGAACCCTACAAAGGGCTGTGGGCCTTTCCCGGTGGTTTCCTCAATATCGACGAACCGGCAGAGATGGGAGCACTGCGTGAACTGCAAGAGGAGACGGGCATGACCGACGCTCCCATCCATCAGTTTCATACCTTCTCTCGGCCCGACCGCGATCCGCGTGAGCGCGTCATCTCCATCGCCTTCTGGGCGTTGGTGCCCATACAGCAGGTGCAGGGAGGCGACGATGCCGCCCAGGCCCGTTGGTTCGCTCTCGATGAGGTGCCGCCACTGGCTTTCGACCACGATGAGATGCTCCAGTTAGCATTGCACGACATGATGCGTACCGCCTGCTTCGAACCCGACATACAGGCCATTCTCGAGCCCCTGGACTTGGGAGAGGTGAGAGGTGAGGGGTGAGGGGTGAGAGATTACCCCAACTCGTAGGGGCTGACTTCATGTCTGCCCTCGTTGTTCCAGGGCATAGACAAGCTAAGCCCCTACATGCAACCCTTTATTTGTCTGAACTCCCAAACTCCCAAAGCTAATGTCTAAACTCCCAAACTCCCAAACTCCTAAAACAATAATGAAAATCCTCCATACCAGTGATTGGCACTTAGGTCATCAGCTCTACGGCTACGACCGGACCGAAGAACAGCAGGATATGCTCCGACAGATAGCCGATATCGTGGCAGATAGGCAGCCTGACGTATTGCTCGTCTGTGGCGATATCTACCACACCTCGCAACCCTCGGCGGCCATACAGACGCTCTTCGCGCAAACCATGGTGCAACTGCACCGGCTCTGTCCGGCGATGACCATCGTCGTCACCGCGGGCAATCATGACAGTGCATCGCGCCATGAGATATTCCGACAGCCCTGGCGCGCGATGAACGTGTGGGCCATAGGCAGTGTGGATAAGGAACAGCCCGACTCCCATATCATCGAGGTGCCGGGCAAGGGATTCATCGTGGCGGTGCCTTATTGCCATGAACGCAACATGCCCGTGGGCTTCTACCAGACATTGCTCGACAGGGTGGCCGAGCACAATGA
Organism: uncultured Prevotellaceae bacterium; assembly: GCA_900316685.1. Lineage (GTDB taxonomy): Bacteria > Bacteroidota > Bacteroidia > Bacteroidales > Bacteroidaceae > Prevotella. The sequence continues at coordinate 53,262 of ONDS01000018.1, read as the reverse complement.
CCATGACCTGCCGGTGGTGCTCATGGCGCACACTACGGTGAGGGGCAGCGACTTCACGGGCCACGATTATGCCAGCGATTATAATGTAGGGGGCATTGACGGCGTAGATCTCGACATGATGGGTCAGGGCTACGACTACTTGGCGCTTGGCCATATCCATCATGCACAGTTCGTGCATGGCAGCGGCCGTAAGGCACGCTATTCGGGCACACCGCTGCCCATCAGTTTCGACGAGACATTCGACCATGGTGTGACATGGGTGGAAATCGAAGCGCACGGCGGAACGCCGGTGGTGGAGACCATCGAGATAGCCAACCCTCACCCCTTGGTCACATTGCCTGCACGCGAACCGGCAGCATGGGAGGAGGCGCTGCGCCTGCTCAAGGATTTCCCCGACGACATACCCGCGTATATCAGGTTGAACGTGAGGGTGGACGGTTTCCTACCTGCCGGAGCGCAGCAGGAGGCGGTGATGGCGGTGGAGAACAAACGGTGCCGCTTCTGCCTCATCAAGGCGGTGCGTGAGGTGGTCGACAACGCCCAACAACGGATATTCAGCGTGGCCGAATTCCAAGCACAGGCACCGCTCGATATCGCCCGTCGCTATGCCGAGGACAAGGGCATGCCGTTCGACGACGATATGGTGGAGATGTTCCGCGAAGCACAAAGACAATTGGAGGATTGACGCATCGCCCGTGGCGAAGGTGGTCAATCCCCCAATGAATCATTCCTTAGTCTGTAATTTGAACTTTACGTGGGTGGCCCGATGGATGACGATGATGACGACGGCTTCTATCAGATAGGCGATCAGATAGCTGTACCACAATTGTTCCGGAGCCACCCTGCTTACCACCCAGATGACGGGGATGACCGTCAGCGAGAGGGCGAAGGAGATGAACAATGCCATGTGGTGTTGTCCGTAGAGCTTATACACGATCATCAGCACATAGATATAACAGAAAGGTATGAAACTGATGGCGAAGATGCGCAGGGCGTGTCGGCTCTCAGCGAGCAAGGCCATTTCCTTGGCGCCGAACAGGCGGGCGATGGCTTCGGGGAAGCACCATACCACCAAGCAGGTGATGACCATGCTGATGGTGATGAAACGGAATGACTTGCGCAAGACCGCCCGCAGGCTGTTCTCGTCGCCGCGTCCCACCTGGATGGCACCCAACGACTGGAGGGTCTGGCAGGTGCCGGAGAGGAACAGGTTGTACACCTGCAAGAGGTTCATGCAGACGGCGAAGGCGAAGATGCCGGTGCGTCCCAACGAGGAGAGCACGATGGTGTTGGCCGACAGCAGTAGGAGGGTGAGCGAGATGGAGGCGATGGCCAAGGGCGCTCCCTGGGAGATGATCTTCCGCCACGATGTCCATAATCCGTTGGTGCTGAAGATGGGCAGCAGACGGCGGCGTGCCGGATTGTACCAGTGTGTGAGCAGGATGGCGATGCCTACGAGATGACCCACGACGGTGGCTGCCGACGAACCGGTGATGCCCCAGCCGAAGACCTGTATGAACACGATGTCGAGCAACAGGTTGACGACATTGTCGATAATCACCGCCACCGACACTAAGCGCGGACTGCCGTCGACTCCCACCATGGTGGACAACCCCCACATGAGTATGAAAGCGGGATTGCCCAACAAGAGCACTTGCATGTAGTCGCGTGCCAAGGGGAATATCTGCTCGTTGCTGCACAACAGATGGGTGGTGGCGGTGGGGAAACACACACCGCCCACCAAGGCGAGCAGCACACCCATGCCCATGCTCAGACACAAGGCGCGGGTGAAGAACTCGCGCGCCTCGCCTATCTTCTGCTTGCCTAAGCTATAAGCCACCAACATGCCCGCACCCGCATTGATGAGCAGGTGCAGGGTGAAGATGAACTGGTTGATGGGCTTGGAGAGGTTGATGGCGCTCACGCCGTCCTCGCTGATGAGGTTGCCGACGATGATGCCATCGACCACGTTGCCAAGACAACCTGACAGGGCCACAAGGATGTAGGCCAACAGGAATTTATGGAAGAGGGAGGCACCCTCCGTCATGGAGCCTTGATTGTTGATTGCCATCTTAACTTATTCGAAGAATCCAAAACCACCAATGGCGGTGAGCATACGTTCCACATAATCCCACGATGTGGGCGACCAGGCAAAGCCTAAGCGATAGAGCACCTGCGTGGTGTAGTCGTTGTCGCGTGCCACGTCGGCGGTCTTCTGACCATGCGCCATGTCCTGATAGGCCAACAGGCTCGACATCTGCTTTGCCTTCACGGGGTCGTCCTGGGCCAGTTTCATGGCCTCGGCGAACTCTTCTTTCTCTACGAAGCGGATGCCATCGCCCACTACCGACAGGCCGGTGAGCACATCGCCGAGGAACTGGCCGTGGATGTTGTAGGGATGGAACACGCAGCACTCCTTCGGCGTGGTGGCCAGCAGGAGGATGGCGCGTGCCACCTCGTTGATGGGCGAGAATTCCACACGCTTGTTGCGCATGTCGTGCGGACAGCAGCCTATCATGTTGTACACCTTGATACGTCCCATGAACGAATTGGTGGAGAAGTTGGCCTGGAACTCGCCGTCGGTGGAACGGGCGGCCAGGTTGCCCACACGCATGATCTTCGCGCTCAGTCCGTGGAGGGCCACGGCATCGAGGATGCGTCGCTCGGCCATGAATTTCGAATAGATGTACTTATTGCCCAAGTATTGTCCCATGTAGAGACGTTGCTCGGTGAAGATGTCGCTGCGTATCTCGCCCGCCCACAAACCGCGGGTGCTGGCGGTGGAGATATGAACCAGACGTGCGCCGGTCTTCAGGCAGAAGTCGATGCAGCGTTGTGCACCTCCGATGTTCACATCCTCTATCTCCGTGCCTTCGGAGAAATGCTTCACCACGGCGGCGCAGTTGTAGACGGTGTCGATGGTCAGCCCTTGTCCGAAGTCGCTCGTCACGTCGCCTAAGACGATGTGCAGCCGTTGGCCGAAGAGCGGTTTGAAGGCGTCGGAGAAGTAGTAGTAGAGCAGGGTCTGCAGGCGTCGTTCGGCAGCTTCTTCCGACTTGCCGCGCACCAAGCAGTAGATGTGCTGGACGTCGGAGTCGATGAGCTCGCGCAGGATATGGATGCCTAAATAGCCCGTGGCACCGGTCAACAACACATTGGTGGAATGCTGGCGTTCGCCCTTGCGGAACACGTCGAGGGTGTTTCGCTGCAGCAGGTTGTTGATGGCGGTATAGTCGTAGTCGCTCACCTCGTCGGGCATACTCGTGTCGGTGTCGCCCAGGATGAGACGTGCCAGCTTGCGGGGCGTGGGATTGGCGAACACATCGCCGTAGGCCACGTGCAGGCCGGCCTTGTCGGCCTCGATGATGACACGGGTCACCACCAATGAGGTGCCGCCCAACTCGAAGAAGTTGTCGGTGGCTCCCACCTTGTCCATCTGCAGGATGGAGGCGAAGATATCGCAGAAGGTGCGCTCCGTGTCGTTGGCGGGTGCCTCGTAGGCACTGGTCACGGCCAACTGGGGTTCGGGCAGCGCCTTCACGTCGGTCTTGCCATTGGGGGTGATGGGCATTTCGTCCAACTGCAGGTAAGCCGTGGGCACCATGTATTGGGTCAGACTGCGCGAGATTTCCGCCTTCAGGGCGTCGGGGGCTATCTCGCGGTCGGCGGTGTAGTAGGCACAGAGGTGCTCCTTGTCGTTGAGTTTGCGGATGAGGATGACCACCTTCTTCATGCCTTCCACGGCGAGCATCACGTTCTCTATCTCTCCCAGCTCGATGCGTAGGCCGCGGAGCTTGATCTGATGGTCGGTGCGTCCGAGGATGACCACGTCGCCGTCGGCCAACCACTTGGCGTAGTCGCCCGAGCGGTAGATGCGCTGGCCGTGGTAGTCGATGAACCGTTCCTGGGTCATCTTGTCGAGGTTGTTGTAGCCGCGCGCCACGCCGCGTCCGCCGATGTAGAGCTCGCCGACCACACCCACGGGCAGCTCATTGCCGTCTTGGTCGACGATGAACTCGCATACGTTCAGCTGTGGCTTGCCCACGGTTACCTGTGTGGCGTGCGTAAGTTCCTTGTTGTTCGATGCCACGGTGATCTCCGTCGGACCGTAGCAGTTGAAGATACGCGCCGGGGTGACGCTGCGCAGCTGGTCGAGCAGCTGGTCGGAGAATTTCTCGCCGCCTGCCCGGCAGATATGCACCTGTGCGAGGGCTTGGCAGAAGTCGGGACTGGTGAGCCAGGTCTGCCAGCGCGAGGGAGTGCCCGACACCATGTCTATCTGTTGGTCGTGGATGAGGTGGGCCAGGTCGAGCGGGTTGTTGGCCTGTTCCTCGGTGGCCAGGATGAGAGTCTTGCCGTTGTAGTACGCCATGCCGATGTCTTGCAGGGCGGCATCAAACGAGATGGTGGTCACGCTCAGCAGACGATGGGCGTCGGTGAGCACGGCATGGGCGAACACGTTGGCGGGATGGCCGTAGAGGTAATTGCAGATGCCTTCATGGCGGAGCATCACACCCTTGGGCCTGCCGGTGGATCCGGAGGTGTAGATGAGGTAGGCCAGGTCGTCGGGGGTGATGGCGGGGGCTGCCTTCTCTATGGCATCCGTGTCGGCGATGAGCGTTTCCACATCGATGGCCTTGTCGGCTGCCACGCTGTCCATCCTGTCGGCAGTGGTGATGATGAATCGGGCCTCGCTGTCGTCGAGGATGAGGTTGATGCGGTCGGCGGGATAGTCGGGGTCGCAGGGGATATAGGCGGCGCCGGCCTTCAGTACGCCGAAGAGCGAGAGGATGAGACGGCTGGTGCGCGGCAGCAACAGTGCCACGCGGTCGCGGGCGTTCACTCCACGTCGCGCCAGGGCGGCGGCGATGCGGTCGGTGGTCTCGTCCATCTCGCGATAGGTGAACGAGGCATCGGTGGCCACCAATGCGGGGTGGTCGGGTTGCGACTGTGCGAAATGGCCGATGCACTCATGGAAGAAACGGAAGGGTGCCTCGCCGGTGGCCGTCTGACGTATCCGGGCGAGTTCTTGCTCCTGGCTCTCGCTCACTATCGACAGGTGGCGTACCTTGGCGCTGGGCTGTCCTACCATGTGATGGGCCACAGCCACGATGCTCTCAGCCAGGGCGTTGGCTATGGCGGGGCTGTAGTGGCTGTCGTCGTACTGCACCACCACACCGCGCGACTCTATCTTGATGTTGATCTTGAACTTAGGCACGTTCAGCTCGAGCAACTCCTGCTGGATGGGCTGTCCACCCACGGTGTATTGCGAGAGCACGCCCACCTGGTAGGCATAGGCTATGGCGGGCTGGAAGGCATAGTCGGCGGCGATACGTGCGAAGGGATAATCCTCATGGCCCAGGGTGGCATCGAAGGTCTCGCTGGTATATTGCAGGAATTCCGCCACGCTCTGGTCGCCGAGGCTCAGGCTCAGGGGCAGGGTGTTGACGAACATACCCACGGTGTCGGCTATCTTCAGGTTGGAGCGTCCGCTGCTCACCGTACACAGGTAGACGTCGCGGTTGTTGGTATAGCGTGCCACGACATAGGCGGTGGCGGCCAGGAACAGGTGGGCGGGGGTGATCTCCTGCTGTCGGCAGAAGGTGTTCACCGCGTCGAAGTCGGGCTCTCGCACCGCCTCGCCGATGAATCCTTGTGCGTCGCTCTTCGGCAGGTCGGCGGGTATCTCGCTCGCCCCTTCGCAGGTTTGCAACTTCTCGGCGAAGAAGGCTTTCGAGGCGAGGAACGACTCGCTCTCTTCGGCGGCCTGCTGGTCGGCGGAGAAGTCGAGATAGGTATAGCGTTCCTGTTCGGGCTTTTTCCCTTCGAGGGCGTCGCTCACCTGACGGATGAACAGGTCGGCGGAGGTTCCGTCGAACAACAGGTGATGCACGTCGAGCAACAGGTGGACGGCGTTGGGCGTCTCCACCACCTCCATGCGGTAGAGTGGAGGCTTTTGCAGGTTGAAGGGTCTGACGAACTCGTTCTTATAGGTGGAGAGTGCCTCGTCGCTCATCTGACTCATCGACACCTGGGCGGGCACTTGCTCGTCGAGGGTCTGCACGATGATTCCCTGTTCAGTGGTGAAGTGGACCCCTAATTCCGGATGGGCGTCGATCACCGTCCTGACGGCCTCGGCTAAGGCTTGTGCCTGAGTGCCGGCGGGGTAGGTGAGCAGGTAGGGCACATTGTAGATGGTAGAGGTGGGGTTCTTCAGACATTCGAAGTAGACACCGGTCTGTGCGTAGGTCAGGGGCACGCTCTGCAACGCTTCACGTTGCTTGTCGGCGGCTTGCGGTTCGGCAGCTCCCGACTGGCTGTCGAGCATGTGCTGCAGAATGGCGTTCTCTATGCTTTGCAGGGTGCCGGTCTTCACCAGTTTCTTCGCCTCCAGTGCCACGTCGTAGCGTTTGTTGACCAATACGGCCAGTTTGATGGCGCTGATGGAGGTCAATCCGGCGTAACCCAGCACGGTGGTGATGCCGAACTCCTTGTTGCCCACCACGTCGGCGATGAGTTGGTGCAACTCCTCTTCCAAGATGTTCATCGGTGCATTCACCTCTTCCATCTGGGCGGCTTTCTTCTCGGGCTTGGGCAGGGCGCGTTTGTTCACCTTCTGGTTCTGGTTCAGTGGTATGCTGTCGATCTGCATGGTGACGGCGGGAACCATATACGGCGGTTTCTGCTCAAGGATGAACTGGTTGAGCGCCTCGATGTCGATGGTCTGGTCGCCCACCACGTAGGCGGCGATGAATTTGCCACCGCCTTCCTCGTCGAAGGCTTGCACCGTCACGTCCTTGATGCCGGGGAACTCGCGTATCACGGCTTCCACCTCCTTCAGTTCGATGCGGAATCCGCGGATCTTCACCTGACCGTCGCGACGGCCCACGAACTGTATGTCGCCGGAGGGCAGGAAGCGCACGATGTCGCCGGTGCGATAGACGCGTGCATATTTCTCTTCCTCACTGAAGGGGTTGGCTATATATACCTCGGCGGTCTTCTCGGGTCGGTTCAGGTAGCCGCGCGACACCTGCGGACCGGCCACCCACAACTCGCCGGCGGCACCGATAGGCAGGCGATGGCCCTGTGGGTCGACGATGTAGAGACGCATATTGTCGAGAGCCTGTCCGATGGGTATGTCGTGCATCTTCTCTTTCACATGGAAGACGGTGGTGAAGATGGTACACTCCGTGGGGCCGTACACGTTATAGAAATTGTAGCCCTTGGGCGGGGCGATCGATGCCAGTTTCTCGCCACCTGTCGACAGGTAACGCAACGAATGGTTCTCGATGCTTGAGGCGAACTGGTAACCCACCTGGGTGGTCATGAACGAATGGGTGATATGTTTCTGCTCGAAGTAATCGTTCAGGGCGATGAGGTCGAGACGTATGTCTTCGGGTATGATATGTACGGTGGCACCTGTGGTGAGCGCGGGATACATGTCCATCATGCAGGCGTCGAAACCGTAGCTGGCGTAGGCAGCCACATTGTCCTCGGGATGGAGATCGTAGAACCGCTTATACCAGTGGCAGAAAGCCACGAGGTTGGAGTGGATGAGTTGGCAACCCTTGGGCACACCCGTCGAACCGCTGGTATAGAGCAGGATGAACAGCTGGTCGGGAGTGGGAGCCGGCGGCACCTCGCCCTGGGGTAGGCCGCATATATCGCGGGTGAGCAACACCTCGCCATGGTATTCATCCACCAAGGGCAGCAGTTCCTCGTCGGCGATGAGCAACTGGGCGTTGGCGTCCTGCATCATGAAGTTGAGGCGCTCCTTGGGATAGGTGGGGTCGAGCGGTTGGTAGGCGCAACCCGCCTTGAGCACGCCCAGTGATGCGATAGCCATCCATTCGCAACGGGGGATGATGATCGACACCACCTGTTCGGGCTGCAATCCCTTAGTGCCAATGTAGGCGGCTATGCCGTCGCTCAGCTTGTCTACCTCGGCATAGGTGTATTGGCGGTCGGTATAGACCACGGCTATATTGTCGGGGTTCTTCCTCACCTGTTCGGCGAAGAGCGACACGATGGTCTGCGTAGCATCGTAGTCGACGTCGGCACGCTGCATCCCTTCCAGGTTGGCCAGTTGGCGCCCTGTGGTGATGTCGATGTCGCCCAAGTAGGTCTGCGTGAGCAGCCCTTCCACCACGGCTTCGTAGCTCTCTAAGAACTGGCTGATGAGTTCGTGCGAATATTCGCCGGCATTGTATTCGGCTTTGATCTGATAGCGGTCGTCGAGGATGAAGGCTTTCAGATAGAGCGATGTTTCCAAGGTGCTGTTGACCATACGGCAGGCGGTCATGGGCTTGCCGCCCATCCGATTCTTCGAGAACAGGTTGGCGTGCCATGCGAACATCGAGTTGCTCTGGAGCCCGAGGTCGGAGGTGATATCGTTGAAACTGTAGATGTCGTGTTCGCGGCAACCGCTCATCTGTTCTTGGCCTTGGCGCAGGAAATCCAACACGGTGGTGTCGCCGGTGAATTTGGCGTAGACGGGAAGGGTCTTCACCGTCATGCCGATGGAGTGGAGAAAGCGCTTGTCGTGCCTGCCATTGAAAACGGTGGTGAACAACGATTCCTGCTCGTTATTGTATTTGGCCAACAGGAAAGCGTAGGCCATGGTGAAGACATTGCTCCTGAACACGCCGTTTTCCTTGCAGAACCTGTCGATGCGCTCGGCATCGATGTCCAGCGTGCGCAATAAAGTGCCGTCCTTATGCTCGGCTCCGGATAGGTCGGGTGTCAGTTGGGTGAACACATCGCCGCAGTCGAAATGCTGGGCGAACCATTGTTTGCCTTGCTCAAAGGCGGCTGTCTGGCGCTTCTCGCTCTCGGCGAGGGCCACCTCGGCCATGCTCATCTCTTCGGGTTGCAACGGTTCTCCGTTGTATGCCTTGTCGATGTCGTCGAGCAGCAGTTGCAGGGATGTGCCGTCGGCCACGATATGGTGAATATCGAGCAGCAGGTAGAGATGCCGGTCGTCGCGAATGACGCGTGCGCGGAACAGCCGGTCGTTGAAGATGTCGAAAGGACGTACGAACGAGGTTTTCTCGGCCTCGATGTCTTGGGTCTCTTCCACCTTGAGCGACCACTCTTCGGGTGTGCTGTCCACCACCTGCATCGGTTCGCCGTCGTCGCCTAAGGTGATGTGGGTGAAAAATGTGGGATGGGCGTTGAAAGCCTCTTTTACGGCTTGGCACAAGCGGTCGGCGTCAAGTGTCGGGTCGAGGGTGTACAGGTAGGGGATATTGTAATAGGCTTCCCCTGGATGGGCAGCACATTCTACGTATAATCCATATTGGCTGTAAGATAAGGGTGCTGTTGTTTTCATGTTCAGAGGGTATTATTAAATAATTATAGGTTGGTTTCACCATTTGAAGGAGAAGATGCGGGGTGAGATGGACAGCGACAGCCACAGCCATCGCAGGTTGCCCTGGTCGTTGGCACGTTTAAGAAACTCCATGGTCTTGGTGCCTGCCATGAAAGAGTAGCCCGCCGAGAGGTTGACCTCGCGCAGCGGTCGGTAGGAGGCTTGCACTTCTATCTCGTGCCCCAGGGTCTTGTCTACGTCTTTCAGTTTCGAGGCGGTGGCGAAATAGTGGTATTTGGCTGAGAAGGTCAGTTTGGGAATGGGTTTCCACATGCCGCCCACGAAGAGGTTCTGCAGACCGGGGGTGAACCCGTTGACATAGGTGCTCACGTAGAAGAAGTCCATGGCTCCGTAGAACTTATGGTGAGAGCCGTAGACGGGGTTGAACCCGTTGAGCACCTTGTGGTAGGTCATGCCGATCATGCCGCCTTGTGGCACGGCGAAATTCTCGTCGCCGCTGAGATAGTCGTAACCGGCGGTAAAACCATAATTGTCGGCGGGCAGGTAGTCGACCTTGATATTGGCCATCCAGGCATCGAGCTTGGAACCCATCTCATCGCGGCCCATCTGGTGGTAGTAAGACCCTTTTACCGTCCAGTGCTTGGGTTGGTAGGCGATGTAGGTACCTATGAGCTGTTGGTATTTGGTCTTGGGTTCCTTAATCTCTTCCGGCATCTGCATGCCTATGTTCATGAACAGGAGCGAAGCCGTCAGGGGGATGGGCCGGAAGGTGTAGTTGTACCACAGCGTCTGCATCGTCTTGTAGGGTTGCGCCCCATTGATATAATAGGTGTTGCCGTTGGTCATGTTCTCCGCGTTCTGGTTGAAGGCGTAGATGGCATGCACCTTGTGGCCATGTCCTTCATAACCCGCCCGTATCACATCGTGCGACATGCCAGCCATGGCCCAGTCGTTCAAACCGATGATACGCTCGTCGTCGTAGGCCAGGGCCTGGCGGCCCACCTGCAGGAACAGTCCGTTGGGGGCGTTGAGCTTGGCCCATGCCTCGTAGAGGTTGAAGGCACCTTTTCCCGATTGTCCCCACACGCCGGAGTGTTGCATGTTGACCTTGGCCTCGAGAAAACTCTTCTTGTAGTCGATGATGAGACGGGTTCGCCCGAGAATGAATTTCGATTGGTCTTCAGAGTTCTCTGACCCGGTAGACGAGGGCAAGGCGCCGCTACGGATCTCACCACGGGTAAAGAACTGTAAGTCGACATCCAACTGGTTGTCGGGTGCAGGCGTTTCTTCCGGCTGCTGGGCCTGGGCGGCCATGAAGCCTACCGACAGGATGCCCGTGCATAGAAGGCGAAGGAGGTGAGAGTTACGACGTGTCATAGGTGTTGGGGTAAGGGCGTTTATTCGAAATCAAAGAGATTGATGAACCCGGTCATCTTGAACACATTCTTGATGTCCTCGTTCACATTGCGGATGGTCACCTTGTTGCCGTTGGCCTTGGCTCCCTTGAGGATGCTCAGCAAGATGCGCAATCCGCTCGAAGCGATATATTCCAGGTCGGAGCAATCGATGACGATGTCTTTACCCTGGCTTTTGTAAAGGGGTTGCAAAACTTTTTCGGCTTCTACGGCGGCAGCGGTATCAAATTCTCCTTCAAGCACGGCGATGGTCTTGCCGTCTAATTCTTCAATTCTTGCTTTCATTGTTTGTTGTTTTTTTTATTGGGCTTATTGGGCTTATTGGGCTTATAGGGCCTATAGGGTTTATAGGGCTTATAGGGCCTATTGGGCTTATTCATACTTTTTCCTGAGTGTTAGGATGTTGCATCCATCCACGCGCTCGTAGTTCACTGAATCCATGATTTGGCTCACTAAGAAAATGCCCAGACCGCCGATGGGACGGTCCTCGGCAGAGAGCGAGGTGTCCACCTTGCCGGCTTCGGTGGGGTCGAAGGCCACACCGCTGTCGCTGATGGTGATTTTCAGTCGGTGTCCGTTGCTTCGGGCGCATACATCGATATGGCCGTCGGTGCCGATGGGGTAGGCGTAGTCGATGATGTTGACCACGGCCTCTTCCAGTGCCAGTTGTATCTGTTTGGCCAAGCCATTTTCCATCTTCAAGCGTGTGGTGACCGATTTGACGAACTCGTTGAGCCGCGGCACCTCCGACAGCTCGTTGCGCAGGTGCAAGGTCTCGTCGAGTATCTCTTTCTCCTCCGGTTGGGTGTAACGTATGGCGAGCATGGTGAGGTCGTCGCTGGGTTCGGCGTCTTCGGTGAACCGATGCACATCGTCGGCCAGGGTCTGCACTAATGCCTCAGGCATCTGGTCGATGTGCTGGAGCAGGGTGGCTTTTGCCCTATCGATACCGTACATCTCACGGCTCTGGTTGCGTGCTTCCGTCAGTCCATCGGTATAGAGGAAGAGGGTAGTGTCTTTTTCCAATACCATTTCCTGCTGCTCGTACACCATGTCGCTGAACAGGCCGATGGGCAGGTTGGCGACGACGGGCAACTCCATCACCTCCTTGTTGTGGGAGGGTGAGAGCAGGAAAGGCACATCGTGGCCGGCGTTGCAATAGCGCAAGCGACCGGAGGGCAGGTCGAGCACGCCTACGAAGAGGGTGACGAACATATTGGCACTGTTGTTGTGGCAACTCACCTTGTTGAGGGCCTGCATGATATGTGCCGGGTCGTTGTAATGAACTGATGCCGAGCGGAAGAGGGTATGGGTGGTGGCCATGACCAATGCCGAGGGTACACCCTTGCCACTCACGTCGCCGATGCAGAAGAACAGCTTGTCGTTGCGCACTAAATAGTCGTAGATGTCGCCGCCCACTTCCTTGGCTGGCAGCAGCGTGCCGTGTATCTTGAGGTCGGGACGGTTCCATACCTCGTCGTCATCGTCCGACGAATGGGGCAGCATCGACATCTGTATGCCCGAGGCGATGTTCAGTTCTCCGCTGATGCGCTCCTGCTCGATGTTCGCCTTGTTGAGTCGTTTCTGGAAGAAGTTGAAGCGCAGGACAATGTATGCCAGGATGCCCAAGGCGGTGAGCATCAGGAAGAACATGAAGCGGCGCATCTTGGCCAGATCGGCGAACACCTCGTCGTCGTAGCACACCACCACCATCTTCCAGTGAGGCTTGCCACGCATGAAGGCCGTATAGATGGTGCCCTCGCAGTCCTTCTGCTCGTCGTAGAAACGGATGAAGTCGGAATGTCCGGAATAGCTCTTGAGGCGTGGGACGCTCTTGTTGTTGATCATCTCCACGATCTTCTCCACGTTTTTCTCGCTGGTGAAATTCTGCGAGGGTCCGGCTATCAACTGCCCTTCTTCAGTGAGCATCAGACAGTAGGTGGATGGGTACATGTGTCGGTAGTTGATGGTGTCGCCGAGCCATTCCAGGGAGATGTCCAGGAAATAGACGCCTATCGACTCGCCTTTGTTATCGTGGATGGGTATGGCGTAGGAGGTGATGAGCGAATCGTTCCATTCATCGTCGCGATATGGATTGGTCCAGAAGGCGGAGTCTCTTTCCATCGTCCTCGTGTAGAAGTCACGTCGTGTGTAGTCGTGATGGTCGCCCGCCACCTGCTTCACCTCGATTTTGCCGTTCACATGCTTGGCGTAGGGCTCGAAGAACCGTCCTTTCTGCGGGAAGTGGTCGGGTTTGAAAGCCATGCCGCCTCCCAGCACATGGGGGTTGCGCTCGATGAGCGAGCTCACGTTGTTCATCAGGGCATCGGGATTGTCGAGCATCGACGCCATCTCTATGGTCTGTATGTTGAGTATCTTCTCCGTGGTGCGCAACATGCCCTTGACGAGGATGGCTTTCATGGCGAGTTCGCTCTCGGCACGCATGCTCTCCTCTTTTTCCAGTAAGTCATGGGTGTAGGAATACTGGAAATAAGTGATCAGTTCCAAAAGAATAGCGGCGGTAATGATGATGATGATACTGCTGTGTTCTCTTGCTGCTTGCCTTATTTTATTCCACTGGATTTTCATTGGCTCGGTTTGCGGAATAGTTAGATGCAGGTGGATAGATATATAGAATACAAAGTTACATATTATTCTATAAAAAGATGAAGGGGTGTCATCTTTTTTAACGAATCATAACTTTCTTGCCATTGATGGTGAATATGTTATGCTGGGGCAGATGAAGGCTAAATGGATAAATCGTTGTTTTCTCATATTTTTTTGTTGTTTGTTGTTGTTGCAAAAGTACGCTTATCTGCGGCATCTTGAAAATATATCCTATGTTTTATGATAGGTTTATAGCGTCACACAATGTTATTTGCGACAAAAGCGCTGTGAAGACATTCTATGTGTCGCATAGATTCCATTTGGATGGCCGCTTTTCCCATGACTTGGCAAAAAACTCCATCCCAGCATAAAAAACAAATGAATTTATTTTGTTCTGCCCCCGATTTCCCTTATCTTTGTATTCTCACTCACCCGATCATGAAAATACAGAAACTGACCATACGTAATATCGCCTCGATAGAAGATGCGGAAATCGATTTCCAAGCCCAACCCCTCAGCGGGGCGGGTGTGTTTCTCATCTCCGGCGTGACGGGGGCGGGTAAGTCTACCATCCTCGATGCCATCTGCCTGGCACTCTATGCCACCACTCCCCGCATGAAAAACAATAAGATGGAGGGAGGGGAGACAGATGGAGAAAAAGTCATCAAGTGTGGTGATGTGCGACAACTCATGCGGCGCAACACAGGCGAGGCATGGGTGAAACTGCTCTTCCTTGGTTCCAATGGCATAGCCTACGAGGCACAGTGGAGCGTGGCCAGGGCGAGGAAAAAACCTACAGGTAAGCTACAGTCCAAACAATGGGAACTGACCAACCTGCAAACAGGGAAGACGCTGAACCGCGACAATGAAATAAAACAAGAGATCGTGAAGGCCGTAGGACTGGACTTCGAACAGTTCTGCCGTACCACGATGCTGGCACAGGGCGATTTCGCCCGTTTTCTCAACAGCAATGATGATGAGAAAGCGAAAATCCTGGAGAAGGTGACGGGTGTGGATGATTATTCGAGAATCGGCATCAAGGTGTATGAAATCACTTCCGAAAAGAAACAGGTATGGGAAAACGCCAACAGCCTGATAGCCAATGTCAGCATCTTCTCCGACGAGGAGGTGGAGGCCCAAAAGACCGAGATGAACCGCTTGGCCACAGAAGCCCAGGCCCTCAAGGCTGCCAAGGAGGGGGCGGCGGCGAAATGGCAGTGGCTGAAAACGGAGACTGAGCTCTCCGAGGGCAAGGCCAAGGCCGAACAGAAGATGCAGGAGGCCAAGGCGAAGGTGGAGGAAGAACAGTTCCGGCAGCGCGACGCATTGCTCAAGGAGTGGAACATGACCTTCGAGGCTCGCACGGTGTTGGGTCATATCAAGGAATATGAAGCGCAGAGGGATGCCGCCTCGCTGAAACTGTCGGCTTTGCAGGAGCAATATATCCATTGCCAAGAGGGTAGGGCATGGCGCAGAAAGCAGGTGGCCGACCTGGAACAACGCGCCTCGGGTTATGAAAGCAGCCTGGCCCTGTTGCAGGCGCACGAGAAGGAACTGGAGGCCTTGGGCTTGCCTGCCATGCGCCAGCAAAAGGAACGGCTGACAGCCCAACACAACGAGGCGAAGACAGCCACGGAACGTCTTGGCAACCTGGAACAAGCCCGCAAAGTGGTAGAGGAGCAACGTAAGGAACAAGCCTCGTTGCTCGACAAGATTGAGCGGATGAGAAAAGAGGTGGCTGAGGCTGAGGTCAGCGTGTCGGCGCTCAAGGGCCAACGCGATGCCTACGAACAATCGTGGTTGAAGCAGCGCGAGTCGGTGGACAAGTGGGCGAAAAACATACGTTCGAAATTGCAGGTGGGCGAGGTGTGTCCGGTCTGCCAACAACCACTGACGGGCGCACTCCCCCATGAGGAAGAGCTCGACGACATGGTGGCGCAGGCGGAGAAACGCTATCTCGATGCGAAAAAACAGTTCGAACGCGAAGAGATAGCCTTGCAGTCGGAACGGAAACGCATCAATGACCAACAATCACTCTATGACCGTAACAAACGGAAAATGGAGGGCGATACCTCGGTGGCCGATCATGAAAGGAAGCTGGAGGAGTCGTGCCGCAAATGTGGCGTAACTTTCGACGGGGAGATACGGGAGCAACTGAATGGCATCATCGCTCATACCGATCAGCAGTTAGGAGCGCTCTCTGAAAAAATATCGCAGGCGGAAGGGCAGGAGAAGAAACTCAAGGAGGAGCGCAAAGCTGTTGACACGTTGCGCTCGTTGGTGGAACAGGCCAAGAACGCCAAGGAATTGCAGACGCTTGAGGCGGAGGCCTTCCTGAAAATCGCTGCGCTGATGCCCGACTGGAAGGTGGAGGAACCTACGACGGTGGCGGAAACAAAAAACCTGCTCTCGAAGGTCAACCAATTACATGCCGAGGTGAATTCAGCCAAGGATAGCTTGGCGGCGGCTCTGAAGGCATTGTCCACGGCGCACGACAAATTAGACGGGTTCCTATCAGCCCATCCTGCGATGACGATGCAGCGACTGCAAGAACTGAACGCCCACACGACCGGGGAGATGGAAAGCTTGGGCCGGATGCAACAGGCTTTGCGCGAAACGGTGATATCCTGTGAATCGGCTTACCGCCAACTGTTGGCGCAGCATCAGGAGCATGCCCTGAAACGCCCCGAGATAGCTCCCGAGGATACCATGGAGACACTGGCGGCGGTGGTCAAGGAGCACGATGCCCATCTCTCTGAAACCAATGAGCGGCGAGGTGCCATCCTTCAGTTGTTGAAGACGGATGAGGATAACAAGAAGAAAGTGGCCTCGCTGCGTCAGGAGGCGGAAGCCAAGAAAAAGGAGTACGACAAATGGAGTCGTCTGAACAGTCTGTTGGGCGATGCACAGGGACGGAATTTCAGGAAGATAGCTCAGAGCTATGTACTCGCCACGCTCATCCATTCCGCCAATGCTTATATGCAGTCGCTCACCGACCGCTATACCTTATATGTCGAACCAGGCTCGTTCCTCATCACCATCGAGGATGCCTATCAGGGATACGTGCGGCGCGCGGCGAGCACCATCTCGGGTGGCGAGAGTTTCTTGGTATCGTTGTCGTTGGCGCTCGCCCTCACCGACATAGGGCAGCAACTGTCCGTCGACACCCTGTTCATCGACGAGGGCTTCGGCTCCTTGAGCGGCGAGCCCTTGCAGCAGGCCATCGAGACCTTGCGGTCGCTCCATTCCAAGTCAGGACGGCATGTGGGGGTCATCAGCCATGTGGCCGAACTGCGTGAGCGCATCCCCGTGCAGATACAGGTCGAACGCCAAGGACATAGCTCGTCGAGCACAGTGAAGGTGGTGGGATAATTTTATGGAGATAAAGGGAGATAAAGGAAGATAAAGGGAGATATAGGGAGATAAAGGACAACAGCTTTCTCCCCATAACGATGGCGGGTACTGGACTATTGTCTTTTATCTTCATCTATCTTCTTCTAACTTCTTCTTCAAACTTCTAAAAAAAATAGAATCATGAAAATATCATTCAACATACATTATGCCACGCTGTGGGGACAACACATCGAAGTGGCAGTGGTTTATCACATTTCCGATGGGAAAAGCCGTTACTACCGGTTGCCCTTGAATACGGAAGACGGTGCGTTGTGGACATTGGAAACATCGGTCATGGAGTCGCGGCAACGCTCCATCCTGTCGGTGGAGTACGTCTATCAGTTGGTGGATGCCGACCAGCAGGTCTTGCGGGTGGAGTGGAACAAGGTGCCTCGGCTGTTCGCCTATGACAGTTCACAGAATTACGTGTTCTACGACCAATGGCGTGACACTCCCCTGCATGAACATCTTTACTCGCCGGCGGTGCGTGTCACGGCTCACCTGCCGGCTCTCCATGGCGTCGAGGCGGCCAAGATGCCGCTCTTCCGTAAGACCTTGCTCTTCCGCGTGTCGGCACCGCAGGTCAAGGACCGTCAGTCGGTGGCCATCCTCGGAAGCCACCCCTCTCTCGGCGATTGGAACCCGGCTCGTTATCTCAAGATGCACCCCATCGGCGACGGCGACTGGATGCTGACGGTGAACAGTGACAATTTCCGTTGGCCGATGGAGTATAAATACGTGGTGGTCGACGACGATACGAAGAATGTGAGCCAATGGGAGGACGGCGACAACCGCATCCTCGACAACCTGCGCGAGGAGGAGGGCACGGTGAACGTGCTTTACGGCGGCAGCCTGCGCATCAGCGGCGACGCATGGAAGGGGGCGGGTGTGGCAGTGCCCGTGTTCTCGCTCCGTTCGGACCGTTCGTTCGGCGTGGGCGACTTCGGCGACCTCTACCGTCTGGTGGACTGGGCGCAGCAGGTAGGCCTGAAAATCATCCAGTTGCTGCCCGTATGGGACACCACCGCCACCTATGGATGGAGCGATTCCCATCCCTACAATGCCGTATCGGTGTTCGCGCTCCATCCGCAATATCTCGATTTGTCGGCCCTACCGCCCCTCGACGATGAGGAACAGGCCCATGCCTTCGCACGCAAACGACGCGAACTGAATGCCCTGGCGTATACCGATTATCCGGCGGTGCAAAAGGTGAAGGGCGCTTATGTCGACGAACTGTTCAGGATGATGGGGCGCACCATCCTCGAAGGAGAGCGGTTCCGCGCCTTCGAACGCGACAACAAGGAGTGGCTCCATCCCTATGCCGCCTTCTCCATCCTGCGCGACCGCTTCCATACCGCCCGCTTCACCGACTGGGGCGACTATGCGGTGTATTCACGGGAGAAGGTGGGGCGGTTGCTCGACGAGGAACATGAGGCGTTCGGGAAAATCTGTTGTGTGCAGTTCCTGCTGCATGAGCAACTCCGCCGAGTGACCGATTACGCCCATGACAAGGGAGTAGCCATCATGGGCGACCTGCCTATCGGCATCTATCACGACAGCGTGGAGGTGTGGAAAGCGCCTCATCTGTTCAACCGTCAAATGCAGGTGGGCACCTTGCCCGACAACGACCATCCCAACGGACAGAACTGGGGCTTCCCGGCATTTCGGTGGACGACGGACGAGAAGGTGGGTGAACAGAATATCGTGGAGTGGTTCCACCATAGGTTGCGACAGATGGAGCAATACTTCGACCTGCTGCGCATCGACCACATGGCGGGATGGTTCCGCATCTGGCAGATTCCAGCACATGCCGTGAACGCCAACTTGGGACATTTCGCGCCGGCGCTGCCCATGAGCGAGGAAGAGATAGGGCAGTACGGTCTTCCTTTCCGCAAGCAACTGTTCACACGACCTTTCATCAACGACGGGGTGATTGACAAGTTTTTCGGATTGCACGCCGATTATGTCCGCAAACAATACCTCGACAAGTTGCCCTATGGCTTCTACGCCCTGAAGCAAGAGGTGGACACGCAGGTGAAGGTGCGCAACCTCTTCGGCTCCAGAAATGATGAAAACAGTGTGTGGATCAGGGATGGACTGTACCGTTTGTTGGCCAATGTGCTCTTCGTGGAGGACGACGAGCATACCGGCATGTATCATCCGCGTATCATGGCTTATCGTGAACCGGTGTATGAGGCGCTCTCCGCAGAGGAGAAGGATGCGTATATGCGGCTGTACAACAATTTCTTCTTCGAACGGCATCGTGAGTTCTGGCAATATATGGCCAAAAAGAAGGTGGGCGAGGTGTTCGCCCAGACGAGGATGTTGCTCTGTGCGGAGAATATCGGTGCCATGCCCGACGGCTACGAGGATGTGCTCGACCGACTGCGCATACTCATGATGGTGATGCAGTCGTTGCCCCATAAGTATGACGGCGAATTCGCCCACATCGAGGCCTCTCCCTACCTGAGCCTTTCCACCACCTCCACCCACGATATGCCTACCTTGCGCCTTTGGTGGGAGGAGAATGCGGGGCGCACGCAGCGTTACTTCGCCACCATGCTGCAAAAGCAGGGCAAGGCACCCAAGCACCTGCCTGCCCATCTGGCGGAGGAAATCGTGGCGCGTCACCTCTATGGACCGTCGATGCTCTGTGTGTTGCCCGTACAGGACTGGTTGGCTATCGATGGCCAGTACCGTGCGAAGGATGCCGCCGACGAGCGGGTGAATGCTCCTTACGACCCCTACAACCAATGGAAATATAGGATGGAGTTGTCGGTCGACGACCTCTTGCAGGCCGAACCGTTCAACAGGAAGATAAGAACCATGGTCACAAGGAGCGGGAGATGAACGATTGTAAGACGATAAACGGGTTGAAGACTAAGGATAACCTCAAGACGTATATCTTCGACCTCGATGGCACACTGCTCAATACGCTCGACGACCTGGCCGCCAGTTGTAACTTCGCGCTGGCTTCCTTTGCTTTGCCCACACATACCCTCGACGAGGTAAGGATGTTTGTGGGCGACGGGGTGCGCATGCTCATGCGGCGGGCGGTGCCCCAGGGTGAGGCCCATCCCGATTTCGAAAGGATCCTGCAAACATTCCGGGAGCATTACCTCCGTCATGGACAGGACCATACGGCGCCCTATCCGGGCATCGTCGCGATGTTGGGCCGACTGCGTGGCATGGGTAAGAAGATAGCCGTGGTCAGCAACAAGTTCGACGGGGCCACCAAACAGCTGTGCGACCATTATTTCCCTGGGCTTATCGATGTGGCTATCGGTGAACGCGAGGGCATACGCCGCAAACCGGCTCCCGATACGGTGCTGGAGGTGATGCGGCTGCTGGATGTCGCACCCGACGATTGCGTCTATGTGGGCGACAGCGACACGGATATCATGACAGCGCGCAACGCCAGCCTGCCCTGCATCAGTGTCACCTGGGGATTCCGTTCGCCACAGTTCCTCCTCGACCATGGCGCCACCACCCTCATCTCCTCGCCGGAGGAAATATTAGAACATCGTAATAACGTAATAACGTAATAACGTCATAACGTTATAACGACACCCCGTAATAACGGCACCCCGTAATAACGTCATAACGTAATAACGTAATAACGAAAAAAATTATTAACAAAAAAACTATGAAAATCTCGCGATTCGGATACTATTGGCTTGACACATGGATTCTCGCCAATGTCATTCAATTGGCTACGCAGGATTTTTGTGCGCGATTTCTCAATCGCAATAATGATCCTTGTGGACGGCTGTACGACCAGATGACACAAGCAGCCCGCTCGGCGCCTTCCAACATCGCCGAAGGCAACTCGCGACATTCCACTTCAAGGGAAACGGAGATGAAACTGACCGATGTGGCCCGTGCCACCCTTTCCGAATTGGCCAATGATTACCTCAACTGGTTGCTTCGACATGAACAGATTCCATGGTCCTCAAAATCAACCGATTATTTACAGGTGGCTGGCATCATGTTGGACAAACCCACATATAAGGATGATGTGCAATACGAAAGCAGCAAGCATATCCTGGCGCAGAAACATCACTTTGATGTTTGGCTGCGGTCCGGCGACTCCATGGTGGTGGCCAACTGCATCCTCGTTTTGTGTAACCGTCTGGTGATGATGATCAACAGACAGATAGAGAAACAACTGGCGGCATTCCGCGAGGAGGGCGGCTTCACCGAGGCGTTGACTGCTGAGCGACTGGCCTACCGGACTGAAGAAAACCGACAAGCAGATTCTCCTTCCTGTCCGTTATGCGGTAAGCCCATGATTAAGCGGATGGCAAAGAAAGGGATGAACTCCGGCAAGGAATTCTGGAGCTGTTCGGCATATCCCGAGTGCCATGGAACGAGGAACGTCAAATAGGAGAGGGCATTTTTCGTCATTTCGTTATCACGTTATTTCGTTATCACGTTATAACGTCATTTTGTATTTTCGTTATTTCGATATTTAAGCCTTTTTTCATTTCTTTTGCCCAAAAGAGTGGGTTGTCGTTTTTTTTGTTTATATTTGCAGGGTCATTATTGACATTACTTTTTGGAAAAAGCGTCATCGATGCTTGTCTAAGGCTAATTGGAACCTGAGAAATTCAAATTGCAGGCTTAGGACAATGTAAAGATGGCTGCTACGGGTATGCTGTGTAGCGTGTCCCGGGGTGTGCTGCGAGGGTATGTCATATCCTCACGCACACTTTCCGGATACCTCCATCATACGACGTGGGCAGACATTCTGAACGTTCTCCTGTAAGGGCTTCTCAGGGCCTCAATTAGCAGACGGACAGACATGTGGGCCCGCGTTTTTTGTGTTCCGGCATGAAGGACGACAGACGGTATGGCGCCTCCCGCAATCCAACCCTGCCGTCATGGAACTACCGAAACAATTCGACAACATCACCCAAAGGGTTATCGACGACCTCAGAGAGACGCTACGTAACGGCTCAAAGGTTTCAATGGCTGCTGCGTCTTTCTCTATCTATGCTTTCGAAGCGTTGCAGAGGGAGCTGGAGCAGGTTGACGAGTTGCGGTTCATATTCACTTCCCCCACATTCAACAAGGAACGGGCAAAAAAGCAGAAGCGGGAGTTCTACATCCCAAAGCTGAATCGTGAGCGCACGAAGTTCCGCATACGACAGGCGTTTGCTTCGCCATGGGTGCCAATGGCCGACCTTGAACTTACCGTTCAAGGACAGTCATTGCCGCGTATCTATGACAACTTCGTGGCGCAGGTATCGGGCATCGGTGAGCACAAGGCTGGCGCCATGGCTGACATTGTGGCACTCAGAAAGCAGATAACCGATGCTGAGAGCGAGTTGAAGACACTGGAACGTAAGATGCGGCGCGAACCACAACTTGACAAGCAGTTAAGAATGAATAAAGATGTGAAAGCAAAAAGGCTGCGACTGAAAGAGTTACAGCTTAGGTTGAAGAGTTTGCAATGATGGAGAGAAAAAGATTATTTGTCATCGTAATGCCCATATGTAGAGAGTACAAGAACCACAACCTCTGTGTCGTGAATCTCGTAAATCAGGCGATGTTTCTTGGTGATACGACGGCTCCACTCACCTGCACGGTTGCGGGAGAGCAGTTCTGGCTTGCCTGTACCCGTTCGCGGATGTTCCCTCAGCTCGGCCTCCAGTTTCAGGAGCTTTTGAAAAGCTTTAGGCTCCTCGGCTCTCAGCTTCTTGGCATCTTCAATGGCCTGTTTCTTGTATCTGATGGTATATGCCATTATTCCACGCGTTCAATGAGGTCCTCTAAAGTTTCACCCTCTTTCAGTTCATACGATGGTCCTTTCTTCGCCTCGTCTATGCGGCGGAAGAAATCCTCACGTGAGAATTTGGTGGGGTCTTCTTTTTCGGCGGCTAATTTACGCAGATATTTGGCAGCCCGCCTCAGCAGGTTCTCGTCTTCTGCTATGATGCTCATGTTGCGGAGCATCTCGGCATTCAATTGCATTGCTGTCATAGTGATATATTTTATTACTGAGTGCAAAAATACAAAATAGAATTCATAAACAAGCAAAAAACATAAAAAATGAACATCAAACATATTGACATGCAGACGCCAAACGGCGCACAGCTCAATCTTGATGCACTCTACCAGATTGCTCCTTCATGCTTCACAGAAGCAAAGGGTGAAGACGGTGAGGTGCATCGCGTAGTCGATTTCAATAAACTTCGTCTGCTTTTAGGCGACCAAACAGTGGAGGATGCCCCGGAAGTCTATGACTTTACATGGGTGGGCAAACGTGCTGCCCTGCAAGAGGCTGCTGCACCTATCAATAAGACGCTGCGCCCATGTCCCGAGGAAAGTGTGGATTGGGAGAACACACAAAATCTTTATATCGAGGGTGATAACCTCGAAGTTCTGAAGCTGCTCCAGAACTCGTATATGGGCAAGGTCAAGATGATATATATTGACCCGCCATATAATACAGGGAAAGATTTCGTCTATCATGACGATTATTCTGTTTCAATTGAAGAATATAACGAAAAACGAAAAGATGAAAATGGCAATAGATTTTGGAAAAACACAGACGGAGAAGGTCGTTTTCATTCGGATTGGTGTTCAATGATGTATGCTCGTTTAGTCGTGGCTCATTCACTATTAAAAAAAGACGGTGCTATTTTTATATCTATAGACGACGGAGAAGTTATTAATTTAAGGAAAATTTGTGATGAAATTTTTGGATATTCAAATTTTATAGCACAATTTACACGCAAAGGAAGTGGAGGAAGACAAGATAGTACTTATTTTGCTATTGTACATGAGTACGTTCTATGTTATGCAAAAGATTCAACACTTTTTGTCAGTGGAAAAGAAATTAAAGAGGATGAACATTATCCTTTTCATGATAATGAAAGTAATCGCAATTATAAATTACAGCTTCTCCGTAAATGGGGGGAAAATAGTAGACGAGTTGATCGTCCAAACTTATTTTACGCTATAACAGACCCTGATGGCAATGAATTCTTCCCAATGTTTAATGAAAATGAAGAAGGATGTTGGCGATGGGGAAAAGAAACCATGGCTTCTAATATTGGGAAAGGATTAGTTGAGTTTAAGAAGAAAAATGGTTCATGGGTAGCTTACGAAAGAATTTTTGAGCCAGAAGAAGGAGAATACAAAACTAAACTTTATACAACTATTATTGACGATGTGTCTAATAGCACAGGGGCTGCGCTCTTAAAAGATTTGTTTAATGGGAAAGTATTCGACTACCCCAAACCCGTAGATTTCGTTACACGAATTATAAAATTTGGCAATGTTAAAAGTGATGATATCGTGATGGATTTCTTTTCAGGTTCTGCAACTACTGCTCATTCAACGATGGCATTAAATGTGGAAGATGGACTTTCACGAAATTTCATTATGGTTCAACTTAATGACCCTGTTGAATTAAATAGTGATGCAAATTTGGCTGGCTACAAGAACATATGTGAGATAGGCAAGGAGCGAATTCGTCGTGCTGGAAAGAAAATCAAAGAGGAACATCCTGAAGCAAAAGACCTTGATATAGGTTTCCGTGTATTCAAGTGCGAAAGCAGTAACTATAAGGACGTGGCTTTTGCCCCGAAGGACTACACGCAGGACATGTTGGCTGGCTTGCTTGATAACATCAAGGAAGACCGCACAGACCTTGACCTGCTCTTTGACTGTATGCTCCGTTGGGGTGTTGAGTTGTCGCTGCCGTTATCATCGCAAAAAGTTGACGGTTGCACCATACACAATGTGAATGATGGCGACCTTGTGGCTTGCTTTGATGGTCATGTCACGGAAAAGGTGATTGACGCTATCGCTGCACTCTCACCAGTGCGTGTTGTCTTCCGCGACAGCAGTTTCAATGAAGCAGCCAATAAGATGAATCTCTTTGAGCTCTTCAAGCAGAAATGCGACTGGAGCGACGAGGAGGTAAGAAATAATGTTCGTGTCATCTAATCCAAGTGAACCTATGGCTAAGAAATTGACACTGAAATTTAAGAACCAGCAGTTCCAGACGGATGCTGCGCGTGCTGTGACGGATGTGTTCCGTGGGCAGCGCAATCAGGCGATGGCGGAGTTTACGCACGACATGGGACGGAGCAAAGACGGTTCGTTAGAGTTGTTCGACGTGGTGGGTTTCCGCAACCAAAAACTGGTCGTCAAACCTGAGCAACTGCTGGAGAATATTCGCGCCATACAGATGCCGGCACAGTTGCGTCCATCGGAAACGATAGACACAAACGACCTGCGCTTGACCATCGAAATGGAAACGGGTACGGGTAAGACGTATACCTACATCAAGACGATGTATGAATTGAACAAGCTCTATGGGTGGAGTAAGTTCATCATCGTGGTACCGAGCATCGCCATTCGTGAGGGTGTTTGCCGCTCATTCGAGATCATGAGCGAACACTTTGCCGCTGAATATGGCAAGCGTATTCAGTCGTTCATCTACGACAGCAAGCAGCTGACGAAGATTGACCAGTTCGCCAGTGACAATAATATGCACGTCATGATCATCAACACACAGGCTTTCGCTGCCCGTGGTGAAGATGCAAGGCGCATCTACATGAAGTTGGATGCGTTCCGCTCGCGTAAGCCAATCGACGTGATTGCAGCCACGAATCCAATCCTTATCATCGACGAGCCTCAGTCGGTGCTGGGTGCTGACAAAAAGAATGCCACACGCAACCGACTGAAGGAGTTCCACCCGCTCTTCACGCTGCTCTATAGTGCAACGCACCGTGCGGATGACATCGTTAACATGGTGTATCGCCTGGATGCCATGGATGCCTACAACAAGAAACTGGTGAAGAAGATTTCCGTGAAAGGTATCGAGCAGAAAGGTACGACGGCCACAAATGGCTACGTCTATCTGGAAAGCATTATCCTCTCCAAAGGCAACCCCATGGCGCGTATCGGTTTCGACAAGCGTATGGCAAGCACAGTGAAGCCAGTAATGCAGACGGTTTCGGATGGTTTCGACATCTATCAGCAGTCGGGCGGTCTGGAAGAGTATGCCAACGGCTACCGCATAGAGAGCATCGATGGCTTCCATCGCACCGTTCGCCTGCTGAATGGTCTTGTGCTGAACGAGGGCGAGATGGTGGGCAAGGTAAACGATATTTATGTACGCCGTCACCAGATACGCGAGACAATCCTTTCGCATATTGAGAAAGAACGTAAATTGTTCAAGATGGGCATCAAGTGTCTCTCGCTCTTCTTCATCGACCATGTAGATAACTACCGCATATACGAACCGGGAGGTGGAACAAGGAATGGCGCTTATGCTGACATCTTTGAGGAGGAATACGACAATATAGTGGGACAACTGCAACTGGAGATAGACGATGATCCCGAATATGTGGCTTACCTGAAGAAGTTCAGCGCCAGCGAAGTGCATAATGGTTACTTCTCGCGTGACAAGAAGGGGCATTATGTGCAGCTGACAGAAAAGAAGATGCAAGATGACGTGTCGGCATACGACCTGATCATGAAAGACAAGGAACGCTTGCTTTCTTTCAGTGAGCCTACACGCTTCATCTTCTCTCACTCTGCCCTGAAGGAGGGCTGGGACAATCCGAATGTGTTCCAGATATGTACGTTGAAGGATTCCGACAACCAGACGAAGAAGCGTCAGGAGGTGGGTCGTGGTATGCGTCTGTGTGTGAACAGCGAGGGCGAACGTCAGGATGAGAACGTGCTGCATGGCCGTGTCTTTGAGGTGAACGAACTGACCATCATCGCCAGTGAGTCGTACAACTCCTTCGCATCCAAACTGCAGACGGAGATAGCCGAGGCGGTGGGCGACAGACCGGTCAAGGTGCAGGTCGACTTGTTCAAAGGTATGGTCGTAACCAATGCACGGGGTGAACAAAAGAAACTGGATGCGGATGACGCACAAGATATCTTGTTTACACTGCGCATGAAGAATTATGTGACCAAGCAGGGACAGCTCACACAGAAGTTCCATGATGACAAGCAACAGGGAACATTGGATTTCGGAGAGGAATACAACGAGTTCAAAACGGATATCGTCAATCGTCTTGATGCGGTATTCAATTCAGATGCTATCAAACCTGAAGACGCTCGTCATGCGCGTGAAGCGAAATTCGACTCCAAGCGATTCGAGCGGAAGGAATTCCAGTCTCTCTGGAACAAGATCAACCATCGGACGTACTACACCGTGGACTTCAAGACGGACGACCTTATCAAGAAAGCCGCTTATGTGCTTGACCGACAATTGCAGGTGTCGGAAGTCAGCATCACCGTGACGGGGGGAACCCTGGGGGATGAAATCAAGGACAAGAAAGGACTGGAAGACGGCAGCGCCATGAAGGTGAAAGGGTCGCACACGCATAAGGTCAAGGAACTGGTGAACGACAACGTGAGGTACGACCTCGTGGGCAAACTGGTGGAGGACACGGGCTTGACGCGCAAGGCCATCGTCTGTATCTTGCAGCGGGTCAATAAGGATACGTTCGGCAAATTCAAGACCAACCCTGAGGAGTTCATCATCAGGGCTGGCAACATCATCAACGAGTGCAAGGCCATCGCCGTGATTGAACATGTGGCTTATCACAAGCTGGATAAGAAGTTTGACTCGGACATCTTCAGTGCTGCTGCGCTGAAAGGCCGTCTCGGAGTCAATGCCATGGAATCGCAGAAGTCGCTCTATGACCTTGTCGTGGTGGACTCCAAGGGCATAGAGATGGACTTCGCCGAAAATCTGGAACGGCAAAACGAGGTGGCTGTCTATACGAAACTACCGGGTGGCTTCTACATCAACACCCCTGCCGGTCATTACAATCCTGACTGGGCGATCGTGTTCAAGGAGGGCTCCGACATCAAGCACGTCTACTTCGTGGCAGAGACGAAAGGCTATGCCAGCGATGAGGTGAACGACTACCGCGATACGGAAAGGATCAAGATTGAATGTGCCCGCCGTCACTTCGCCACCATCTCCGACAGCACCGTCACCTACGATGTGGTGAAGAGCTATGATGAACTACGCGACATCATCACCCAATAACGTCCCTCGACACCCCGGCACCCCGGCATAACGTGATAACGTAATAACGTAATAACGCCATAACGTAATAACGCCATAACATCATAACGAGATATTTCAGAAGGTGTGGCTTTCCACATACTCCTGCACCGAGTCCTTATAGCTGTCGCTGATGGGGAGGAGCTGCTCGCCGAAGACGATATGGAAACGGTCGATCATGTCGATCATGCTCATGTGGGCGATGTAGGAACGATGTATGCGCAGGAACTCGGGCGAGGGCAACGCCTCTTCCATCCTCTTCATGTTCATCAGGCTCATCACGGGTTCCTTGCCGTTGTTGAAATAAATCTTCACATAATCTTTCACGCCCTCGATGTAGAGAATGTCGTCGAAATCGACCTTGATGAGCTTGTAATCACTCTTGATGAACATGAAACGGTCTTTGTCTCCCACATCCTGCTTGAACTGGGAGAGGAACCATTCGCGCGCCTTGTTGGCGGAACGGAGGAAATCGTCGTAGCTGATGGGCTTGACAAGATAGTCGAGGGCGTTCACCTTGTAGCCTTCAATGGCATATTGGTTGAAGGCCGTGGTGAAGATGATGCGTGTTTCTTTCGGTAAGACGCTCGCAAACTCCAAACCGCTGAGTTCGGGCATTTGGATGTCGAGGAAAATCACATCAATGTGGTTTTCGTGAATGACCTTGATGGCATTCACGGCACTGTTGTAAACTCCCATAAGCTTAATGTAGGGAATCTTCTTGGCATAACTGGCCAATAGTTCAGCGGCGAGGGGCTCGTCGTCAATGATGATGCAGTTGAGTGTCATAAAGCGTAATCTTGGATTTGTATGTATTCGTCTTTTCGTCTACTCCTTTTTCCCATTCATACCTGTCGGGATAGGAGAGGTCCAGTCGTCGCTGCACCTGTTCCAGTCCTATGCCGTGGCCGCTATGGTCCTTTTCCGACTTGGGATAGTAGCTGTTTTCTATCTGGCAAATGAGTTGTCCTTCCGATTCGTGGATGTGGATATGGATGAAACTCTTGTTCACGGGGCTCACACCGTGCTTGAAAGCGTTCTCCACGAGCGAGATGATGATGAGAGGCGCCACATAGACATTGTTTGGGTTGGGCACGTCGAAACATTTCACGATGTCCACCTCGCCACTCAGCCTCAACTTCATCAGGTTGATATAGTTGTCGATGAACTCCAACTCGTCCTTGAGGCAGATGAAGGGTTGCTGGTTGTCGTAGAGCACATGGCGCATCAGCTTGCTCAGTTCCATGATGGCCGTTTGCGCCTTAGACTGGTCGAAGGCGCAAAGGGCGTAGATGTTGTTGAGCGTGTTGAGCATGAAGTGAGGGTTCACCTGATAACGGATGTTCTCCAATTCGGCCTCGCGCAACGCCATCTTCGTCTCTTCGCGCGCTTTCTCCGATTCCACCCATTTGAGCGACAAGCGGATGCTCGTGGCGATACCTACGACGACAGCTATGTTGAACATGTTATGCAGCACCTGGAAGATATGCATCCACACACTCTTGTTGGGCACTACAGGATTGATGATGTCGACGTCGGTGGGTTTGCTGCCCCATTCAAACCATGCATGAACAGCCAGGCTCAGCACTACGACCAGGATGATGTTGACCGTCCAGTAGACGCTGCGTTTGCCTTCGAGGAAGTGCTTGGGCACCAACCATAGGTAGTTGGTATAGAAGGTGATGAGCAACACCAAGGTCATGATCATCGAACGGATCATGTTGGGCATGGAAAAGGTGTGGTCGATGCCCATAAACAGGATGGGCATCATGAAGATGGTCACCCAGATGACGACGTTGATCAATATGGTCTTGGTGCGGTGGGTCATGTTATGCTGTGGTAAGAGGGATTCTTCGCTGAGGCTTGAGGCTTATTCGTAACGGATGGCTTCGATGGGGTCGAGACGGGCGGCTTTCTTGGCGGGATACCAACCGAAGAAAACTCCCGTGAGCGTACATACGGCGAAGCTCATCACGATGCTCCAGGGCTGGATGAAGATGGGCCATTGGGCGAAGGTCTTGATGGCATAGGAGAGTCCTACGCCCAGAAGCACTCCGATGATGCCGCCGGTGACGCTCAGCAGGATGGCCTCGATGAGAAACTGGTTGAGGATGTCGATGCCGCGGGCTCCCACACTCATGCGCAGGCCTATCTCGCGTGTGCGCTCGGTCACACTCACATACATGATGTTCATGATGCCGATGCCGCCGACAATCAGCGAGATGCCTGCTACACAGCCCAGGAGGATGGTGAGCATGTCGGTGGTGGAGTTCATCATGTTCGACAGCTCTTCCTGCGAACGGATATTGAAATCGTCGTCGTCGGCGGGCATGTCGCCGATGGCATCCTTCAACTTGTGGTTCCTGCGCAGGATGTCGGTAATCTGAGCCGTGGCCTGGTCGGTCACGCCCTCGGTGACGGCGGAGCATTGTATGCCGCCGAGGTAGGTCTGCGCCAGGATGCGCTTCATCACCGTGGTGTAAGGCGCCAGCACGAGGTCGTCCTGGTCCATGCCCATCGAGTTGTAGCCTTTTTTCTTCAGTACACCCACCACGCGGAAGGGGATGGCATTGAAACGTATCACCTTGCCGATGGGGTCGCCGCCGTCGGGGAAGAGGTTGTCGATGACCGTCTGGCCCAGGATGCACACCTTGGCGCTTGTCTTGATGTCGGCATCGGTGAACATCTCGCCGTCGGAGATGCTCAGTTGGCGTATCTCTAAGTAATCCTGGTTCACGCCATATACCGTCGAGGGGGCGTTGTTGTTGCCGTAGATGAACTGGCCTCCACTGGTGACCATGGGACTGACCGCTTTGACATACGTACACCCTTCCTTGATGCTCTCGTAGTCGTTGAGCTTCAGGGTCTCCATGGCCGAGGCATCCTGACGCACACCGCCGCGCATGTCGGCACCGGGGCTGATCATGATCATGTTCGACCCCATCTCCGAGATGTTGGCTTGGATGCTCCGCTTCGTGCCTTGGCCGACGGCCAGCATCGTAATGACCGACGCGATGCCGATGATGATGCCGAGAGCGGTGAGAAACGACCGCATCTTGTTGGCGAAAATCGCACGTAGGGCTATCTTGAAAAGATTACTGTAGTTCATGGGGGGCGTTTTTTTTTCGTTATATCGTTATTTCGTTATGACGTTATTCCGTTATATCGTTATGGCGTTATTTCGTTATATCGTTATTACGTTATTTCGTTGTCGGGGATAATCACTCATCCGTGTTCTGCGGCAGGGCCGCCAAACCTTCGGCGGCGGAAAGGATATGGTCGTTGGTCGTGTCGCTGATCACCTTGCCGTCGCGCAGCATGATGTTGCGGCTCGAATAGTTGGCGATGTCGGGGTTGTGGGTCACGAAGATGATGGTGCGCCCCTCGGCATGCAACTTCTGGAACAACACGAGAATCTCGAAGCTGGTGCGCGTGTCGAGGTTGCCGGTGGCCTCGTCGGCGAGAATCACGGCGGGGTCGTTCACCAACGCACGGGCGATGGCCACGCGCTGCATCTGACCGCCCGACATCTGGTTCGACTTGTGGTAAAGCCTGTCGCCTAAGCCCACCGACTGCAAGGCCTTGATGGCACGCTCAAGACGCTCCTTAGCCCCGATGGCGCTGTTATACATCAATGGCAGTTCCACGTTCTCCACGCTGGTGGTCTTGGGCAGGAGATTGTAGTTCTGGAAGATGAAGCCTATCTTACGGTTGCGAAGCACGGCACGCTGCGACTTCGACATGGTGCGCACGCTCGTGCCGTCGAGATAGTATTCGCCGCTGGTAGGCGTGTCGAGACAACCCAACTGATTGAGCAGGGTGGATTTGCCGGAGCCCGACTTACCCATGATGGTGACGAACTCACCCTCGTAAATCTTGAAACTCACACCTCGCAGGGCGTGGACGGTCTCTTCGCCCACAATGAAGTCGCGCCTCACGTCACGCAACTCTATCACTACTTTCCTCTCTTCGTTTGCCATGTCGTGGTGGTTATTTCTTCTTACCGCGCGGTCCGGGGGCGAAGGGGCTGCGCTCTTGGTCGCCGGATTCTTCCTCTCCATCGGTCACCTCTTTGATCTCGGTCACCACGGACTTGCCTTGGCTGATGCCTCCCAAAATCTCGGTGTGGGAACCGTCGCTCATGCCTATCTGCACACTGTGGGCGGTCAGCGTGTTGCCATCCAATGTCCATACCTTGTTCTTGCCTTGGCAGTCTGCTATCTTCTTCTCGCCGACGGTTTCCTTGGTGGGCGTGAAGCGGAGAGCCTTGCTGGGTACACACAGCACGCCTTGGCGCTCGGCGGTGTAGATGGTGACCGAAGCGGTCAGTCCGGGCTTGAGCTTCAGGTCGCCGTTGGGTGCGTTGATCACCACCTCGTAGGTCACCACGTTGTTGGTGGTGGTGGCTTCCTGCCGCACCTGTGTCACGCTGCCTTCAAACACGTCGTCGGGATAGGCGTCGACGGTGAAGCTCACTCGCTCGCCGGCTTTCACATTGCCGATGTCCGCCTCGTCGACATTGGCCACCACCTGCATGTTGGTCAGGTCCTTGGCTATCTTGAACAACTCGGGGGTGCTGAAGCTGGCGGCTACGGTCTGCCCTTCCTCCACCGATTTGGAGAGCACGATGCCGTCGATGGGCGAGGTGATGGTGGCATAGCCGAGGTTGGTCTGGGCGCGGCGCACCGTTTCCTGTGCTGTGGCCACCTGTTCCTTGGCCTGCTGCCAACTCAGACGTGCCGACTCGAAGTCGGTGGCGGCAATCAACCCCTTGTTGAACAGGGCCTGGTAACGGCTGTAATTGGCTTGTTGGTAATCCAAGGCACTCTGCGCGCTGGCCAGGTTGGCACGGGCGGTGTTCAGCTCGCTCGTCAGGTTGGTCTTGTCGAGCTCGGCTATCACCTGCCCTTTCTTCACCTCGCTGTTGTAGTCGACATAAAGCTTGCTCACGATGCCGGAAACCTGTGTACCTACGGTGACGCTGGTTACGGGCTCGATCGTGCCGGTGGCGGTCACGCTGTTTTGCAGGTTGGCAGGTTCGACCTTGGCGGTCATGAACTCCACCTTCTCCTCTTTCTTCTTGCCGCTCATGAGCCATAGCACGATGCCAGCGGCGACGATGAGGGCCACACCTATCCAGACCTTACTGATTTTCTTCTTCATATTTTGAGCTTTTTTTTATTTCGTTATTTCGTTATGACGTTATTACGTTATTACGTTATTTCGGATTCTTGCCCCTTGCTCCTTAATACCCCTGATAATACTTCAGCATGTAGATATTGAGGATGGTCATGTATTTGCTCTGCAGCTCATTGATCTGGGCGGTCACGAGATTGGTCTTTCCGGTCATCAATTCGATGATGTTCTTCAGGCCTAAGCGGAACTGCTCGCTGAGCAATTCATAGCTGGTCTGCTCGCTGGCCAAGGCGGTATGCGCAGCCTTGTAACGGGCCTGGTTGTTCACAGCCCCTATCCAGTAGTTCTCTATCGTGGCATACAGTTGCTTTTCCTTTTCCTGCAGTTCCAGGATGCTCAGCTCCCTGTTCAGGAGGGCCTTGTTCACCGCACTCTTGGTCTGGCGGTTGTCGAGGATGGGGATGCTCAAGGTGGCACCCACACTCGCGTTGAGGTTGGTTTTCATCTGTTTGCCCCATCCCGTTTCCGACAGGCTGTTGGTGTTGGTGGTCACACCGCCCTGCAGGGCGATGCTGGGCTTGTTGCCGGCACGTGCGATGTCGACGCTGATGTCGCTGCTCGTGATGGCCAACCGGGCACTCTCTATCTCCGGGCGATGGGCCAAGGCTCTGGCGTACACCTGGTCGAGTGGGGGAATGGCCGACAGGGCGTCGATGGTGGCCGTCTCGGGCGAGGCGATGTCGAACGATGTGCCGTCGCTCAGTTCCAAGACCTGCTTCAGCTGGAACAGGTAGTTGCGCACATCGGTCTCGGCGGCCACGATGTTGTATTCGTCCATGGCTCGCTGGGCGGTGAGCTGGGCCAGGTCGGCTCGGCTCATGGTGCCCACCTCGACCATCGTCTTACCTCTTTCCTCGTTGGTCTTGCTGGTGGCCAGGCTCTGCTCATTCACCTTGATGCTCTCCTTGCTGTATAATATCTGCACGTAGAGTTGGGTGATCTGTTCCTGAATGCTCAGTGCCATGGCGGCGGAGTCGAGCTTGGCGATATGAGTGTTCATCTCGTTGAGCTTGATGGTGTTCTTCCTTCGCATGCCATCCCAGACGGTCCAGCTGCCGCTCACCCCGTAGGTGCCGTTGTAATAGAACTTATCGACGCTGTATTCCACCGTGCCATTGGTCACTGCCCCCATGTTGGAATCGATGAAAGGGCGGTACACCACGTTCTGGCTGGTGGAAGCGCTGAGCGATGGCAGAAGGGCCGCCTTCGACTGTAAGAGGTCTTCCTGGGCACTCAGCTGGGTGATGTGGCTCCGCTTGAGTTGGATGTTGTTGGTCAGGGCATAGGTGATGCAGTCGTCGAGGGTCCATGCACCGCCGGTATCTTGCGCATGGATGCCGACGGAGAAAATCGTCAACAAAAAGAGCAGACTTATAGAATGTATTTTCCTGTTCATAGCTGTTTTCTTGGAAAAATAATGTACAAAAGTAATTATAAAATATTTTTCCTCCAAATAAAATCAATGTTTGTCGATAAAAAATAGATAGACAGGACAGACGACTTTGTCTATTAACTGTTGTTAACGCTAATTTGTTGTAAAAAATCAACGCTCATTTTCAAGAAAACATTGGATTCCCTGCCGAACAACAGTGCCGCGCACTCACCGAAGAGTGCGCGGCATTGGTTATGGAGGAACGGTGTTAAGGCCACCCATTCAGATGGTCTTACTTCACCAGCACCTTCTTGCCGTTCTGGATGTAGATACCCCTGTGCGGTGTGTTCACGCGCTGTCCGTTGAGGTTATACACGGGCGCATCGCTGTCGTCGTCGATCATCGTCGCCGTCTCTATGCCGTCGGTGACGCTCTCCACCTCGATGCCGTAGATCTTCAGCGAGCCCGTGGCAGGAGCGAATCTCATTCCATTGGCTGCCGCCGAGTTCTCGCCGCCATAGATATAGACGTATGTTTCCTCACTCACGTTGTAGGGGAACGACACCTTCAACTTGCCTTCCAGTTCCATCGTGATGGGGTCGCCATCGCCGATCTTCACTTTCAGCACCATGTTGCCCGTGGTCTGGGCCTCCACCCGGATGGTGCCCTTGCCAGGAGCCACCTTGAACACGACACCCGTGAAGTGGGCGTTGAAATCCTCGCCGAAGATGTCAGTCCCAGAGACACCGCTCACCGTCTCGTCGTCGGTCGGCGAGGTCACCACGATACAACCCTCCGATGGGTCGTAGCTGCCATCGCCGCTGCTGATGCTGTAATAGATGTCACCCACCGTGTTGCCGTCGATGTTGGTGTCCTCGCTGATGTCGGTGCCGAAGTCGACCGTCTCGCCCTGCTCCACAGGCTCCAGTCCCATCTCCACGATGTTCAGGAAGAGGTTCCAGGCCGGTGTCGCCAAGTATTTCTCTTTCGTGCCTGCGGGCACGTAGAGGGTGGCGGTGGTGAAGACTGCTTTTTGTGTTTCTTCATCCCAAACTGAAAACACGCTTTCATCGATATAGAAAGGCTCTTCCATCAACGAGATGACCTCGGTAAGGCTGGAACCGTAAAACACATACTCGCCGATGCTCGTCACGCTCGAAGGGATGGTGATGCTCGTAAGGCTGCTACAGGCATTGAACGCTCCATCACCGATGCTCGTCACGCTCGAGGGGATGGTGACGCTCGTCAGACCTGTGCATTGCCAGAACGCATGATCGCCGATGTTTGTCACGCCCTCAGGGATGGTAACGCTTGTCAGGCCGGAGCAACCACAGAATGCCATACCGCTAATGTTTGCCACACTAGAGGGGATATTGATGCTTGTCAGGCTTTCGCAGTATGCGAATGCCATATCACCAATGTTCGTCAAACCTTCGTTTAAGGTCACACTTGTCAGGCTGGAGCATTCACGAAATGCCCAGTCGCCAATGTTCGTCACGCTCTCGGGGATAGTAATGCTCGTCAGGTTATAACAGCAATAGAACGCCTCTGGGCCAATGCACGTCACGCTGTTGGGTATAACTGTGCTTTGGCATCCGGCAATCAACGTGTTGGTGCCAGTCTCAATAATGGCGTTGCAATCTTCACGTGAATCAAAAACGGCATTACCGCTTGCTACGGTGATACTCTCCAAATTGGGACATCCAAAGAATGACTCTAGTCCGATGCTTGTCACACCTTTGGGGATGGTCACGCTAGTCAGGCTGGTGCAGCCATAGAACGCTTCATTCTCGATGCTCGTCACACTCTCAGCGAAGGTGATTTTTGCCAGCATGTAGCAGCCGTAGAACGCATATTGGCCGATGCTCGTCACGCCTTCTGGGATAGTCACGCTCGTCAGGCCGGTGCAGTTCGCGAACGCAGGATAGCCAATGGTCATCAGCCCAGTGAAGTATTGCAGTTCGTCAAAGCTTGTTATCTCTAAGTTATTTTTAAAGACTTCACCGAGGTCTGTCACTGCCGCAGCCTCGTCGTAACTGAGTTCGCCGTCGCCGTTGGTGTCCCAGTTGGCCACACAAATGGCTTTCACTGCCGGGTCGGCGAACTCGATATTCGTGTCCTCCATCTCCACGATGTTCATCCAATTCCATAAACTCCATTGCTCATAATATTGTTTGCAGCCCACTGGTACGTGTAGCGTCGGTACTATGGGATTGTTCCAGTCTGTTGACAGTAAGAAAATATTTATCCCATAGCCAAACCCTAGATCATATTCGTCAGACTCATCTGGTATTATATAACTGTAAATATCTCTTAGACCTGAGCACCAGATAAACGCGCCATCGCCTATAATCTCCAGATTTCTGCTGAGCGTGACGGTCATAAGGTGTTTATTGCTATTGAAAGCACCTGCCCCAACGATTGTCACCGTATTTGGCATGATATATTTATCGTCAGACTTACCTGCGGGATAACACATCAGGATTGTCTTATCCTTATTGAACAGGACACCGTTCTCCGACATAAATGCAGGATTGCCCTCCTCCACGAAGATGGATTCCAAATTGGTACATCTAGCGGCAGGACTATAACCGTAATTAATGTTTGATTCGATTTCGATTACAGATTTGGGAATGGTAAGCGTAGTTATACCTGTTCCGCTAAACGCATCCGAGCCGATGTGAGTCACCGTATTGGGGATGTTGAAATCTGCTATATTGGCACATCCAGAGAAAGCAGAACGACCGATAAATTCCAGATTCGGGGGTAAGTTGATAGACAGAAGGTTAGAGCATCCAGAGAAAGCACTGTTTCCGATGCTCGTTACGCTCGAGGGAATGGTCACACTCATGAGGCCGGTGCAACCTGAGAACACATTATCGCCGATGCTTGTCACGCTTTCGGGAATCACGGTATTCAGGCATCCCATAATTATTGTGTTGGTTGCTGTTTCGATGATGGCATTGCAATTGTTCCTGGAATCATAAACCCCATTGCCTTCATCTACAGTTACACTCGACAGGCCGTAGCTGCCACCGAACGCATAAGAGCCGATGCTCATCACGCTCGAGGGGATGGCCACGCTCGTCAGGCTGCAGCAGAAACTGAAGGCAGAAGAGCCGATGCTCGTCACACCCTCGGAGATGGTCACGCTCGTCAGGCCGGAGCAATTACAAAAAGCCCAGTCGCCGATGCTTGTCACACTCGATGGTATCACCAATTTCGTAATCTCCGTGTTTTCATCACTGTAGATATGCTGAGCAAAATATAAAGGATTAGCACTAGAGTCTCCAAAACTAATACCACACCATGCTGCGATATCTGATACTATTACCTTTGTCAGGCCGTAGCCAAACGCATTCTCGCCGATGCTTGTCACGCTCGAGGGGATGGACACACTCGTCAGGTTGGTGCAGAAACTGAAGGCAGAAGAGCCGATGCTCGTCACACCCTCGGAGATGGTCACGCTCGTCAGACCGGAGCAGTTAGCAAACGCATATTCGCCGATGCTCTTCACGTTCGAGGGGATGGTCACGCTCATCAGACCGGAGCAGTTAGCAAACGCATATTCGCCGATGCTCGTCACGTTCGAGGGGATGGTCACGCTCATCAGGTTGGTGCAGTAATTGAAGGCAGAATAGCCGATGCTCTTCAGCCCAATGAAGTGTTGCAATTCGTCAAAGCTTGTTATCTGTCTGTTATATTTAAACGCCTCGCCCAAATCTGTCACTGCCGCTGCCTCGGCGTAGCTGAGTTCGCTGTCGCCGTCGGTATCCCAGTTTTCCACGCAGACGGCTTTCACGGCTTCGTCGGCGAAAGAGATGGGATAATCAAGCTCTTCTTTTTTCGTAACCTCAACACTGATGTCATCGAAATAAAACTCAGTGGAGGTTTTATCATTCGCTTCATTTAATAGAAAGCTAATAACAGTACATCCTTCTTGTTCCGCAGAAATAGTACACGTGTATGTCAGATTCTTCCATTCAGTTGTAATGTTATAATTTCCAACCATATCCCAATGAAGAAAATTGCAGGGAGTAACCTGAGCTTGACTTGTGATAAATATCGGTTTGCTGGCTTTAGCTCTCATGGAGAAATTAATCCAATCGCCTTGTGATAGCGGCTCGCCTAATGAAATAATGAATTGTGAATCCCAAGTGGCGGTGGAGTTTTCCACAGAGACAATTTTAACGCAATGATTATTGGCATCGTCAGCATCGACAACAATATTATCTGCAGTCACAGGCTTAACGGCTCCTTTTTCACAATATAGGAAACTGCTGTAGTCCGTTCCCTCGAAATTGCTATTGATGACTCTTTCTCCTTGCGCCGAGGTATAGCCGCTGACAAGCAGGAATACAGCCAGCGATAAGAATCGTAGTGTTCTGTACATAATGTATTGTTTTTTGAATGGATTGTTATTCAGGTTAAGCAGTTCAGGCCCCAAATGCTCGCGGAAAAAGCAGACAGAAAAAGATAATATAGACTGATTACTCGTCTACATTCTTTTTAGTGGAAGTCCTGCAAACGGGCGATGTATTTGCCCAGGATGTCGAATTCCAGGTTCACCACCGTGCCTATGCGTATGTCGTGGAAATTGGTGTTCTCCATGGTATAGGGGATGATGGCCACCTGGAAGGTGTTGTCGGTGGGATTGCAGACGGTGAGGGAGACACCGTTGACGGTCACACTGCCTTTGTCGACGGTGAAATATCCACGACGGGCCATCTCGCGGTCGGCCTTGTATTCAAAGGTGAAGTAGGTGCTCCCATCGGCATCTTCCATGGCGATGCAACGGGCGGTCTCGTCGACATGCCCCTGCACGATATGGCCGTCGAGGCGACCTTGCATCATCATCGAACGTTCGACGTTCACATGGTCGCCCACCTTCAGCAAACCGAGGTTCGAACGGTCCAACGTCTCTTTCATCGCCGTGACGGTATAGTTGTCGCCGTCGATGCGCACCACTGTCAGGCATACGCCGTTGTGGGCGATGCTCTGGTCTATTTTCAACTCGCTGGTGAACGAACAGGTGAGTGTAAGGTCGATGTTTTCCTTGTCGCGGGTGATGTCCACTACGGTGGCCATCTCTTCTACTATGCCTGAGAACATATCCTTCTATGGTTTTAGGTGAGAAAAGTGAGAAAAAAAAGAAAATGGGGTCGTACCGATGATGTGATGAAAACTCCGATTCTATAAGTTTTGAGTGCTCCCCGCCTTTGTAATCCACCGGCATTACTGCTATCTTCTTGCGAAGAATGTGGCCCGCCATTGGCAAAAGATGCTTTCTCGGTTTTCAGTATTATTTGATGAGTATCCCGATCTAACCGATACGCCCCGTAAGTTTTGATGTTGCAAAATTATATAAAAAAATCGATTAATGGTGTGTTAATCGATTTTTTTTGTGATTTTTCTCATTTTGAACTCTCTATCCGCTTTCAAAAAGCCGACGCCACTTCTTGCAACATCTCGCCCAGGGTGGGGTGGATATGTACCATGTCGCGCAGTTCGGCCACACGGCAGCCTTTCGCCATCAGGCAACTCACCTCCTGTACCATGTCGGCGGCGTGGGCTCCCAGGATGTGGCAACCGATGATGCGACCGTCGGCGGCGGCCAACAGCTTGACCAGTCCTTCGCTCTCATTCATCGCCAAGGCTTTGCCGTTGGCTCGGTAGTAGCCTTTCTTGCATACATATTCGATGCCCTCGGCCTTGCACTGGTCTTCGGTCACTCCCACGGTGCCGGCTTCGGGATAGGTGAATACGGCGGCGGGAATGGTCTTGAGGTCGATATGGTCGGTGATACCGAGGATGCTGTTCACCACATGCAATCCTTGGAACGTGGCGGCATGGGCCAACATGCAACGGGCGTTCACATCGCCGATGGCGTAGATATGGGGGATGTTGGTGCGCATGTCGTCGTCGACCACGATGGCTCCTCGCTCCGTGGCGATGCCCGCCTTGTCTAAGCAGAGACCGTCGATGCGCGGGGCGCGGCCTGTGGCCACCAACACCACGTCGGCGGCGATGCGGGTCTCCTTGCCCTTGCGTTCGAACACCACCTCGGAAGGCGTGATAGACTGTACGCCCGACTGCATGAAAAACTCCACTCCGCGTTTGGAGAGTTGCTGGCGCAAGCGCTTGGCGATGTCGCTGTCGAAGGGAGGCAGACATTCCTTGAGAAACTCAACCACCGTCACCTCGCTGCCCAAGGCGTTGAAGATGGAGGCGAACTCCATGCCGATGACGCCGGCTCCCACGATGCACAGTCGCTGGGGCAGGTGGTCGATGGAGAGCAACTCGGTGGAGGTGACCACATGGGGCAGGTCGAGTCCCTGGATGGGAGGACACTTGGCATCGCTGCCCGTAGCGATGATGATATCGGTGGCGGTGTATGTCTCACCGTTGCACTCGATGGTCTGGGCATCGGCAAAACGGGCCTCGCCACGCACAAGGGTGATGCCGGGCTGAGCCATCAGCGTCTCCACGCCCTTGCGCAAGGAATCCACCACTTGCTGCTTGCGCTGCATCACAGCGTCGAAGTCGAGGTGGTAGTGCAGGTCTTCCAAACCATACGTGGCTGCCTGTCGAAGATCCAACAGCAACTCGGCGTTGCGGCATAGTGCCTTGGTGGGGATGCACCCACAGTTCAGGCAGGTGCCACCAGCATGCTCGCGCTCGAAAATGGTCACACTCAGACCATGACGGGCAGCATGCTCGGCGGCACGATAGCCGCCGGGCCCACTGCCTATGATGATGATATCGGAATGCATAATCTTATCTTATAATGTCGTGATAACGTAATAACGTGATGTCGTGATAACGTGATAACGTAATAACGAAAAATCCTCTCACCTCTCACTTCTCACCTCTCACTTCTCACCCCTCACCTCTTTATAAGTAAGTACAGGTTGCTTGGCTGCCAACACATCGTCGACACGACCGATGGGGGTGGAGTGGGGAGCTCCCTTCACGATGTCGGGATCGTTGATGGCCTCTTCGGCGATGCGCCGCATCACGGCGATGAATCCGTCGATGGTGTCGATGCTCTCGCTCTCCGTCGGCTCTATCATGAGCGACTCGTGGAACAGCAAGGGGAAATAGATGGTAGGAGCATGGTAGCCGTAGTCGAGCAGTCGCTTGGCGATATCCATGGTGGTCACGCCCGTCGACTTGTCTTTCAGACCGTCGAACACGAACTCATGTTTGCACAATGTGTCGATAGGCAACTCATACAGGTCTTTCAGCGATTCCTTGATGTAGTTGGCATTCAGCGTGGCCAACGGACCCACCATCTTGATCTCTTCCTTGCCTAAGCTCAGGATATAGGTGTAGGCACGCACCATCACGGCGAAATTGCCGAGGGTGGCTCCTACCTGTATATGCTCATTGCGCAATATATGGTATTGTCCGTCGGTATCCGCGACAATGCGGCTGGGCAACAACTCTTCCATGCCGGAGCGCACACCTACGGGACCGCAACCGGGACCGCCACCGCCATGGGGTGTGGAGAAGGTCTTGTGCAGGTTGATGTGCATCACATCGAAGCCCATATCGCCGGGACGGCACTTGCCCAACATGGGGTTGAGGTTGGCGCCGTCGTAGTAGAGCAGGGCGCCGCTGGCGTGTACGAGCTCGGCTATCTCGGGTATCTGACGCTCAAACAGTCCCAGCGTGTTGGGGTTGGTCATCATCACGGCGGCGATGGTGTCGTCGAGTTTCTCACGCAGGTCGTCCACATCGACCATGCCGTCCTTGGTGCTCTTCACCTCCACCACGTCGAGACCGCAGACGGCGGCGCTGGCGGGGTTGGTGCCATGGGCGGAGTCGGGCACTATCACCTTGGTGCGCTGCTCCTCACCTTGTTGCTGGTGGTAGGCGCGGATGATCATCAGTCCGGTCAGCTCACCATGGGCACCGGCAAAGGGGTTCAGGGTGAAGTCGCTCAGACCGGTGAGAGCGGCCAAAGAGTGCTGCAAGCGGAACATCAGTTCCAGGGCTCCCTGGCAGGTGTCTTCGGGCTGGGAGGGATGGAGCGACTGAAAACTGGGCAACAGTGCCGTTTCCTCGTTCAGCACGGGGTTGTATTTCATCGTACAGCTGCCCAAGGGATAAAAACCGTTGTTCACACCGAAGTTGTTGGCACTGTGGTTGGTGTAATGACGCACCACGGTCAGCTCGTCGCACTCGGGCAACTGGGCATCCACGCCGCGGCGCAAGGCCTCGGGCAACTCATGATGGCCGAACTCGTTGGCGGGCAGACTGTAACCTTTTCTTCCCGTATGTGACAACTCAAAAATCAGGTTGCCGTATAATTGGTTGTTCATCGCTGGTCCTCCTTCGTTAGTGCTACAAATTGGTCTATCTCTTCTTTCGTGCGTTTCTCGGTGCAGGCTATCATGAGGGTATGGTCGGCTACTTTCACGCCTCCGAGTATGCCATGGGCGAGAAGATGGCGCTGCAAGGCATCCACATCTCCGTCGTACCTGACGCAGAACTCATTGAAGAAAGGTTGGTCGAAGGCCATCGTGAAACGGCCCGTGGCCACCAAGGCATCGGCCATGTAGTGGGCGGCATCGTACGACCGTTGGGCCACTTCCTTCACTCCTTCCTTGCCCATGAGGGCGAGGTAGATGGTGACGAACAAGGCCATCAGGCTCTGGTTGGAACAGATGTTCGAGGTGGCTTTCTGACGGCGGATATGCTGCTCGCGGGCTTGCAGGGTGAGCACGAAGGCACGTTGGCCACGGCTGTCCTTGGTCATGCCGACGATACGACCGGGCATCTTGCGCATCAGCTTGTCGGTACAGCACAGGTAGCCCACGCTCGGACCACCATAGCTCATCGGTATGCCCAGCGACTGTCCGTCGCCTACGGCGATGTCGGCTCCCCATTCGCCCGGCGTCTTCAGCAAGGCGAGGTCGGCAATCACCGAATTGATGATGAACAGCGCTTTCTGCTCATGGCATAGGTCTGCCCATCCGCTGAAATCCTCTACGATGCCGTAGAAATTGGGCTGCTGCGCCAACACACCGGCTATGCCGCCACCTGCCAGTCGCTGGCGAAGGTCGTCGACATCGGTCACACCGTTGCGCTCCTTCAGATAGACAATCTCCACACCGTGGAAATGGGCATAGGTCTCGACCACACGTTTCACCTTCGGGTCGAGGGTGGGGCTGACGAGCACCGTTTTCGCCTTCTTCGATTGGGCGGCAGCCATCATCACAGCCTCGGCGGTGGCGGTGCTGCCGTCGTACATCGATGCATTGCTGATGGCCATGCCTGTCAGCTCGGCCATCATGCTTTGGAACTCAAAGATGTAATGCAACGTTCCTTGTGAGATCTCCGCCTGATAGGGGGTGTAGCTGGTCAGGAATTCCGACCGCTCGGTGATGTTGGCCACCACACTGGGAGTGTAGTGGTCGTAGACCCCCGCGCCTGCAAAGACGGTCAACGACTCGTTGCGCGAGCACAGCTGTTCGAAATAGCGGCGCACCTCCATCTCGCTCATCTGCGAGGGCAGGTCGTAGTCGCCCTTGAACAGCACCGATTCAGGCACCTCGGCAAAGAGGGCATCCAGGTTCTCGGCACCTATCTTGTCGAGCATCTTGCGGATGTCTTCCTCGGTATGTGGAAAATATTTATAGGCCATGGCTATTGTTTTTATAGTGTCTATAGTTTTCTATAGTGTCTATAGTATATCTCTTATTCCTTTGAGAACTCGGCATAGGCTGTGGCATCCATCAGGTTGTCAAGCTCGGTCTTGTCGGTCAGCTCGATCTTGATGATCCAGTTGGCGTAGGGATCGGTGTTCACCAGGCCGGGCTCGTCTTCAAGTGCCTCGTTCACCTCGACCACGGTACCGCTCACCGGAGCCATCAGGTCGCTGGCGGCCTTCACACTCTCCACGGCTCCGAACTCATTGCCGGCTTCCACTTCATCGTCTACCTCGGGCATATCCACGTATACCACTTCGCCCAACGCATGTTGTGCATAGTCGGTGATGCCGATGAATCCATACTCGCCTTCCACTCTCACATACTCGTGCGACTCCGAATAAAAGAGTCCTTCCAATACTTTTGCCATAATATTTAATG
Organism: uncultured Prevotellaceae bacterium; assembly: GCA_900316685.1. Lineage (GTDB taxonomy): Bacteria > Bacteroidota > Bacteroidia > Bacteroidales > Bacteroidaceae > Prevotella. Next base: position 8,798 of record ONDS01000018.1, on the reverse strand, counting down.
TTTTGATAGTTTAATCCAACTTTCGCAAGCTCCAGTTGTTAGAATGTAAAAGGAGTAAAAAGAAGTTAGAAGGAGATAAAAGACGATAGTCCATAACCTGTCATCACTATAGGGAAGAGGTATTGTCCTCTATCTTCACCGCTGAAAAGCGGTTATCTTCCTTTATCTTCCTTTATCTTCCTTTATCTTCCTTTATCTTCATAACATGGGAAACTTATATGCTTTAATTCTTAATTCTTTAATCTTTTAATTTTTATAGTGTTTCTCGTAGAAACGCTTTTTCACCACCACGCCGGGGAAGGTCTTCTTGCGAATCTGTATCTCCAGCTCGGTGCCCAACTTGGCATGGCGGGCGTCGACAAGGGCCATACATACACTCTTGTCGGTCGAGATGGTGTGATAACCGGTGGTCACCTCGCCCACCACCTCGCCATCCTTCAGCACGGCATAGCCATGTCGGGGAATGGCACGGTCCTGCAACTCGATGCCGACAACGCGCTTGGCCACACCTTCGCTCTTCTGGCGCACAAGGGCTTCCTTGCCAATGAACTCGGGCTTGTCTAACTTGCAGAACATCGACAGACCGGCCATCACGGGGGAGATCTCCGCCGACAGTTCGTCGCCGTACAAGGGCAGACCCACCTCGAAGCGCAACGTGTCGCGGCAACCCAATCCACAGGGCTTGCACTTTCCGCTCTTCATCAACTTATCCCAGGCGGCCATGATATAGGCGTGGCTGCCGTAAATCTCGAAACCGTCCTCGCCGGTGTAACCGGTACGGCTGAGCACCAGGGTCTCACCCTCGGCGTCTACGCGCTTGGTGGTGTAGAACACAAGGTCTTGGCAGGGCAGGCTCAGTACCTCTTCGACCACCTGCTCGGACTCGGGGCCTTGCACGGCCAACTGTCCGTAGTAGTCGCTCTCATGTTTCAGCTCGATGTCGAAACCTTCGGTGTGGGCTTCCATCCACTCCACGTCCTTGTCGATGTTGGCGGCGTTGATCACGAGGAAGAAATCTTGCTCGCCCATCTTATACACCAACAGGTCGTCGACGGTGCCTCCGTCCTCATAGAGCATCATGCCATAGAACACCTTGCCGATGGGCGCGCCGGTCACATCGTTGGTGAAGATATGGTTCACGTAACGCTCGGCATCGCGCCCTTTCACGGTCACTTCGCCCATGTGCGACACGTCGAACACGCCGCAGTGCTGACGTACGGCATTATGCTCGTCGGTGATATTGCTGTACTGGATGGGCATGATGTAACCGGCGAAGGGTTGCATCAATGCGCCTAACTGCACGTGCTTGTCGTAGAGACAGGTTTTCTTGTTTTCCATTTCGTATGTCTTTAAGGGTTGATAAGCAGATTGATAAACGACGAACGGTCTAAGTGTAGGATGATGGACCCTAAGTCGTCGGGTAGGGCCTCGGTCAACGCTTCGTGTGTGAGGGATACTCCTCGCAGCCGGTGGGTGATGAGGTCCAGGTCGCCCACGATGAAGAAATCGCCCAATAGGTTCATCTCCTTGATGATGCCGTTCTTGAGTTCCATGCGCACTTCCATGTCGCCCACACCTTCCAGGCGCCGGCGGCGCACGATGGTGTAGCGGGGGTTGTGCCCATAGATGAAGGCGTCGCTGAGATACTCTTTCTCGATACGCTCAATCTGGGCGAGAGCGTCGCCGTCGAGCACCTTTTCCTCATGGCAGAGCTGTGAGCGCACGAAGAGCTTGAAGTCTTCCAGACTCATGTCGGTGTAGTCCTTCAGCAGGGCGATATGTTGGCGTACGCTCTCCACGCCCTTGCTCCGCAGTTTCTCTTGGCTCGGGGTGATGGCGCCCACCATGTGCTCCATGTTGGTGTCGTAGAGCATGGTGCCATGCACGATGCTGCGACCGGGTAGGTGATAGAAGGCGTTGCCCGACACTTTCCTGCCGTCGATGAGCAGGTCGTTCCTGCCAGTGGCCTTGGCTTCGATGCCCATCCTGTAGAGCACCAGCACCAGCATGTTCATATAGCGATTGAAGGTGAAGTTCACGTTCTCTTCTCGGGTGATGTAGCTGAACATCACGTTGCTCATGTCGGCATAGACACAGCCGCCACCGCTCTTGCGGCGATACATCCTGATGCCGTGTTCACGGCAGTAGGCCACGTTTACCTCGTTCTCGATCAACTGGTTACGACCGAAGATGACCGAAGGCTCCACCTGCCACATGAAGAAACAGTCGTCGGCATCCACGTGGCGTGCCACATACTCTTCCGCCGCCAAGTAGAAACTGAGTTGGCGCGGCTGTGAAGAACCAATGTCGATGTATACCATCTGGTGGAGTGATTTGAGGTTAAAAGGTTTTACCTTCTTGAAGTGCAAATATAAGCATTATTCGCTATCGGACAAAGGATTTTCCGATGAAAAAACACCCGTTTTAAGAAAAAAAAACAGGGCCGTTACGGATTGTTTCCGAAACGGCCTATATCAGTGTTATTTCCTAAGTAAAAACAATGCTAAACGGCCGAATTACAACTTGGTGCTGTTTGGTCGTTTCCAATACAGCCATTCTTGCTCTCCCGCAGTAGTTCAGCTGCTGCGGGAGACATGGAGTGAAGTTGAGAATGGAATCGTCCTTAAAAGTCGTCAATCATTCTTAGGGCAAAAGGATATTTTAAGTTCTGTCAATCAAAAAAGCTTTTCTTTCTTATTCCCCCATCAAGTATTCCTTGAAGTCGGCGAAGTCCTTCGAGAGGGCTACGCTCTGTTTCGTGCCACGCATGAAGGCGGCCAGACGCTCGGGGATGGCCACATCGCTGTGGGTTATCTCGTCTACCTTCTCCTTGAACTTCGCGGGATGGGCGGTCTCGCAGAACACACCCACCTCGTCGGCGGCCAACTGCTCCTTCAAAGCTCGATAGCCACAGGCTCCATGGGGGTCAAGCTGATAACCCGTGCGGGCCAGGCACTCGCGCAGCGTCTCCTTGATGGCCTCGTCGTCGTAGGTGGCACCGCTGATGAGCGAGGTGATGCGGGCATGACTATGCCCATAGAGGTCGAGGATACGGGCGAAGTTGCTGGGGTCGCCCACATCCATGGCGTTGGCCAGGGTCTGTTTGCTGGGCTGGGGATGATACTCGCCGCTCTGCAAGTACTGGTAGAAGATGTCGTTGGCGTTGTTGGCGGCGATGAACCGCTTCACGGGCAGTCCCATGCGATGGCCGAACAGTCCGGCGGTGATGTTGCCGAAATTGCCGCTCGGCACACAGACCACCAGGTTGGAAACACCGTCGTTGTCGTAGGTGAGCAGTCCCTGTTCCTTCATGCGCGCGTAGGCATTGAAATAGTAGAAGGCCTGGGGCAGGAAACGCGCCACATTGATGCTGTTGGCACTCGTCAGCCGCATGTGACGGTTGAGGTCGGCGTCCATGAAAGCGTTCTTCACCAACGTCTGGCAGTCGTCGAACACACCGTCGACCTCGATGGCGGTGATATTGCGACCGAGGGTCGTGAACTGGCTCTCCTGAATCTTGCTCACCTTGCCCTTGGGATAGAGCACATACACATGGATGCCCTCGACACCTAAGAATCCGTTGGCCACGGCACTGCCTGTGTCGCCACTGGTGGCCACGAGCACATTCACACGCTCACCCTCTTCCTCGCGGATGAAGTATTGCAACAGGCGGGCCATGAACCTCGCACCCACATCCTTGAAGGCAAGTGTTGGTCCATGAAAGAGTTCGAGGCTATGGATGCGGGGTTCCACCTCCACTACCGGGCAGTCGAACGACAGGGTGTCGTAGACAATCTCACGCAGCGCCTCGTCCTTCACGTCGCCGCCGAAGAAAGCCTTCGCCACTTCGTATGACAACTCCTGGAACGACATCTTGTCTATCTCGTTGAAAAACCGGGCAGGCATCTGCCGTATCTCTTCAGGCATATACAGGCCTCGGTCTTCGGCAAGACCTTTCACCACAGCCTTTTTCAGGTCGGCCATAGGGGCCTTTTTATTGGTACTATAGTATTGCATATCTTTTTACTACTTATACTTACTCCTTTATTAATACTAATTCGTTAACGGGCGAGACAAGCACGCCCCTACACATGGGGTAATCTCTCACTTCTCACCTCTTTCTATTATTCTGATTATTCACATTTCTTTCCAAACAACGAATTACACGAATTACACGAATTACACGAACCAAAGGTCACGAGTGCTCGCAGTAATATCACGAATTTCTTTACGAACACGAATAACACTAATCGACACGAATTTCTTTTTATTATTCTGATTATTCACATTTCTTTCCTAACAACGGATTACATGAATTTCTTTCCGAACGCGAATTGAAGAGCGACCTATGGGCCGCACGGACGGGCACGAAGGCACCGCCCCTGCCATCCGGCGGTTTTCTGCGTCTTTCTGCGGTTTCTGCGAGATATTCATAGCACGGGCGAGACAAGCACGCCCCTACAGAAGAGGTGATTTCTCACTTCTCACCCCTAAACACTAAACACTCAACACTCAACACTCAACACTCACCCCTCACCCCTCACCTCTTTTTCACTCCCATCAACGTCTGCATGAACTGCTCCAGTCGCAACAGCCCATAGGCACCGCCGACGCAGCTCACCTCGTCGTATTGGCTCACCTCGTCGGGCTCGATGCCACGATGCCAGATGAGGAAGGGCACAGGCTCATTCACATGGATGCGCTGTTCCACAGGGGTGGGGTGGTCGGGCAGAACGGCGATGCAAACATCTTCATCCCACGTCTTCACCTCGTTGTAGATAGGTTCCACCATACGGTGATCCAAATACTCTATGGTGCGTAGTTTCAAGTCGAGGTCGCCATCGTGACCTGCCTCGTCGCTTGCCTCGACATGCACGAACACAAAGTCCTGTCGTCGCAGGGCATCGATGGCAGCCTGGGCCTTGCCCTCGTAATTGGTGTCGGCGAGACCCGTGGCTCCTTCCACCTCGATGGGTTCCAGGCCGGCATACTTGCCGATGCCCCTGATGAGGTCGACGGCGGAGATGACCGAGCCACTCTTCATCTCGGGGTATTGAGCCGACAGGGGAGCCATGTCAGGCCGATAGCCTCCACTCCAGGGCCAGATGCTGTTGGCCTGGCGTTCTCCCTTGGCGGCGCGCGCTTGGTTGAAAGGATGCTTTGCCAGCAGCTCCTGTGAACGGAGTATCAGGTCGTTCATCAGGTCGGCGGTCTCCTGTGCCGTCATCCTTCCCTCTTCCTTGGGGGCGTTCTCCTCTGCGCGCACGAGCAACGGTTGCCAAGGCTCGTTGGGATGGTCGTGGGGTGGTGCGCAGACGATATGCTTGCTGCCTCCCCTGACCACTAACAGATGGCGGTATTGTATGCCGGTGATGAACTGCACACGGTCGTCGCCTAAGTGTTCGTTGAGGTAGCGGATGAGCGTATCGCCGTCGGCGGTCTGCAGGTTGCCACCGTTGTGGGTGATGATCTTCCCGTCTTCTATGGTGATGATGTTGCAGCGGATGGCGAGGTCGTCGGGCCGCATCTCGTAACCGATGGAGGCGGCCTCCAAGGGTCCTCGTCCTTCATACACCTTGTTGAGGTCGTAGCCCAGGATGGCGGTGTTGGCCACCTCCGATCCCGGCGGGAACCCCTCGGGCACGGTGATCAATCGTCCGCAACGCCCTTTCTTGGCCAGCATGTCCATGTAGGGCGTGTCGGCATATTGCAAGAGCGTCTTACCCCCTAATCGCTGCACGGCATGGTCGGCCATGCCATCGCCTAATATGATGATATGTTTCATTTCCTTCACCTCCTACACATTAGCTACCGACATGATGTTGGCGAACACACCGGCGGCGGTCACACTCGCTCCCGCCCCGTAGCCTTGTATCTGCATCGGATATTCCTTATAGCGCTCGGTGGTGAGCATTACGATATTGTTGGAACCCTCTAAGTTGTAGAAGGGATGGCCCTTGCTTACCTCCTGCAGGCTCACCTTGGCCTCTCCATGGTCCATCGTGGCCACGAAGCGCCATCGCTTGCCTTCGCGCTCCAAGCGCTCACGTCGCTGCTCGAAGTCAGCGTCGAGCAGGGGCAGGTCGCGCCAGAAGTCGTCCTGGCTGCCTTGGAAGTAACTCTCGGGAATGAACAGTTCGCGCTTCACGTCTCCCTGTTCGATGCGGTAGCCCGCCTCGCGCGTCAGGATGACGAGTTTGCGCACCACATCCATGCCGCTCAGGTCGATGCGTGGGTCGGGTTCACTATATCCTTGCTCCTTGGCATGACGCACCGTGTCGGAGAAGGGCACGTCGGCGGCTATGTCGTTGAAGATGAAGTTGAGCGTGCCACTGAGCACCGCCTCGATCTTCAGGATGCGGTCGCCCGAGTTGCGCAGGTCGTTGATGGTGCCGATGATGGGTAGTCCGGCGCCCACATTGGTCTCGAAGCGGAATTTCACACCTCGCGAGAGAGCTGTCTGCTTCAGTCGTTCGTAATTCTCGTAATCCGACGAGGCGGCTATCTTGTTGGCGGCTATGATGCTGATGTTATGCTCTAAGAAATCTTGGTAGAGCGAGGCCACCTCTTGGCTGGCGGTGCAGTCTACGAACACGCTGTTGAAGATGTTCATGCCTATCACCTCGTCGCGCAGCCGCTTGAGGTTGCTGGGGTCGGAGGCTTTCAACTGCTCGCGGTAGTTGTTGAGGTCGATGCCATCGCGGTTGAAGATGGCGTTTTTCGAACTGGCTATACCCACAACATTGAGTTTCAGTCGGTTACGTTCCTTCAGTTCCTCATACTGACTGCTGATTTGCTCTATCAACTTGTTGCCCACGGTGCCTACGCCGCAGATGAAGAGGTTGAGCACCTTGTATTCCGACAGGAAGAAGGAGTCGTGCAGCACGTTGAGCGACTTGCGCAGGTAGCGCGAGTCGACCACGAACGAGATGTTGGTTTCCGAGGCTCCTTGCGCGCAGGCTATCACACTGATGCCGCTACGCCCGAGGGTGCCGAACAGCTTGCCGGCGATGCCGGGGGTGTGCTTCATGTTCTCGCCCACGATAGCGATGGTGGCTAGGCCACTCTCCGCGTGCATGGGGAACATGGCACCTGTCTGTATCTCCTTGGTGAACTCCTCGTTGAGCACGGCCACGGCGCGGTCGGCATCGGTGTCGCGCACGCCGATAGAGGTGGAGTTCTCCGATGAGGCCTGCGACACCATGAACACGCTGATGCCGTTGTCGGCCAGGGCGGTGAATATGCGTCGGTTCACGCCGATCACACCAACCATCGACAGGCCGGTGACGGTAATCAGAGTGGTGCCGGCGATGCTCGATATGCCCTTGATGGGTTTGCGGTCGTTTTCTATCTTGTCCTTGATGATGGTGCCGGGTCCTTCGGGGTTGAAGGTGTTCTTCACCAGGATGGGTATGTTCTTCACGCACACGGGATAAATCGTGGGGGGGTAAATCACCTTGGCACCGAAGTTGCACAGCTCCATCGCCTCCACATAGCTCAGCTCGTTGATGGTGTAGGCGGTCTTGATCACCCGTGGGTCGGCGGTCATGAAACCGTCGACGTCGGTCCATATCTCCAGCACCTCGGCATCGAGGGTGGCGGCTATGATGGCTGCGGTGTAGTCGCTGCCGCCACGTCCCAGATTGGTGGTCTCACCCGTGTCCTTGTCGCGGCTGATGAACCCTGGCACGACGGCCACGCGCGGCATGTCGGCGAAGGCCTCGCGTGTCAAGCGCATGGTCAGCTCACTGCTCAGCATGTGCTGCCCGTTCTTCTTCTCCGTGCGGATAAAGTCGCGGGCGTTCACCCTTCGCGCCCCTTTGATCAGCGTAGCCACGATATGGCTGCTCAGACGCTCACCGTAGCTCACGATGGCATCCTGTGTCTTCTGGCTGAGGTCGTGGATAAGGTAAACACCGAAGAAGATGCTCTTCAGCTGGTCGAACAACTGGTCGACGGTGGCGAAGAGTCCCTCGCGTTTCTTTGGGTCGGTGATGATGGTGTCGATCATCTGATGATGACGATGCACTATCTGTTCAAACTCGGCCTTGTAGCTTTCGTTGCCTTCCAAGGCCATTCTCGATGTGGAGAGCAGGGCGTCGGTGACACCTCCCAAGGCACTCACCGTCACTACCACGGGTTGCTTGCGTGCCTCTTTCTCCACGATTTTCTTCAAGCAAAGAATGCTCTTTACGGAACCAACAGATGTCCCGCCAAATTTTAATACTTTCATTATAGGTCTTTACGTTAGTGGTACCCCCTCACAACGGGGGATTCTTCCATTTCGCCTGCAAAATTACAGCAAACCGAAGACAATACAAAAAAAACTTGTTTATTTTTATTGTTGAGGTGCCGCGTAATTTATCCAAAGATAGTGCAAGGCGAGTGAAAAACCAAAATTGCGATTAAGTGAGAGCAATAGAAAACTTGTTTTCATTTTGTCGAGCGTGAGCATTTTATCCAAATTTATTTGAGTTTTTACTTTCCCTTTCTTCGAAAACAGTGACCTTCGGTTCCGAGCCGCCGCCACCGTGCCCGCCCGCAAAACGAAGCCAAAATAGATGACCGAAGTTTCGTAAGTACATAAAGGTACTGATATTTAGTCGCCTACGGCGAGAAATCCTTCAAATCTATACAAATCAAGCAAATCTGTTTTGAAAGATTTGAAATGATTTCTTTCCTAACAACGAATTCCACGGATTACACTCTAACTTTGCAGTGTTGAAAGATTGGTGAGTACTCGTTGAATGAAATCTCATTGAAAAGTTTCAACAATTTGAGGAAAGTCCTTACCTTTG
>ONDS01000019.1 GCA_900316685.1 uncultured Prevotellaceae bacterium | reverse complement strand
CTGGGTGGTCGTCACGCGCATGTAAGCCTGATGGGCCTTCACCTTGGCGTAGGCGCCCTTCGAACCGGAGAGGAAGTAGAAGCCCACCTCTTCGGGCAGCTTGTTCTTGTTCTTGTAGGAGAGCACATAGTATTTGTAGCCTTCCTCGTTGTAGGTGCCGCCTTCCTCCGAGCCGATGAGGCTGTTGGCGGTAGGCATCACACCTTCCTCGGTGGTCACGGTGAACGCATATTCACCGGCCTCGCCATGGAGCAGCACGGGGCAACCAGCGGGGATGATACCCTCGACGGGTATCTCGGTGAGCGAGCTGCCCTCACGGACCACAGCCGAAGCGGTCACACCCTCGGGAATCTCGAAGGCCTGCGTCTCATAGTAGAAGGTGGCGTAGGTCGACTCGCTGATGGTCACGGCCACGGTCTCGGGCTCGTCGGCAATCTCTTTATAAAGCGTTACGTTGGCCTGTGAACCTGTATAGCAAGCGAAACGGGGACTGCCTGTGTTGAACTGCAGCTTACGCTCTGCATTATAAGCGTTGGTGATGCCTTCTGTCAGGTCGATGGTCCATTGGGTACCAACCTCCGACCAGCTGTCAACGACAAACAGGTTGTTGTTCTTCTTTGTTCCAGTAGGCAAGTTGTAAGCCAAGAAGCTCTCATCCAGCATGATATACCAGTTGCCGTTGTCGCCCTCTTGAAGGACTACGGGAGCACCGGCCTCATCCACATTGTTGTCGATGATGCCTTCTTCGGCGGCCAGTTCCACATATTGTCCATAGTTGGCAGAAGCCATTCCGCTGAACACATTGTTGCCGTCAGCGCCCTCATAGACGAGGAGGTAGCGCTTGCCGGCTTCCAGTTCGGAAGCATCGGTCACCTTCTGATAACGACCGCTGCCAGTCACCACGTCGACAAATTCAGGTTCGACTTTGGGTTCCGTCACCGTCACCACGAGGGTGGCAGTAGCAGATTTATATTTGCCATCGAGGTACGAGCCATCGTATGTGGCGGTGATGGTAGCCGTACCCACATTGGTGGTGATGAGGAGACCGGCCTGCGAAGTCCAGAAGGCCACATCCTCATTATCCGTAGTGATGGTGAGGTAAGAACGGATCTCCTCCGGGCAGTTGATGGTCGGCTGGCTGTAAGTAGCACCCTTCTCCACAGTGATGGTAGCAGGATCGAAGGAGAGCTCGGGATCGATGGGAGTACCTTCCGGTCTTGTCAGCGATACGAGCTGGTTGTTGGCTTCAAACTCATAGGTAGTATTATACTTTTTCAGGTTGCCATAGATCACCACCTCGTCGCCCACCTGGATAGCGTCTTCGGAGGTGAAGTCATCGCCGTTGTAGCTCTTGCCACGATAGGCCTGCAGCTGCACGGCTTCCGTAGTACCATCAGTTGAGATATTGTAGGTGATGTTGCCATACTGTGAGTTGTAGGCGGTCACGATTTCCGACACGACACCTTTGGCATAAACGCCTGTCACGCCGGTACCGGCATCGATGGCAGCGCGTGCCTGCTCCACGGTGTAAGGATTCTCAGCGGTCTTACCCGGGCCGTTGGGATCGACGATGGTGAAGGTGAAGGTCTGCTCCACGGTGTCGAAGTTCTGTCCACCTTCGGCGGGATTGTATTGCCAATTAAGGGTCATCTGTGCCTCACCTGCCTGGGCGGCGGTGTATTTTCCATTGCTCGTATTGTAATGGAAAGCATCACCGTAGCCACCGATACCTCTGCTGATACGTGAAGGATCGGCATTCGCGTTCTCAACGACCTCCACCAGGTCTAACAGATCATATTCCTGACCGAGGGTCAGCTCGGTGAGCTTCTGGGTCATCGTTGCGACAGGCTCATTGCCCACGGCACTACCCTCCTTGACGAAGAGAACGGCGGCCTTCTGTCCGGAAGCATAGCAAGCGAAGCGGGGGCTGCCGGAGTTGTATTTCAACACGCGGCCAGAAACATTGGCACTCTCAAGCTGGAAATCAGTGGTGACGATCCAATTGGTGGCATCGCTGGTCTCGGCAGCGGAGTACACCTCATTGCTTGAGCCGGAATACGACAGGAAGCCGTCTGCAGTGCTGAACGTCCAAGCACCGGTGCTGCCGCCGAGTGTCATCACGGCCACTGCCTCATCGGTGATAGCCACCTTGTCATCAGCAACGGTCACATCAACGGAGTTGCGGATTTTGTTATTCTGAGCACCCATGGCCTTGTTGTTGTCTATGGCCACGAGGATATACTCATTGCCAGCCACGAGTTGAGATGCGGAAGTAACCTTGATATAGTTGGTGGCGGGAATGGCCTCGGTCACAGTGATGGTGAACTCGGTCTCGCCGCCATTGTACTCGTCGTTAGCATCCCACATAGCGGTGATGGTGGTCTCGCCTTCGGCTACACCGGTCACTACACCATCCTCATCGACAGTGGCAATGCTCGTGTCGTCAGATTCGAAGATGATGTCCAACCCTTCGGGGAAGGAGATCTGTGCCGTCTCACCCACCTCGATGCTGTTGCCGGAAATGGTTACATTGGCATCCAGAGGACCTTCGGCAACCACTTTCTTGTAGAAAGCATTGTTGTTGCCTTTGATGTTGTTATTGATGCTGCCGTAGCAACGCCAATCCTGGCTGTTGTAGCAACCGATGTAACGGGTGTCTTCTCCAGAAACATTATTCAGATAATAGCCATTATTATCTCCACCTGTTTCGATGGTGAAAGTGTTACGATCGCCGGGACCCACACGCACACCATTATTGGTGGCGGTAACATAAAGATAGTTTTCCGTTCCAGCAACATTGAACTGATAACCCGCATCAGAAACGGTCACTTCCCACTGAAGGCCAGCGTCAACAGTACTTGAGATTTCATCAGTAGACAAAGTAACAGCCACTGCATTTGGAGCACCATTATTGTTGAGCGATGTGTTCGACATCGCCTTCGAGGAAGTCTGGTCTACAATGACCACGACATCACCGGTCTGCAGGGCTGTAGGTGCCGTGAGCACCCATTTGTCTGCCGCAGACGCGAAATTGACCACTGCCATGAGCAGTGTCAAGAATGAATAACGTAAAAATTTGCTCATAATTATGATAATTGTTGTAAAGTTATATCCGGCTATACTTCAAGGTGTTAACACATCGTTGACAGCTTCACGTCGTCAAACGACATTGCTTTCTCTATAGAGTAGGAAAAGTCACCAAATCTGTTTTCAGGTGCAAAGTTACACAGTTTTTTCGAACCTAACAAAGAATTGTAGAAAAAACTTCACAAGATAAATAGAATAAGGGGTAATTGATGACCTCCCCTACCCCCTACAGGAGGGGTTAGGGGAGGTCATAGACACGGGGAATGTCATAGACACGGGGAATGATTATGCCTCTCCCTTGCCCGACCCGAAGGGGTTGATGGTGCGCGGCTGCTGACGGTTGGGCAGTTCGATGCGTCCGAACTCCTGCTCATACTTGACGATATTCTCCTGGAGTGCCATGGCGAGACGCTTGGCATGCTCGGGAGCGAGGATGACGCGGCTGCGGACGACGGCCTTGGGCACGCCTGGCATCATCTGGGCACAGTCGACCACAAATTCACTACTGGTATGGGAAATGATGGCGAAATTGGTGTAAACACCTTGCGCCATATCGGGCGCCACTTCGATTTGAAGCTGTTGCCCTTGGGGTTTGTTCTGATTGTCCATTGTTTTTTTAAGGTTGAGGGTTGAGGGTTTAGGGTTTAGGGGTCTAATTGCTATAGAGACTATAGAAACTATAGAAACTATAGAGACTATAGAAACTATAACTATAGAGCAGGCAGGCACAAGGCACCGCCCCTACAAACTATAGGGACTATAGGCGCCATAGGCGCTATCAAAATGAAACAGGAGCCATCCCACGGTATGGCGGGATGGCCCCTGTGATAGGTTATGGTCAGATCTGCACGGTATCGTCGATGACCACCTCTTCGTTGGTGAAGTCGAGCACGTTCTTGCGGTTGGCAAGCATACGGTCGTACTCCTCTTTCGAGCCTACCACGATCTTCTCCCACTGACGGAGACCCGTACCAGCGGGGATGAGGTGACCGCAGATCACGTTCTCCTTCATACCTTCGAGCGTATCCACCTTGCCACGGATGGCTGCCTCGTTGAGCACCTTGGTGGTCTCCTGGAAGGAAGCCGCCGACATGAAGCTCTTCGTTTGCAGGGCGGCACGTGTGATACCCTGGAGTATCTGCGTGGATGTGGCGGGCACCACGTCGCGCACCTTGATGAGTCGGAGGTCGCGGCGGCGCAGCGACGAGTTCTCGTCGCGCAGCTTACGCGCACTGATGATCTGGTCTTTGCGCACCGTTTCGGAGTCGCCCGCGTCGATGACGTATTTCTTGCCCCAGATACGGTCGTTCTCGTCGGCGAAGTCGAGTTTGTCGACAATCTCCTGCTCGAGGAACGTGGTGTCGCCAGGTTCGACGATTTGCACCTTGCGCATCATCTGGCGTACGATGATCTCGAAATGCTTGTCGTTGATCTTCACACCCTGCAGACGGTACACATCCTGTACCTCGTTGACGATATACTCCTGCACCGCCGTGGGGCCCTTGATGGCCAAGATGTCGCTCGGCGTGATGGAGCCGTTGGAGAGCGGCGAGCCAGCACGCACGGCGTCGTGCTCCTGCACGAGGATCTGCTTCGACAGGGAGACGAGGTATTTCTTCTGCTCACCCGTCTTAGAGGTGACGATGATTTCCTGGTTACCGCGTTTGATGCGTCCCATGGTCACCTCGCCGTCGATCTCGCTCACGATGGCGGGGTTCGACGGGTTACGAGCCTCGAAGAGCTCGGTGACACGCGGCAGACCACCGGTGATATCACCACCCTTGGCCACACTACGCGGAATCTTCACCAGTGTGGTACCTGTGCGCACCACCTGTCCGTCTTCGACCACCACGTGGCCACCCACGGGGAAGTTGTAGGTGCCGACCACTGCGCCGTTCTCGTCGACGATGTCGCAAGTAGGCACCTTGGAGCGGTCCTTGGAGTCGATGATGATTTTCTCAGTCAATCCCGTGGTCTCATCGGTCTCAGCCTTGAAGGTGATGCCCTCCTCGACGTTGTTGAACCTCAGGCGACCCGCATATTCAGTGACGATGACAGCATTGAAGGGGTCCCACTTGGCGACGAGCGTGCCAGCCTCGACTTGGTCGTTGGTCTTGAAGTAGAGCGAGCTACCATAAGGCACATTGACCGTGGAGAGCACGATGTCGGTATTGGGATCGATGAAACGCACCTCGGAGAGACGGCTGACCACCATCTCGCACATCTTGCCATCCTCCTCGAAGGGCACGGTACGCAGCTCGTCGAACTCAAGGCGAGCCTTGTTCTTCGCCACGATGGAGGCGTTGGCGGCGGCATTGGCAGCCACACCACCGGCGTGGAACGTACGGAGGGTAAGCTGTGTACCCGGCTCGCCGATGGCCTGTGCGGCGATGACACCCACGGCCTCGCCAATCTGCACCATGCGGCGCGTGGCTAAGTTGCGGCCGTAGCACTTCATACACACGCCCTTCTTGCTCTCGCAGGTGAGCACCGAGCGAATCTCGACGCTCTCGATGGGCGAGTCTTCGATAATCTGGGCGATGCGCTCGGTAATCTCCTCGCCGGCAGCCACGATGAGCTCGTTGGTGAGCGGGTGGATGATATCGTGTACCGACACACGGCCGAGGATACGCTCATAGAGCGAGGAGATGGTCTCGTCGCCCGCCTTGAGCGCCGTGCAGACCAGTCCGCGGAGCGTGCCGCAGTCCTCTTCGGTGATGATGACGTCGTGCGACACATCCACCAGACGGCGGGTGAGGTAACCGGCATCGGCGGTCTTCATGGCCGTATCGGCCAGACCCTTACGTGCACCGTGCGAGGCGATGAAGTATTCGAGCACCGACATACCCTCCTTGAAGTTGGAGAGGATGGGATTTTCGATAATCTGATTGGTCTCGGCACCCGCTTTCTGCGGTTTCGCCATCAGACCACGGATACCGGAGAGCTGCTTGATTTGGTCTTTCGAACCACGGGCTCCGGAGTCGAGCATCATGAACACGGCGTTGAAGCCCTGGTCGGCCTCGGTCATCTCCTTGAGCAGGATATTGGAGATGTCGTTGTTGACATGCGTCCATGTATCGATGACCTGGTTGTAACGCTCGTTGTCGGTGATGAAACCCATATTGTAGTTGTCGGTGATGCGGCGCACCTCCTCGTTACCTTTCTCAATGAGCTCGGCCTTCTCGGGCGGTATGATGATATCGTCGAGGTTGAACGACAGTCCGGCCAGGTAAGCCATGCGGTAACCCAGGTTCTTGATGCCATCGAGGAACTCGCAAGCCTCAGCAAAGCCCACCGATTTGATGACGTCGGCGATGATGTCGCGCAGCGACTTCTTGGATATGATCTTATTGACATAGCCCACCTCGTCGGGGATGATGCCATTGACGATGACACGTCCGACGGATGTTTCCACTAAGTGGGAGAACTTGTTGCCATTCTCGTCGCGATCCTCGACCATCACCTTGACCTGTGCGTGGAGGTCGCAACGCCCCTCGTTGTGGGCGATGATGGCTTCTTCAGGACCGTAGAAGGTCAATCCTTCACCCTTGGCTCCCGGACGTATCTTGGTGATATAGTAGAGACCGAGCACCATATCCTGCGAGGGCACGGTGATAGGCGCGCCGTTGGCGGGATTAAGGATGTTGTGGCTCTGGAGCATGAGAATCTGCGCCTCGAGGATAGCCTCGTTGGACAGTGGGAGGTGTACAGCCATCTGGTCGCCGTCGAAGTCGGCGTTGAACGCCGTACATGCCAGCGGGTGGAGCTGTATGGCCTTGCCCTCGATGAGCTTGGGCTGGAACGCCTGGATACCCAGACGGTGAAGCGTAGGAGCACGGTTGAGGAGCACGGGATGGCCCTTCATCACATTCTCAAGGATATCCCAGATGACCGGTTCGCGGCTGTCGACGATTTTCTTCGCCGACTTCACCGTCTTGACGATGCCGCGCTCGATGAGTTTGCGTATGATGAACGGCTTGTAGAGCTCGGCGGCCATGAGTTTGGGCAGACCGCACTCGCCCATCTTCAGTTCAGGACCCACCACGATGACCGAGCGTGCGGAATAGTCGACACGCTTACCGAGCAGGTTCTGGCGGAAACGTCCTTGCTTACCCTTGAGCGAGTCGGAGAGCGACTTGAGCGGGCGGTTGGACTCACTCTTGACGGCAGCGCTCTTGCGCGAGTTGTCAAACAGCGAGTCGACAGCCTCCTGGAGCATACGTTTCTCGTTGCGCAGGATGACCTCGGGAGCCTTGATCTCCATGAGCCTCTTGAGACGTGTGTTGCGGATGATGACACGGCGGTAGAGGTCGTTGAGGTCGGAGGTGGCGAAACGTCCACCATCTAAGGGCACGAGGGGTCGCAGTTCAGGCGGTGTCACGGGGATGATCTTCATGATCATCCACTCGGGACGGTTGGAGTCGCGGCTGGAGCGGAACGCCTCGACCACCTGCAGACGCTTGAGCGCCTCGGTCTTGCGTTGCTGCGACGAGTCGTTGTTGGCCCTTCCGCGCAGTTCCTCAGCCAGCAGGTCGAGGTCGAGGCCTGCGAGCAGATCGTAGATAGCCTCGGCACCCATCTTGGCGATGAACTTGTTGGGGTCGGTATTGTCGAGCCGTTCGTTGCCCTCGGGCAGTTGGTTTTCGAGAATATCGAAATACTCATCCTCGGAGAGCAGGTCGAACTTATGCGATCCGTTGAACTCGGAGCCGTCGGCGGCTTTCTTGCCTTCGAGGGCACCCGGCTGGATGACCACGTATTTCTCGTAGTAGATGATGGAGTCGAGTTTCTTGGTGGCCAGTCCGAGCAGGTAGCCTATCTTGTTAGGCAGTGAGCGGAAATACCAGATATGTGCCACGGGCACCACCAGCTCGATATGTCCGGAGCGTTCGCGGCGCACCTTTTTCTCAGTGACCTCGACACCGCAACGGTCGCACACGATGCCCTTGTAGCGGATTCGTTTGTACTTGCCGCAGCCGCACTCATAGTCACGTGTGGGACCGAAGATGCGTTCGCAGAAGAGGCCCTCGCGCTCGGGCTTGTATGTACGGTAATTGATGGTCTCGGGCTTGGTCACCTCGCCGTAGGAGTTCTCAAGGATTTCCTCGGGCGATGCCAATCCGATTCTGATCTTCGTGAAATTTGTCTTGACCTTATTATCTTTCTTGAAAGCCATATTATTTCGGTATATGTTGGGGTTAGTCGAGTTTTACACTTAAACCAAGTCCACGGAGCTCGTGGAGCAGCACATTGAGAGACTCGGGAATGCCCGGAGTAGGCATCGGCTCGCCCTTGACAATGGCCTCGTAAGCCTTGGAGCGGCCCACCACGTCGTCGGACTTGATGGTGAGGATTTCCTGCAGCACATGCGAAGCGCCGAAGGCTTCGAGTGCCCACACCTCCATTTCGCCGAAGCGCTGTCCACCGAACTGCGCCTTACCACCGAGCGGCTGCTGAGTGATGAGCGAGTAGGGACCGATGGAGCGTGAGTGCATCTTATCCTCGACCATGTGGCCGAGCTTCAGGAAGTAGGTGATACCCACGGTGGCCGGTTGGTCGAAGCGCTCGCCCGTCTCACCGTCGTAGAGGTGTGTGGAGCAGAGACGCGGCAGCCCGGCCTTGTCGGTCCATTCGGAGAGGTCGTCGAGCTTGGCACCATCGAAGATGGGTGTTGCGAACTTCACGCCGAGCTTCTTTCCTGCAGCACCGAGGATAGCCTCGAAGATCTGTCCGAGGTTCATACGTGAAGGCACACCCAATGGGTTGAGCACGAGGTCGACGGGACGGCCATCCTCGAGGAACGGCATATCCTCCTGACGCACCACCTTCGAGACGATACCCTTGTTGCCATGGCGTCCGGCCAGTTTGTCGCCCACGCCGATCTTACGTTTCTTGGCCACATAGACCTTAGCCATCTGGAGAATGCCCGAAGGCAGCTCGTCGCCGATGGTGATGGCGAACTTGCGGCGCTTGAGTTCGGCATCGAGCAGTTTGTACTTGCGGATATAGTTGCGGATGAGCGTGGAGATGAGCCCATTGGTATGCTCGTCTTCGGTCCAGGCATTCGACTGCACGCCGTCGTATTCAAGGTTCTTGAGATAAGAGGCGGTGAACTTGGCGCCCTTGGTGATGACCTCGGTGCCACTGTAGTCCTTCACACCCTGCGAAGTATGTCCTTCGGTGAGAGTGAGCAGTTTCTCCACCAGGATATCCTTCAGGTCGTTGTTCTTGGCTTCGTATTCCTCGTCGATCTTGGCCAGGATGATCTTGTCTTGTTTCTTCGACTCACGCGTCTTGACGGCACGTGAGAAGAGTTTCTTGTCGATGACCACACCCGAGAGTGAGGGATTGGCCTTGAGCGAGGAGTCTTTCACGTCGCCTGCCTTGTCGCCGAAGATGGCGCGCAGCAGTTTCTCCTCGGGCGATGGGTCGCTCTCGCCCTTGGGTGAGATCTTACCGATGAGAATATCGCCGGGTTCGACCCTTGCACCCACGCGGATGATACCGTTTTCGTCGAGGTCCTTGGTGGCTGCCTCGCTCACGTTGGGGATGTCGGAGGTGAACTCCTCGACACCACGTTTCGTCTCGCGTACGTCGAGGGAATACTCATCGACATGTACGGAGGTGAGCACGTCCTCGCGCACGAGACGCTCGGAAAGCACGATGGCATCCTCGTAGTTGTAACCCTTCCACGGCATGTAAGCCACGAGCAGGTTGCGTCCGAGGGCCAGCTCGCCGTTCTCCGTGGCGTAGCCTTCGGTGAGAATCTGCCCCTTGGTCACACGCTGCCCTTTATGGCAGATGGGACGCAGGTCGATGGTCATATTCTGGTTGGTGCGGCGGAACTTGGGTATGCGGTATTCCTTGAGTGCCGGTTCGAAGCTTACGAACTCCTCTTCCTCCGTACGGTCGTAGAGGATGCGGATGGTTGTGGCGTCGACATATTCGATGACACCCTCGCCCTCGGCCACCACCATGGTGCGTGAGTCTTCGCACACCTGTGCCTCGAGACCCGTACCCACGATGGGAGCGTCGTTGTGGAGCAGAGGCACGGCCTGGCGCATCATGTTACAACCCATGAGCGCACGGTGACCATCGTCGTGCTCAAGGAAGGGGATGAGCGCTGCCGACACCGAAGCGATCTGCTGCGGCGACACATCCATGAGTTCTACATCGCCCGGCTCGCGCACGGGGAAGTCGGCATCCAGACGGCATTTCACCACATCGCGGATGAAGGAGCCATCCTCACGCAGCGGCGCGTTGCCCTGGGCGATGATCTTGCCTTGCTCGCCCTCGGCGGTGAAATATTCCACCTGACTATTGTCGAGGTTGACCGTCTTGTCCTTCACATGACGGTATGGAGTGACGATGAAGCCCAGGTCGTTGATGGTGGCATAGACGCACAACGAGGAGATCAGACCGATGTTCGGTCCTTCAGGGCTCTCGATAGGACAGAGACGTCCGTAGTGGGTATAGTGAACGTCGCGCACCTCGAAACCGGCTCTCTCTCGGGAGAGACCACCAGGACCGAGAGCCGAGAGACGACGTTTGTGGGTCACCTCGGCCAGCGGGTTGGTCTGGTCCATGAACTGCGACAGCGGGTTGGTGCCGAAGAACGAGTTGATGACGCTCGAGATAGTCTTGGCATTGATGAGCTCGATAGGCGTGAACACCTCGTTGTCGCGCACGTTCATGCGCTCGCGGATGGTGCGGCTCATACGGGCCAAGCCTATGGAGAACTGGTTCGACAACTGCTCGCCCACCGTGCGAACGCGACGGTTGGAGAGGTGGTCGATATCATCGACGGTGGTACGTGAGTTGATCAGGTCGATGAGATATTTGATGATGGCGATGATATCCTCCTTGGTGAGGATACGCACGCTGGGATCGATGGTGAGTTTGAGTTTCTTGTTGATCCTGTAGCGTCCCACATCGCCCAGGTCGTAACGCTTGTCGGAGAAGAACAGGTTCTGTATCACCTCGCGTGCCGAGGCGTCGTCGGCGGGCTCGGCATTGCGCAGCTGATGGTAGATGTATGCCACGGCTTGTTTTTCCGAGTCGGTGGGGTCCTTGGCCAAGGTATTGAAGATGATGCCGAAGTTGTTGGCCTGCTCCTCATTCTTATGCACGAGGATGGTCGACACTCCCGAATCGAGGATCATGTCGACATTCTCTTCGGTGATGAGCGTCTCACGCTCCATGATGGCCTGGTTGCGCTCCACAGACACCACCTCGCCGGTATCTTCGTCGGCATAGTCCTCATACCAGCTCTTGAGCACCTTGGCAGCGAGTTTGCGACCCACCATCTCCTTGACATTCTTCTTGTTGACCTTGATTTCCTCGGCCAGGTCGAAGATCTGGAGTATCTCCTTGTCCGTCTCATAACCTATGGCTCTGAGCAATGTGGTCACCGGCAATTTCTTCTTACGGTCGATGTAAGCATACATCACATTGTTGATGTCGGTGGCGAACTCTATCCACGAGCCCTTGAAGGGGATGATACGCGCTGAATAGAGTACGGTACCGTTGGCATGTATACCCTGCCCGAAGAACACGCCCGGCGAGCGGTGCAACTGCGACACGACGACGCGCTCAGCACCGTTGATGATGAAGGTGCCGTTCTTGGTCATATAAGGTATGGTTCCTAAGAACACGTCGGAGGTGACAGGTGCGAAATCCTCGTGGTCGGGGTCGGTGCAGTAGAGTTTCATCTTGGCCTTCAGGGGCACCGAATAGGTAAGACCGCGCTCCAAGCACTCGTCGATGGAGTAGCGTGGCGGGTCGATGAAATAGTCGAGGAATTCGAGCACGAAATTGTTACGCGTGTCGGTGATGGGGAAATTCTCGGCGAACACCTTGTAGAGTCCGTCGTTCTTCCTCAGCTCCGGCGGCGTGTCGAGCTGCAGGAAATCTTGGAAAGATTTCAATTGCACGTCAAGGAAATCCGGTGTGGGCATCGGATTGGTCACTGACGCGAAATTTACTCTTTTTTCAACTTTTTGAGCCATGTTGTTAATTTTATGGGATTTAAAGAGGTGAGGGGTAAGGGGTAAGGGGTGAGAGATTACTCCGCTAATAGGGGCTGACTATATGTCTATCCTCAACGAAGGGTGAGGGGTGAGGGGTGAGAAGGGGTGAGACAAGCGACACAAAAAGGTTAAGAATCTCCTACTGAGAGACTCTTAACCTGATTGTTAGCATATTGTTGCCCAGAGGCGGGGCAAGCCCCGCCGTCAGGCTTGTTTTTGCATGATTACTTGAGTTCGATCTTGGCACCTTCAGCCTCGAGGGTCTTCTTGAGGTTCTCAGCCTCATCCTTCGACATACCCTCTTTCAGAGTGGAAGGAGCACCGTCGACGAGATCCTTAGCCTCTTTCAGACCCAGACCACAAGCCTCTTTCACAGCCTTGACGACCTTCAGCTTGTTGGGACCAACCTCTGCGAGCACCACGTTGAACTCGGTCTTCTCTTCCTCAGCGGCACCAGCGGCACCAGCGGCGGGACCAGCGGCCACGGCGACAGCAGCAGCTGCGGGTTTGATTCCATATTCCTCTTCGAGGACTTTTGCCAACTCGTTTACTTCTTTTACTGTCAAATTAACCAATTCTTCAGCAAGTACTTTGATATCTGCCATTTTATTTTAAATTTTAATTGTTTTTATTAATACGTTATTGTGACTCTGTAGGTTGTTAGCCTTCGCGCTCGCCCAAAGTCTTCAGCACACCATGGATGGTGTTAGCGCCAGACTGCAGAGCAGAAACGACGTTCTTGACCGGCGACTGCAGCAATGCCACGATGTCGGCGAGCACTTCGTCCTTGCTCTTGATGGTAGCCAGCTCCTCAAGTTTGTCGGCTCCCACATAGAAGCCCTCCTCTGCGTAAGCAGCCTTCAGGGCGGGGATGCCTTCCTTGGTATAATCCTTGAGAAGACGGGCAGGAACATTAGCCGTATTAGTGAACAGGACGGCAGTATTGCCTTTGAGTGACTCATAGAGCGGTGAGAAATCGACGTCGGCAGCCTCGAAAGCCTTGTGCAACAGCTTGTTCTTGACCACCACCATCTTGATTTCGCTCTTGAAGCACTTACGGCGCAACTTACTGGTGTCCTCCGCGTTCAGCCCAGTCACATCAACCAGGTAGAAATGGGGATATTCTTTCAGTTTCTCGCCCAGTTCAACGATGATAGTATCTTTTACTTCTTTCTTCATTTTGAGTGTGTGGTTTAGGATTATTCAACAGTTTTCGGGTCGACCTTTACACCCATACTCATCGTGCTTGAGAGATAGATACTCTTGATATACGTACCCTTAGCAGCAGCCGGTTTGAGTTTGATAATCGTATTGATAAACTCTTTGGCGTTCTGGTAGATCTGTTCAGGAGTGAAGCTCACCTTACCGATGGAGGAGTGAACGATACCCGTCTTGTCGACCTTGAAGTCGATCTTACCCTGCTTCACCTCTTTCACGGCCTTGGCCACATCCATGGTCACAGTGCCGCTCTTGGGGTTAGGCATAAGGCCGCGAGGACCCAGCACACGACCGAGGGGACCCACCTTGCCCATGCACGAAGGCATGGTGATGATGACGTCGATATCGGTCCATCCACCCTTGATTTTCTCAATATACTCATCGAGGCCCACGTAGTCAGCGCCAGCCTCTTTAGCAGCAGCTTCGGCATCGGGTGTGCAGAGGCAGAGCACGCGAGTGACCTTACCAGTACCGTTGGGCAGCGACACAACGCCGCGCACCATCTGGTTGGCCTTCCTCGGGTCTACGCCCAGACGCATATCAATGTCGAGAGAAGCGTCGAACTTCGTGGTGGTGATTTCCTTCACCAATTCGGCGGCTTCCCTTAAGGAGTATGCTTTCCCTGCTTCAATCTTGTCGGCTACTGATTTCTGGTTTTTTGTCAGTTTACTCATGTTTCAATTGAAGTTAAGATTATTTACCAGGGAATTCACCTTTCACAGTGATACCCATACTTCTAGCTGTGCCGGCGACAAGTTTCATGGCCGATTCAACAGTGAAGCAGTTGAGGTCGGGCATTTTATCCTCAGCGATAGCGCGAACCTGTTCCCAGGTGACGGAAGCCACCTTCTTACGGTTGGGTTCGGAGCTTCCACCCTTCACCTTGGCAGCTTCCATGAGCTGTACGGCGGCGGGAGGAGTCTTGATGACGAAGCTGAAAGACTTGTCGGTATAATACGTGATAACGACAGGCAGTATCTTGCCAGCCTTATCCTGGGTCCTGGCGTTGAATTCCTTGCAGAAACCCATGATGTTGATACCCTTGGAACCAAGGGCCGGACCCACGGGAGGAGAAGGATTAGCAGCGCCACCCTTAATCTGTAATTTGATTAATCCAGCAACTTCTTTAGCCATTGTTAATAATAATACTTTTTTAAACGTTTGAATATAAAAGAAACAACATGCTCGTAACCGCACGTCATTCTTTTGCCACTTGCATAAAACCAAGTTCGAGCGGAGATTTCCGTCCGAAGATCTTGACCATCACCTTCAGCTTGCGTTTCTCGATGTTCACCTCTTCGATGATGCCCGAGAAGCCACTGAACGGTCCGTCGGTAACTTTTACGGTATCGCCTTCGAGATAGGGGAATGTCACATCCTCCTGTATTTCCGTCTCTTCGGCTTTACCCAGCATACGGTTGATTTCAGACTGCTTGACCGGTGAAGGATTGTCCATCCCACCGAGGAAACCCAGGACATTGGGCATGAAACGCAACGTGTGCGCCACATCGCCGACCATCTCGGCCTCGACCAACACATAGCCAGGGAGAGAAATCTTCTCCTTGACCACACGCTTGCCGTTGCGCTGGGTGGCATGCTTCTCCGTGGGGATGAGCACCTGCGCCACCTTTTCGGCCAAAAAATCGTTGTGCTTCATTTCGGCCTCGATATATTCCTTTACCTTAGCCTCCTTGCCGCTGACGGCTTTGAGCACATACCATTTCTTTCCTGTCTGAGCCATTTCCTTTTTAAGAGAACAAGTTATAAACCAAAGTCATGCAGTTCTTGAACACCAGATCCATAACGAACACCACAAGAGCAATGATCAGGGAAGCAGACAATACAACCATTGCACTGTGAGTGAGTTCAGACCGTGTGGGCCAAGTAGTTTTATGCGCAAGTTCGTCGTAACAAGCCTTGCAATAATTGACTATTTTCTTGAACATAATCTGTTGTTTTTAGCACGGGAAGGAGGACTCGAACCCACGACCCTCGGTTTTGGAGACCGATGCTCTACCAACTGAGCTATTCCCGTGTAAATTGTTTAGGGTTTAGTGTATAGAGTTGAGTGTCATGCACCACCCTGCTACCAAGCCCTAAACAACATTTAGTTTTTTGTTGAGGGTTTAGCACTCAGATATCCGTCAGGACACTAAACACTAAACCCTAAACCTGCTTTTTAGTCTTCGTAGACCTCTGTGATCTGGCCGGAGCCCACGGTACGACCACCCTCGCGGATAGCGAAGCGGAGACCTTGGTTCAGGGCAACGGCGTAGATGAGTTCAACGTTGATCTCCACGTTGTCACCGGGCATCACCATCTCAACGCCTTCGGGCAGAGTGATCTCACCCGTGCAGTCCATGGTGCGGAGGTAGAACTGAGGACGATACTTGTTGCCGAACGGAGTGTGACGGCCACCCTCTTCCTTCTTCAGCACGTAGATGGAAGCCTTGAACTTCTTGAACGGCTTGATCTGACCGGGCTTGCAAAGCACCATACCGCGCTTGATCTCGTTCTTGTCGACACCGCGGAGCAGCAGACCTACGTTGTCACCAGCCTGACCCTCGTCGAGCAGTTTGCGGAACATCTCCACACCGGTAACCACAGACTTGCGATCCTCACCCAGACCGAGGAGTTCCACCTCGTCGCCCACGTGGATCACACCAGTCTCGATACGACCGGTAGCCACAGTACCACGACCTGTGATGGAGAACACGTCCTCAACAGGCATCAGGAACGGTTTGTCGGTAGCGCGCGGGGGCTCCTGGATCCACTCGTCGCAAGTATTCATAAGTTCCATCACCTTGTCTTCCCACTGAGCGACACCGTTGAGGGCGCCGAGAGCGGAACCGCGGATGATAGGAGTATCCTCTTCGAACTCATACTGAGCGAGAATTTCCTGGACTTCCATTTCCACGAGGTCGAGCATTTCCTCATCGTCGACCATGTCGCACTTGTTGAGGAACACCACGAGGCGGGGAACGTTCACCTGACGGGCAAGCAGCACGTGCTCACGTGTCTGGGGCATAGGACCATCGGTAGCGGCCACCACGAGGATAGCACCATCCATCTGGGCAGCACCAGTAACCATGTTCTTCACGTAGTCGGCGTGTCCCGGGCAGTCAACGTGTGCATAGTGACGTTTCTCGGTCTCATACTCAACGTGAGCGGTGTTGATGGTGATACCACGCTCTTTCTCTTCGGGAGCGTTGTCAATAGCGTCGAAGGACTTCACCTTATCAGCGTTACCGGCCACACGCTTGGAAAGTACGAGCGTGATGGCGGCGGTCAAAGTGGTCTTACCATGGTCGACGTGACCGATGGTACCAATGTTAACGTGCGGTTTGGTACGCACAAAACTCTCTTTTGCCATTGTTGTAGATTTATTTATTTAATGAATAATCGTGATGATTCTCTGCTTCTATCCAAAAAAAAAGTAGAGCTGTAACTGAGAGTTGAACTCAGGACCTCTTCCTTACCAAGGAAGTGCTCTACCACTGAGCTATTACAGCATGCTTGAGCGGAAAACGGGACTCAAACCCGCGACCCCCAGCTTGGAAGGCTAGTGCTCTATCGACTGAGCTATTTCCGCGAAAGTCGTATTTTAAGTGGGTGCTGATGGATTCGAACCACCGAAGTCGAAAGACAGCAGATTTACAGTCTGCCCCATTTGGCCACTCTGGAAAACACCCAAGCCTTGTTCTACGTCGCCCTGTCAGCGTGTCGCTCGAACGAAGAAGCCTCCAGGAGGAGCCTCTTGTCGGATTCGAACCAACGACCCCGAGATTACAAATCACGTGCTCTGGCCAACTGAGCTAAAGAGGCGAATCCTTGCAGCCGTCAGGCTAACGTAATTAGGACGTGTCGTAAAACGGCTGCAAAGATACGACTTATTTTCTAATCGCCAAAATATTTTTGGCTTTTTTTTCACCTATCCCTCAGTTTTTCCTTAAATTTGGTGAGTTGCACCTTCATAGCGTCGACACATTGGTCAACGGCCTCCTCAAAGGAGTCGCAGGTTTTCTCAACATAAAGCTTACTTCCGGGAACGGCGACAGTGAGGGCAGCCTGCTTGTTGAGGGCTGTGGCTGGCTTCACCACCTTGAGTTGCACTTCCACGTTCTGCACATCTTCATAGGCCTTCTGCAGTTTTTCCGTTTTCTTCTGGATGAAAGCCTCGAGTTTTTCGGTAGCGTCGAAATGTATCGACTGGATCTTGATTTCCATAGTTACCTCCGGTTTTTAGTTAATGGTTATGCCCTTGGATGGGCGTTGTCGTATGTTTTCTTCAATTGTTCAAAGGTTGTGTGGGTATATACCTGCGTGGTGGCAAGGCTCTCGTGTCCGAGCAGGTTCTTCACCCCTTCGAGATTGGCCTCATGGTTGAGCATGGCGGTGGCGAAGGTGTGGCGCAGCACGTGGGGCGACCGTTTCTTGAGCGTCGACACCTTAGAGAGGTGTTTGCGCACGAGGTATTGCACCTGGTTGCGGTTCATACGCAGTCCGTGGTCGTCGATGAAGAGCGCATGCCCCACATGTGGCTGCTGCGCATCGCGGCATGCCATGTAATGGTGCAGAGCGCCTTCCAGTTCATCGGAGAAGGGTATGAGCCGTTCCTTGTCGCGCTTGCCCAGCACCTTGAGTTGTCGGTTGGTGAAATCCACCGACTCGTCATCGAGTCCGATGAGTTCGGCGAGACGTACACCCGTGGAATAGAATAGTAATAATATTGTACGCGCGCGTACATCTTTAAAACTTTCCTTCCACTCCAAGCCGTCGAGCAGTTCGTTCATTTCGCGCTCCTTGAGGAACATGGGCAGGGGTTTGGCCTTTTTCGGCCCTTTCACCCCGTGCGAGGGATCCTTGCCGACCAGTCCTTTGGAGAGGGCAAAACGATAAAAGGAACGCAAAGCGCTCAACCGTCTGTTGATTGAGGTCGCTGAGTTTCCTTTATCCATCATACTCTCCATCCAGTCACGGATGATGTCCGCATCAACCGTATCGAAGGAGAGATGAATGTCTATATGAGTGAAGAAGGCCTGAAATTCGTATAGATCCCGGCCATATCCCTTTTGCGTGAGGCTTGAGCACCTCCGTTCTTGTCTTAGGTAGTTAAGGAATTCTTCTATCATATTCTTGTAACCTCGACCTGCGTCTTTTCGGCTACGAAAATACACAAAAAAATCCTAACCGCAAAAAAAAGACGAGGAATTATTCTTCGGCGGCGCGGAGTTTCTGCACGTAGATGGCTTTTTCCATCTTGAGCCTCTTGAGGACAGAGGGTTTGTTGAATTGTTGGCGGGCACGCAATTCCTTGGTCACGCCGGTCTTCTCAAACTTTCTCTTGAATTTCTTCAATGCTCTTTCGATGTTTTCACCATCTTTTACGGGTACGATGATCATGCTTTTTGTATTAATTTTTTATGTTCAACTTGTTGTTAATTATCGTTTTTTGAAACGTGGGTGCAAAATTACACCTATTTTACGAAACTTCCAAATTTTTAGAGGTTTTTTTTAGCCAATCCGCCGTATCGCTGTCGAGATGTGGCATGAGGGTCTGGCGTACACGTTCATGGTAGGCGTTGAGCCATTCCACCTCATCATCGGCGAGCAATTCGGGCATTACGGGTCTTAGGTCGATGGGACAGAGAGTGAGCGGTTCGAAACGCAGGAAGCGTCCGCACTCCGTCTCCATGGCAGGCACGATGAGCAGGGTGTTCTCTATGCGCACGCCGAAGCGGTTTTCGAGATAGACACCTGGCTCGTTGGTCACCGTCATGCCCGCCCTCAAGGGTGTAGGTTTCCACTGCATGCGTATCTGATGCGGTCCCTCGTGCACACAGAGGTAAGCCCCCACCCCATGGCCCGTGCCATGCAGGTAGTTGAGGCCATGACGCCACAGTTCGCCGCGCGCCACGGCATCGAGTTGTGTGCCCGTCGCCCCGTCGGGGAAGACGAGCAGTTGCAGGCGGATATGCGCCTTGAGCACCAGGGTATAGACCCGCCGTTGTTCCTCGGTGAGCGGTCCGAGGGCGATGGTGCGTGTGATGTCGGTGGTGCCGTCGAGGTACTGTCCACCCGAGTCGACGAGCAGCAGCCCCTCCTGCCGCAGCGGCACATCGGTGGACGCCGTAGGTTCATAGTGTACGATAGCCCCGTGCTCCTGATAAGCCACGATGGATTCGAACGAGAGTCCGCGGAAGAGCGGTTGCCTGGCGCGCAATGTCCGGAGTTTTTCGGCTGCCGAGCATTCCGTGACACCGCCCCGTGCGACGGCGGTGTCGAGCCAGCAGAGGAAGGAGGTCATGGCGATGCCGTCGCGGAGCATCGCCGACTTAAAACCCAGCTGTTCGGTGTTGTTCTTCACCGCTTTCATGGCAGGTACCGGTGAGGGTGCCGCCACCACCTCGCGTTCCGTGATGTGGTACAGCCGATGGTTCACCTGTTCTGGGTCGAGCAGGATATTATATTCGAAATAGTCGCGCAGGCCAGCGACCACCTTGTCGTAGTCATCTACCCCCACCCCTTCACCTTGCAGGTAGGCACGCACTTCGGCCGACACCTTGCCGGGATGGACATAGAGCGTAGCCTTGTCGGAGGCGATGAGCAGATAGCCGAGGAACAACGGGTTGTATTCGATGTCGGCGCCCCTGAGATTGAGCGTCCATGCCACGTCGTCGAGTGCCGCCACGAGCATGCCGTCGGCATGGACGTTGCGCAGCGCCTGGCGTATGCGCTGCAACTTGTCGGCGGTGCGCTCCCCCGCATAGTCGAGTGGCTGTATGACCACGGGAGTCATCGGCACGTTAGGCCGGTCGGTCCATACCGCTTGCAGCGCATCGAGGTTGGCACGCAGTGTAAGTCCGCCCTGCCTACGCAGTTCACTCTTGAGTTGTTGCACTTGGCTCTCCGACCAACAGGAGCCGTCGATGGCCACCTCGCGGAATTCGCCTTCGCATAGTTCCCCACCTATCCATTGGGGTATGGTGGGAGTCTGGGCCAGGCCGTCGCGCATGAGCTGTATGCCCGTACCCTCCAACGCTTGTTGCGCCTCGATGAAATAGCGCGAATCGGTCCACAGCGCTGCCGACGAAGGGGTGACCACTACGGTGCCCGCCGAGCCGGTGAATCCCGAGATGAAGGCCACCGTTTTCCATCTCTCCGGCACATATTCACTCAAATGAGGGTCGGTGCCATTGATGATATAGGCATCGACGCTCTCGCGCCGCATCACTTCGCGGAGCGCGTCCAATCTGTTGATGATGGTCTGATTCATAGTATGAAGGATGAAATGATTGTCATATTGACATGACAAAGTTACGTTTTTCCCTCGGAAAAAACAAAAATATCATAAAATATATCGTCTATCATCATGCAAAGAGAAGAAAAAACATTATCTTTGCAGGTGATTTCAGCAGAGTCAATATCAAATACGAGAAAAACATTTATCACTTAAATAAAAATCACAACTATGGCATTTTTAACGAATGAGAAATTGACCATCGTCGGCGCCGCCGGCATGATTGGCTCCAACATGGTACAAACCGCCCTGATGATGGGCCTGACCAATGACATCTGCCTCTACGACGTGTTCTCGCCCGAGGGCGTGGCTGAAGAGATGCGCCAGAGTGGATTCGGCAATGTGAAGATCACCGCCACCACCGACGCAAAGGAAGCGTTCACCAACGCCAAGTACATCATCTCCTCGGGTGGTGCTCCCCGCAAGGCCGGTATGACCCGTGAGGACCTGTTGGCTGGCAACTGCAAGATAGCCGAGGAACTGGGTCAGAACATCAAGGCCTACTGCCCCGATGTGAAGCATGTGGTCATCATCTTCAACCCCGCCGACCTGACGGGTCTGGTGACGCTGCTCTACTCCGGTCTGAAACCCGGTCAGGTGACCACCCTCGCCGGTCTGGACACCACCCGTCTGCAGAGTGCCCTGGCCAAGAAGTTCAACGTGATGCAGGACGAGATCGCCGGTTGCGCCACCTATGGCGGACATGGCGAGCAGATGGCCGTCTTCGGCAGCCACGTGACCATCAAGGGCCGCAAGCTGACCGACATCATCGGCACCGAGGAGTTCCCCGCTGAGGAGTGGGAGCAGATGAAGGTGGACGTGACCAAGGGCGGTGCCAAGATCATCGAACTGCGCGGACGCAGCTCCTTCCAGATTCGTGCCGCCATGGGTGGCGAGCCCTTCCGTTTCCCCGTGGGCACCTATGTGAAGACCGACAAGTACGACCACATCATGATGGCCATGAAGACCACGATGACCAGCGAGGGTGCCAAGTATGAGGTTCCCCAGGGCACTCCCGAGGAGAACGCCAAGCTCGACCAGAGCTATGAGCACCTCTGCAAAATGCGCGACGAGCTGGTGACCCTGAACATCGTGCCCCCCATCTCGGAGTGGAACAAGATCAACCCGAACCTCTAAAAGGTAAAAAGGTTAAAAAGTAAAAAGCCAAAAATAGAAAGCCCCCGCAGGATTCTGCGGGGGGCTTTCTATTTTTAGGGCTATAGAAACTATAAAGGCTATAGTAACATCCCACCACTGCAACTATCAAAGGAATGATTATCGATTTTGATAATCATTCCTTTGACATTCATCGGGATGGCATGATTTTTGCAATGAGCAAACTATTAAATAACCTAATCTGTAAATGGACATTATCAAAGACCAATCGTTCGGGGGAGAGCGTCCCCTGTTCGAATCACACGACTTACGCTTAGAAAACGTGACCATCACCGAAGGAGAGTCGGGCATCAAGGAATGCAGCAACATAGAAGCCGACCACTGCCGTTTCGAAGGCAAATACCCACTGTGGCACGTGAAAGGGAGCAAGATCACCGATTGCTACTTCGCCCCTGGCAGCCGCAGCGCCATCTGGTACAGCGACGACATGGTGATGGAGAACTGCATCATCGACGGTCCCAAGTTCTTCCGCGAGATGAAGAACCTGCGACTGAAAGACGTGACCATCAACGATGCCGACGAGACCTTCTGGAACATCGACGGACTGGTGATCGACAACGTGACGCTGCATGAGGGCACCTATCCCTTCATGGGGAGCAGGAACATCCGCGTGAACGGTCTCAAGAGCGACAGCAAATACGTGTTCCAATACGTGAAGGACGTGGAGATACACGATGCCCACATCACCACCAAGGATGCTTTCTGGGAGGTGGAGAACGTGACCATCTACGATTCCTACCTCGATGGCGAATACTTGGGATGGCACTCGAAGAACCTCCGTCTGGTGAACTGCCATATTGGCGGTGAGCAGCCCTTGTGCTACGCCCACAACCTGGTATTAGAAAACTGCACCTTCGATGCCGCCTGCGACCGCGCCTTCGAATACAGTACCGTCAAGGCCGACATCCGCGGACATATCGAAAGCATCAAGAATCCAGCCAGCGGCCATATCACCGCCGACAGCATCGGCGAAATTATCCTCGACGAGAATATCAAGGGACCGGCCGACTGTGTGATTGAGGAGAGTCTCCCCCATACCCCCTCCTTGGGAGGTGGTGACTGAACGGCCAAGGATGGCAACGACATGGTTTGTAAAATGATCAACGAACAAAAGGTAGCTCTTTTATCGGCATGAAACATATTAACACACCCTCAAAAAACGATCCAAGAAACACTCCCGACAACCCAAAGGTTTCCCCCTCCTTGGGAGGGGGACAGGGGGAGGCCCACCTTTTCGACGAAATCATCGAGCGCCGCGGCACCGGCTGCTACAAATGGGATGTGGAAGAAGCCCAGGGAGCGCTGCCCATGTGGGTGGCCGACATGGACTTCCGCGTGGCACAACCCATCATCGACGCCCTGCACCGCCGGGTGGAACACGGCGTGTTCGGTTATACACTGGTGGGCGACCGCTATTACGAGGCCGTCATCAACTGGTTCAAGCGCCGCCATGGCTGGACCATCCGCCGCGAGTGGATACAATACACCTCGGGCGTGGTGCCCGCCCTTTCGGCCATTATCAAGGCGCTGACGGAGCCCGGCGACAAGGTGCTCCTGCAGACACCCGTCTACAACTGTTTCTTCTCCAGCATCCGCAACAACGGCTGCGAGGTGGCGGAGACACGTTTGGTGGCGGATGGCGATACTTGGCGTGTGGACTTCGACGACATGGAGCGCAAGGCCGCCGACCCGAGGGTGAAGCTGTTCGTGCTCTGCAACCCCCACAACCCCGCCGGACGGGTGTGGACACGCGAGGAGCTCGCACGCATGAACGACATCTGCCTGCGCCATGGCGTGCGGGTCATCGCCGACGAGATACACTGCGAGCTGGTGATGCCCGGCTACCATTACACACCCTTCGCCTCGGTGTCGGACGAATGCCTGCACAACAGCGTGACCTGCAACTCACCATCGAAGTCGTTCAACACGGCGGGACTGCAGATAGCCAACATCATCTGCGACGATGCCGACACGCGGGCCCGCATCGACCGCGCCATCAATATCAACGAGGTGTGCGACGTGAATCCTTTCGGTGTGGAAGGGCTCATCGCCGCCTACAACGAGTGCGAGGACTGGCTCACACAACTCAACGAGTATATCTGGGGCAACTACCTATTGCTCAAGGATATCCTCAGCGAGGTGATGCCCAAGGCCAAGGTGACACGGTTGGAGGGCACCTACTTGGTGTGGGTGGACATACGCGCCACGGGCATGACCTCGGCGCAGATGACCGAGCACCTACTCCGCGACAAGCACATCCTCGTCAACAGCGGCACGATGTACGGCGATGCAGGCGAAGGGTTCATCCGCATCAACATCGCCTGTCCGAGGGCGTACCTCTCCCGACTGGTGAACAGTTGATTAAACTTTTCCAACAACGGATGGCACGATCTCACGGATGATTGGGGACTGAGAAACCCTTTCTCCCACAAAGAATGTGGGAGAAAGGGGGATTAACAGGTGCTTGAGGGGGTCACTTCCTGGTCCAGACGGTGCCACCGCCTTCCGAGGTGGTCATCTTATTGCCGCTGATGCTGAATGTCCATGTCAGGGGACCGTATTTCTTCTCGCTGTCCCACAAGACGGAAAGGGTGTTGCCCTCCACCTGATAGGTGCCGAAGTCGGAATCCGTCACGGTGGTGCGGTCGGCCTTATACTCCCTCCACGAGCAGGTATAGTCACTATTGAAGGTCATCTCCGTATAGGGGGAAGACTTCTCACCGTCGCTCACGGTATACCACGTGCCAACGATGGAGTTGGAGGATCCGCCGCCCCCCTCATCATCGTCGCCACAAGACGTGAAGAAGGGAACACACAAGAACAAGCCTAACAGGAGGCCAAGGATTGATACGGATTTTTTCATGATGGTTTTGTGTTTTTAGTTTTTCCCGAATGGGAGAATTTGAGAATTGAGATATTCATTTATCCTCTCATTCGGGATGGTAAATCATTGCAGAAAACGCTGTTTATAAAAAGTGTCGTCGTATCTTCATACAGACAATACAGAATAACACGTCTTTCTGCGCAAATTATTATATCCTCTTCCAATGCGTGTCGCCACCTGTCACCATCTCATCTCCGTTGATTTCAATTGGCATAGTCCATTTCAAGCCATCACCCATACTATCCCACCAAACTAAAAGGCGAGAATTGTCTCGTATTTTATAGGTGCCATAGTCTGTCCTCTTACAATTACGATAAGAGTCATACATTCTTATTCTACACGCACCTGGTTGAACGTCCAATTCTGTGTAGTCGGGTTCTTGATACTGGTAATCAGACTGATTATGATTATCAATCATATTACCCCTATAATCGTAAGAACACCATTTACCAATAATGGGATGCTCCCATCCTACATTATCGTAATAGTCATCATCATCGTCACCACAGGACGATAGAAAAGGAATACTCACAAATAAGCCTAATAAGAGGCTCAGGATTGACATGTTCTTTTTCATGATGGTTTTGTATTTTTAGTTTTTGACACATTCTATCGTTCGCTTCAATTCTTCCAATAATCTTTCCACCCTGTCACCAAAAGCAGTATATACTTGTGAACTTTTCAGATTGTCAGATATAACCATATCAAGCATTGTCATACACGGAGTGTCAAGGACCTGACCTTCTTGTTTTCTTCTGACAATATCTTCAACTAGTATTTCTGCGTTAGACAAACAAGATTTTGCTCGTTTAATGTCATTTTGTTGAGCAGACAAAGTAAATCCTCGCCAAAATTCTTGAAAAGCCGCATAAGGCTGCTTATCTGTAAGAGCAAGTCCCCATGTATGATGGAACAAAACATTTATCTGCCTTTTTGTCTGCCGAAACTCCTTCTCTAACGTTGACAACTCTTCCATCCTTTTCGTTTGTTCTTCCATTTTTTCATCCACTTTGTTAAGTGCATTACGAAGGACAAATGTATCGACCACACTTATACCGACTATCAGCGTCGCACATATGCCTACCAAAGAAAGAACAAAAGAAGGTATGTTAGTTCCAGGGTGACTAGAAATAGCATAAGCACTTGATGCAAATGCCAGCAAGGAAAAAGCAAAACTTAAAATATTAATAATCCTTTTCATCTTATCTACTTCACAAATACTTTCCTTGTCGTACCATCACTCATGCGGATAATGTTGATGCCACGCTGGGGCGAGGAGATGCGCTTGCCGTCGATAGTATAACGTCCTTCTTCTGTAGCCACTTCACTTGCCGTTGTGCTGATGCCGGAAGGAGCGTCCTCCTGTATCCTCATAAATTCCTTCCAGCCAGCCTTGGATTTATATTTGTCCATCGTGCCTACAGGTATGAAGAGGTCGGCATTCGTAAAGGTGTTCTGAGTAAAAGTATTATTATTTATTGCAAAAGGCTCTTGTATCAGGGAGATTACGGTTAAAAGATTATTGCAGCCATAGAACGCATCATTGCCGATGCTCGTCACGGTCGAGGGGATGGTCACGCTCGTCAGGCCGGAGCAGTAACAGAACGCCTCATTGCCGATGCTCGTCACACCCTCAGGGATGGTCACGCTCGTCAGGCCGGAGCAGTAACAGAACGCCTCATTGCCAATGAACTTCACACTTGAGGGGATAGTCACGCTCGTCAGGCCGGTGCAGCCCTTGAACGTAGCATAGCGGATGCTCGTCACGCTCGAGGGGATGGTCACGCTCGTCAGGCCGGAGCAACCACGGAACACCTCAGAGCCGATGCTCGTCACGCTCGAGGGAAGGGACACGCTCGTCAGGCCGGAGCAACCAATGAACGCATAATTGCCGATGCTCGTCACGCCCTCACCAATAATAGCACTTTTCATCTGATTGCCAAATATTGATTTCAATGACGAAATAGAGCTATAAGTTTTTGACATGATGGCATTGCTGTTGATGGTCACGCTCGTCAGGTAGCAACCGGAGAACGCATCATAGCCGATGCTCGTCACGCTCGAGGGGATGGTCACGCTCGTCAGGCCGGAGCAGTCACGGAATGCAGACTCACCGATGCTCGTCACACCTTCGGGGATGGTCACGCTCGTCAGGCTTTTGCAGCCCAAGAACGTAAAAGGGCTTATGGTCGTCACACCTTCGTGGATGGTCACGCTCGTCAGGCCGGTGCAGCCAGAGAACGCACGACCGCCGATGCTCGTCACGCTCGAGGGGATGGTCACGCTCGTCAGGCCGGAGCAGTTAGAGAACGCTGAAGAGCCGATGCTCGTCACGCTCGAGGGAATTGTAACACTCGTCAGGCCGGAGCAGTTAGAGAACGCATAAGAGCCGATGCTCGTCACGCTCGAGGGGATGGTCAGTTCTGTAATCTCTGTATTCTCATCACTATAAAGATGATGGGCATAATACAACGGATTTGAAAAAAGGTTTCCAAAATTAATACCATACCATGCTGCAACATCCAGTACAATCACCTTTGTCAGGCCGGAGCAGTTAAAGAACGCACCATCACCGATGCTCGTCACGCTCGAGGGAATTGTAACACTCGTCAGGCCGGAGCAACCATCGAACGCACCAGCACCGATGCTCGTCACGCCCTCACCAATAATAGCACTTTTCACCAGAGCGCCAAATATTGATTTCAATGACGAAGAAGAGCTATAAGTTTTTGACATGATGGCATTGCTGTTGATGGTCACGCTCGTCAGGCCGGAGCAACCACGGAACGCAGAAGAGCCGATGCTCGTCACGCTCGAGGGGATGGTCACGCTCGTCAGGCCGGAGCAACCATTGAACGCATAAGAGCCGATGCTCGTCACGCTCGAGGGGATGGTCACGCTCGTCAGGCCGGAGCAGTCACGGAATGCTGACTCACCGATGCTCGTCACGCTCGAGGGGATGGTCACGCTCGTCAGGCCGGTACAGCCATGGAACGCATCGTCGCCGATGCTCGTCACGCTATAAGTTTGACCATTGTAAGAGACTGATGCAGGGATAACAATATCACCAGAATACCTTTCTGGGTGACTCAAGAAAGTCTGCCCAAAGCATGTGACTT
Source organism: uncultured Prevotellaceae bacterium (assembly GCA_900316685.1). Lineage (GTDB taxonomy): Bacteria > Bacteroidota > Bacteroidia > Bacteroidales > Bacteroidaceae > Prevotella. Next base: position 41,577 of record ONDS01000019.1, on the reverse strand, counting down.
CCAACTCTGTCTCATTATTAATAAATTTATAGTAAACCTCCACGCCATCATCGTTTTCAACGGCGATGTCATAGGCGAAAGCCTGGTTGCTGGTCATGCTCGCGATAAAAGCGAACAAAAATGTTAGATAAAAATGTTTCATAATTATGCATTTAGTTTTAAATTACCTATTTTCATAAAATCTGGAATTGAAGCCCTCAAGCCATTGTCATCAACAAACTCGACATCATGAATGAAGCCTGCTGTGGGTTGTGTATTTAAATGATGCTTATGGCTTTTGATTTCTTCCATCAGAAGCTCTTCAAATTGGAATAGTTGTTCATCTGAAATAATGTGAAGTTGCGAATGATAGGAAAATGTAACTTCACCGACTTTATAAGTTACTTTGCTCATCTTCTAAAGTTTTCAAATTATTAGTATTGATAAAATCTCTAATACATAGGGCATCAACTAATTCGAAGGTTACCCCATCCTTACCCATCACCTTAGCCTGTCCGCAAAATACAGGGCGGTTTCCCGAAGAAAAACTTACTCCTTCTTTAGGAACAAAATGAAATTCGGCTGAGGCTTCGAAATAGAAATGACCATCATTATCCTCAATGCTATTGAACGACAACAATCTTAAGTCATTAAGGTGATGAATCAATAATGCTTTATTTCCAGATTTTGCTATTTTTGCATTTAAAATAGCATTGCGCAATGCTGTTTCCAAATGATCACCTTTGCTTTCGCTTTTCTCTTGAATTACATTTATTGCCATACGCACAAACTTTTCCTTGCCAATAGCCACCCGGATTCGGCGTTAAACATAAGGAAATGGAAAGACGTGGGTGCTCTACTCCTCGCTCATCCCACACCCGGGCTCTCGCATCGCCTTGACCAGGATAAGCAACTCGAGATAGCCCACGCCGTGAGATATTATACAAACCTTCCATGGAAAAACACATGAAAGGGTACAATACACCCAACGTGGACGTTTCGGTTGCGCATCTTCTGGTCATGGAATTTGCGAGATTCGGATGTCGAAGATAACGTTCGTAAACGTCCTTTACCAAAAAGAATCGACCCTCATGCCCTTTCGGGCTACTTCGAGTCGGCTACAAAGATAAACAAAATTATCGGAAAGACAAACAATCCGGCAAAAAAACTATGATTGAACGAATTACATTTTTAGGAAAGAAATCAGCATAATTGGAATAATTATAAAGAAAGGTTATAATTATTCTATAATTACTGGATACATTATGATAATTATTCAAATTTCTTTCAAAGATTAGGCGCTTGCGGCCAATATGGATAGTTACAGAAAACGAACACGAATCTCGGAGAGCGGCCTAAGGACCGCACGGGCGGGCACGGTGGCACCGCCCCTACCCTATCTGTGGATTCCTGCTGTTTCAGCGAGAGATTAACCTAAGATAGGATGGTTGTGAAAAAGTAATCCAACTTATTCCTCAGCCAGATACCACTTCGAGTATTCCACATAGTGGCGGGCGTAGCTCTCCGCCTGGTCGGAACGGGTCTTCTTGATGAACTTGGCAGGCACACCACCCCAAATCTCATGCTCACCGATGATGGTGCCGCCGAGCACCAAGGCTCCGGCAGCCACGATGGCGCCCTCACCCACTACGGCATTGTCGAGCACCACGGACCCCATGCCGATGAGTGCCCCACGGCGGAGCGTACACGCATGGACGGTGGCGTTATGGCCGATGGTGACATCATCCTCGATAATGGTAGGACCGATCTTATTGGTGACATGCACCACCGCCCCATCCTGCACGTTGACACGGTTACCCATGGTAACGGGAGCCACGTCGCCGCGCACCACGGCATTGAACCATACCGAGCACTCGTCGCCCATGGTCACTTCGCCCACGATGGCGGCGTTTTCACTGAAATAACATTCACGGCCCCATTTCGGGGTCAGTCCATTGACAGATTTGATGATGGCCATTTTTTAATGATGATTTATGAGTTACAAGTGATGAGTGAAATTCTTCATTCTGAATTCTTCATCGCGAAGCGACCATTTTTCGTCATTCGTCTCAACAACACGTCAACATTCAACATTCAAAACTCAACATTCTGAAGAATGGTATCGGTGGCGCCTGCATTCTGCGACACGTAGGCACCAGCCTTGCCGCCTGCCGCCTTGCGATAGGCGGCATCCTGGTCGAAGCGGTCCATCAGCTGGCAGAACGACGCATAGTCGTCGATCTGAAATCCTCCGCCGCCAGCCAACAAGCCCTGCGCCTCCTGGAACCGCTCATTGTTGGGTCCGAAGATGACGGGCACCGACCACACCGCCGCCTCAAGCACATTGTGGATGCCCACGCCGAAGCCACCACCCACATAAGCCACCTCGCCATAACGGTAGATGCTCGAGAGCAATCCGAAACAGTCGATGATGAGACATTCCGCCTCCGCCGCCTCTTGCTCCGTGGCCTGGGTGTAACGCACCACCTTGCGGTCGAGTTTGGAGACAATCTGCTGGAGATGATCCTCGTCGATGACATGAGGCGCGATGACCAGCCGCCAGTCGCGGTGCTCATTGAAATAACGGATGAAGATATCCTCGTCGGGGGGCCATGAAGAACCCGCCACAAACACCTTGTAATCTTTTTTAAACGCCTCGACCAACGGCAGTTGCTTGGCGGCGCTGCATATCTGTAGCACACGGTCGAAGCGTGTATCGCCCGAGACGGTCACATTGTCGATACCCAGCTCGTCGTGAAGCAGCTGTCGGCTTGTCTCGTTCTGCACGAAGAAATGGGTGAAACACTTCAGCACACGGCCATATTGGCGGCCATACCAGCGGAAGAAAATCTGCCCGGGACGGAAGATGCTCGACACGCTATAGACCGGTACGTTGCGATGGCTGAGGATATGCAGGTAGTTGTACCAAAACTCATACTTGATGAAGAACGCCATGACCGGACGTATGGCACGCAGGAATCGGCGTGCGTTGCGCACCGTATCGAGGGGCAGATAACAGATGATGTCTGCCCCCTCGTAGTTCTTCCTTACCTCGTAACCCGAGGGAGAGAAGAACGTCAGCAATATCTTGTATTCAGGATGGTCACGGCGCAGCTGTTCCATCAACGGACGGCCCTGTTCGAACTCGCCCAGCGAAGCCGCATGGAACCACACATATTGCGCGCCATCCTCCACCTTCTCGCGTAGGAGCCCCAAGGCGGCGCGTTCGCCACGCCACATCATCCTGACCTTTTTATTGAAAAGGCTGCAGACGGCCACGCCGAAGAGATAAAGGTATATGATGAGGTTGTACACGATGATTATAACTTCCTTTTTTCTATTTCAACACCTCGATGGCACGTTGCAAACGACGGATGGATTCTTCACGGCCCAGGAAGGCGGATATGTCGAACATGCCGGGTCCCTTGCCCTCGCCCACGAGAGCCAAGCGGAAGGCGTTCATCACATCGCCCAGCTTATACCCCTTCTCGGCCACCCATGCCATGACCACTTTCTCTTGTCCTTCGACGGAGAAATCGTCGATGCCACGCAGCACCTCGACCAACTGTGCCATAACCTCGGCGGAGTCGGCCTTCCAGCGCTTGCGCACCGTTTTCTCATCGTATTCGGTGGGTGGGATGAAGAAGAAGGAGCACAAGGGCCACAACTCCTTGACGAACGACACACGGTCTTTCATCATGGCCACCACCTGCTCGATACGTTCCATCGACTCGTCGATGCCGTTGCCCACGACCACAGGGGCGAAGAGCTCGGCTATCTCGGCTGGCGACTTGCGCAGCACATATTCATGATTGAACCAGATGCCCTTCTGATAGTCGAAGCGGGCACCCGCCTTCGAGCATTTGTTGATATCGAACAACTGCACCAATTCATCGAGAGAAAATACTTCCTGTTCCGTACCCGGATTCCATCCCAACAAAGCCAGGAAATTGACCACCGCCTCTGGGAAATAGCCGCTCTCGCGGAATCCCGACGACACCTCGCCCGTCTTTGGGTCGGTCCATTGGAGGGGGAAGACGGGGAAACCCAGCCTGTCGCCATCACGTTTCGACAGTTTTCCCTTTCCTTCTGGTTTGAGCAACAATGGCAGGTGTGCGAAGCGTGGCATGCTGTCGGTCCATCCGAAAGCCTGGTAGAGCATGACATGCAACGGGGCACTGGGCAACCACTCCTCGCCACGGATGACGTGGGTGATCTGCATGAGATGGTCGTCGACGATATTGGCGAGATGATAGGTAGGCAACTCGTCGGCACTCTTGTAGAGCACCTTGTCGTCGACCACGTCGCTCATGATGCGCACATCGCCACGGATGAGGTCGTCGACATGCACGGCCTGACCCGGTTCGACCTTGAAACGCACCACATACTGCTGTCCCTCGTCGATGAGCTGTCGGGCGGCCTCCTCGCCCAGGGTGAGCGAGTTGCGCATCAACATGCGCGTATGGGCATCGTATTGGAAATTCTTGATTTCCGCACGCTTGGCCTCCAGCTCCTCGGGGGTGTCGAAGGCATAATAGGCCTTGCCCGCATCCAGCAACTGCTGCACATATTCCTTATATATATGACGCCGTTCGCTTTGGCGATACGGCCCGAACTTGCCGCCGAAGGACACACCCTCGTCGAACTGTATGCCCAACCATTTGAAGGCTTCGATGATATATTCCTCGGCTCCCGGCACGAAACGGGTAGAGTCGGTATCCTCGATTCTGAAAACCAACTGTCCGCCATGCTGACGGGCAAAGAGATAATTGTAGAGGGCCGTGCGTACACCACCGATGTGGAGAGGCCCCGTGGGGCTCGGTGCAAACCTCACCCTGACTGTTGCATTGTCCATAAGAAACAAATTTTTTGCAAAATTACTACTTATTTTTCGCAAACCGCCCCAAAAAGCCTACAAATTCACAAAAATGGGGTTAAAAGTGGCGTGTATCAATTTTTTTTCGTATTTTCGCGAATTGAAAAGAAATAAGCGATATGTCATCATTCCTCAACTCATCGCCCAACAATTTCTGGCGCAACCTGTTCACCCGGGCGCTGTTGGTCACCTTCAGCACCCTGCTCATCGTATGGATCCTTCCCCGTAAGGAAGGATTCCAATTCAAGTACGAGATAGGCAAGCCATGGATGGGCGACGATGTGATAGCCCGGTTCAAGTTCCCCATCCTCAAGGGCGAGGAAGCGGTGGAAAAGGAGAAAGAAGACATCCGCGAACAGTTCCAGCCTTATTATATCTTAGACGAGAATGTGGAGAACAAGGCGGTGGAAGATTTCTCGAAAGCCTTCAATGAGACGGTGCCTCCGTCGATTGCCATCTTCAAACCCCATATCATCCGCCGCCTGCACCAACTATACCAACGGGGCATCATGAATGCGCCCGACTACTCACGTCTGGCCGTTGACAGCACAGCGCAGGTGAGGGTGGTCAACGGCAAGGATGTCACGAGCATGGACCTGCGCCAACTGCTCTCGACAATGAACGCATACGACCAGATATTCCTCGACGAGAACCTGGCGGAGCGTCGCAGCCTGCTCATCGAATACGACCTCAACCAATATATCCGCCCCAACCTGAATTACGACAAGGAGCGCAGTGAGCTGGAGTTGGAAGAGTTGCTCAACAGCGTAGCCCCCGCCGACGGACAGGTGGAAGACGGTCAGAAAATCATCGACCGCGGCGAGATAGTGAGCGAACATACGGCCCGCATCCTCCATTCGCTGGAGAGAGAGCAGGACAAGAGAAACACCGGCAAGTCGGAGAGCATGAGCACCATAGTGGGCCAAACCATCTACGTGGCCATGCTCATCATCCTCTTCACCGTCTTCATCCTACTCTTCCGCCGCGAATATTTCTATCGATGGCACAACATCCTCATGTTGTATTCGCTCATCACCGTCTTCCCCATCGCCGTATCGCTGGTGGTACGATACACCACGCTCAGCGTCTATCTGCTGCCCTTCGCCATGGTGGCCATCTTCGTGCGAATCTTCCTCGACTCGCGCACCGCCTTCATGACACATACCACCATGGTGATGATCTCCGCCAGCGCCGTGAACTACCAGGAAGAGTTCTTCATCATACAAATGGTGGCAGGCATGGCAGCCATCTTCTCGTTGCGCGACATGTCGCACCGCTCACAGGTGTTCAAGGCCATGGTGAGCGTCACGCTCTGCACGATGGTCATGCTCTTCGCCCTGTCGCTCATCCACAGCGACGAGTCCACCATTTTCCGCTGGTCGAAATATTTCCACCTGTTCCTCAACGGCATCTTCCTCTTGCTGGCCTATCCGCTCATGTTCCTCATCGAGAAGATGTTCGGCTTCACCTCCGATGTCACCCTGTTTGAGTTGTCCGACACCAACAAGGACCTGTTGCGCGAATTGAGCGAGGTGGCACCCGGCACCTTCCAGCACTCCATCACCGTAGGCAACCTGGCCGCCGAGATAGCCAACAAGATCAATGCCAACGGACTGTTGGTGCGTACCGGTGCGCTCTACCACGACATCGGCAAGATGTCGAATCCCGTGTTCTTCACCGAGAACCAAGCCGGCGTGAACCCCCACGACAAGCTGTCGGAGAAAGAGAGTGCACAGATCATCATCAGCCATGTGACCGAGGGTGTACGCTTAGCAGAGAAAAACGGGCTGCCCGATGTGATCAAGAGTTTCATCCTCACCCACCACGGCACGGGAAAAACCAAGTTCTTCTATATCACCTACAAGAACAACCACCCCGACGAGCCCGACGATCCCGAACCTTTCACTTATCCCGGACCGAACCCCTCGACCCGCGAACAGGCTATCTTGATGATGGCGGATGGTGTGGAGGCCGCCTCGCGTTCGCTCAACGAATACACCGAGGAGAGCATCAGCCAACTGGTGAACAAGATGATCGACGGCATGGTGACAGAAGGCTACTTCACCGAATGTCCCATCACCTTCCGCGACATCATGGTGGCCAAACAAGTACTCATCGAACGCCTGCGCTCCATTTACCACACCCGCATCCGATATCCCGAAAGCAAGACCGACAATGCGGAGAAGTGAAAAGGTTTTCGGTTAATGAATGTTAACATACAGTCGCAATAATGCGAAATTTGGAACAATTTAGGTACCTTTGCAAACAATTTTTGTAAAGGTGTCTAAATATGAACAAATTTAAATTAACGTTTTTAGCAGTTTTGAGCGCTTTCTCCTGCGAGATGCAGGCAGGAGGCATTTTGACGAACACCAACCAGAGCATCCATTTCAACCGTAACTTCGCCCGTTGCGGTACCATCGGCATCGATGGTGTGTACAGCAACCCTGCCGGTGTGGCCTTTATGCCACAGGGCCTTCACATTTCCTTCAACTGGCAGAATGCCTATCAGACACGCACCATCAACAGCGGTATAAGTGTGCCTGCATTGGAGGGCACCCCCTACTACCAACCCTTCAAGTTGAACGGCGGCAATGAGCAGGGCATCAAGGAGTTTGAAGGAGAGGCCGCAGTGCCCTTCCTCCCCTCGCTACAAGCCGTGTACAACATGGACGACCATTGGGGTTTTCAGTTCAATTTCGCCATCACCGGCGGTGGCGGCAAATGCACCTTCAACCATGGCCTGGGATCCTTTGAGCGCAGCATCGCCATGATTCCCGCCATGCTCTACCAACAAGGGATGACCACCGACCAGCCTGGCTATAGCGTGAACAGTTATATCAATGGGCGGCAGATGGTTTTCGGCCTACAGCTGGGAGCCACCTATAAGTTCAACGACCATCTGGCCGTATATGGTGGAGCGCGTTTCAACTATATCTCCAACAGCTATAAAGGCAGCATCACCGACATCACCGCCAACATCGGCGGGCAGAATGTGCGACTGTTCGACTATTTCACCGCCCAGGCCGAAGACTATAAGCTGAAAGCCGCCGGCTATCTGGCACAGGCCGAGGCCATGAAGACCAGCAACCCGGAGATGGCAGCCCAGTTAGCCGCCGCCGCTGAGAAATACAGCCAGGGAGCCGCCACGATGGACCAGACTAAACAGCAGTTTGCCGACCGTCATCTCGACTGCACACAGACCGGTTGGGGTATCACCCCCATCATCGGCGTCGACTATAAATGGAACAAGCTGAACATCGGTGCCCGTTTAGAGTTCACCAACCACCTCAATATCGAAAACGACACCGAGCGCGACGACACCGGACTGTTCCAGGACGGAGTGAACACTCCCGGCGACCTGCCCGGCATACTCACCGTAGGTGCGCAGTATGAGATATTGCCCCAGTGGCGTGTGATGGCTTCTTATCACTATTATTTCGACAAAGATGCCAAGATGGACAAGGACAAGCAAAAACTGCTCAGCGGCAACACCCAGGAGTTTCTGCTTGGTACGGAATACGACATCACCGACGCTATCCAGGTAAGTGTCGGCGGTCAGCGTACGAAATATGGTTTGGGCGACGGCTCGTTCCTCAGCGACATGAGCTTCGTGACCAGCAGCTACTCCATCGGATTTGGTGCCGGCATCAAGGTGACGAAGAAGGTGATGCTCAACGTGGCCTATTTCTGGACCAACTACGAAACCTTCGACAAGGAATACACACAGGAGATAGGTGGTATGCCCGTGAAGTGCACCGACAGTTTCACCCGTACCAACAAAGTGCTGGGCGTAGGAGTGGACGTCAGCCTATAGGGGCAAGGAGCAAGGAGCCTCACTGCGGATCCACATCATAATACATCTGGACGGTCGAGAAGCGTTTCTCGGCCTCCATTTGTTTTTGGGCCACACGAAGGTATTGGCGCACCTTGGGCAAGTCGATACCCTGTTCCAACTTGAGCACCAACTTGCGTATGTGCTGGGTCTTCACCCGGGCGACAGCTGGTTTGTCGGGGCCGAGCACACGTGTGCCGAACCAATGGCGCAGCATCGCGCCCAGGTAGGATGCCGCGGCATTCACGATATCATCCTTGCCATGAAGGAAATAGACATAAATAAGATGGTAGAAGGGGGGATAATGGAAAGCCTTACGCTCTTCCAACAGGTCGGCATAAAACGTGTCGAGATCGTTGGCGGCCACTTGCTGTATCACATGATGACCGGGATTCTTCGTCTGCAGGACCACCAAGCCCTGCTTCCCTTTGCGTCCGGCACGTCCGCTCACCTGCGCCATCATGGCAAACGCCTGTTCATAAGCCCTGAAGTCAGGGACATTGAGCATATTGTCGGCCTGGAGTATGCCCACGACACTCACCTTGTCGAAATCCAGTCCTTTGGTCACCATCTGCGTGCCGATGAGCACATTGGTGCGCCCAGCAGAGAAATCGTCGATGATACGTTCGTAGGCCGAGCGCGTGCGTGCCGTATCGAGATCCATACGGGCGATTCTCGAGTTGGGCAACAGATGGCGGATATTCTCCTCCACTTTCTCCGTGCCATAACCTACGCTCTTGAGTTCCGTGCCCTCGCAGTTAGGACATTTATCCGGCACCCGGTAGGTATAGCCACAGTAATGGCAGGTAAGCACGTTCTGATACATGTGGTAGGTGAGCGACACATCGCAGTTCTGGCATTTGGGCACCCATCCGCAGGTGCGGCACTCTATCATCGGTGCGAACCCCCGTCGGTTCTGGAACAGGATGACCTGCTCCTTGGCAGCCAACGCCCCATTCACCTTCTCCATGAGTGTGGGCGAGAAGGGACCCACCATCATCTTGCGCCGCTGCAGGTCCTTGATATCGACCACCAGTACTTTCGGCATTTGCAGGTCGGCATAGCGCGTGGTGAGGCGCACCAATCCATATTTGCCCGTTGAGGCGTTATGGTAACTCTCCGCCGAGGGTGTGGCCGACCCCAACAAGGTTTTCGCCCCTGTCATGTGGGCCAACATGATGGCCACCGACCGTGCATGGTAGCGCGGCGAGGGGTCTTGCTGTTTGAACGACGACTCATGCTCCTCGTCGACAATCACCAGTCCGAGGTTCTGGAAAGGCAGGAGCACCGCACTGCGCGCCCCGAGGATGATGTCGTAAGGATGGCCCGACATCTGCTTTTTCCATATCTCCACACGCTCGGCATCACTGTATTTGGAATGGTAGATACCCAGTCGGTCGCCGAAGATGGAGCGCAGCCGCTGCATGATCTGCACCGTGAGCGCTATCTCCGGCAGGAGGTAGAGCACTTGTTTTTTCTCTTGCAAGGCACGGATGATGAGATGGATATATATCTCCGTCTTGCCGCTGGAAGTAACGCCATGCAGCAAAACCACGTTTTTGCGTAGCCATTGGAACAGCACCTGGTTGTACGCCTCCTGTTGCGCAACGCTTAACCGCTTAGCCCTTTCAAGGTGCGGTTCCTGTGAGATATTGATACGTGCCACCTCGCGCTCATACGCCACCAAGAAGCCCTTGTCGACGAGTGCCTTGAGCACTGTGGTGGAACAGCGTGCCTCGTTGGTCAGTTCCTCGCGTGTCACATCCACAGGCGTGACCTCACATCGGGAGCCATCGATAGTGTCCCAATGCGACATCTCCAGAAAGGTGTTCATCACCCCCAACTGGGCTTTCGACCTCTTCAACGAATCAAGACAAAGGTGGAGCGCCTGGTCATGGCGCAGGTTATCCGCCAACGTGAGCCATGTCTCCATCTTGGGGCGGTAGCCATCCTCGGCTTTCAGCCCGGCAGGCATGGCCGCCTTGTAGACATTGCCCAAAGGCGCTATGTAATAATCGGCCACCCACGACCACAAGCGCCATTGCAGCGGCATGACGACCGGTTGGTCGTCGACCACATCGAGAATATCCTTGACATCGAAATCAGGGGCGTTGTCATGCTGGGCGACAACCACCGCTACATAGGTTTTCGACTTTCCAAAGGGCACAATGACCCTGATGCCGAAAACCACTGAAGAACAGAGATGAGCAGGCACGCTGTAAGTGAACGTACCCTCCAATGGCAAGGGAAGGACTACCTCGACATACCTCACGACTTAAAAGAAATAAGCCAATCCCATCTGCCAGGCATTGGCGCGGGATGTACCCTCCATCAACACATCTACGGTATTCTTGAAATCAAACTCACTGGTCTTGCCAAACACCACATTGTAATTGGCAAACACCTCGATATGGTTGAAGGTGAAACCAGCACCCACGTTGACACTGAAATGGGAGTCTTTCCATTTCCATGACTGTATATCCTCCTTCACACCCTTCACATCCTTGTTGTCGGATAGGTTGAAGGCGAACTGAGGTCCGGCGAAAAGGTAGAAAGCGGTGGTGCTACCCAACCCTATCGAATAGCGCAGGTTGATGGGCACGGCAATGCTCTTGGAAGTGAGTTTCTCGTCTTCAGTCTTCGCCTCACGTTGGTCGTAGAGCGCCGAGGCGTCGACATTCAGTCCTACGATGGGCAGTGTGAACTTGACGGTGGGACCGGCGAAGAAGCCTATCCTGTTGTCGGCCTTGAAGACAGAGGTGTTGAACTTCATGTCTGTAGCGTTGATACCCGCTTTCAGGCCGAATTTCACCTGGGCGTCGGCATCAACACCCAGCATCATGGCCAAAACCACCAAGATGGTTGCAAAAGATTTCCTTCCCATGACAGATTCCGGATTAAAAGATTCAGTGGGGATTACGTTATTTCGTTATTTCGAGATTACGGTTTCCGTTATTTCGTTATGACGTTATTTCGTTATGACGTTATTACGTTATTACGACACGACGACACGACGGGAGCCGGGATAACATTATCAGTGTCTTTCCCTTCTCACCGAGATGGCTGCTGGAGCGGTGGCGCTGGAACCCAACGAGCGTTGGCGTTTCTCGCGTGCCGAACTTCTCTCACGCTTGCTTTTCCTTTCCTTCTTGGCTTTCTTGTCCACCTGCTGTGCGGCGGCTATGCTATCTAAGGAATCCTTCTTGGCAGGATCGCCGAAGATGTTCTTCTCGAAATCAGCCAACTCCTGCTCTATCTTTTTCTGTTCACGCGCCATGGCCGAGTCGTCGGGGCAATACTGGGCAAGGGTCAGTCCCAGCATGTTGGTGGTCTTATAGATTTTTCCCTTATACATATTGCGCGTGAAATAATCGTCGATGCTCATGGTGGCGGCATTGTTCAGGTTGCTCGTCATGATCATCTGCTTGCTTAAATAGGGAGCCACATCGTCGTACTTCACCCAGAAGAGCGGGTATTTGGCCGACCCTTCGCCGAAGTCGTCTTCACGCATCATGATAGGACACAAAGCCACCACCTTGCGATGGAAGGTGCTGGTGCCTTGGTCATAATAAGCACTCTCCTTGATATAATAGCCCTTGACCTCGCGCGAGGGGATATCGCTGTTGTCTATCCTCACCCTCCCGTCATTACGCTCATAGTAGATATGGTAGTTGTCGAGGAAATCGAGCGGTTTGATGCGTGCCGAGTCGTTGAACACCTCGTTGCCATCGAGCCTGTATTCATAAGCGCTGATGCCTCCCCGCTTCGGTCCGCTCATCATGAGTTTGAACAGGTAGGTGAAAAGATTCATCTGCGTTCCCACTGGTTCGACGGGATAATACAGTCCGGCATTGGCATCCTCTTCCAGATTCAGTTCGCGATAGATGTCACGCCGCCATACCACATCTTCAGACATGGTCTGAGCCGTGGGGAAAGAGATACGCGCCCTGGTGGTCAGGTTACCTGAATTAGACTTTGCTTTCTGCTCCTCCTGTGCCCTTCTCGACCTCGGCTGTGCCACGGTCCATTGTGCGCACGCCAACAAGAGCAAGAGGAAAACCATTTTTCTCATCATATCTTTATTTATTTGGGAGTTAAAGAGGGAGTTGAAGAGGACATTACTCCGCTGTGGACTATTGTCCTGCACGAAGCGCTTAACTTCCTTTTATTACTTCCTATTCTACTTCCTATTAATTGACAATCACCTCCATGGCCGCCGGCAACTTACGTGTCAGCCCATCAGGACCCACCGCCGTGACATGGGTGATATAGAATCGTTTGTTACGCGACAGTTTTCGGAACGCATCTTTCTGCCGTTCGCTGAATGCCGCCCCATTGGAAGCCATGGGCACGGCATTACCCATATTGTCGTAGAACACCGTTTCGAAGCTTGTCACCTTGAATTCGATGTCGAGCAATCCGTCGTCGATGGCCGCCTTGATGCCACCTACGCCCATCAGGCTTGCCTTGGCCAGCCTGCCGCCCTTGAAGCGGTCTGTTCCCAAGGCGATGTAGGGTGTGGGATCAGGCAGTTTGCGCACCTTGAAGGTGAACTGCCCCATCTGTCGGGTCTTGCCGTTGTCGGAGGCTGACACGGTGAACGTAACATCCTGTCCTACGGCTGAGGGTACGGCGGTATAGTGTCCGTCGCCCTTGGAGGAGAGCGAGCCGCCCGACATGGAGAGCGACACCGAGTTTTGCGGCAGTCCGGCCACGGTTACGCTGATGGGGTTGGGATAACCCGCATAGAGCACGTTCATCAGGTCGGCAGCCACGGTAGCCCCGCTGGGAGGCGCTATGACGCGGTATTTCTGGCTGAAGTCGCGCCTCAACATGTCGCCGTCGGCATTGCGCATCATGATATATCCGCTGAACGAATGTTCGCCCACGCCGCTGCCCGTGATGGTATAGGTTCCTTTGCCCGAACTCACCCGTTGTCCGTTGATGTATATTTCCGGTTGCTGTGTGGTGTCGACTGCCGCCATGATGATTTGCGCCGTCATCTGCTCGCCCGGATAGAGTGTGGTCTTGTCGGGCACGACGAAGGCTTCGAGCTTGTTCACGCGGATGTCCTTCAGTCCGATATTGGCGATGAGCGAGTGGAGCACCTCGCCCTCGGCATAGCGCACATCGCTCTGCAGCTTGGAGAGCATGGTCACCACCGCCGCCACGGGCATATCCTCGAACATATACTCCTGCCAGTTCTTACCCAGCGTGTTTTCGTTCTTGGGAACGTCGGTGGCCAGGTTGCTGCGTATGATCTCCTGCTGGTGCGGGTCGCTGATCATCTTGAGTATGCGCTCGCGATAGCTGCACACCGCATCGTAGAGTTTCTGTCCTTGTCCGGTGCCAGGAGCGAGCATCACATGACTGGCCGCTTCCAGGTTGTCTTTTCCTATGATATTTTCCAGATTTCCGTCGTCGCCATCCGCCTCCTTGACGATGGCCTCCTTGAGCGACTGAGCGAAGTTGTAAAGCGAGTCGCTCATCTGTTTCACCTCTTGTGCCTTGTCGAACCACATCTTCACCTTGGCAGGATTGTCCTTCATCTGTTGCTGGAAATCCTGGAACATGGCCAGGTTTTCCTTCGACGAGTTGGCCGTGGTCCGTCTGAGGCTCTCCTCCACGATGGTGAAGCCATTGAGCACCTCGGTGGAGATGTTCAAGGCGAGCATAGCCATCAAGACGACATACATCAGGTTGATCATCTTCTGGCGTGGCGAGACGGGTCTTTTCTTTATAGCCATTGCTTCTGTTTGGGATGGATGCTAAATGATGGGTTCGTTGTTGGCTGGGGCAGGAGCCGCGGAACGCATGTTGACGGTCATAGCCTCGATCATGCGGGCATAAATCTTGTTGAGTTGCTCAATCTGCTGAGCCATCTTCTTCGACTGGTCGTTGATTTGGTCGATGGTTCCGATTTGCTGGCTGGCGCTCTTAAGCTGCATCTCGTAGACCTTGCAGATGCCGGTCAGCGTACGGTTGAGGTTTTCCATCTCCTCGGAGTCGCGGGTCAGGCGTGCACTCTGCTCGCTCACCTTGCCCAGCATCTCGGTCAGTTTCTTGAGTTCCTCTACATAGTTGCCTGTAGCCTCGGCCATCTCGGGCGACACCTGTTGCTGTTGGTCGACCCATGCGGGAACGGTGACAGAACCACCGACCACGGGGCCGCCTCCTACGACACCACCTGCGATGGCACCACCCTCCGGGGCGGCAGCCATCTGGCCACTCTCGCCCTCTTGCGGAGCATAAGCAGCTGCCACCTGGCCGCCTCCACCGACATTGCCGATGATGACCGTGCCGCCTGCTACGCCACCTTGCACACCTCCTTGCAGAGCCTCGCCTTCGGTGATGCCCACCTCGGGCTCCTCACTCTCGGCGGGTTCCTCGTCGACATGCGTCTTGAGATTCATGCCGATGGCCGTCTTGTCGAACGGACGGTCAAAAGCGGAGAGGAAGAACACCACTACCTCGGTGCCCATACCCAGGAAAAGCATGAGATTGGCGCCCGGAAGGTGGGTGAGCTTGAACAACGTGCCCAAGATCACGATTGATGCACCCCAGCTGTAGGCATAGTTGAGGAATGTCTGTCCAGGCACGCTGTCCATCCATTTCTGCAACCTGTAGACGATATTGTATTTACTGTACTTGGTCATTTGCTTTTCTTACTTTTTTTCTGTTTCGTACTACTTGATGAAGCCAGGCTTCTAACACAACGGAATCCGATATATGAGCGCGGTTGGTTTTGGTATTCCCAAGTTCTCCAGGCCGCCCGGATATATGATTCGGGATCTTTCCACGAGCCTCCCCTCACGCTTTTCTTCTTCAGCCGGTAAGGGTCTTCCTTGGCCGCCTTGTAATCAAGCTGGGGGTTGAGGTCGTTCATGGCATCCACTCCCGCCTCGGTGTAGATGGTGCTGGTCCATTCCGCCACATTGCCTGCCATGTCGAACAGGCCGTTGGAGTTGGACGAATAGATACCCACCTTGCTGGTGATGAGGTTGCCATCCTTGGTATAGTTACCCTTGTCGGGTTTGAAATTGGCGAAGAAACAGCCATCGCCGTTTTTCACGCTCTCGTTTTCCCATGGGAACTCATTGCCTTCCTTTCCTCTCGCGGCATACTCCCATTCCGCCTCTGTGGGCAGTCGGTAGCGCTGTATATAGCGAGCCTCGCGCCCCAGACCCTTGAGCAGGTAGTCGGTACGCCATGCGCAGAACGCCTCAGCCTGTTCCCAAGTGACTCCTACCACGGGATAGTCGTTGTAGGAAGGGTTGGAGAAATAGGTGCGCAGGTACATCTCGTTGTCGGAGTTGCGGAAATCGTTCACCCAGCATGTGGTGTCGGGATAAACGTTCACTATATAGGTATTGAGGAAATCCCACGGCCCGGAGAGCGGACGGTTGATGGTCTCGCGCACAATCCGTCCCTCGTCGTCGATATAAGCGGTGTCCTTGGAGATCATGACCACCTCGTCGGGGTTGACGGTCACATCGGTATTGAGATTGCGCTCCTCGGGATTGAGCCTATTGCGGCGCAGGGCAGCCGCCGTATAGTCGTACACCTCATATTTATAGTTGAGCTGGCTGGCATCCAACAGTTTCTCGCCTGTGACGGGATTGGTGACATACAGGCTCTCGATGGCCCTGAGTTCATCCTCATTGGGTTTGCGCGGCAAGGCTTTCTTCCAGTTGAGGTGAGGGGTGACGGGGTCGCCGTTCTTGTCTTCGGTGATCTTATACGACTCATCGCCGCCATAGGAAGGATCGGCGAGTCGTTCGCGGAGGATGGAGTCTCTCACCCAATACACGAACTGCTTGTACTCCGAGTTGGTCACTTCCGTCTCATCCATCCAGAAACCATCCACCGACACGTCTTTCACCGGTGTTTCCTTGCCCCACAGACTGTCCTGTTTGTCGATACCCATCCTGAGGTATCCTCTTTTGACCAGGGTCATGCCATACGGCGCGGGTTCGGCGAACCCACGCCCAGCCACGCCGACGACCTCGCCACCCCTTCCGGACGACGATGCCGACTTACCTCCGAAGCAAGCGGTCAGCGTGGTTACGGTGAGCAGTCCCAAGCCCACAATCATATTTCTTGTCTTCATAATCTAAAGGATTCTCACGCTTTTATGTTTGTTCTTTCCTTTTTTCACCAAATTGATATCTGTCTGGTATCTTATGCACAGCTCATGGCTGCCGTTCCCTATACTTATGCCTCCGGTGTACATCTCATAGCTGTAGCCGATGTTGACGCCATGCAGGCTGCCTCCGATATATGCGGTGACGGAATTGGTGGGACTATATCCCACACCTGCGTAGAACATTTTCTTCTCATGTGTGTATTGCAGTCGGGCCGTCACATCGCCGCGATACCCCACCCCATCGTATTTGAACATGGCTGTGGGGTGTATAGTAAGAAACGGATTTCTTAATTTAATATTGTATCCAGCAGTAAAATAATACGTCCTGTCGATTTGTATCTCATTGGTTTCACCCAGTTCCACCTTGGGTGAGTTCAGGTGTAACACCGAGGCTCCAAGATACCACGGCCCACGCTTGTAATACAATCCCACGGCCAGGTCGAGTTGCTGTCCCTTCACCTCGCTGGTAGAGAACACAGGGTCGGAATCCTCTTCTGGCAGTACGATATCGGAAGCATCCATGTTCTCCAACAGCAAGCCGGCCTGCACCCCGATGCTGATGGTTCCCCCGAACAACCTTTTCTGCAAGTCGTATTGCACTGAGATGCGCTGGTGGGTGAAGAAACCTATCTGGTCGTTGAGGAATTGCAGTCCCACGCCATTGACGGAGTTGAGGAACATGAACGGCATGTCGGCGCCCACAAACATCGTCCGGGGATTATTCTCGAAGCCTGCGAAATTGAGAGCATAAGCACCCGCGATATTGAGTTTCGAGTCTTTTCCCGCTGCGGCGGGGTTATACGAGGTCTCCATCGCCCAATAATGGGCGAAGTTAGGGTCATACTGCGCTGAAGCCGTGGTCACGGCCAGCGACAATGCCAAGATGATACGTATTTTTCTTGCCAACACGTGATAATAACGAAAGTGTCGGCGATTTATTGTATCGGGTGGGAGTTTAGTACTTAATCGAAGTAGAGCATGAAGTCGAGTTTGGCTCCGTTGGTGCTGATGAATTTGCCGGTGTAGGACTGTCCGTAATGGTGTGCGCCCTCGTCGTCAACCTCATCTATCTCGGTGAACGTGCCGTCGAACTTGCCGATATTCTTGCCCTGGGCGAAGGCATCGATGATGCAGCGGCCCGACAACGGGTCGTAAGACACCAGTCGCAGGGTGCGCCGCCCGCTGGCTTGGCCGTTACGGTTGTAGCTGTAGTAACCCGTCTGGCCGTTCATTTCGAATTCCACATCGTTGGAATCGCCGATCTGTCCCCAGAGGCCCATGTACACCCCTGCCTCCGAAGACTGTGGTTGCCTCGAGGGTGCGGCAGTCTGCTGCGAAGAAGACGTTTGTCCTGATGCACTATCCGCCGAGCCAGCGACAGCCATCTCACCGGTTTTACCCGCCGCCTCATCGGCAGTGCGTTCTTGCGCCTTGGCCTTGGCCTCGACGGTGAGGGGTTCGCCCTTAGATGGCTGCTTCGCCCCTTCCTTATCGGAGAAGAGCAGCCACGATCCCACACCGAGACAGGCTGCCAGCAGCAAGCTTATCAGTACATAGAGCCAAGCATTGCTCTTCTTGTCGCCGGCCGGGGGATTGGCGACACCGATACGTGTTCCGCAATGCGGGCAGAAAGCAGCGTTGCCTGTCAAGACATTGCCGCAACGAGGACATCTGTATGTATTCATAAAATGAAAAAACAGTTACGGTTATAAAAATTTATTTTGAAACGCCTTTGATGAGCCGGTAGGAAACCACATCGCGGCTCTTGACGGTGATTTTCCGTTCGGTCTTGTTCTTGACAGAGGTTTTCCCTTCCTGCTTATGTGTCCAGAGATTATACACACGATACACCTGGGTGTCGAAAGATGTGCTGCGACCGCTCACCTCCTGGTCGGTGAGGTTGAAGTCCTGCCAATTGAGGGAGTAAGAGATATCGTGGCCTGTAGGGTTGAGGATGGTGAAAGCCCAGTCGCCATTGTCGAGCGGCTTGAACCAGAAGGCCAAACCGTCGCGGTCGCAGTAATGCAGGCCCTGCACACCCAACCTATCCTGGTCGATGGCTATCATATCGCGGTTGAGGATGATGCGCCGTGTGGCCTCGCTCATGTTGCGCAGGTCGTTGCCGAGGATGAGCGGGCTGGCCATCATACACCACATGGTGAAATGGGCACGATCCTCGTTCTCCGTCATGCCGTTGCCCACCTCGAGCATGTCGGGGTCGTTCCAATGCCCTACGCCGGCGTATTTGCGAAGCGAGTCGTTGAACTGTATGCACTGCATGACGCCGAACTGTGTGTAGCCGGCGTCGAACACCTTGAGCGAATCGAAATTACACCATATATCGGGTGTGGTGCGCCAGGAATGGCCCACCGCCGACGCCCATCTCCACGGCGCACTGTTGCCCCACTCGCACATGCTCAGGAAAATAGGTCTGCCCGAAGCCCTGAGCGCATCGCTGATGAGCTGATAGGCTCCCTGCGGATTGATATTGGGTGTGTTGCACCAGTCGTATTTCAGGTAGTCAACACCCCAGCGTGCGTATTGCAAGGCATCCTGGTATTCATGGCCGAGCGACCCCGGCATACCGCCACATGTCTCCGTGCCCGCATCACTGTAGATACCCAGTTTGAGGCCCTTGGCATGCACATAGTCGGCCAAGGCTTTCATGCCATTGGGAAATTTCTCGGCATCGACCTGTATGAACCCATCGGCATCACGCTTACCGTGCCAACAATCGTCGATGTTGATATAGATGTAGCCGGCATCACGCAGCCCGCTTTCCACCATCGCATCGGCAATGCCCTTGATGATGTCTTCAGAGATGTTGCCCTGAAACTTGTTCCATGTGCTCCACCCCATCTGCGGGGTATCGGCAAGATGTTCCCATTTCTGTGCTTTTCCTGGCAGTACGACCATGGCGAGCAAAGCGGCCACAACGGCCCATTTCTTCATTATTTTCATATTATTCTATTTTAATGTCAGCTAATAGGTTGTCGCTCAAAAAGAACCGATTATGTTGCAAAGATACTTGATTTTCCTCAAAAAGAAATATATCTTGGTAGGATATTGAGAAGAAATACCAAAAAAGCTATATTTTTGCAAACAAAAGAGGGATGTGCCAAAAAGCACATCCCTCTTTCTTATCCATGAAACGAACGTTATTCGCCGAACAAGGCTTTCACAATATCGTCCTCATACCAAACGAGTGTCTTACGTTCCATCAGACCCATCCACCACAGACCGGTGGTGCCGTTGGCCTTGAACTTCTCCGCCAGATACTTGGCGTACTTCACACGCTCGGCCAGGTCCTTATCGGCATCGATGGCGCCGAACTCGCCGAAGAAGGCGGGAATACCGAGGTTGCTGGCGCAGGTCATCACGCGGTTGAACACATCGTCGACCTCCTTGGTGCAAGTATTATCGAAGATGAACGTGTTCCATTCGCCATTGTTGTTGCAGAAGTTATAGGGGTCGTAGCTGTGAACCGACATCATGATGTGGTTGGAGTGTTTGTCCTGCGGCACCACCATCTCATCGAGCACCACCTGGCTGTTGCCCGCCGAGTAGGGATTGATGACGAGGTTGCGGAACTCATTGTTGCCACCCGTAGCACGCACAGCATCGACGAAGTCCTGATGATACTTGCGTATGGCCTCATAGGCACCGTCGCCAGCGGCAGGAGCCGTCCATCCGTCATTGCTGTTGGTGAAGAGAATCTCGTTGAAGCTCTCGAAGAGCAGATGGTCGCCATAGTCGCGGAAGGTGTTGGCAATCTGCGTCCACAACTTCTTGTATTTCACAGAGGCGGTGGGATAAACATCCATGTTGGCGATGAGCCAAGCCGTGCTGCTGGCACCCGTGTCGTGCATCACGTTGACGATGCAATAGCAGCCGGCGTCGATCACCATATCCACTATCTCCTTGACACGGGCCATCCATTCGGCATCCACATTGCCATCCTCATCCATATGCGGTCCCCAGGTGACCGGTACGCGGATGACATTGAAGCCCCGCTCGGCGATGGCATTGATGATTTCCGGTGTGGTGATGGGCTGTCCCCATCCCTGTTCCCAGTCGGTAGGCGACTTTCCCTCTGGTATCCACCAGTCACCCACGGGCCATGAGTCGAGCGTGTTGCCCAGGTTGTAACCCATCTTGAAGTTCTCGAGCGTGGTGTACGAACTGGGGAAGGTGTCGCCCGGGTCGGTGCCCGTACCCTTCTGGTTCAGCGTGATGGTGCGTGTCAGCGAGCCGCTCTTGAAGGTGAGCGTAGTGGAGCGCGCGTCGCCTTCGTTCTTGTTGACGATCAGTTTCAGGTAGGAGTTGCGGTCGAAATAGCCGTAGCCGGCATGGTTGCTCACGTCGGCCCAGTCGCTGTTGACCTCCGCCGTCCAGTCGCCGTCGCATTCCACTCCGAGGATGATGCTTGTGGTGCCCATGCTGAACTCAAGCGCATCGCCTACGGGCGAATCATTGCGCAGCACATTGAGTTTGGTGGCGGGACCTTCGGACCGTCCGGTGTAGCTCTCCTTGTTCTCCACATCGGTGCAGCTGTAAAGCGACAGGGCGGCGAAGAATAGGAGAACGCTATAATATACATTCTTGGTTTTCATATCCTTAATGCTTGATGGTTTTTATTTTTTGGGAATGTAGATGACACGCACATTGTCGAGCTTGACATCGACCTTGCCACGGGTAGTACTCTGGTTGATACTCTGGATGCGGAACTGATTGAGGCCCACGGTCTTGATCTCAGAATACTTCAGTCCCTTGTAGCAAGCGAACTTGCTCAGCGGCAACACATGACGGTACCACTTGCCGGTAGGAGCCTGACCGTTGATGTCGCCCAGGATTGTTCCTTCGAACTCAACGAGCTGCTCATCATAGTTCAGCCATCCGATATGGTTGTTGTATTCGTTCTCCGCATCGCCAATGGGCTGGATCATATAACGTATGTATCCGCCGAACGTGCCATTGTTGTAGTCGGACTCGCTATAGGTGTTCATCGTCAGGTACACCTCGTCGGCAGATGCATCGTCGGGAATATTATCTGACAGCGGGAAGGAGTTGCCGTTCCAGTCCTTGCGGAAGTAGACCATCTGGCCCCACCACTGTAGTCCTTCTTCGGGCACATAGATGTAAGCATAGACGCCATCGTCGGTACCACTGTCGACGTAGGAAGCGTTCGGTCCCCATCCGTTATCGATGGCATCGCCGTCGAAGGTGGTCAGGATGGTACTGTAGTCGTAGAAGCGTTCCATGGTGACCTCGCCACCCAGGGTGGTCACGGTAAGAGTCGTCGCGCTACCCGCACTGGGTTTCTTGGCGAAGTCGACGAAGATGGTATCTTCCGATTCCGCCACCTCGAACTCATCCGGCGAAAGGGTCACGTCGCCGTAAGCCACGCTCGATACCCCGACGAACTCACGTCCGGCGATAAACAGTTTTTCGCCGATCTGCGGCATGTCGTTCGACACGAAGAGTATGACGGGTTTGCCCGGATTCTTGGAATACGGGATATAGGTGGTACCTCCCGCCGTGACGATGACCAGCGTACCCTCGGTGAAGGGCAGGTCGGGTAGGTTGAACGCCAGTTGCGACTGTGTCTCATAGGCATTGGTCATGGCGTTGAGCCCACGGTCTTTGCGTATGGTTTTCAAGTCGGCGATGGCCACATGTGTGCCCCCGATCTCCTCGCCGCTCTTGAGTTCGGCTATCTCCTCGGAGGTGAGGCTGGTGAAATAGGCCTCCTCGATGTCGGTGAGGTTCAATCCATAGACATTGATCAGGTCGCCCGTCTCGCGCGGATATTTGGCAGCGATGCGCTGTAGGCTTGGGTAGCCGGCGTTAATCTTGAAGGCATAGGTGCAGGTGCCGTGAGTAGTTTCCACACGTATCTCATCCTTCAGGTCGCTGTTGAAGGCGGTGAGTTTGAAACCGTTCTTCTCTGTGGGCACACTGACGATAATGCTATGGTCGGTATTCATGTTGGGGTTGAAGTACACCTCCTGGTCGTTGATGTACACCTTCATCACATGGCTCAGGTTGTGGCCGATGATGGCGATGACCTGTCCGGGCGATGCCTTGGTGAAGAGGCTGTCGGCAGTGGCGGGGTCGCAGGAGCGCACACCCGTGATTTCAGGTGTACCGCCACCCGATGAATCATCGTCGCTACATGAGGTGAACAATAATTGCGGTGCTATGAACAGCGCCACCATGAGCAGGCAGCCACTGATTCTCTTTATCATTGTAGTCATAACTATTGATTTATAGATACGTTTTTATTCTCCGAAATCATAGTCGACAGCGGGAGAAGTATAATCCACCGCCGGCGCGTTGAAGTTGCTGTTCTGAATGACATCGGCCTCGGGGTAAGGCATGAAGATATTGCCCTCGGTCAGCACGATGGGTTGGTAGTCGGCACCCTTGGCGGCCGCCAGTGCATCCACATCGTAGGTATAGCCCTCGGCTTTTGTCATCACGGTAGTGTTGTCATCGTTCGAAACCGTCATGCGGTCGTTCCACAGGCAGTGTCCCTCTTCATCGTTGAAATACCAAGCACCCTGTCCTGGGTAGATACAGCGGTAAGAGAGGGTCTTGTCTTCATTGAGCACCACATCGCCCGAGTTGAGCATGAAGGCGCGGTGCTGCTTGTGGTTGAAGAAGTTGAGCATGGTTTGCGGCTTCCAGCGGTACCAGGTCACCATCTCATACCAGTTGTTGTACTCCAAGCAGAACTCGATGCGTCGCTCGCGGATCAGGTCGTCGAAGGAGAACGAGGTCTTCGGATCCAGTTTGGCACGGATACGTGTGGCGTTGAAGGCGGCGAGGGCCTCGGCGTCGGAGGTCGACTCGTTGTTGCCTAATAGCGCTTCCGCTTTCATCAGGTAGACATCGGCCAGACGGATGATATAGGTATTGAGTGGCGAGGCCTGCTGTGCTAGGTGTCCGTCACAGTCGGCCTTCGTACCTACCACACCCTTCTTGGCCTGCGCCCAGTTCACATTATAGGTATATCCACCCTTCTCCGTCCAGATATAACTGTAGTAACGTCCCGGCGTGAAGAAATTGGCACGCAGGCGGAAGGAGTCCTTCGGTTCCTCGTTGTAATAGTCGAGCATATCGACGGAGGCATGTAGGGAGCCGCCCCATACTTGCACGTCGCACACATCACTCCAGGCGAGGTCGCTGATGAGGTTGTTGTGTGAGGCGTAATCATCGATGAGCGGGTCACCCCAGCGCATGGCCAGCAGAGTCTCCTCATTGTCGTTGAACTGGGGGCGGAACAGGTTTTCATAGTCGTCGAGCAACTTATATTGCCCGCAGTTGATCACCTCGTCGCACAGGCTGACCACACGCTTGAGCGTAGCCTCGTCGCGCAGGCCATCCCTATTGCTTCCACCATCCTGCCATCCGCTTTGGGCAAGCAGTGCCTTGGCGAGCAAGGCTTTGGCCACATAGCGTGAGGGGTGGTAGTTGGCACCCCGTTCAGGCAGCAGTTCAGCGGCACGTTCGAAGTCGCGGATGATGAACTTCAGCACGCTGCTCTCCGTGTTCAGCGGACGCACTGGATTGTTGATTACTTCATCATTGTCTTCGAACAGGATTATTTCGCCCCATCCGCGGAGCAGGTAGAAATAGGCACAGCCGCGCATGAGCATCGCCTCGCCCTTGGCTTGGTTGACCACGCTCTCGCTCACATTCGGATTTTCCAAGGCTTTGTATCTGTCGAGGTCGCTGATGAGTTGGTTCGACATGGTGACCACCATGTAGAGCGACGACCATGCGTTCACCAGGTCCTTCGTCAGACCGGTGATGGTGAAACGGGCGTATTCGCCTGACAGATAGGGGCTCCACGCATCATTGGCACGGAAGGAGCCGATGCCCACGATGGCTCGCTCGTTGTAACCATGCCAAGCATAATTGTACAGCGGTTCGGTGGCCTTAATGATGGCCTCGTCACTGGTGTAGTAGGTGTTGGCGGTATAACTGTTGGTAGGAGTACGATCCAGGAAATCGTCGCTGCAACTGGTGGAGAACAGTATGCAGAGCGAAGCCAAGGCCAATGCCACCTTATTATATTTGATATATTTCATGATAGTATTCAATTAAAAGTTCAACTTGAGACCGAAGGTGAAAATACGTGAGGAGGGATAACGATAAAAGTCGATACCCTGCAGGAGCACGCTCTGTCCGTTGGCACCGATTTCCGGGTCGTAGCCGTCGTAGCCGGTGATGGTGAACAGGTTCTGCACGTTGGCATAGACCTGCATCCAGTCGATCTTCAGTTTGCTCAACCACTTCTTCGGCAGGTTATATGCCAAGGAGAGGCTCTTCAGACGGAGGTACGAGCCGTCCTCGACGAAACGGTTGGAGATACGGTTGTTGTCGTTCTGGCTCTCGCCGCTCACGCTGATGCGCTGAGTCTGCGCCGTCTCGGGGTTCAGCACATAGACGTTGGTGATGTCGTTGGCCGAGCCCTCGGGATTGATCAGGCCGATCTGCGCGTAGTCGTTCACCATCTTGAGTTTATTGCCCCAGGCGGTGGGGTCGCTGTGCTTCATCTTCACGGCGTTGTAGATGTCGTTGCCCACGCTACCGTTGATGAAGAAGCTGAGTTCGAGGTCACGCCAGGTGATGGTGTTGTTGATACCGAAGGTGAAGTCGGGGTTGGGGTCGCCGATGTACTTACGGTCGGCGGTGGTGATCTTGCCGTCGCCGTTCACATCCTCGAAGATATAGTCACCCACCCAGATACCACGCTGTTGTATGGGGTACACGTCGTGGTCGAGGTCCTCCGCCGGACGTGCCACGGGGATGCGGTTGCCGTTCTGGTCGAGCAGGAACTCACCCAAGGAGTTCTTCTGGTAGAAGTCGCTCTCATTGTTGAACATGCCGATGACATTATAGCCGTAGAAACGTCCTACCGGCCCACCAATCTCAGACAGGGTGTAGGTCTCGCCGCCGTCAGCAGACAGGTTGCCGGGAATGGTTCCCTCATCACTGCTCAGGGCTGTCAGTTTGTTGCGGTTGAGCGAGAAGGTAATGCCTGTGCGCCACTGCCAGTCCTTGGTGGAGATATTCACGGTATTGAGGGTGAACTCGATACCCTTGTTCTCGATGGCACCCGTGTTCACCTTGGGAGCCGAGATACCCATCCATCCTGTGTTGTTGATAATATAATAAGGTAGGGCTGCATCCA
This sequence comes from uncultured Prevotellaceae bacterium, assembly GCA_900316685.1. Lineage (GTDB taxonomy): Bacteria > Bacteroidota > Bacteroidia > Bacteroidales > Bacteroidaceae > Prevotella. Next base: position 15,539 of record ONDS01000019.1, on the reverse strand, counting down.
TGAGCAGGTTGTCGGTCTTCTTCAGGTAAGCGTCGACGATGAACTCGATGCGGTTGTTGAGGAAGGAAAGATCGAGACCCACGTTCCATGCCTTGGTCGATTCCCATTTCAAGTCTTCATTGCCGAAGTTGCCGTTGTAATAGCCGGTACCCCATGCGGTGACGGCATTCTTCATCGTCACACCGTAGGCGTAACTGCCCACGCTCTGGTTACCCACGAGACCCCAACCCAGACGCACCTTGGCATTGCTGAGCCAGGAGTGGGTGCTCTCCATGAACGGTTCGTTGCTCAGACGCCATGCCAGGGCCACGGAGGGGAAGTAACCCCAGCGGTTGTCGGGTCCGAAGCTCGACGAGCCATCGGCACGCAGCGTGGCGGTGAGGAGATAACGGTCGAGCATGTTGTAGTTGAGACGACCGAAGTAAGACTCGATGGCCCAGTCGGCTCCTTGGTCGTTGTTTGATGCTGTGGAGGCATCGCCCACGGAGATGCTCTTCACGGCATCGGTGATGTAACCCTTTCTTCCCATGGAGTCGTTATACCATGCACCTTCCTGGGTCTCGTGTCCGGCCATGACCTGGAAATGATGGGCTTCGGTGACATTGAAGTCGTAGGTGAGGTATTGTTTGAACGACTCATACTTATTGCGTGAGTTGCCACGTGTGAGTTGCGACTCGATATGCTGCTGTGCCGTATCGTAGTTGGGACGGAAGAAGAAGGTCTGTCCCCAGCTGCGGTTGCCACCGTATTCCACGCGCAGGGTGAGTCCCTTGATGGGCGTGATGTTGGCGTAGACGTTATAGTCGAACTGCTGGCCGTTGCGGTTGTTGTCTTTCATCTCAGCCTCGAACAGCGGGTTCGAGTTGTAGTTGTGCTCCAGGTTGGTACCGAAGTCCCAACTGCCATCGGGGTTGCGTGCTGACATGTCGGGGTACTGAACGAGGGCGGTCTGTATGACATTGTTCTCATCGAAGGTAATCACCTGCTTGGTGCTCGAATAGGCGGTGTTGATGCCTATCTGCAACCAATCGGTGATCATCGTGTCGAAGTTGCCACGGAAGGAGACGCGGCGGAACGAGGAACCCACACCCACACCGTCTTGATCGAGATAACCTCCGGAGAAGGAGTAGTGCATGTCCTTGTTACCGCCGTTGACGTTGACCTGGTGGTTGTGCATGAAAGCAGTGCTGAACAGTTCGTCCTGCCAGTTGGTACCGTTGGTGAGCAGGCTCTGGTCTTGCAACTCCTCACGCTTGCCATAGCCGTAGATCTCCGCCCTCACGTTATAGAACTTGGCGAACTCGGGCAAGTTCATCACATCGAGACGTTTGGGCATCGACTGCCATCCCATGTAGCCCTCGTAGGTGAGTTTGGCCTTGCCCTCCTGTCCGCGCTTGGTGGTGATGAGCACCACACCGTTGGAGGCACGCGAGCCGTAGATGGCGGTGGCGGAGGCATCCTTGAGCACCTCGATGCTGGTGATGTCGCTGGGGTTGATGGAGGCCATCACGCTGGTATTGTCGGATGTCTGTCCCGACATGGCTATACCATCGATCACATAGAGCGGCTCATTGCCGTTCAACGAGTTGATACCACGTATCTGCACGGAGATACCGCCACCCGGCGCACCGGAGTTCTGTGTCACGGCCACACCGGCGATACGTCCCTGCATGGCTTGTTCGACCGAGGTGTTCACACCCTGCTTGATGGCTTTCTCGTCGATGCTCGCCACCGAGCCGGTCAGGTCGGACCGTTTCATCGTACCGTAACCCACGACGACCACCTGGTCGAGCATGTTCTCGTCGGTCCGAAGTGTGATGTTCAGCTCTCCGGCCTTACGCACGGTCACACTTTGTGTGGCGTAGCCGATGTAAGAGAAGCGCAATTCCTGGCCCGCCTTCACCGTGATCTGGTATTTACCGTCGATGTCGGTGATGGCTGCCGCACTCTGGTTACTGGTCTGTACGGTAGCTCCGATAATCTCTTCGCCCGTCTCAGCGTCAGTAACGACACCATAGACTTTGACATCCTGCGCATTGACGATGACGGCAGAAGCCAAAGCGATTAGAATGGCAACAGTCCTGCATTTGGCAGTCAGTTGCTTAGCAATACTACAAACGTTCATAGGTTTTTATAATTATTAGTCATCATAGCATGATTAGGGGTATACCGACAACGGAACACCTTGACAAACAAATCATCAAGTCAGGATATTCAAATATCTTACAAACCTTTGTTATCTCGGCTGCCGGAAGGCCTCACAAGACCTTTATCACCGCTTTTTCGTTTCTAGATGTAGTTTCATTTGCAAAAATACGTTTTTTTTTCAAAAAACAAATAAAAACATATCGTTTTTTGAGGTAACGAAAGAAAATGCGTGTTTTCTGCAAAAAAAATACCAATGAGGTTGTCGTTTACTTTCCAAATCGCGCTTCCACGACATTGACCACGTAGTCGCCGAGTTTTTCCAGCTCGCCGATGAGGTCGCCGAACAACGTGCCTACGGAATAATCGTATTGATGGTCGTTCACCGCTTCGATGTTGGCGTTTTTCAGTCGGTCGCGCATGTTGTTGATATCTTTCTCTATGCGGTAGGAATCACTGATATCATGTTCATTACGGTGCCCATGCATGACGACACACATCTGCCGCAGCGCATGGTCGCAAAGATCCATCATCTCCTTGATATCGTAAGCCTGCTGGTTTGTAAACTTTTTCCCACTTTGCTCACGGCGCTGAAGAATGCGGGCAAGATTGTAGCAGGCATCGCTGATGGACTCCAGCTCACCCACCTCACGCATCATCTGGCGTATCTTCTGTTTCGTATCATTGCTCAGATGGTCGTCGCCCACATGTTCCAGGAAGCGGGCTATTTCCAGTTCCATGCGGTCGGAGAAGTCCTCCTCGCGCTCCACCTGGGCGAAACGGTCTGCAAACTGCTTGGAGTCGTCCTCGGAAAACAAGAGCTGGACCTTGCCGAACATCTGATGGACTTTTTCGGCATAACGTGCCGTCTCTCTCTGCGCTTGCAGCACGGAAATCTCCGGTGTCTGCACCAGATTGGCCTGGATGTATTTCAGACGGAACTCGTCTTGCTGCACCTCCTCCTTGCCGGGTAAGAGCCAGCACACCACCCGTTCTATCTGCGGCACCAGTCCGATGAGGATGGCAGTGTTGGTCACATTGAAACAGGTGTGGAACATGGCCAGCACCACCGGCAACCGCTCTGTCTGGCCTCCTTCGGCGGGATTGTAACCAACAAGATGGCACACCATATTGACGAAGGGATAGAAGACGGCGAGCACCCATATCACGCCAAACACATTGAACAGCAGATGGGCCAAAGCCGCCCGGCGCGCCTGGGTGCCTGCACCCAATGCCGCGAGGTTGGCCGTCGCCGTGGTGCCGATATTCTCGCCCATCACCAGTGCTATACCCAGATAGATAGGCAGCACGCCCGTAGAACAAAGCAGGATGGTGATGGCCATGACGGCCGCCGACGACTGTATGACGCAAGTGATGAATGTGCCTATGCCCAGAAACGCCAAGATGGTGAGATGGCTGTTGGTGTCGAACGAAGCGAAGAATTGGATCACCGTCTCATTGTGTTCCAAGTCTAAGTCCTTGCCTGCCGAGCTGAGCATGACCAGCGAAAAGAAAAGGAAGGCTATACCGAAAAGGAAATCGCCCACATAACGATACCGCCCCTTATAAATAAGGAACATACCTACTATAAAGGCAGGAAACACCACATTGGTCAGGTCGACGGAATAGCCCAGCGACATAATCCAGGCCGTGAGCGTCGTACCGATGTTCGCTCCCATGATGACTGAGATAGCCTGTCCCAAGGTCAGCAGTCCCGCACTCACGAAGGAAACGGTCATCACGGTGGTAGCCGACGACGATTGTACGGCGCATGTGACGAAAGTGCCTGTGAGCATACCTGTAAACCGGTTGGTGGTCATCTTCGCCAGGATATGCCTCAGCTGTGGTCCTGCCATCTTTTGGAGCGCCTCGCTCATCATCTTCATACCATAGATAAGCAGTCCCAATGCGCCGAGCACACGCAGTGCTATCATCAAATAACTTTGTCCCGTTTCCATTACTTCTGATTTTGACTGCAAAATTATAGAGATTGGGCTATGCCATCAAGAAAAAGCCGTTACGATAACGTTGCGAAATTGTTACGATTCGGTTACAAAACATAAATAAGGCAAAGGGGACAACGAAAAAACGGAAAAGCACACGTAGCTGAAACTATTTGTAACAACTCCATGACATCGTTACGGTTTTATTTCGTATTTTTGTGACCATAAAAGACAAAAAGGAAGGAAAATGAATAAGAAAGCAGCGACAAGATGGTTGTTGGCCACGATATTGATGACAACAATCATGGGCATGGCCGAGGCAGCCACCCTGCAGCGTAAGCAATTGCTCAACGACCAGTGGCAGTTCGTACAAAACGACAGCGACTTCACTCACGCCCGTAGTGTGACACTGCCCCACGACTGGAGCATAGAGCAACGGTTTGACGCCCACGCGCCCGCCGGCAACGACGGGGCCTACCTGCCCACGGGCAAAGGATGGTACCGTCGTGTGCTGACCCTGGGCAAGGCATACGAGGGCAAGAAGATACGTCTCTACTTCGAGGGCGTCTATATGAACGCCCGAGTGTTCGTCAACGGTCATGAGGCCGGAGGATGGCCCTATGGCTACTCCTCGTTCTGGGTGGACGTCACCCCTTACGTAAAGAGTGGGCGCAATGAAATCGTGGTCAGTGTGGACAACTCACAACAGAAGAACTGCCGTTGGTATACGGGATCGGGCATCTACCGCAATGTGTGGCTCGTGACCACACCCAAGACCTACATCGACGATTGGAGTGTACAAGTGACAATCCCCGACACCCATCATGTGGAACTGAGCGCCACCGTAATCCGCGAAGACGGGACGACCTATCCCATCCAACGCTCCATCGAGGTGGCCCAACCCCGTTTGTGGTCGCCCGACGACCCCTATCTCTACCAAACCGAACTGTCCATTCCCGATGGCGACCGCATCAATGTGCGTTACGGCATCCGCACCATTGAATACGACGCCCAACGCGGACTGTTGCTCAACGGCCGCCCCATCAAGATGAACGGAGCCTGTCTGCATCACGACAACGGCATCCTGGGCGCTGCGGCCTATGACGATGCAGAGTATCGCAAGGCTCGGTTGATGAAAGAGGCTGGGTTCAACGCCGTGCGCACCTCGCACAATCCCCCTTCAGAAGCATTCCTGAATGCCTGCGACGAACTCGGCTTGTTGGTCATCGACGAGTCATTCGACGGTTGGCGTGAGAAGAAGAACGACTTCGACTATCACACCTTGATAGACGAATGGTGGCAACGCGACATCGACGCCATGGTGCTCCGCGACCGGCTGCACCCCAGCATCTTCTGTTGGAGCATTGGCAACGAGGTGATTGAAAGGAAGAAAATCGAGGTGGTGAAGACCGCTCACCAAATGGCCGAACGCATCCGGTCCATCGACGGCCAGCACCGTCCCGTCACCTCGGCCTTGGCGGCTTGGGACAGCGACTGGGACATCTACGATCCCTTGGCCGCCGAGCTCGACATCATGGGTTATAACTATATGATATTCAAGGCCGAGGGCGACCATGAGCGAGTGCCCGACAGGGTGATGATGCAGACGGAGAGTTTTCCTCGTGATGCCTGGCGCAACTACCGATGGGCGATGGACCACACCTACATACTCGGCGATTTCGTATGGACGGGACTCGACTATCTGGGAGAGTCGGGTATCGGACGCTATTATTATGAGGGCGAAGTGGCAGGCGAGTCTTGGGAACGTCCTCTCTACCCCTGGCATGCCGCCTATTGCGGAGATGTCGACCTGACGGGCCAGCGCAAGCCCATCAGCCATTACCGCGACCTGCTATGGAATGGCGGGAGCACCTATATGGCCGTTCGCGAACCGGATGGTTATCGCGGCAAGGTGAAGACCACCATGTGGGGCACATGGCCGACGCAGGAGAGTTGGACTTGGCCGGGATGGGAGGGTAAACCCATCGAAGTGGAAGTCTACTGCCGCGGGCCGAAAGCCAGCCTTTACCTGAACGACCAGTTGGTTGGCGAACAACCTGTTGAAGAAATGAAAGCCATCTTCACCCTACCCTATCAGCCAGGTCTCCTGCGTGTCGTATGCGGAGATGAACGATATGAGATACAGACCGCGGGGGCACCGCATGCCATCCGCCTGACTCCCAGCGGCACCAGTATGAAGGCCGACGGACAGTCGTTGGCATTCATCACCGTGGAGGTGGTTGATGCTGAAGGCCGTGTCGTGCCTACGGCCAGCGACGAGCTGACCTTCTCGGTCAACGGCTGCGCCACTCTGCTCGCCGTCGGCAACGCCGATGTCAAGGATGAAGATCCCTATTCCGACAACCGTCATCATGTATGGCAGGGGCGGGCTCTCGCCATTATCCGCAACAACGGCAAACCAGGAAAGGCCACGCTGTCCGTTACGGCCAAGGAACTGCCGACAAGCCGTATTACATTACAAGCCGGCAAATGAGCACATGAACGACCTTCAACTGAAATAGCGACTTGAAAAAGACCATCTTGAGCAAATGCGGAACTTGAGAAAGTGTAACTATGCATACGTATTTCATATAAACAGGAAAAAAGGACAGGAACAAGAAAAAGATTGAATCCCCGTGCAGTCTTTTCCTCCTCATCAGGACATCTAATATGGAGATTACATGTTTTCGATGGAAGTGACACGGCTGATAGAACGTTGCAGGCAGGGGGATAAGGATGCCCTCGGAGAACTGTATAAGGCATACTCCCTGAAGATGAAGGGGGTATGCCGTCGGTATATAAGCGATGAACAGGCTATCAACGACGTGCTGCACGATGCGTTCGTTATCATCTTCACCTCTTTCGATAAGCTGCGTGACGACCGGAAAGTAGAGGCATGGGTGATGTCGATAACAAGGAATGTCGCTTCAAAATATAAAGACCACCTGACAAAAATACCTGTTGTACAGCTTAAAGAAGCAGAACAAGTGGCCACGTCAGAAGGGGAAGTCGATATGAAAGGTGTGCCATTGGAGGATATCATGCAACTTGTTGACCGCTTACCTGATGGCTATGGACAGGTGTTCCGTCTGTCGGTGTTCGAAGGAATGTCGCACAAGGAAATTGCCGACATGCTGGGGATAGAGTCCCATTCGTCATCATCACAACTGGCACGGGCGAAGAAGATGCTACGCAAAATGATGCGGCAATATTGGGCCGCAGTACTCCTTCTGTTAACTATTCCCATTTCGTTCTTCTTGTTCAGGAAGGGAGGTACGACGGTCACACCAAATGACAAGTCTGCTGTGGCTAAGCAGGAAGAGAGCAAAGGGAAAAAACATCCGCAACATAGGGAAACCCATAAGAAGCAAACAACAGAACCTGTAAGTGCCCAGCCGCCCATGCATCACTCAGCCTTCATCATCACAGACTCGTTGCCATCCGTAATCGCTCAAGCTGTGGATTCTGTTGCTGCTGCCGACACCTTATCCAATATGATAGTAGAGAAACTGCCGCCTTCCGATACGATACCGGACGATACGACGAAGACAGTCCGCAACGTGGAAGTGGAACTGCCACGCTACGATATGGCAGAGCAATTGCCAGACTTACCTGAGAACAGCACGACAGGTGACAAAAAATGGTCGTTGGAATTGGCTTACGCAGGGCAACTCGATGAACAGAGAAACTATAACCAACCGTTCAGCTATAAGCCATATATTGATCCGAACATTCAGTATTCTCCCGGTGAAGGACCCATTTATAGCACTCCGAGCAGCATTGACAACTGGTCGGACTATGCTGTCTATCTGGCGAATAATCCTGATGCCGTGAGTGCAAAGACTCGCAGCTATATCATGCGCATAGCCCTGAACAATGCCCATCGCCCGGGTAGTGACAAGATCCTGCGCACGAGCCACCATCAGATGCCTGTCACATGGTCGTTGGCTTTGAAATATAGATTGAATCACCGCTTCGGACTGGAGTCTGGTTTCAGCTACAGCCGCCTGACCTCTGACTTTGAGATGGGAGGCGACGGCAATACCATACGCGAGCAGCAGACCATCCATTACCTTGGCATCCCCATGAAGGGTATATATAATATATATGGAGGAAAACGATGGGGCATCTACGGCAGTGTTGGCCTGACAACCGAGATACCCATCCATTCCACTCTCAACTCATACTTCCATGTGAATGGCTTGTATGAGGGCAGCGATAAGACTACCATCCGCTCAACCTGGCAATTCTCCACCACTTTAGGCCTCGGTCTGCAATTCCATTTGACACCTAACATCGGCTTCTTTGTAGAGCCGAGTCTGCAATACTACATCCCGATGAAGACCGACATCGAAACCTATCGCACGGAGCATCCGTTTACGTTCTTCTTGCCATTAGGCATCAGATTTACATGGTAAACGTGCAGTCTTTCCAAAGTCCGAAGGACTATACTAATAGAAAGACCCATATTTTTAAACGCTGAAGAATATGAAACCAAACAAATCCCTCTCTCGGATGATGGCGATAGTCATTGTCGGCACAGTGATGGCTGCTTGCAGTCTTGACAGTTTAGAAAGCGGAAAGGACGTGATAATCGACCCAGTTGAAGAGCACATGTTAGCCGCCTGTGGCTTGATCGACTCAAGAACGCGCCCTGACAGTTATGAGCAGCTGGTTTTTACCGAGCAAGACATCGAATGGTTTAACACCACCACACGCGAAATCAAGTTTCGCGACATGCACAAACAGCCATACGAGTTTTTGGAACCTTTCCACCAGATCAAATTCTATTTAGGAGGTAATACCTTGTTCGAGGTCAGCAGTTTTGTAGGCGACTGGGACAGCAGAACATACACTGACCTTGTTCTGCATTATGACGTGATTACCGACCCCCACCAAGGCCGCTATTATTTGCACGACTGCTATCCCCTCCAATTCATCGACACGGACGAGGTGAAGGCAAACATCAAGAAGAACGAAGGGCAGTGGGAGCTGTTCACTTCCTATTTGGAAAGCATTGGCAAACTAAGGAAATAAGTACAAAGTAAAAAAAAGAACAATCATAAAATACAAATGAAGCATCTAATTATGGGGAAAATGGAAACAATGAAGATTTGGAGAATGATCTTCATGATGCTTGCTGCATTCTCCATCGCCTCTTGCAGCAGCGACGATGACGAATTGCAAATAGGCCAACTCGCTGGCACCTGGGAGCAGGTGTATGATGAAGGTGTTGTCGCAGAGGGATATGTGCAATACACTTTTACGCCAGGCACTCCTTCAACATGTGGCGATTGCACCATTTATGTGTATGATGTCTTCACAGGTGACAGGACCGTTCTGCGTACCTATATGGTAACAGACCACGGGCGTCGATTGGTTATCTTCGAGGGCCAATACGGTGGTACGCCTTCAGAATTGAACGAATATGATGTTCTAAGACTTTCCGCAAAAGAAATGGCTTGGCATCTCATAGGCTCCGATGTGGTGTTGAATTTCAAGAAAGTGAAATAAAGGAGTAAAGCACGCCTTAGCATCTCTTTTGCAAATCATAGATTTTTAGCCAACCTCACTTTATTACCATCGTTGTTTACTTTTTCTGCGTAAATACGCATTTTCTGTTTGCAAAAATAAGCGGAATTATTGAAATATCGAAATATTCACTTACTTTTTTTGCGTAATTACGCATTTTTCGCCAGCACCTCTCTTACTTAACTCGGTAGATCCAGGAGCGCACGTCGCTGCGCCCCTCAAACGAGGGCAGGCTCTTCCAAAGATTGATGAGCACCTCCTGGAACAGGTCGGCCACCTCGTCTTGGTCGTTGGAGAACATGTAGCACACGGTGTAAATCGTGCCTCGGTTCTTCCTGACCATTTCTTCAAATTCACGTTCTAAATCGTTCATTCTTTCTTGATTCTTAATTCGTCATCTGATAGTAAGTCACACTAAGGAGGCAAAAAACTACAAAATCGGATTACTTTTTGACAAAGATAGTTATTCTTACCTGTTTTCTTTACTATGAAAAACAAAAGTTATCAACTTGTCTTCTCGTTCTTCATTATACAAAAATGCGTAACGCAAATTTGTATAATCAGAATAATTTGGCTATCTTTGGCACCAGAAAACATATAATCGCTGGGAGTATGATAAAGAATCCTTTCCTGACATACGCCTCTGCCAGTGCCGTTCAACGAAGTTTGTCTGCCTTACAGGAAAAAGACATCATAACCAGCAATAACGGGCAGTACTTCATCTACGATTATTTCTTATACTATTGGTTAAAACACCAATAAAAAAACCAGCGAGGCAAACAAATAAAATTTGCTTATCTCGCTGGTATTAAATGATTTAGACTTATATAAGTCTATCAATACTCATCCTCGTTGAAAACTTGGCTCACAATTGACTATCAACAACTTACACCATTCTTAACTATTTTTAGCCAAATAAACCGCACGGTCTGAGGCGATCAAAGGCGACTCATTGACGGGTTTGACAAACAATCATTCATTTCTTTGCTCACATAGGGCATCGTCAAGTGTAGTAAGGATTTCCAAAACTGTCTTCAGTACTTTAACCAAAAAACTATTATCGACGATCTCATAGTATATGTCGGAATAATACGTTGTACCACCAAATCTTTCACTGTAGTTACACAACGCCTTTCTTTTACTTTCATCTGACAAAAATCCATGCATAAAATGATTGCGTAATAACCTACAATACTCATTAATAAACACTAAGTTTTCTATCTCTAAAGAGGAATGATATTTGTCCAGAAAGAATTTACAAATGCCTTCAACCATAGATTTTGCATCACGTTGGTTGCATGGCCTTATATTATAGGAAACTATTATCCTATTAAGCATCGTTTCATAGTACGCAAATATAGCACAAAAAAGAATTTGTCTGGATTGCACACATCGCTAATCACAGATCTCTGATGCAGCGTAAAAGTTTCTCAACTCACTCGAAACGATCTCGTAATCTTCATTTGCATTAACTTTTTTAAATTCAGCTACTTTTTCCTCGACATCGTCAACTTGTTCTTGATAATGAGAACTTATATCAGACACCAAAAAGGACAGAATTTCATACTGATCTTCAATCTCTGCTCTTAAGTTTGTTCTTGCCCTTCCTATCATATTCTTTCTTTTTGACGCAAAGTTATATGTTTTTGGTATATAAATAATATCAAAGCATGAAAAATAAGCAATCTTTTTCTGAAATCTATAAGTTTTAACAACAAATGACGATTTTGTCATCGTAATCAGGATTGTAGATATACCTTTTTTCGGAAAAAGATAAAAGTTAGTATTTAATTTGTCTATCTTCTATGCCTAATTAACCACATAAATGCATAATCATTATTATCTTTCCTTTTTCAGCAAAGACTTCGTCAGATTGTAGTTCAAAAGCGAAATGACAAATTCAAATATCTTACGTTGAAGCATACATCTGACTAATTACACACCGCAAATACACCATCAAGTCATAGAATATTCTTTACATTCTAGGAAAACCGAATCACATTGGCGATTAACCAATGTGATTCGGAAAGTGGTTCGTTTAGGCTGGCACCAATGTCTGAGTATCTTTAAAAGAAAGTCAAATTGTTTTTGCGAACTTGCAAGATTGAACAAGTTGCAACTTAGGAGAGGTGAGTGTCATAACAACACCCCTTCGATGCTATTGTGTAAATTTGGTATCACGTTACATTCCCCAACCAGTCTTTTTCTTGGTACCATCCCAGTTGGTCAGTTCACCATTAGAACCCCCTCCACCAACACCAACACTGCCTCTGCCGCCAGCGGCGAGGAGTAAGTTCGCCATCAAGTTTTTGGTGACCGTCATGGCATCACAGAGTTGTCTGGTACAGGCAGCAGTAAGTTCAATTTTGAACTCTGATGCAATGTCAATCTACGACACATTCTCTAACAGATAGCCAGTCGCCATCCTGCGCTGCTTTTCGTCAGTTGGGTCAAGGCCATACTTGAATGCTTCAGCAATGATATCCATAAAAACATCTTTCCTCTCAATCTATTACATCCCAATGTCCACCTTTATTTGGACCGACATGCTTAATTCTACCAGACTCTTGAAGTAAATGAAGGTGCTTGCTGATTCCACTTCTGGCCATTTTCAGATTTTCAGCAATCTGTCTTGATGTTATGTTCGGATTATCTATCAGAAGTTTTATTATTCTTTTCTGGGTAGTTTCTGGTCTACTTTCTGGTCCACTTTCTGGTCCACTTCCGCCCTTAGTGGACTGTAAAGTTGGAACATAAGGGATTTCTATGCGGTAAACATCCTGCTCCTCAATGACGGGCTCTTTGCCATTGGCGTATAGAGGAGTGTACTTGAACATCTTTCTCATACCACTACCAAGCTCTTCTACGATACCCATCTGAGAAAACACCTTGGCTATCTTTGGATTCTTACGATGCGGACGCATGGTCTGAAGGTCGATGTGACCGTAGACGTATGGGATGTTCCAGTTTTCGGTAACGATAGTATCACGATAGATGGTAAACGTCGTTGGATAAGCACTACTATATTCACGATGAATAATCATGTTCAGTACCACCTCTCGTAGGATTGTATCACGAAGACTGAAACGCTGGATGCCTTCAATATAGGGTTGCTCTGGCAGATGCTTCTTGATGAAAGCCATTATGATAGGATATGCCTTCAGCAGATTACAACTCAACAGTTCCCGGTCATCATAGAGTTCTGTGTTGTTTACGCGGCAAAGCAAATCTATGCGATAAGCAGGAAGGGCCGTGGTGATGGCATGGCTATTACCAAACAGAAGAATAGCAGCCAGCGTCAATCCTTCTTTACCTGTTTCTGGGTCAACAGCAAGCAACTCTGCCGAGCGAATGATTTCTTCGTTCGACAGATTGAGCCAAGAATGTTGTGAGTTCTCAATACGGATGCCACGTCTCAATTCATCGAATGCCCCCTCATCCAAATCCTTCATACCCAACATAGGATATACCCTATCCTCTGTCTTCAACTTGCTCTTGCGTATAAACAAGTTTGCAATCTGTTCAGTACTGCGCAATTCAAAGTCACCGTCTTGGTTGCGATCATAGAAAACACCTTTGTAGCTGTGCCCCTGAGTGCTTTCAGGTACATAGAAGTAGATGACCTTCTTGCCATCTATATCCATTGGCTCAAAGTTCAGATAATACGTAGGTTTGAACAGCTGAGGGTTATTCATGTCCTTTGCCAACTGGTCTAACTGCTCCTGAACTTTCGAAGGATTGATGCCGACGATGCTTCTGTCATTATCAACTCCCAACACGACATGACCACCTCTGCGATTCAAAAACGCACAGATGGATTCATAGACTTTTCGAGCCAAACTGTCTTTCGACTCTTTTAGCTCGACTTCTGTTCCCTCGCCTTGGGATATAATCGCTTTTAGCTTTTCTGGTGTCATCATTAGTTCTGTTTGACGCAGCAAAATTACAATTTTTCGTTGAGATCCTTTCACAAAAAGGCTCCAAAGATGCTAATTTCTCAAAAGTTCGTTTCAAATTGGCTCTAACAAAAATGCGTAACGCAGATTTGTATAATTGAATCTGGCAGACACCAATAAAAACACCAGCGAGGCAAACAAATAAAATTTGCTTATCTCGCTGGTATTAAATGATTTAGACTTATATAAGCCTATCAATACTCATCCTCGTTGAAGAGGAAATCTTCTTTTGTTGGGTAATCGGGCCAAATATCCTCGATGCTTTCATATACATCACCCTCATCTTCAATCTCCTGAAGATTTTCCAACACTTCAAGTGGTGCCCCCGAGCGGATGGCATAATCTATGAGTTCGTCCTTGGTAGCGGGCCAGGGAGCGTCTTCCAATTTAGAAGCTAATTCGAGTGTCCAATACATAGTCTAAAGATTATAGTTTTGAGTTGTGCAAAAGTAAAAAATTTTTTCCAATAATCACTGACTCTTCCATATTTTTTCTCTTACTCCTTCAAGAAAGTTCAATTTCCTTGCCAAGACGAAGAGATAATCCGACAATCTGTTCATATAACTCAAGATTTCGGCATCGACGGCAGATGTTTCATGTAGGAAGAAAATTCTTCTTTCCGCCCTGCGACAAACAGTCCTGCACACATGACAGATAGCAGCTTCATGCGAACCACCGGGAAGTATGAAAGCCGTTTGCGGCGGTATGCTGGCATTGATATTGTCGATCTCGTCCTCAAGGATATCCACTTCTGATGGAATAAGTTTATATGATGGGCCCACGGGCATTTTCGACTGGTCGGTGGCCAAATTGGAGCAAACAGTGAACAGGTTGCGCTGTATCCTAATGATAATATCCTTGTCATACCCGTCTTTCATCCACGAAGCCAAGAGGCCGAGGTTGGCGCTCAACTCGTCTACAGTGCCATACGCCTCAATGCGCGAATTGGTCTTTCTCACACGATAGCCCCCCACAAGAGAGGTCAAACCGTCATCACCCGTCTTGGTGTAAACTTTGGTTATTTTCATAGTGTTAATTATTAGAAGTTGATGATATAGTTTTGCTTATAACGATTTTTGTCAATTATTATTATACCACAATAATATAAATCATAACTTATGCCGAAAGGCAACCGGTCGACCAACTGCCTCCAAGCCTTCGACTTGATGGTATATCCTGTCGCCGGCTCTACGATGATGATCACGCCATCTTGCATCTTCTCCATCCATCCCAGGTCGTCTACCCTACACCGGAGCATATCGACGGCAAGTACCTCTTGTTCCGACGCCTCGGTAAGGATATGGCAGGACGAACAACCCGCGAGAATATAATCATGAGCATGGTCTTCATTCCCCACCATGTCGAGTACATGGGTCGGCTGTCGATAATTGGCCACTCGCAAGTATAGCTCTCCCTTCTTCCTATTAATGGCACCGAGCGATCGGTATTTACGCTTAAGGCTGCTGTAAGCATAGTATTTACGGTGCTCATTGATCACATCGCGAACAAATGCATAGTCATTCGGCGACTGTATGCCAAATCCTCGGCAACGGTTCCACCTTGTGAACCAGACATATATCCTCGATATGATAAACTGCCAATCTGCCATTAGGCCGCTAAAATACAAAAAAAGGATGACCTAACAAAAAAAAGAAAGAAAAAAATGATATCAGAGTAATCGGACAACTAAGAGAGGTGAGGGGTGAGAGTAAGGAATACCCACCCCTGCCCTCCCAAAGGGAGGGTGTAAATATGAAATGAGAATAATCCGGAGTAATCAGACTATTCAGAGTTTTCTGAGTTTTCCGAGTAATCAGAGTTTTCCGAGTAATCCGCAAAAAAGCGAAGCCCCCTCCACACAAGCGTGGAGGGGGCTTCTTGAAAAGGAGGCGGCTACCTACTCTCCCGCATTGCATTGCAGTACCATCGGCGCAAGCGGGCTTAACTTCTCTGTTCGGGATGG
>ONDS01000017.1 GCA_900316685.1 uncultured Prevotellaceae bacterium | reverse complement strand
TTCAACCCTGAAAAAATCTTCACAACGGAAGAAAATGTTAAAAGTGTTAATTTGCTTGCCTCTTAATATAGATTACCCCTCCTTTGAAAAAGGAGGGGATGAGGTTAGTCCGCTGATGTATAAGCCCTGGCATATAATAAAATGTATTAGTTCGGGCATTTAATAAAATGTATTAGTCCGGGCATATAGCCTGTATCTCCATCTGTCCCCTTTTGTCCTTCTAATTAGCACTATAGTCCTCTATCTAACCGTCCAATTCGCGCAGGGCACTGATGAGACGTGCGTTGTCGTTGTGATGGCGCACGGCGATGCGCATGTATTGGCGCCCGTCGAAGCCCGTCTTGTCGGAGCAGTCGCGCATGAGTATATTGTAGCGTTTAAGCATGGTGAGCACCAGCTGGTTGGCGTTCTTGGGAGGCAGCACCTCGCATAGGAAATAGTTTGCCTGCGAAGGCATGACACGCAAGAAACTGATGGTGCGCAGTTGGCGTTCGAAGTCGTCGCGTTCGGCGATGAACTTCTCGCAGGCACGGTGGTAGTCCTTCTCGTATTTGTTGAATATCTGCATGAAATACTCAGCGAAAGAGTTGATGTTCCAGATGCTCACCATTTTCTTCATGCGGGCGATGATGGCAGTGTCGGCGGAGCAGAGGATGCCCAATCGGATGCCCGGCACGCCGTAGCTCTTGGAGATGCTCTTCATGACCACCATCGAGGGGTAGGCTTCGAGGATATGGTCGTGGAGCAGGGTGTTGTGCTCGTAACCCACGCTGAAATCAACGAAGCTCTCGTCGACGATGAGCCGGATGTCTCGCTCGTGGCACCATGCCGCCAGGGCTATCACCTCATCGATGGGTATGAAGTTGCCCGAGGGGTTATCGGGGTTGATGAGCAACAGGTTGTCGGCATGATGCTCCCCGAAATAGTCCATCAGGTCGGCGGCGGTATAGCGATAGTCATCGTTAGAGGGGATGAAGGTTACGAGGTTGTCGCCTTCGCGGCGGTTGGGATATTCCTCGAAGGTGGGGCGCACGATGCCCAGCGAACCCGGCAGCAGTTCCATGAGAGCCTTGATGAGTTCGGCTGCGCCGTTGCCGGGGATGATGTACTCCTCTTTCACGCCCCAGCACTTGCTGGCCAGCAGCGAGTTGACCTTCATGCCCGAAGGATATTCGGCGATGAGCGTGCGGAAGTATGCCTCCAGCTCGTCGATGATGCGCGACTCGTTGAAATAGGGGTTGACGAGATAGCAATAGTCGAGCATCTTGGGGAATCGCCAGAATCCACCGTAGCGCCCGTAGTACTTCCGTAGGATGTCTTTCTCGTCGGCGAAGAGCGCCTCGGCGATGTCAAGATCCTGCTTGTCGTCTATCTCATACCATTTCTCGGTGTCCAAGGGCAGCGCTTTGAGGTCGTGGCTGTTAATGAAGGAGATGATGCGGAGCACATTCTCGTAATACTCGTTGTTGCCCACTGCCTTGGTGTAGGCTTCGAGGAAAGGCACGTACTTGGTGCGTGAGAATTCGGCAGAGAACTTATATATGTTGACGGTCTTGTAATACTGCGCCACATCGCCGTACTGAAACGCCGCCTTGGGCACGAAGTTGACGATGTTGCAATCGCTGTCGATACACACCATCGTGCCGTCCATCCAACTCTCATATTTAGCCACCAGAGCCAGGTTGGGCCGTGGATCGTCGATGAGTTTTCGGAGTATGGCCTCGTCGAATATCAGGTCCGACTCAAGCAGTATGGTATCGTCGTGCACCATCTGCTCCTTGGCAAGCGAGAGCGAATAGACGTTGTTGGTCTTGTCGTAGATGGGATTGTTGACGTATTCTATCTTCAGCCGGTCGTCGTAGCGATGGCCGATATATTCGATGAGGTTTTGCGCCTGATAGCCCACCACGATGACGACGCGGCTGAGCGACCATTCCGAGAGAATTTGAAGTGTGCGGTCGATGAGTCGCTGGCCATTGACGGGCAACATGCATTTGGTGTTATCGCGAGTGTAATCGCCGAGGCGTTTGCCCATACCGGCGGCGAGGATGATTGCTTGCATGAGGAGTTACGAGTTACGAGTTACGAGTGATGAGTGATGAGTTACGAGTGATGAGTGATGAGTTACGAGTGATGAGTGATGAGTTAACGCATGATGATGGCGGTGAGGATGCGACCAGAACGGATGCCCAGCCGACGTGCAGAGAAGAAGCGGTCGACATGGTCGTAGGTGCAGATGGCGCAGTCGTGTATATGGCTGTCGGTCAATCCGCTCTCAAGCAGTTGGCTGTGGTTGCACAGAGGCAGGTCGATGTGCCATTTGTCGTAGCGACGCGCTATGTCGTCCATCTCGAATCCAGCTTCGGCGAACTGCGCATACACCTCATCGCCCACCTCGAAACGGCGCTGCGAGATGCCCGGTCCTACCACGGCGAGCAGGTCTTGGGGGTGGCTATGGAAAATGTCGGTCATATACCGCACCGTTCGTTGCACGATACGTGCCACGGTGCCGCGCCACCCCGCATGGATGGCTGCCGAGACACCACGTACGGGGTCGTAGAGAAGTACTGGTATGCAATCGGCGGTGGACACCCCGATACATATACCCTTGAGATTGGTAACCAGCGCGTCCACCCCTTCGAGGAAGTCTTTCCTACCAGAGGCTGAGAGGCCGAAGAAGCCCTCGTCTATCTGTCGTATCTCCACGCCATGCGTCTGATGGGGGAAGACGAGACGGTCGGCCGATATGTCGAGCAACGAGCACAGGGCCTGCCGGTTGACGGCTATCGCCGCTGGGTCGTCGCCGCAATAATCATTGACGTTGAACTCGGCGTAAGCACCATGCCCCACTCCACCCTGACGGGTGGTGCTAAAGGCCTCAACACCATCAGCCACGGTGTAATTGAGCAGTTGTGGAAAGCGGTCAGCGTTGTTCATCTTCCTCCTCGTATTCAAAGTCTTCGAGGTCGTCGATGTCGTCCACATCCACATACTCTATCTCGCCGTCTTCGCCCTCAGCCATGAGTTCGGCCTGGAAACGCGTCATGTCCTTGTCGCGGTGTACGAGCGTGTCTTCCGAGAGGATGCTCTGAAGTTTGTTGCTTTCACTGTTGAGTTCGCGCCACAGCACATCCTTCAGTTCATCAAGTCCCTGCCCTGTGACGGCTGAGATGAACACTACGGGCAGATCGTCGGGCGTGGTGGCGCGGAGCATATCGATGAGTTCATCGTCGAGCAGGTCGCACTTGGTGACCGCCAACACCCGGTGTTTGTCGAGCAACTCGGGGTTGAACTGTTCCAACTCGTTGAGCAGCAGTTCGTACTCTCGGCGTATATCGTCAGTATCGCCAGGCACCATGAAGAGCAGCAACGAGTTGCGCTCGATATGACGGAGGAAACGCAGGCCCAGTCCCTTGCCTTCGGAAGCTCCTTCGATAATGCCGGGAATGTCGGCCATGACGAACGACTGTCGCTCATGATAAGCCACGATGCCTAAGGACGGTTCGAGGGTGGTGAAAGGATAATTGGCTATTTTGGGACGCGCACTGGAGAGAGCCGACAACAGGGTGCTTTTGCCCGCGTTGGGCAGACCTACAAGTCCTACGTCGGCCAATAGTTTCAGTTCGAGTATGACCGTGAGCTCTTCCATAGGCTCGCCGGGCTGTGCATAGCGTGGCGCCTGGTTGGTGGCCGAGCGGAACTGGAAATTGCCCAGTCCGCCACGTCCCCCGCGCAGCAGCATCACCTCCTGGCCGTCCTCGGTCACATCGCAGATGTATTTGCCCGTCTCGGCATTGTAGACTACCGTGCCACAGGGCACGTCGATATACTCATCCTTGCCGTTGGTGCCATGTTTCTTGTCGCGCCCGCCATTGCCGCCATGTCCGGCAAACACATGACGTTGGTATTTCAGATGGAGCAGCGTCCAATAATTATGGTTGCCACGCAGGTACACATGACCGCCCCTGCCCCCATCGCCACCGTCCGGCCCACCGTTGGGCTGGTATTTCACGTGGCGCAGGTGCATCGACCCCCTGCCGCCCTTGCCCGAGCGGCAGTTGATTTTCACATAGTCTACAAAATTGGATTCCACTAATTCAGTTATGAGTTACGAGTTACGGGTTATGAGTTACGAGTTATGGAGTTCTCTTACACTTCATCCACCACCTTGCAGATGTCGGCGAAGATGCGGTCGAGCTCGCCCAAGCCATTGATATGGCGGTGCAGGCCTTCTTTCTCGTACCAGTCGATGAGCGGTGCCGTCTGGTTATGGTATACGCTGAGCCGCTGGCGGATGGTCTCCACGTTGTCGTCGGAGCGTCCGCTCTGCTGGCCGCGTAGTATCAGTCGTTTCATCAACTCATCCTCGGGCACGTCGAGTTCTATCATCGCCGCCACCTGATGGCCACGCTTGGCGAGCATCTGTTTGAGAGCCTCGGCTTGCGGTATGGTACGGGGGAATCCGTCGAAGATGACGCCGGCATGGTCGGGTCCGAAGGAGTCGTAGACGCTGGCCAGAATGTCGATCATCAGCTCGTCGGGTATGAGTTGTCCCTTGTCGATGAAGGCTTTGGCCGTTTTGCCCAGTTCCGTTCCCTGTTTGATTTCACTGCGAAGCACATCACCCGTGGAGATGTGGTTCAGACCATACTTCTCTATGAGTTTTTCGCTCTGGGTGCCTTTTCCGGAGCCCGGTGCACCAAAAATTACAATATTTTTCATGTTCTTCGTCTCTTCCACCAAAGTATAAATGTCGCGCAGTCCACGCCCCTGCTGGTCGTAGTCGAGCCCGTAGCCGAGAATGAAATCACTGGGTATTTCCATGGCCACATATTCTATATCCAGGTCTACCTTCAGTTCCTTGGGTTTGAGCAGCAGCGTACAGATATGTACCGACTCAGGGTTGCGTGTGCCCAATGTCTCTATCATCTTTTTCATGGTCAGCCCCGACTCCACGATGTCCTCTACAATGATGACGGTCCGTCCGGTGAGGTCTTCATTGATGCCGATGACTTCCGTCACCTTGCCCGAGGAGGTGGTGCCCTGATAAGAAGCCAGTTTGACGAAAGATATCTCGCATGGTATGGTGATGCGTCGCATCAGGTCGGCCGCGAAGATGAACGACCCATTGAGCACCGCCAGCAGCAGCGGGTTCTTGCCTGCCATATCATGGTTGATCTTGTCGGCCACCACTTGTATGCGCTCTAAGATTTCCGCCTCGGGAATGGAGGTCTGGAATGTTTTGTCCTTGATTTTTACTGTACTCATTGCAAAATAATATTTAAGGTTGGAGGTAGATGTACTCTTTCAGTGTTCATCAGTGCAAAAATACTTATTTTTCTTGAATTATCAAGCTATTTTTATGGAAAAAGTGGGATGCGGCAGTAAATTATGAAGTGATTGCGGAGATACGCTGTAGCAACTTTCTGCATTTATCTTTCCAAATCATTTTGATAGGTCAGCATTATTTTGTAATTTTGCCGCCGTATGAAACTATTTACGAGCAAACAGCTGCACGAGCTGGACCAATACACCATAGAGCATGAGCCCATCAAATCCATCGACCTGATGGAACGGGCCGCCAAGGCCATCACCAAGGCCATCATGGAGAAATGGAATGCGCGCAAGCCCATTGTCACCTTTGCCGGTCCCGGCAACAACGGCGGCGATGCGTTGGCTGTATCGCGCATGTTGTCGGAACAAGGATATAAGGTGACCGTTTTCCTGTTCAACACGAAGGACAAGCTGTCGGAAGACTGCGCCATCAATCGTGACCGGCTCACCTCGCGCGTGACCAAGTTCACCGAGGTGACCAAGGGCGAGTTTGAGTTGCCGCAGCTCACCCCCGACACATTGGTCATCGACGGATTGTTCGGCAGCGGCTTGACCAAGCCCCTTTCCGGCGGTTTCGCCTCGCTGGTGAAATTCATCAACCAGACACCCTCCACCGTAGTGAGCATCGACGTGCCCTCGGGCTTGTTATGCGAAGACAACAGCAACAATATCCATTCGAACATCATACGCGCCGACCTGACGTTGACGCTTCACCAGAAGAAGCTGGCCTTCCTCTTCGCCGACAACCAGCAATACATCGGCAAGCTCAAGGTGCTCGACATCGGCTTGTCGAAAGAGTATGTCGAGAATACACCTTCCGACTATACGATGTTGGAGGAACAGGATGTGCGCAAGCTACTCCTGCCTCGTGACGACTTCGCCCACAAGGGCAGCATGGGTAGCGCCCTGCTCATTGCAGGCAGTTATGGCATGGCCGGTGCCGCCGTGCTTGCCGCCAAGGCCTGCACACGCAGTGGTGTGGGCAAGGTGACGGTTCACACGCCGGCCCTCAATTATGGTGTGATGCAGATGAGTGTGCCCGAGGCGTTGGTGCATATCGGTGGCGACGACAGATATTTCATCGAATCGGTGGATGCCGAGCCCTTCGACGCCTTAGGCATAGGCCCGGGCCTGGGCCAGAACGAGAATACTGCCATCGCCCTCATCGGCCAGTTGCGGCGCACACGTGCCGCCGTCGTGGTGGATGCCGACGCGCTCAACATCCTGGCCAGCCATCGTGCGTGGATGCAGCAGTTGCCCAAGCATATCATCATGACCCCTCACCCCAAGGAGATGGAACGGCTGGACGGCAACCGTTACAATACCGACTATGAGTTGTTCACCAAGGCGCGTGAGTTGTCCACACACTTGCAGGCATACATCATCCTGAAGGGACACCACAGTGCGCTCTGTCTGCCCGACGGCAAGGTGGTATTCAACAGCACCGGCAATTCTGGCATGGCCACGGCAGGTTGCGGCGATGTGCTCACGGGGCTGATTACCGGTCTGCTGGCACGAGGTTACAGCCATGTCGACGCCTGCATGATAGGCATGTACCTGCATGGTCTGGCTGGCGACTTAGCCATCGCCGATATCGGCAAGGAGAGCCTGATAGCCGGCGATCTGATTACCTATCTGCCCACAGCCTTCAAGCTGCTGGAGCGATGAGAGAGCCTCCCCCCTTCCCCCTCCCAAGGAGGGGGTGACTGGACGACAGTCATATGCCATAGACAACAGACAATGACGACCACCAAGAATCATCCTTGGCGGTCGTCATTATTTTTTCTCTATGGTGGAAGTTAGCCATCCTTTCTCCCCCTCCTTGGGAGGGGGTTGGGGGGAGGCTTTCTTATTGCCTCTCCATCTCGAGCGACACGGTAGCACCATTCTGTCCGGTGAAGAGGAACACGAGTTTCTGTTCCTCGGGGAACTCATTGGTGTTGATGGTGACGCTCACCTTGCCGTTGCAGTCGATGGTACGGAGCACCTGTCCGGAATAGCTCACGATGTCGACCGTCTTGAGTGGACTTGTGGCCGTGGCGAATAGCATGCCTTTATCATCCATGCCGCCATTCACATCGATGGTGGGTCCGGCATCCACGGGTGCTGTGATATAGCTCTTATGTTCCGACACCTCGTAGCCCAGGGCCTGGAGCATCTTGATGCCGTAGCGCTGACCCATCAGTCGGCAACCGTCGGCATTGAAATGCAGGCGGTCGGCAGCGGCAGGAGCCCCGGCCGACGAGACCACGGAGGCCTCCTGGAAACCACGTGTGATCTGACGGATGGTCTGGTTGGCACGTGCGCACACACCGTTCTGGTCTTCGCCCACCACTTCACCCACCACGAGGGGCACGCGAGTGCGGTCGAGATCAAGGTCGCGAATGATGTCGTTGTAAATCTTGCGCACCTTTTGCAACCAGCGGGCATCATAGGCATCGGTCTCGCCTTGATGGAGCAGGATACCGCGTATGTCGCCTTCGTCCATGGCTTGCTCAGCCAACTGGATGAGCAGTCCGTAGGGATTGTTGTCGTAGGCGGCTATCTCACGTTTCTTCCAATCCTCGGTCACCCCGGCGATGTATTGGCGATAATTATCCTTGTCGAAGAGGTCGATGCCACAGCCGTCGACGGCGATATGGATCACCCCCACACGGGCTTTCGCTGGCAGGTTGTCGAGCATCGTGCGTCCGAAGTAGTCGACGAGCGACAGCTTGGTGTCCTGTCGGCAGAGCGGTGGCACGGCCTTGCGCCACTGTCCGCGCTTGCGGTCTTTGCCATCCACGGCCGAGAGGCTGAGGAATCGGTCGCTCACCTGGCGGTCGGCATCGGATATCTCACCTTGCCCCACCATATTCGATTGTCCTATGCACAGGAAGATGTAGAAATTTTCGTCCTGTGCGCTCATTGTTGCGGGAATAGCCATCAGAGCCATTGTCACGAATAGTTTTTTCAGTATTTTCATGTTGATCGGTGTTAAGATGGGGCAAAGATAATGAAAACATCCGCATCTGCCAAATTTCATGACGGATATTTTACAAGTTGGGGGGCAGCACACAGAAAAAGCGAGCGACATCACCTAAGTATGCCACCCGCTTTTCTACCAATTCAATTATATTGACTTAACGCTTTTCTTATTCAGCCAGTTTGTTGTCGGAGCCCAGCACATCGATGATCTTGTGCTTGTACATCTTCTCCATCTCGTCGCGGGCGGGACCGCAGTACTTACGCGGGTCGAACTCTCCGGGCTTCTCGGCAAGCACCTTGCGCACGGCAGCGGTGAAGGCCAGACGTGAGTCGGAGTCGATGTTGATCTTGCACACGGCGCTCTTGGAGGCCTTGCGGAGCTGTTCCTCGGGGATACCCACTGCATCGGGCAGTTTACCACCATACTGGTTGATGATGTCGACATACTCCTGGGGAACGGACGATGAACCGTGGAGCACGATGGGGAAGCCAGGCAGCTGGACCATCACGGCGTCGAGCACGTCGAATGCCAGTGGCGGGGGAACGAGCTTGCCGGTCTTCGGGTCGCGAGTGCACTGCTCGGGAGTGAACTTATAAGCACCATGGCTGGTACCGATGGAGATGGCGAGAGAGTCGCATCCCGTACGTGTGGCGAAGTCGACCACCTCTTCGGGTTTGGTGTAGTGCGATTCGGCGGCCACCACGTCGTCCTCGACGCCAGCGAGCACACCCAGCTCAGCCTCGACGGTCACGTCGAACTGATGAGCATATTCCACCACTTTCTTGGTCAGGGCGATATTCTCCTCATAGGGCAGGGCGCTACCATCGATCATCACGCTGGAGAAGCCATAGTCTACGCAGCTCTTGCAGGTCTCGAAGCTGTCGCCGTGGTCGAGGTGGAGGGCTATTTCAGGATGCTCACAACCCAGTTCCTTGGCATAAGCCACGGCACCCTGAGCCATGTAGCGCAGCAAGGTGGCGTTGGCATAGTTGCGTGCACCTTTCGACACTTGCAGGATAACCGGCGAGCGGAGTTCCGACGAAGCCTTGATGATGGCCTGCAACTGTTCCATGTTGTTGAAGTTGAAAGCGGGGATGGCGTATCCACCGTTGATGGCGCGGGCAAACATTTCTTTGGTGTTTACCAGGCCGAGAGATTTGTAATCTACCATAGTTTTATTTTGTTAACATGTTTAAAGAGTCGTCTTCTTAGACGTTTGCAAAGTTACTGATTTTCTTTTGACATACAAAATTATCATCTCCTTTTTTCACGCCTTTTTGCAACGAAAAGAGCTGATACCCATAGTTTGACTATCGAAAAGGCGGCAATTGCCAAGTGGGTTTGCCAAAACGTCACTCCACCTGCCACTCATCGCCCACTGTCTCACGCCACGCCGACTGCCCCCGCTGCAGGTCGGGTAGCGAGGTGAGCGAAGCATCCAGGGCTATCGCCTCTTCGAGCGACAGACAGTCGCAATCGTCGCTGTCGCTTTCGCCAAAAGCCATCCAGTCGCCCTCCTCGTCGTAGGTCACTTGCAGGATGGGTTCCTTGCCCTCAATCACCTCGATGGGAGCGATGAGGGGTTTCCAGAAATCGTCGTCTTTGAGTTTCATTGTTCGGGATATTGTTGGTAAATCTTCAGATGGAACACAGGCATCGTGGCATAGATGACATTGAGTATGTCGGAGAGTTGGTGCTCGTAGGTCTTCCATTCCTTCTCTTTGAGGAAGAAATAGAACTCGATGGGCAGTCCGGTGTTGGTGGCCTCGAACTGTCTCACCATGAGCAACATCTGGTCGTTCACCTCGGGTCGCTTGGCGATATAGCGTTCCATATACTGGCAAAAGAGAGTGAGGTTCACCCTGTCGCCCTCCACCTCTTTTGCGGTGAAGAAGCCCTTTTCCACCAATTCGCCGCGCAGTCGATCGTCGATAAATGCCACGCTCTTGAAGTCGACATACAGTTTCCGGCTCACCCGCCGGCCGCCGCTCTGCTGCATGCCTATCCAATTCTGGAACGAGTCGTCGACCAAGGTCTTGGGCGACACCGTGATGATGGTATTGTCGAAGTTGCGTATCTTGACCGTGGTGAGCGACATGTCGGTGACGATGCCGTTGGCACCCGCCTTGGGCACGGTTATCCAGTCGCCGATGTGGAGCATGTCGTTGCTGGTGAGCCGCACACCCGCCACCAGTCCTTGTATGGTATCCTGGAACACGAGCATGAGCACCGCCGAGGTGGCACCCAGTCCGGCGATGATGGCCAGCGGATTGCGGTTGATGATGATAGACACGACGACGATAACCGCTATGCAGATGATGATGATCTTCAGCACGCCCATGAACGACTGGAAATACTGCTGCGCCGAGGTGCGGCGACCGTCCTCCAGGTCCTTGAAGGCATTGATGAAGGCCACCACCGTGCGCACGCTCATCACGGTGATATAGATGGCTGTGAGACGGGCGAGCAGTTCGCGCACCACGGGAAATTCATAGAACACCAAAGGCAGTAGTTGCCATATCACGATGGCCGGCACTATCTGACAGGCCGAGGTAAGCACCCGGCGGTTGAAGAGCACATCATCCCACTTGGCATCCGTCTTCTTCAGCAGGCGCAGCACTCCGGGCATGACCAGCCGATGGAAGAACGCATACGCCAACCATGCCAGGACTACCGCCACGAGCACCATGAGCAACAGCCTCACCATGGTGAGTGCGTCGCCCTCCAGTCCCATGAAGCCGATAAGGTCTTCTACATATAATTTGATGCGCTCCATTTACTTAACACGTTTCGTTTACTTGCATAGCAATTCACAGATTCGGTTCTGGAACTCCCGTCCGTCGGAGGCTTTCAGTATGCCTTGGTTGACGATAGAAAAGCATATCTTATGCCCATTGGCGGCGGTGCAATATCCCGCCAGGGCACTCACGCTGGTCACCGTGCCCGTCTTGGCATGCACGTTACCGGCGGCACGCGTGCCCTGCATACGGTTTTTCAGTGTGCCGTCGACAGCAGCGATGGGTAGCGAGGGATAGAGATGGTCGTAGATGTCGCGCGAGTCGTAGGCATGCCTCAACAGGCGTATCATCAGTTCGGGTGTTACATAATTATATAGCGACAGTCCGCTGCCGTCAGCCACCACATACATACCCGTGGGCAGTCCGAGACGTGAGATGAGCCGTTTCACGGCGGTGGCACCCTTCTTGGCGGTGGCCGGTTTGCCCTCGCCGGCAGCCACTTGGTAGAACACGGCCTCGGCATAGAGGTTGTCGCTGTTCTTCATCATCCGTTTGAGCACCGTGTCGATGGAAGTGAGATGTTCGGCCACCACGGTCACCCCCTGCGGAGTGCGCCCTGCGTCAACCCCACCGATGACGGTGACACCCTTCTGTCGCAACAGCTGCACCAACCGCTCGGCGAAGTTGTCCTTCCTATCTACGAGCAATGCCGAGAGCGTGGGGTTGTCATCATCCCAGCACCATCCCTCGCCCCATTTGTCGCCGCCGTACATCCCTTTATCGGCCACCACACCGCCTTCGATGCGGGTGATGCCCTCACGTCTGACGGCCTCGGCGAAGGCATCCAGGTCTTCCACGCTGAACGTGGGGTCCATGCTGCCCATGCAGTAGAGGTTGCCCCGTAGCACCCCCTCGCTGATATCGCCAGTGCGGAAGAGCGAGGTACGGAAGCGGTAGTTGCCCCCCAGCACATCGAGCGCGGTGATGGCACTCACCAACTTCATGGTCGAGGCGGGACGCATGCGCTGCCGTTCGTTGTGTCGGAACACCACCGTTTGGTCGGTCAGGTCGTAGACCATCAGTCCGAGTTGCGAGTACCTGAGCAGTTCGCTTTGCAGCATGTCACCCAGGTGGGCACGTATCTGTTCAGCCCATGCCGAACCGGAGAGCGAGGAATATTCCTGCGAGGCAGGCGTATAGATGGTATCGGCGGCATAACGGTCGAGTTCCTCCTCGGTGAGTTGCGCCGATACTGGTAACGCCATGGCCGAAGCCAAAGCCAAAGACATTATGAATTTGAAGGTTTTCATATCTCGTTGTTGTTTTGTTCGGTTTGTCGGTTATGATTTTCTGCCATTTGGTCCAACTGGGCGCGTATGGTCAGGTAGAGCGAATGGGCGTTGGCGGGTTGCAAGGTAATGTAACGGTTCACCCCGTAGCGCACCAGGATATAACTGCCCATTCCCCAGAGCATCTTCAGTTCCTTCAGTTCGGTGATGTCGGTCAGTGGCACGACCTTTTCTTTCGACAATCGTCCACGTCGCACCACCAACCTCCCATCGTCGGTGACGACAAATTCCGAGTGTATCAGCCGTTCCACCTCTGCGGCGCAGAGGGCGAAGAGAGCGAGGCCGAGGAAAGGAGCCACCCCCGTCCGCTGCCACAAGAGGAAAAAGCCCATGGCAGCCAAGACGACCACCGTGAGAAGGGCTGGAATGGTTATCCGTGAATGAAATGTTCTATCCAAAGCAGATTTTTCGGCAAAATTACGAAAAATCGAGTGCAGGACAAAATGAACGTGTTCATTTTTCATGCCAAGATGAAGTAATTTATCCAAAATTACGAAAAATCGAAGTAAAAGCGAAAAAACATGGTTTGTTTTTCATTCTATCCCGAATTAAATCACTACTTTTGCAATCATACTAACCTCATCATCATTTTTATGATTTACAAATACGACTTCCTCATCATCGGTGCCGGAGTGGCCGGGATGAGTTACGCGCTGAAAATAGCCCGTGCCAAGAAAGGCAAGGTGTGCATGATTTGCAAGACATCGCTAGACGAGGCCAACACCTCATTCGCCCAGGGCGGTGTGGCCAGTGTGACCAACCTGAAGGTGGACAATTTCGACAAGCATATCGAAGACACCATGATTGCCGGCGACTATATCAGCGACAAAGCCGCCGTAGAACAGGTGGTGCGCAACGCCCCCAAGCAGATTGAGGAGTTGGTGCGCTGGGGTGTGAACTTCGACCGCACCGATGCCGGCGAATTCGACCTGCACCGTGAGGGCGGCCACTCGGAGTTCCGCATTCTCCACCACGCCGACGACACCGGCGCCGAGATACAGCGCGGTCTGATGGCGGCAGTGCGGGCCTGTCCCGACATCATCGTCAAGGAGAACCACTTCGCGGTGGAAATCATCACCCAGCACCACTTAGGAGCCAGGGTGACGCGCCGCACCCCTTATATCAACTGTTATGGTGCCTATGTGCTCAATCCCGACACCCAGAAGGTGGACACCTACTTGAGCAAGGTGACGCTGATGTGCACGGGAGGTTGCGGCGCCGTCTACCAGACCACCTCCAACCCCGTCATCGCCACGGGCGACGGCATCGCCATGGTCTACCGCGCCAAAGGTACGGTGGCCGACATGGAGTTTGTGCAATTCCATCCCACGGTGCTCTACTCCCCCACCGAGACGCACCCCGCTTTCCTCATCACCGAGGCCATGCGCGGTTATGGCGGCATCCTGCGACTGCCCAACGGCGAGTCGTTCATGGAGAAATACGACGAACGCCTGTCGTTGGCTCCGCGCGACATCGTGGCCCGCGCCATCGACAAGGAGATGAAGATACACGGTCTGGACCATGTGTGCTTGGACGTGACGCATAAGGACGCCGACGAGACACGCCACCACTTCCCCAACATCTACCAGAAATGCAAGACGATGGGCATCGACATCACCACCGACTATATCCCCGTGCGCCCTGCCGCCCACTATATGTGCGGCGGCATCAAGGTCGACCTCAACGGCTGTTCGAGCATCGAGAGGCTCTACGCCATCGGCGAGTGCTCCTGCACAGGACTGCACGGCGGCAACCGTCTGGCGTCTAACTCGCTCATCGAGGCGGTGGTCTATGCCGACGCGGCAGCCAAGCATTCCCTGGAGCATGTCGATCTCTACGACTTCAACGAAAAGGTGCCGGAGTGGAACGACGAGGGCACGATGACCAACGAGGAGAAGGTGCTCATCACGCAGAGCGTGAAGGAGGTAGGCGAAATCATGTCGAACTATGTGGGCATTGTACGCTCCGACCTTCGTTTGAAGCGCGCTTGGGACCGTCTTGACATGCTTTACGAGGAGACGGAAAACCTGTTCAAGCGCGTGAAAGCCAGCAAGGACATCTGCGAACTGCGCAATATGATCAACGTGGGCTACCTCATCACCCGCTGGGCCATCGAACGCAAGGAATGTCGTGGTCTGCACTTCACCATCGACTATCCCGTGCATGCGTATGATGCGAAGAAATAAATAAGCCTTTGATTATTCCAAATAAATAATTGGATAATTATAAGTGAAGACAAGGGGCGTGCCTGGATTGGCACGCCCCTTGTCTTATATTACCGCTTTATCCATCACTTCACCACGACCTTGCGGGTGGAACCATCGGAATAGCGGATGATGTTGATACCACGTTCCGGCGTATCGATGGGTTGACCATTGAGGTTGTAACGTGCCACCTCATGGACTCCGGCGGCGGAAGAGCCGCCGTCTGTTATCTCATAGATGCCCGTTGCACCAGGCTCGGTGGTGAACGAACGCACCTCGCCGTAGAACGTCTCGCCACTCGTGGTCTTCACGAAGGCCACATAGTTGTAGGTGGTGCCATAGTCAAGCCCTGTAAGTGTCACCTCCATCACTTGACCACTCACCTCCACGGTCTTCGCATTACCGGGGATGGCAGGTGCATGGGCGGGCGCATACATTGCCTCGTTGGCACCCGATGTCGACTCCCAATATTGGAAGCCCTGTGATGTCACGCCGTCGCTGCCGGGCAAGGTCAGTCCCTCTATCGATGCATTGTTTCCTTCCACGGTGATGTTGGCATAAGTATGCACGGTAGGTTCGAAATACGAGGTGTTGGTCGGGTCAAGCCCTACCCACTCGCCGTAATAATAATTACCGTTATCGGACAAGTAGTACGGGCGGTACTTCCACAGTTTCTCCGTATTCAGGTTGCGGATATACCCCTCCATCATTCCTTCATAGAGATAGGCCGTGCCGGAGTTGGACGCGAAATCATCGCCCCAGTCCGTACGACGCCACTCGAATCCCACGTTCTTCTCCGCATCATCGATATTCGACTCCGCTGCCACAATCACATTGCCCGAGGAAATGACCTTCGGCTGCAAGGTGGTGAGGGTGAGAGGAAGGGTGGAGCAAGATAGTTGCACATTAGTTGACCAATAAGTACCACCTTGATTCAACCTAACTTTTATAACAGGATCCTGTCGTCTATTTGGTTCAAGTCCAGTAAAGATTTCAACTTCATTTTTCAATTCTTTATCGTTGTACGTATAAACTAAGTTCTCCGCTTGGAAAAGAGTTAAAGTGAAAGATGTTGAACTGAAAGCAACAACGGAAGGTCCAAATAGATTTTTCTCAGTCCCCGACTGATATATTTTATTATAACCATATTCCCACAGTTTAATCATTGTCAAGCATAACCCACTTACATATAAAGTAAATTGATTTTGATTTGCTTTAATAAAGGATTGAGCCGTCATTTTCGAAATATTATCTGGAAGTGTTATTGAAGAAAGTTTGATACAGCCACTAAAAACATTATCTCCGACTTCATAAACACTAGAAGGGATGGTTATGCTCGTCAAGCCAGAGCAGCCAGAAAACGCTTCAAAGCCAATAATCGTCACACCATCAGGAATCGTCACGCTCTTCAGGCCAGAGCAACCCATAAACGCAGAAGAGCCGATTCTCGTCACACCCTCCGGGACAATATAATCGGTAATTTCATTGCCCTCGACATTAACAAGAGTCACTGGTGCTTCTATATCGTTATATTTTATCAAATTCCACATCAATCGGTTGTTGCAGAATGAAGCAATATCAACTACAGAGACTTTTACGCTCGTCAGGCTATTGCAGTTATAGAACGCCCCAACACCGACGTAAGTTACACTTGAGGGAATGGTCACGCCCGTCAGGCTGGAACAGCCAGAGAACGTAGACTCTTCGATTCTCGTCACACTTGAGGGTATGTCAACGCTCGTAAGTCCGGAGCAGCCAGAGAATGCTAAACGGCCGATACTCGTCACATTTGTGGGTATGTCAACGCTCGTAAGTCCGGAGCAGCCAAAGAATGCTAAACTGCCGATACTCGTCACGCTTGCGGGGATGTCAACGCTCGCCAGACCGGAGCAACTATAGAACGCAGAAGAGCCGATGTCCGTCACACCAGCAGGGATGGTCACACTCGTTAGGCTGGAGCAGCCATAGAACGTCTCAGAGCCGATGCTCGTCACGCCCTCAGGGATGGTCACGCTCGTAAGACTAGAGCAACTATAGAATGTACGCTCGCCAATATTTGTTACACTAAAGGGGATGGTCGCGCTCTTTAGGCCAGAGCAGCCAGAGAACGCAGAAGAGCCGATGCTCGTAACGCCCTCAGGGATGGTCACACTCGTCAGGCCAGAGCAACTATGGAACGCAGAAGAGCCGATGCTCGTAACACCCTCAGGGATGGTCACACTCCTCAGGCTGGAGCAACCATAGAACGCAGAAGAGCCGATGCTCGTAACACTCGAGGGGATTACCAAATCTACGACCTCTGTGTTCACATCACTATAAAGGTGTTTAGCATAACTTAATGGATTAGAAGAACCTTCAAAATTGATGCCACACCAAGCGGTAATGTCTGGAACTATTACCTTTGTCAGGCTGGAGCAACCATAGAACGCTGAAGAACCGATGCTCGTTACACTCGAAGGGATGGTCACACTCTTTAGACCAGAGCAATTATAGAACATTTTAGAGCCAATGCACGTTACTCCCTCTGAAATAGTCACAGTGGTTAGACCTGAACAACCATAGAAAACTTGACTATCGATAGAAATAACGCTGCCAGGAATGGTCAAGTCCTTCAAACTTGTGCACCCTATAAAAGCACTCCAACCAATTTTATTTATCGTATTTGGAATAGTTATTGAAGTTAGATTATTACATGATCCAAAGGCACTGCTTCCAATTTCAGAAACTACATAGGTTTTACCAAAGTATTTGACAGATGGAGGAATAACAACATTCCCTGAATACTTTTGATTTGAATTACGCGTCACAATCGCATTATCACCATCAAAATCGTAATAGATACCATTCACACAGGCATCATACGCGTAGCTATCCAAGCTCAGTAAACTAAGCAGTGCCGTAATCAAGAGGGTTTGTCTTAGTTGTTTCATGTTATTTGATTTATAAACGCCTGTCGCTCTCCCTGCCTCGGCATTAATAAAAAAGGTTAGAGCGGAAAAAGAAAAGACGTGGGAGTAAACTTTCTGTCACTTATCTCATCATCCAGGCCTTCGCTGCCCCTTTATCAAGATAAGCAACGCAAGCCTGCCCACGCCATGGGTATTATACTGACAAAGGCGGGAAGCAGATAGCGCTCCCAGCCAAG
Organism: uncultured Prevotellaceae bacterium; assembly: GCA_900316685.1. GTDB lineage: Bacteria > Bacteroidota > Bacteroidia > Bacteroidales > Bacteroidaceae > Prevotella. The sequence continues at coordinate 113,434 of ONDS01000017.1, read as the reverse complement.
AGGATATAATACACCCTACGTGGACGCTTTTCGTTGCGTAATCTTCTGATAAAGTTTCAAGTTGCGAAGTTGAAGATGATAGAAGACTGCGTTCGAAAACGTCCTTTCGGAACCAGCCCTACAAACGGCTTATTGGTCCCTTTTCCACAATAATTCGACCCACCCACCCTTGAAGGACAGGCTTTGTCGCCACAAAGATAGTGCAAACTGAAGACAATACAAAATAAATAACGAAGTTTTTATTTTTATTGTTGAGGTGCAGCCTATCTTATGAAAAGATAGTGCAAAAAATCGATTTAGCGAGAGAAATGAAAGGTATATTTTCATTTCCGAGCGTGAGATTTTTATCCAAAAAATCGATTTAGCGAGAGAAATGAAAGTTTATTTTCATTTCCGAGCGTGAGATTTTTATACAAAAAATCGATTTAGCGAGAGAAATGAAAGTTTATTTTCATTTCCGAGCGTGAGATTTTTATACAAACCGAAGACAATACAAAATAAATAACGAAGTTTTTTGTATTTAGAAAGTCTACAAGGATTTCATTTTGTTGTTTTTATTTGTTTCCTTTGGTTTTTCTCTCTCTTGTTTGTATATTTGCAGTCAGAGAAAAAACGTGTTGGGATTATGGCATCTATACAGCTGAACAATCTTTGGTCATATATCCAGAGATGTCGCTAAAGAAAAAGAGTTCATAGACATACCACCACAATGCAACCATCAACCCTTTAAGATGAAACGAATGACCAAGAGACTAAGGATGTTCGCCGCCATTCTCGTTTGCGGCGCTACGGCTGTCATAACAGCGTGTAAAGGTACAGCTTCGCAGGAAGAGCTCTCCGCGCAGCAAGTGCAGAAGACCGAGTTGATACGCACCTCGCAGAGCTGGGATGGTGTGGAACTGCCCGACTATTTCCAGGGTCGCCCCGAGTTGGTGGCCATGAAATACGTATTCCCTCCCGGACAGAAGTTGGGTTGGCACCACCACCCCGTCATCAACTACGGCGTGCTGGTGCAAGGCGAGCTGACCATTATCGGACAGGACGGCAAAGAGAAGGTGGTGCATGAGGGCGAGGCCGTCGTGGAGATGGTGAACACCATCCACCACGGCGAGAACAGAGGTACGAAACCCGTCATCCTCTACATGTTCTACCTCTCGCAGAAAGGTCTGCCCTTAGCCGTGCAGCACCCTGAGATACCGATAGAGTAATGACTAAAAGGGCCTTAACGGTCTACTGCCCCTTGGCAACTTTCATTTCATAATCCCTGACAGTCATGATTTTCTCGTCGATGGCACTGTCGACGATGAAACATTTTTGTGAATCGACCATCACGAGGTTCTCATATTCCATCTTATCGTCGATATGGCCATCCAACCGCGTATGACCGAACACCTGGAACACCTTGTCCAGTCCATAGGCATTGGGGGCATGAGGGGTAGAGTGTTCGAAAATGTCGGCCCAGAGCACACTGCCCGTCTTCTCGCCGAACCACGACCGTCGCCACCCGACGATGGCCAAGAGGTCTTGTCCTGGTCCGTCGAAATCCAAGAGGTTGATGGCCTCCACGATCTGCGGGTCGGCAAGCGACACCTCGCCATCGGGCAACATCCAGACTTGGCTGTTCACCTCATTGAGCCAAAAGGCTGTCACCCCTGCATGGGTGAAGATATAGGGAATGCCCTTCACCATTTCAATATGGGCCAAGCGGAACAAAGGCTTATGCTTGCAGAAAAACTCATGGTATTTCTCCCAGTTTTCTTCGTCCAACCGTGAACCTCCCGCCTCCTTCCTGAAACGTTCTGAAGCGTAATGCTGGTCATGGTTGCCCTTAAGCAGCACCACCTTGTCGGGCTGTTCTTGTTTAAGTGCGACGATTTCCATGAGGTTGTCGAAGAGAGCCTCGGGTCTCCTGTCCGTCCCCTCCTCATCGTACGGGTCGAGATAGTCGCCGAGGAACACCACCCTATTCACTTCATCGATATACTTCCTTACGGGTTCCTTCCAGAACGTGCGTCCGTGCACATCGGGAACAACTAATATCTTTTTTGCCATTGTTTTTATCATTGAATCTCTATCATGCGCGGCTCATACCGCATGTTCATCACATCGTCGAGCAGGGCACCATTGGAGAATACGATACCATCTTGCTCCATGATGCCATTCCCCTCGTGGGCATGGCCGAAGAGGTGATAACGGGGTTTCACCTCCATCACCCTATTGTACAAAGGTGCGTTTCCCCAATGAATTCCCGCAGACTGGTCGAGAATCATGATGGGCGGTTCGTGGGTGACGAGCACATCCACATCTTCGGGAATTAAAATCTCGGGGTGGTTGTATGCCAACCCGAAGAATTTCACACCGTTGATTTCACAACCACAGTCTTGAAGGAAATGCATATTGTCAGGCAAATCCTCTATTCCCGTGGCATCCCATAGACAGAGGTCATGGTTGCCTGTCACGAATATCTTTTGTGGATAAGGCAACATCATGAACCAATTGAGGAAGTCGAGAACTTCTCCCTCCGTTCCATTGTCGGCAAAGTCGCCACAATGTACGATGACATCCGCCTTCGGAAAATTCTTCAGTTTCAGATGACGGCTATGCGTGTCCGAGATTTGCAGTATTTTCATCGTTTCGTCTATGTTTAATTCTTTATATCCAAGAATCTTGTTGCCAAGTCTTGAAGTTCAGAATCTGACGTACGGCATCGTTCCAGTCGCCAGTAAAACGGACACCCCTATCGTCAAGGTACACATCCGCAATCACCTTGCCACGGTCAGAACCTTCTGGCTGATAGGGATTATGGTTGATATGGTCGAAACAGATGCTGTTCTTATCCAAAAACTCACGAAGCGCAGGAGAGTCATTTCTGCTGGTGTGAATGATTATCATATAACCCGCTTCCCGTAATTGGCGTGTCGCCTCACTAGCACCCGGAAGCACCCTATCGAACACGTCGATTCCTTGCCAACCTTTGCGATAGTCGTGTATCACACCGTCGAAGTCGATGCATATTGATTTTGGTCGTTTTTTTGTAGATAGCTTTTCCATAAAAAAGTATTCAACCTATTTCTGTGTTGTGTTGCAAAGATAATAAAAAAAACACATATCTGCAAGGATAAGAGCGTCACAAGGCTTGTGATATTCTGTTTTTCACATTCAGAAAAGACGTATCATCATCGATAAGATGATGAGACAAAATGAGATGACGCCTCATTTCGTGGACATGCATGTTGATATCATTCTTCCTTATAGTCATCCTTTTTCCTTTTCCTATGGTTTTAATTAACGATGCAAAAATAGCGCCTTGCTACGAACACTATGTTCGCTGCAAGGCATGGTTTTTATAAACAATCATTGCCTGGCTATTTGGAATGCTCTATTCCTGAAGCTCGGTTGGTACGCATATACTGCGATCTTGATGTAAATTTCCGAATAATCTTCAATTCGGTTGTAAAGGTACTATTTTTCAATAATCCAACGATTATTTCAACCAATTTGAATTAAACATAAGATAACAGGGATTGGAGTTACCGCTAAATTCCACTTACCGTACGGAATTTCTTCCACCCTTTCGCCTTCTTATAAAGTTCGACGGAGGCTGCGGGCACGACCAAGGCCACTTTTCCATCAGTCACTTTGCTGATTTCTGGCGGTATAGGGCACAGGCTGAAGAACGTATTCAGGTTTTTGCAGTCGTAAACAATTTTGTCGCCCATTTTTGTCACACCATCATACATCTTAAACATCGTCATGTTTTTGCATCCGCGAAACGCCTCATCGCCGATGGTCGTGACACTACGAGGGAGTGTTACCTCAGTAAGAGCGGTGCATTTGTGATAAGCTTCCTCACCAATGCTGACCACACTTTCAGGCATGCACGTAGTCATCAGATTGCTACATTCGTCAAACATCTCTGCGGGTATTTGGGTGAGCGCAGAAGGCAATGTGACCGCCGTGAGCGACGAGCATCCACTGAATGCACCCTTGCCGATGTGCGTAGCCATCTCAGGCAATACCATTGTGGTCAGCGAGGTGCATTTACTAAAAGCATAAGCGCCGACAGACTCCACCGTTTCGGGAATGTCAACCATGGTGATATTGCGACAGTTGTTCATGGCATAATCGCCAATGGCCACAGTACCCTGAGGAATGCTGAACGAGCCTTGACGACGGCATGGCACCAACAGCAGTTGTGCGTAATCGGCACTGAACAACACCCCGTCGATGTCGGCATATTGGGCATTTCCTTCCTCCACAAAGATGTTCTGCAGTCTGTCGCAGCGGTCCACTGCCGACGGACTGAAAAAGGTGATGGTGGCCGGTATCGCCAATTCGGTGATTGGCGTGCCCTTGAAAGCGTATTTCCCTATCTCGGCCACATTATTTGGCAAGGCAATCTCTTTGAGTGCCGTGCCCGAGAAAGCACTTGCAGGTATCACACTCAATTGGTCGGGCATCGATACTTTTTCCAAGCGGTCACAACTTTCAAAGGCACCTTCACCCAAAGAAGTCAACCCATCGGGCAGATAAACGTCCACCAGCCGCTCGCAGTCGTAAAAAGCATTTCTGCCGATGACCTGCACCTGAGGCGGGAATGTGATATGGTGTAACCGACGGCATCCCGAGAAAGCGGCATCGCCGATGATGCGCACATCACGAGGCATCGCCACACGTTCCAACTGGTAGCACCCGTAAAAAGCACGGTCGCCAATTTCCTCTGTGGAGCGGGGCAAGATGACGCTGCGCAACAGACGGCAACTGTAGAAGAGCGATGACCAAACGATGTGGTTGTCGGAATGACCACCAAGCAGACCTCCACGAACCAAACGAGCCTCTTCCATGTCGAGGTCCAGGTAGGCCTCCACTTTGTCACCTTTTTCGTCGACCACCTTCGAGCGGTCTGCCAGACGTTTCACAAACCTCATGTCGTCGCTGTTGAGCGGTCCTCGCAGATGCAACACACGCACCTGTTCAATCTTCTCTTTTGGAAACTCTTTCTCCAGTTTGCCCGGCTGTCGAAGGTCGATAAATACTTCGTCAAAAGCAGCCCTACCCCTTCCGTGGTGCTGAGCCCACAAAGCCGGAGCATACGCCAGCAACAGCAGAACTATCGCCATTCTCATCGTCCTCTGCATGGCAGAGGTTTTCATATCCGCAGTCATTATTGTAGATGATATAAAATTTCTTATTTCTCTTTGTTTAATCATAAATGTAAAATAGAACTATTGCATTCAACCTTGTTCGTATTCCTCTTTGGTGAATGTGGTATCGGGATCTACGACGAGGATTTCATCGTAGGTGAGGCCATAGAGTTGATATACCAAAATGTTGATTTCCTGGTCTGCCTTCACTATTTGATGAGAAATATCCCGACACGCCTTGGCGTATTGGTTGAAGTAGTCTTCCCATTCATCCTGCTGCGCCAACGAGAGTTTTATCTTTTGCTTTTTTAGTTCGGCGACGAAAGCGGCAAAGTCGAGGCTGTCGAACGTCCGTAAGGTGGCGCTGGTTTTCACTCCTTGGAGGTTCTCGGAAAGACGACGGAGGAAACGGCTACGCTTCTCTTGCAACTGAGCCGTCAACTGTATCTGAAGGTCGGTTTTCTCAGCCAAATATTGTGGGTTTTCAACTTGGGGGATGCAGAACTTTTCAAAATAAACCTTTCTAATTTCACGGGTTCCGCCTTGGAGTTCAGGACAGTTATACCATATCCACAGTTTGCACAATTTTGAATTGAGAATAGCAGTGATATATTTCAAATTGACCGTATCGTCATTGGCTGTAATCATAAAGGTCTTGTCATTGCCATAAAAACCCTTTTCGTCATATATGAACGGGAACAGCGAGGTCATGTTGGGGTACATGATTTTGGGCTTGGAAAATTCTTTGTAATAACTAATGGTGTCTTGTGTCTCAAACCATTTGTTAGATGTTTTTTTGCGAGAACCTTTAACTCCATTCTGTTCCAATCTGACTCTTCCGAACGAGAGCAAATGGTTCTTGATTGCAATAAAACGTTCTATGTCTAATTGTAAAGCAGGTAATGTACAAATCAAATACAGACTCTCCCACTCAGGCACCCAAGTCTGAATGTCTCTCCCTCGGAGCAGAGGTTTGATGAGTTCTGCGCTTTTCGGGTCTTCATCGATAAGACGTTGTTTAGTAGTTTCGTCGATGAAAAAAGCATCGTTGTAACCAGTCAAAATACCCCTATAAATGGATATGGGCATATCCTTCAAGGCGATACCACGTTGCATTTTCTTCAATATGTCAAAATGCGCTTTCGGCTGGATAATCCACTCAGCCTCTCCAAAGGTATCGGCGGGAAAGTCTGCCAACTGACTTGGCACCTCATTGAGGAAATCGCCGTGATAGGTTTTCTGATTCAGCGACAACGCCTTCACACTTTCCTGCCGTTCCGGGGATTTCCTGGTAACGAAGATGCAGACATAGATAGTTGCCTCGTTGAAAAACTGCACATCACCGAAGTTGACTATTTGCTGTATGGCGGTCTTAGCCAAGAACGAACGCAGTTCCTTTCCATAGGAAACAAGCATCCATTTGTTAGGCATGATGAACGACTGCAAGCCACCGGGTTTAAGCAGGTTGTAACCTCGCTCGGTAAACAGGCAATAGAGGTCTGCGCTCCGGTTGTAAGTTTCGAAACCACTTTCAGCGTAGGCATCACTCATTGCGCCAAGACTCTGCAGTTGTACATACGGAGGATTGCCTATCACAACGTCGAAGCCTCCCTTTTCAAATACTTGTGGAAATTCCTTCTGCCAGTCGAAAGCCTTGTCACCGGCTATGGCTGGGTCGCTGATGAGCGAATTGCCGCATTTGATGTTTTCATTGAGAGAATTAAGTTTGCGGTGAGGCTTGGCGGTTCGCAGCCATAGGGCAAGGCGGGCTATCTCCACACTCTCCTCATTGATATCCACACCGTAGAGATTATGTTCAAGAATGCTGTTTTCCACATCCTGAAATACGAGTGTCGAGCCTAACACTTTCGCCTCCATCTCATCGATAAGACGGTGTTCGGCCATGAGGAACAACAGGGCAGCATTGAGGAAAGCACCACTGCCACAGGCAGGGTCGAGGATGGTTATTTGCAGTAGCCATTCACGGTATTGACGCAACTGCTCGAGTAGGCGTTTCTTAGTGCTCAGTTGTCGGCGGTGGTCACTGAAATATTCCGCCTCGTCGATATGCAGTTCCCGTTTCTTCTCATTGCATAATCGTCCCACGGTGTTCTCGACGATGTACTTAGTGATATACTGGGGTGTGTAGAACACTCCATCTTGCTTCCGCTTCGACATGGCGGGTGTCTGTCCTTGAGTTATCTGCTGTGTCACCTCCTCAATCTCCGATAGTGAGTTCTCGAAAATATGTCCGAGGATATTCACGTCGACATCACTCTCGAAATCGTAAGCCGACAGCTTCGCAGTGTGTTCCACCAACAACTCGTCGCTGATGGTCAAGGAGTCGAGCACCTCGTCGGGCTTGAACAAGCCACCATTATAGGCGAAAATCTCGTATTTCTTCCCTTGATAGCCAGTATCGAGATAACCGAAATACTTTTTCACCCGCGAATAGAACGGACGGTATTCATCCATCTCCACCAACTGTTTCCATTGGTCAATTATCTGTACTATAGAGTTGGGCGGCAACAAGCCACAGTCCTCCGCAAAGAAGATGAACAATAGACGGTCAAGCAGTTTCTGTGTCTTCTTGAAGAGCAGCAACTGCCACTCCTTTTCATCAGCGGCCCATCCTTTGTCATCGGAGTGCGGATTACGAGCCAGGATGTCAGCAAAAAGCAATCGCTTAAACTGAGAATAATCTTTGTAGAGTGTATTGGTGATTTGGTCCTCAGAGGAGACAGACTCGCCTTTCACCTTCAGGGCCGTACCTTTCTGCACCTGCGACCATGCCAGACAGAGGTACATCTCACGGAAATCCTCTTCCGTCATCTGGAACAGGTTCCATTCACGGTAGTCCACCGCATTGTCGATATATAGGCGCATTTTCTCGAAGTTGGAGATAATCACATATCGGGTGTCGCGATGTTGGCTCTTATAACCGAAGGCCTGTGCTTCCACTTTCGCCAGGTCGGTGGTTTTGTGGTCTTTCAGTTCTATCACGCCTATCACCTTACCATCGATGATGATGGCTCCGTCAGCTTTCTTTGCATTCGTCTCGTTCTTCTTCTCCGTGATGAGGTTGTAGCCGGGTGAGGGGTTCAGCGTATAGCCGAGCACCTTGACAAACAATTCCCGGAGGAAGCCCTCTTGAAACTGCTCCTCTTTGGACTGGCGGATATTGGCTTGTATCTCGGCATCCAAAAAGTACCGCTGAAAGTTGGCCCACGCCACGTCGGTTTCTTCTTTCGGCAGGACGCTCAAATATTTCTTTACTATATTCTTCTGAAAAAGCATAGTTGTTGATTGATTCTAATTGAAATGGCTCATGACTGCAAGATTGTTCTACCGGCAAATCATTCTCACCTATGGCAAGGGCATTTCATCTGCTGTTTCTTGATACTCTGCAAAAATACAAAAAAGCCAACAAAGATGCAAAAAAAAACCAGTCTATTTCAACAACTTCGGGCGGACCGATTGGCCCGCCCGAAAGATGTAGATACGACGAAATATTACTCTTTCTTCACGATGATTTCGCCACCGGCTGCCACGGCCTCCATGTTGAGGGGGATAAGGCCATGGTGACGCTCGGGAAGAGTCTTGTAGAGGGCCTTCTCCAAGCCATTGGTGGTGACAACGGGACAGACCTTGAGGAGTCCGCCAAGCACAATCATGTTGAAGATCTTGGAGTTTTTCATCTCCGCCGCCTTGTCCATGGCATCGATGGTGTAAACATTGATGTCGGTGCGCTTGGGCGGGTTGATGATACCATAGTTGTCGTAGATGAGGATGCCGCCGGGTTTCACCTTCGGTTCGAACTTGTCGAGCGAAGGTTGGTTGAGCACGATGGCGATGTCATACTTGCTGAGGATGGGCGACGAGATGCGTTTGTCGCTAATGATGACCGTCACATTGGCGGTACCGCCACGTTGCTCAGGTCCATAGGCAGGCATCCACGTCACTTCCTTATCTTCCATCAGGGCCGAGTAAGCCAATATCTTACCCATGGAGAGGACACCCTGTCCGCCGAAGCCGGATATGATTATTTCTGCTTTCATGTTATTGAATGTTTAGTGTACAGTGATGAGTGTTTAGTGTTCTATGCCACAACTCAAGTATTTAATGAATGAATTAAAGAAGCCCTTAAACCCGACAGAATCTTTGCCGAAGTTTGTATCTGTGTACGTTTTTCTGACATTTCTTCAGCCGAAATATAATCCAAATCCTTTGCCAGTTGCAACTGGCATAACACCTCCATCAATGAACCGTAGGCGATTTCGATGAAATGTATCTGCTCTTTAGCAGACATTCGTCCCATTCCCTCTGCGATATTGGAAGGTATAGAAATAGCGGATCTTCGTAATTGATCACATAAGGCATTCCGTTCATAGGATGGGAACTTAGAAAGAAGTATATAGACACTTCGAACTAAAGCCCTCGCATATTTATATGCATTAAGATCTTCGAACGAAAATTTATCCATTGTAACACTTTACGGCGCTAAACACTAAACACTAAACACTGGTCATTTAATATTTGTAGTATCCTTGAGGTCACCTTTGGGATAGAAGGGGAACATGTTCTCGGTCATCCATTCGTTGGCCTGGCGCGGGGTGAGTTTCCAACCGCTGTTGCAGGTGCTCACGAATTCGACGAGCGACGAGCCTTTCTTTGCCATCGAAGCCTCGAAGGCCTTGCGCAGCGCCTTCTTCGCCTTACGTATGGCGCCCACGGTCTCCACGCTTTGTCGTGTCACATAGCAGGTGCCTTCGAGTTGTGCGGCGATATCGGCCATCTTCAGGGGATATCCGTGCAGGTCAGCCTGTCGCCCATAGGGGCAAGTGGCTGTTTTCTGTCCGAGCAGCGTGGTGGGAGCCATCTGTCCACCCGTCATGCCGTAGATGGCATTGTTGATGAAGATGATCACGATGTTCTCGCCTCGGTTGAGCGCATGGATGGTCTCGCACGTACCGATACAAGCCAAGTCGCCGTCACCCTGATAGGTGAACACCAGTCGGTCGGGCCACATACGCTTGATGCCCGTAGCCACAGCAGGCGCACGTCCGTGGGCAGCCTCCTGCCAGTCGATGTCGATATAGTTGTATGCGAACACGGCGCATCCCACCGGCGATACGCCCACGGTTTTCTCTTCCATACCCATTTCCTCGATTACCTCGGCAATGAGTTTATGCACCACGCCATGCGAACATCCTGGGCAGTAGTGCATGGGATTGTCATTCAACAGAGTCGGTTTCTGATAAACCAGGTTCTCCGGGCTGATGATATTGTTTGTTTCCATCATTTCATCAATTTAGTTTTCAATGCCTCAACAATCTCCTCGGGGTCGGGAACGATACCACCCAGACGACCGAAATACTCTACGGGCACAGCACCGTTGATGGCCAGGCGCACGTCCTCGACCATCTGTCCGGCGTTGATTTCCGCCACGAGCACACCCTTCTTGCCTTTCGCCATGGCGGCAATCTCCTTCGTGGGGAACGGCCACAGGGTGATGGGACGGAACAGTCCCACCTTGATGCCCTCTTCGCGAGCCAGCTCGATAGACTTCTCGGCGATACGGGCAGCACTACCGAACGACACGATCATATAATCGGCATCGTCCATCATCATCGACTCGCAGCGCACCTCATTCTCGCGGATGGTCTGGTACTTCTCCTGCAAGTGGATATTGCGCTGTTCCATGATTTCGGGTTTGAGTTCAAGCGACGTGATGACATTACGCCCCCGGCTCTTCGGTTTGCCCACCGATGCCCACGGGCATTGGGCTATCACCTCCTCATCGGTGCGACGGGGTTTGTACGGCGGCAGCACCACCTTCTCCATCATCTGCCCAATCACGCCGTCGCTCAGTATCATCGCCGGTATGCGGTATTTGAACGACAATTCAAAAGCCAGGTCGACGAAATCGACCATCTCCTGCACAGAGTAGGGAGCAAGCACGAGCACGTAGTAGTCGCCGTTACCACCACCACGAGTGGCCTGGAAATAGTCGCTCTGCGACGGCTGGATGGTACCCAGTCCGGGACCTCCACGCTGCACATTGACAATCAATCCCGGCAGCTCGGCACCCGCCATGTAGGCGATACCCTCCTGTTTGAGCGCCACGCCCGGACTCGACGACGAGGTCATCGCCCTCTTGCCGGCGCCAGCGGCACCATACACCATGTTGATGGCCGCCACCTCGCTCTCCGCCTGCACGACCACCATGCCGGTGGTTTCCCAGGGTTTCAGCTCGGCCAGCGTCTCAATCACTTCACTCTGCGGAGTAATCGGATAACCAAAGTAACCGTCACAGCCACAGCGGATGGCAGCGTGGGCTATCGCCTCGTTGCCTTTCATCAATTTCACTTCTTGTTCAGCCATAACTTTACTCCTCCACTTTTTTACGGTACACAGTGATACACCCATCGGGACAGACGATGGCACAGGAAGCGCAACCGACGCATGCGTCGGGATGCACCGCCTCGACATACGGATAACCCGAGATGTTCACCTTCTTGGACGCCAAGGCTATGACGTCCTTCGCACAGGCATAGATACACAGTTGGCATCCCTTGCACCTGTCGGTGTTGACCACGATAGCACCCTTTAATTTACTCATAATATTAAGATTTAGTTAACGTAAGAGTGATAAACTCCATACTATTAAGGATTATACAGATCTTTGTTGTAATAATTCAGGATATCGTCGAGCATCTCCTTGGCTTGCACCGCGGGGCTCTCCGGGTCGAGCTCTATGGCTTCGAGATAGCAGTTGATAGCCTGTTGCCAGTTGCCCTGACGGCGGTATTCATTGCCCTTGAGATAATAGTCGTTGGCCGTCATGGGTAGACCTCCTTCTTGCCTGCCGCCAACGTATTCTTCATGAGCGAACAGATGGTCATCGGTCCCACACCGCCCGGCACAGGGGTGATGAACGAGCACTTAGGCGCCACCTCGTCGAAATCCACGTCGCCGGTCAGCCGGAAGCCGCTCTTGCGCGAGGCATCGGGCACCCTTGTGGTGCCCACATCTATGACCACCGCTCCCTCCTTCACCATGTCGGCCTTGAGGAATCGCGGTTGTCCGATGGCGGCGATGATGATGTCGGCCTGCCGGCACTCCTCCTTGAGCGTGGCCGAACGGCTATGGCAGACGGTGACGGTGGCGTCGCCGAACTGCTTCTGCATCATGAGTTGCGCCATGGGCTTGCCCACGATGTTGCTACGCCCCAGGATGACACATTTCTTGCCGCGTGTGGCTATACCGTAACGCTGCAAGAGTGTGAGTATGCCTAAGGGTGTGGCTGAGATGAAGCAAGGCAGTCCGATGGCCATGCGCCCCACGTTGACGGGATGAAAGCCATCGACATCTTTGCGGTAGTCGATGGCCATGATCACCTTCTGCTCGTCGATATGTTTGGGCAGGGGCAACTGCACGATGAACCCGTCTACATCGGGATCGTCGTTGAGAGCTTTCACCTCCCGTAGCAGTGTCTCTTCGTCGACATCGTCCTCGAAACGTATGAGCGAGGACTGGAATCCGCAGGCCTCACATGCCAGCACCTTGTTCTTGACATACGTTTCCGAGCCACCGTCGTGGCCCACCAGTATAGCGGCCAGATGGGGTCGTTTCCCACCGGCGGCCACGATACGGCCTACCTCTTCGGCTATCTCTTTCTTGATGGCTTGCGCCGTGGCTTTTCCGTCAATCAGGGTCATTGTGAATTTTGAATGTTGAGTTTTGAATGTTGAATTATCGCATAGGCGATTCCTCAATGATGAATTAGGAATTATGAGTCCTCGGAGTAATCTCTTGCTCCTTGCCCCTTGCTCCTTGCCCCTACTTCATGGGCATTCCCGGCATCTTGCCCCGCATGGCGTTCATCATCATGGCAGCCTTATTGCCCGTCATCATCTTCATCATCTTGCGGGTTTGGTCGAACTGTTTGATGAGTCGGCCCACATCCTGCACAGAGGTGCCCGAGCCCTTGGCGATACGCATGCGGCGGCTCTGGTTGAGGATCTCGGGGTTGGAGCGTTCCTTGGGGGTCATGCTCTGTATGATGGCTTCTATGCCCTTGAAGGCATTGTCGTCGATGTCCACATCTTTCAACGCCTTGCCCACGCCAGGTATCATGGCGGCCAGGTCCTTGATGTTGCCCATCTTCTTAATTTGCTGTATCTGTCCGAGGAAGTCGTTGAAATCGAACTTGTTTTTCTGTATCTTCTTCTGCAGCCTGAGCGCCTCCTGTTCGTCGAATTGCTCCTGAGCGCGCTCCACCAGACTGACGATATCGCCCATGCCGAGGATACGATCGGCCATACGTGAAGGATGGAAGGCATCAATGGCCTCCATCTTCTCGCCCGTACCCACAAACTTGATGGGTTTGGTGACCACGGTGCGTATCGACAATGCGGCACCGCCACGGGTGTCGCCGTCGAGTTTGGTGAGCACCACGCCGTCGAAATCGAGACGGTCGTTGAACTCCTTGGCAGTGTTGACGGCATCCTGACCCGTCATCGAGTCGACCACGAAGAGCGTCTCGTCGGGCTGGATAGCATTCTTGAGCGTCTCTATCTCATTCATCATCTCCTCGTCGATGGCCAGACGACCGGCGGTATCGATGATAACCACATCATAGCCCTTGGTCTTCGCCTCCTGTAAGGCGTGTTGGGCGATGCTCACCACATCCTTGCTCTCCGGCTCGGAGTAGACGGGCACCTCCACCGACTGTCCTACGACGATGAGCTGCTGTATGGCCGCCGGACGGTAAACGTCGCAAGCCACGAGCAGCGGTTTCTTATGCTGTTTGCGTTTGAGCATGTTGGCCAGCTTGCCGCTGAAGGTGGTCTTACCCGAACCCTGCAGACCCGACATAAGAATGATTGAGGGTTTGTTGTCGAGGGTGAGCCCCACGGCCTCGCCGCCCATGAGTTCTGCCAGTTCGTCGTGCACGAGCTTCACCATGAGCTGTCCTGGCTTGACCGCCGTGAGCACGTTCATGCCCAGCGCCTTCTGCTTCACCTTGTCAGTGAAAGTCTTGGCCACTTTATAGTTAACGTCGGCATCGATGAGTGCACGCCGCACATCCTTCATCGTCTCGGCGACATTGATTTCGGTTATTTTCCCTTCGCCTTTCAATATCTTGAAAGAGCGTTCCAACCGTTCACTAAGATTTTCAAACATTGTGGGTTTTCCTAATTTTGTTCACTAAATCGCATAATCGGGCCTATCAGCCCACCATATATTATGCAAAGATACTTAAAAAGCGATAACGAGCATTGATTTGCCCAGCCTATTTAAAGAATTTTAACCACTGGCATGAAAGGTTGCCAACTCTACTTTCCAAATTGTGCATTATAAGCAAAGTGACACCAAGCTATATCGCCACGAATACCCTGAAATTTATCCGCATCTACGACATTACGATTGTTTTTTTTCGTATATTTGCAGGCGAAAACGAAAGAATCTTCACCAACCATCTGGAAAACGTTTGTAAAAGCCATGAAAAAAGATGTAGCATTGGTATTGTCGAGTGGTGGAGCCCGCGGACTGGCCCATATCGGCGCTATACTGGAGCTGGAGGAGCAGGGATACCGCATCACCTCCATTGCCGGTTGCTCGATGGGCGCACTCATCGGAGGTGTCTATGCCGCCGGCAAGCTCGAAGAGTTTCGAGAGTGGATGAAGACCATCAACAAGAAACGGATGTTCGAGCTCACCGACTTCTCGCTGAGCCGCTATACGACATTCGATTTCGACAAGTCGGAGAAACTCATCGCCATCGGGCGCCATCGCACCCAACAAGCACTGAAGAAATACGAGGAAGCCCAAGGTATCACTAATAAAATAATTATTCAACCATGACTATCGATATAGAAAAGACCAAAGAAGAGTTTATCGAGCTGTTGCGCTCAACAAAGCGTGAAGGCATAGAAGATCTGCTGAACGATTTAGAGGACTGGGGTTTTTATGAGGCACCAGCCTCGGCCGGCCATCACCTCAATGAGAACGGCGGACTGGTGCTTCACTCGCTGAACACCTGCAAGGCCGCCCTGGCGGTGTATGAGGGCATGAAGACCGTGGAGCCCTATCTTGCCAACGAGGTGAAGCGCGAGAGCGTGATCATCGCCAGCCTGCTTCACGACGTTTGCAAGAGCGACATCTACAAACGCTCGGTAAAAAAGCGCAAAAACGCCCTGGGCCAATGGGAAGATGCCGAAGCCTATAAAGTGACCTACAAGAACTTCCCGATGGGGCATGGTGAGAAGTCGGTCATCATGCTACTGTGCAGTGGCCTGGCACTCTTCGACGACGAGATGCTCGCCATACGGTGGCACATGGGAGCCTGGGGTGTGAACATGAACAGCTATGAAGACCAGCGCAACTACGACACCGCTCGCCTGCTCTACCCTCTTGTAGCCATTGTGCAGACCGCCGACAGCCTGGCCGCCAGCATCATGGAGCGCACCGGAGGCGAAATCGACGAAGTGTGATGATTCCGAAATGGGCTAAGACTTTGGTTGAATTGAATGAAGTTTCGGACAGAAACCAAGGATTGAAGGCCGACAAGCCAATAATAATCCTGCAGAACAAATCTTCTTGTGTCAGCTCACGCTGAACAAATTCCGAATATTCATCCCTTTCAATACCCATCCACGATGAATTAAGGGAAGAAACTTATTTCTTATCGATTCGCTTGGTGATACCGATAGCTCCCGTAGGACATACCAGCCGGCAAAGGTGACAACCCACGCATTTGGTGCCGATGATGCGGGGCTGGCGGGTGGCGGCATCGAAAGCGATGGCCTGATGGCCACCATCCGCGCACGATGTATAACAACGGCCACAGCCGATACACCGTTCACGGTCGATCTTCGGATAGACGATGGTCTCGCGGTCGAGGTCGGAGGGGGTGACGAAGTTGGGCAGCTCCTCGCCCACGATATCCGCCAAATGATCCACGCCTCGCTCCGCGAGATAATGCTGAAGTCCCAAGATGAGGTCGTCGATAATACGGTAACCGTACTGCATCACGGCAGTGCAGACCTGCACGTTGCTACAACCCAACTGGATGAATTCCAAGGCATCGCACCACGTCTCGATGCCGCCAATGCCACTGACATCCACTTTCTTGCCGTGCGAGCCGTTGATCATCGGACTCTGCGCCATCTCCAGGATATGCCTGAGAGCGATAGGTTTGACGGCACGCCCCGACAGTCCGGATATGGTCTTACGTCCACTCACCTCGGCGCGCCGTCCCATGGTCACACTCTTGATGGTGTTGATGGCCGACACGCCATCGGCACCGGCGAAGAACACCGCCATCGCGGGTTCGGTGATATGAGTGATGTTGGGTGTCATCTTCGGGATGACGGGGATGGAAACCATACGCTTGACAAAGGCCGTATAGAAAAGTACCAGCTCAGGGTTCTGCCCCACGTCGCTGCCCATGCCCGTGAGTCGCATCTGCGGACAGGAAAAGTTCAGTTCCACGGCATCCACACCGGCCTTCTCAGCCATCTTGGCCAATTCTATCCACTGTTCTTCTGTCTGTCCCATGATGCTGGCGACAACCACCTTCGAGGGGTAGTCGCGCTTCAGCCGCCGCAGTATATCGAAATCCACCTCCGCCGGGTTCTCGCTCAACTGCTCCATGTTGCGGAAGGCATAGAAATCGCCCTTGTCTCCCTGCTGACAAGCATCGAAACGAGGCGACACCTCACGGATATCCTGCAAGCAGATGGTCTTGTAGAACACGCCGGCCCATCCCGCCTCAAAAGCACGCGCCACCATCTCGTAATTGGTGCAGATGGCCGACGAGGCCAGGAAGAAAGGATTCTCGCAATGGATGCCGCAGAAATCTATCTCCAAGCTGCGCTCTTGCATCGGTGCTACGGACTCTCTGCCCACAGCCCGCAACATCTCCCTGATACGAATAGGCCTGTCGTAATGGATGCAGGCTTTCTCCGCCTTCTCCAAATCCTCGTCAGTGCACTCGGCAACCCAACGACCGGACAGTTTTTCGTTGCCAAAGCGGATGGCACGGATGGCACGGGCGGGATCGCCCTGCTTACACACTTGGCTGCACGGCGCATCCTGACACAGCAGGCAGCGGGCCGCCTCTTCTTCCACATGCAGTCTCTTTTCCATAACCCAATTATTATTTTTCCTGTTCGCTCGGTCAGTGCTCAATTGTCGTCAACGTATCTCATTCAATAGATGGATATATCTATTCAGGCTTCATTTTGCGGGAGGGCACAAGGCACCGCCCCTACCACGATACAATATAGCTAACAATATCGGAGCAAATATACAAAAAAATCAAACAAATAATTGTACGAGAGTTTGAATTTAACAATTGCTAATTAGTGCAAAAAAAGCATACAAAATTTTGCCAGTACGGGGGGAATGTTAATTTTGCAGCGCCTTTGCAAAACATCCGGCACACACCGGCCCTCCCAAGGGAGGGAGTGCAGAGAACACTAAACACTAAACGCTTAACACTAAACATTAAAGAGAGAAAACAATGAACGAAACAGTTATCAGATTCTATGTGGTGCTCAACGACGAGCAACAAGGTCCCTACACCCTCGAACAACTGCAAAAGTTGGGTTTGGATGCCGACACGCTGGTATGGAAAGCCGGCATGGCCGACTGGACACCTGCCGGCGAGGTAGAAGTGCTGCAAGGCATCGTGCGCCCGCCGGTACCAGAACCAACAGACGAGGAAGTGGAACCCGAACCCTCGGTGGTACCCCCGCCGGCACCCTCCGTGGCTCAGGTGGAACAGCCTATTCCTCCCATTGCGCCCCAGGCCAGCGGATATGAACAGTCTGCCAACTACGAGCAAGGCCCCAACTACCAAGCGCCACCCACCCCGCCGATGCCGCAACCCGAAGCCTTCGGTCAACAGTCACCGACAGGGGGCTATGGCCAAGCGCCACAACAGCGCCCCCCCTTCATCAGTCGTTACAAGGGACTGTTCTTCTTCCTGTTCTTCCTCGTGGCACTCTGTGCCGTACTCGCCGCTACAAAGCCCAACGAGAAGAAGCACCGGGCGGCCATCAGCCAGCTGGCCAGCGACATCATTGAGAGTCAGGTCGACGATGTCATGGGCGATCCTTACAGTGGGTTTGGCGCGTCGATACTCACCTCGGGTATCGTCGACAAGGTGACCGACCACATGGTGACGGTGAAGGACTACGGCCTGTTCTCCTTGGGACAGGTGGAGATAGAAGGTCGGAAGAAGACTTTGTCGTTAGGCATCCTCGGCCATGTGTTCACTTTCTCCGACGAGGATTTCGAAGCGTATATGACCCACCAGCAGGCGAAGAAGAGGAAAGCGCCGCGCATTCAGGAAGAGGAGGAGGATGAGGACAGTAGTGCCGCCGACAGCGATAGCGACGGGCGCTACTCGCCACCTGTGCTCCACGACCACCAGGTTGCTCCCGATGAGCCATCGACCAATGCTCCCGACACCATCGACCTGTTCTGAGACTGCGGGGACACAACAACGGATTTCACTAATTAAACGAATTCTCTTAACAACGGATTTTTCACGACAACGAATTTCACGTTAGGGGGGAAGCCACAAATGGCATCCCCCCTATTTGACATCAAGATTTTGAGGATTTTGTAGTTTTCCAAGAAAAAAAATATTGAGGAGAAGAGAAAATACCTATTCCCCCAGGCTATTAAAGACTATAAGGTAAAAGTTTCAAATCGATCAACAACCAGCGCAGGGGCAATGCCATCTCTCGATTAATCCGTGATTGAGCGGGCGGGCACGCCGGCACCGCCCCTACAGCAACCCAACACTCATCACCCAACCCGCCCCTCATAAAGGAAGGGTGTGCTTAGGTCAATCAACAATCAACACTCAACACTAAACACTCAACACTAAACACTCAACACTAAACACTCAACACTCAACACTCAACACTAAACACTCAACACTAAACACTCAACACTCAACACTCAACATTCAAAACTCAAATCTCGCCACGAGGGGCAGATGGTCGCTGAAGCCCCGCTGATGGCGCTTGCCCACATAGGTGCGCTTGGGTTGCACGCCCCCATACTTCTTGTCGTCGGCAAGCAGGAAAGGTACGTCGAAGATGAAGCATTCCTTCAGACAGGCGGCCAATGGCGCGCTGGCGAAGAGATGGTCAAGACTGCCCCACTTGCCTTGGAACTTATAGGTGCCCTTGGCTCCATGGGAGCCTTGGGCATTTTTGGATATATGCACCAATCCATGCTCTCGCAACGAGACGGGCGCCGGGTCGTCGGCATAGTCGTTGAAGTCGCCCGCCACGATGATGTGCGGGTCGTCATGGCAGAGGCGCAGTGAGTCGACGACTGAATTGACCCGTGCCGCCACCCTAAGGCGGTATTCCTTGTTGGCTGCCCCTCCCACCCTACTGGGTGCATGCACCACCAGCACATGGAGTGTATCGCCACGGATGGTCAGTCCCTCGGCATAGAGTATGTCGCGCGTAGGATGTTTGTCGCCTACCGGTTCGACAGTAAACGAGTCGTAGCAGATGAGTTGGAAGGAAAAAGGAGAATAGAGCAGCGCCACGTCGATGCCCCGCTCGTCGCCCGACTCAGTCATGACGTACTCATATCGAGCCTGTCGGAGCAAGGAACGGCGCGTGAGATCGCGCAGACATGAGTCGTTCTCCACCTCGCAGAGCGCCACCATATCGGGCAGCTCCCACTCCTGCTCTCCGCCACACGCCACTATCTCCTGGGCTAAGGCGTTCACCTTACGCCAATAGCGCTGGGCATCCCACCGCCGGTCCGAGGTGGGCAGAAACTCATAATCATTCTTGCCCTCGTCGTGCTGATAGTCGAAGAGGTTTTCGCAGTTCAGTTCCACGAAGGTGAAACAAGCTGCCATGATCATACCGAGAATCGTCATTGGCGTGCGGTGTTTTTCGTTTTATCGGCCAAATACATGCCCAAAAGAATCATGCCACTGCCCATGAGGAAGAAGGGGGTGATCTGTTCGCCTAAAAGCCACCAGGCGAACAGGATGGTGGTGATGGGGTTGAAGTAAACCCAATTGGTGGCCACTACCGGCCCCAACTGTTTCATCACCCAATTCCATGTGAGGAAGCAAACCAGCGACGCCACCACGCCAAGATAAAGCAGGTTGCCCACCACCACCGGTTCGTGCAGCGCCGCCCAGTTGAGGGGCTGTCCTGTTACCAGCAGGTAGGGCACTACGGTGAGCAGTCCGTAGAAGAACACCTTACGTGTGATATGGACGATGTCATAGAGCAGGAGTGCCTTCTTCATCAGCAGCGAATAGAACGCCCATGCCAAGCAGGCCGCGAAGGCCAGGGCATCGCCCACAGGCGAGAGATGTAGCACGAAATGACCGTTGAGCACCACCGCCGCCATACCCATCAGTGCGATGAGCGAGCCAATGAGTTGCATGCGCCGTATCCGCTCATCGCGATATACCACCGCGATGGTGAGCATGGCAAAGAGCGGGCATGAGCATACGATGAGCGAGGTGTTCGTGGCGGTGGTGTAGTTGAGGGCCTCGTTCTCCGCTAAGAAATAAAGCGATCCTCCGGTCACACCCAGCGCCAGCATCAGCAGTTCCCCCTTCAGGCGCTCCCCCATTGTGAAGGGACGCGGGTGTCGTGGTGAGCCATGCCTATGCCGTATGAGCGGTGTGAGAGCGGCCAGCAGCACATAAGCCATGGCGAAGCGCAGCGTGAAGATCCACGCCGGGGTGAGCCCGTGCAGGAGCAGCACCTTGGTACTTACGAAGGTGGTGCCCCAGATGGCCACGGTGACGAAAGCCACGATATGCGCCCAAGCGCGTTTGGAGGAAGGCATAAGTGTGAGTCGGGGTCAGCGTTTGATTTCTATGTCGCGACGCACATTGTCACGAATCTTCTTCAGGTAGGCCGCCATGCCCTCGGCATCCTTGTTGTCGATGATTTCAAGCAGTTGTTTCAGTTCTGTGCGTATTTGCGCCACCTGTCCTGAGGTGTAGGGGTTGAAGAGCACCTCCTGCAAGAGGAAATCATCCTCGTTGAGCACTCCCTTGGCTATGCGCATATGGCGTTTGAAGGTGGTGCCCGGTGCATCCTGATGCTTCATGACGGCGGCGAAGACGAAAGTCGACACGAAAGGTATGCTGAGCGAGTAGGCCACGGTGCGGTCGTGCTCCTCGAAGTCGTATTCGTAGATGTTCAGTCCCAACCGCGAATAAAGGTCCTTGAAGAAAATGCGCCCCATGTAGTCGCCTTCGGTGATGATGATGGCATTCTCTTCGGAGAGCTGTTGCAGGTTGGCGAAGGTGGGTCCGAACATCGGGTGAGAAGACACATATCGCCTTCCCGTCTGCTCGTAATAATCTTTCAGTCCGGTTTTCACCGATGCGATGTCGCTGATGATGCAGTCGTGTGGCAGATATGGCAACACCTCGTTGAAGGCAGCGATGGTGTATTTCACGGTCACGGCGTTGATGACCAGTTCGGGCTGGAAAGCCTTGATCTCGTCGAGGCTGGTGAACCGCTGCGTGTTGTAGGTGAAACGCATTCGTTTGGGGTCTTTTTCGTAGACCGCCGTCTCATGTTCGAAGCTCAGCAGGTCGAGGAAGAAACTTCCCATCTTGCCGGCACCTAATACCAGGATTTTCATATTCGTATTATTATTTAATAGCCTTCACTAACTCCCCCGAGGGGGAGAATGGTTACCTTATGGTATCTCAGCCCTCCCTCGGAGAGGGATGGGAAGGGGGCTCTTTCTTACTGATTGATGATTTCCATCTGTTGGCGCACGCTCTCTTCGTGTACGTTTTCAAAGATTTTCTTCACGAACTCAGTACCCATGCCGCAGAGCGAGCCCTGTGCCCCTCGTTTGTCGAGAATCTCACTGTAGCGGGCGTGCTGCAACACCGTCATGTTGTGTTCCTTCTTGTATTGCCCTATCTCACGACACACCCTCATGCGCTTGGCCAGCAGGTTCATGAGCTGGTTGTCGAGTTCGTCGATCTGCTTGCGCAGTTCGTGGATACCCTCGGTGGTCACCGTTTCATCGCGGATGACGAGGAGCGAAAGTATATAGTCGAGTACATCGGGAGTGACCTGTTGCGAGGCGTCGCTCCATGCCTTGTCGGGGTCGCAATGGCTCTCCACGATCAGTCCGTCGGCACCCAGGTCGAGGGCCTGCTGACAGAGAGGCGCCACCAATTCGCGCTTGCCGCCGATATGGCTGGGGTCGCAGATGATGGGCAGTTCGGGGATACGCCGGCGCAACTCGATAGGAATCTGCCACATAGGCAAGTTGCGGTATATCTTCTTGTCGTAGCTGGAAAAGCCCCGGTGTATGGCTCCGAGGTGTGTGATGCCCGCCTGGTTGAGTCGTTCGAGCGCCCCTATCCACAGTTCGAGATCAGGGTTGACGGGGTTTTTCACAAACACTGGCAACTGGCATCCGCGCAGGGCATCGGCGAGAGCCTGCATGGCGAAGGGGTTGGCCGACGTACGTGCCCCCACCCAGAGTATGTCGATGCCGTATTTGAGTGCCAGCTCCACATGTTCGGGTGTAGCCACCTCGGTGGCCACAAGCATGCCCGTCTCTTTCTTCACGCGCTGCAACCAAGGCAGCGCCTTCTCACCATGTCCTTCGAATCCACCGGGTTTGGTGCGCGGTTTCCACACACCCGCCCTGAAGTTGTGGCATCCTTTTGAGGCAAGTTGCTTTGCCGTGGTCATCACTTGCTCTTCCGTTTCGGCCGAGCAGGGGCCTGCAATCACGAAGGGACGTTCATTGTCGCTGGGCAGGCTGATTGGCTTGATTTCAAGTTCCATAATATCCTTGTATCTTAATTCAACTTTCGCAAGCTCCAGTTGTTAGGAGGTAAAAGGAGTAAAAAGAAGTTAGAAGAAGATAAAAGACGATAGTCCATACCCCATCATCACTTTAGGGGAAGGTATTGTCCTACATTTTCACCGCGGAAGAGCGGTTATCTTCCTTTTTCTTCCTTTATCTTCATAACATCAGGAACTTGAACAACTTTTAATTGTCAATTCTTAATTCTTCATCGCCGTAGGCGATCATTCAACATTCAAAACTCAACATTCAAAATTCAACATTCCGGATTCTCTTCAATGCCTCGGCTATCTTGTCATCCTTGGCACAGAGCGAGATGCGTATGTAGCGCTCGCCACGCGACCCGAAAATGAATCCCGGAGTGATGAACACCCGTGCTTCGTGGAGCACCCGCTCGGTGAGGAGCTCGGCGTTGGCGTAACGGTCGGGAATGCGTCCCCAGAGGAACATGCCCACCTGGTCGGGGTCGTAGGAACAACCCAGGGTGGTCATGATCTGCTCGGCTAACTGTCGGCGGCGACGGTAGGTGTCGATGTTAGCCATGCGGTGCCACTCCGCCTCGTTGTGGTAAGCCTCAGCAGCCGCTAATTGTATGCCGCGGAAGGTACCCGAGTCGATATTGCTTTTCACCTTGAGTATCCACGAGATGAATCGTTCGTTGGTGGCGCACATACCCACGCGCCATCCCGGCATGTTGTGGCTCTTCGACATCGAGTTGAACTCAATGCAGCAATCCTTGGCTCCGTCCACTTGCAGCAGCGAGAGTGGTGTCTCGTTGAGGATGAAGGAATAGGGATTGTCGTTCACTACCACGATGCCATGGTTCTGCGCGAAACGTACCAGCCGCTCATAGGTCTGTCGGCGCGCCCTGCCTCCGGTGGGCATGTTGGGATAGTTGGTCCACAACAGCTTCACTCCCGTCAGGTCCATGTTCTCCAACTGCTCAAAGTCGGGTTGCCACCCGTCGTGCTCCAACAGGTCGTAGTTCACCACCTGTGTGCCGAGCAGTTTGCTCAGCGAGGTGTAAGTGGGATAGCCCGGGTTAGGCACGAGCACCTTGTCGCCGGGGTTGGCGAAGGCCAGGGTGACATGCAGTATGCCCTCTTTCGAACCGATGAGCGGCAGAATCTCCTTGGCGGGGTCGAGCGTCACCTGATACCATCTGTTGTAGAAATACGCCATGGCCTCGCGCAGCTCCGGTGTGCCCATGGTGGGTTGGTAGCCGTGGGTGTCGGGTTGGCTGGCCACCTCGCACAGGCGCTTGATGGTCTGCGGCGAGGGCGGCATGTCGGGACTGCCGATGGCCAAGCTGATGATGTCGCGCCCCTGTCGGTTGAGTTCAGCCACCTCTTTTAATTTGCGTGAGAAATAGTATTCGCTCACCAGACCGAGCCGGTCAGCGGGTTGTATCTCAATAGGTTTGTTGTCCGATTTCATATTCTCCGATAATGGTTAGTTCCTTGGTCAATGGTATGATGGCGTCGATGCTCTGGCGGTAGCGGGTCAGGTTGTCGTATGTCACATCCACATAGAACATGTATTCCCACTCATGGCCGATGACCGGCAACGACTGTATCTTGGTCAGGTTGATGTTGTAGAACGAGAGGATGGTGAGCACCTTGGAGAGCGACCCCTCTTCGTGGGGCAACGAGAACACCAAGCTGGCCTTGTTGGCTTTCTCCAACGGACGGAGGAAGTCGGCCTTGCGTGTGTCGCACACCACAAGGAAGCGGGTGAAGTTGTGTTTGTTGTCCTCGATGGAGTCCTCAAGCACCTTCATGCCATAGAGTGCGGCGGCCTCGGCGTGGCAAATGGCGGCCCACCCTCTCGCATCCAGCCGATGTATCATCTCTGCGGCACCCGCCGTATCTTCATGTTCCACGGCCTTGAGTTGCGGATGGTTGGCCAGGAAGCCCCGGCACTGCATGAGCGCCACGGGATGGGAATGCACCTCTTGGATGGTCTCCCATGAGTCGTCGGGCAGGCAACAGATGGCATGGCGTATGTGCAGTTTATGCTCGCCCACGATGGTGGTGCCCGAGGCACGGAGCAGCTCGTAGTTGTGGAGCAGGCTTCCCGCGATGGTATTCTCGATAGCCATCATTCCGATGACCGTAGGGTCGCGTTTGATGTTCTCGAACACCTGTTCGAAGGTGGAGCAGCAGATGAGCTGTATCTGTTCGCCCTTGAAGTACTGGTGCGCCGCTATGTCGTGGAACGACCCGATGGTTCCCTGTATTGCTATTCGTTTCATAATAAAAAAACCCGCTCACCTAAAGTGAAGCGGGATGAATGGGTTTATGTTTGTCTTTAGAGTGTATATGCAACTTCCCGCTTCACAATTTGCTTGCAAAGTAAAAATAGAAGCCGTAAAAGTATGCATTGTAAGTTCTCATCATGTATAAATATATGATTTGGCTGCAAAATTATAATATTATTTTCGTTTAACAAACATTTTGCAAGAAAAATATCCAAAAAAGTTACAAAAAAGGGTGAAGGGAGCAAGAGATACACCTCACGCACAGGGGTGGTAATCATAGCATGGTAAAACAAGATACCAACTTTAGTAGCATATCACGGTGCCTCGTTGGGAACGAACAGGTAGCCGTCCCATTCCAGCACCTCATCCCATCGCTCACCCCCGCCGGCCGCCGACACCTTGATGTCTTTTCCCTGCCGAGGCAGGAAGAACACACTCAGTCCGTCGCCGTCGTAGAGTGCACCGATATCCTCGGGCCATACCGTCCTCATCACTCTTGTCTTGTTGTCGTAGACAAAAAAGCTCGGGGTATTCGAACGTCTACGCCGAGCCCTTCGTCACGCACATCAGCATCAACATCATCATCAACACATGCTGCCAGTAGGCGGCTTTTACCCTTGGCGGAGCCATCAGGGTATGGAATAATTTTTTAGCGGTATAAATCATAGTTTTTTCTTTTGGGGTTTCTCGATTGCAAATATACTTTTTTTTCTGGAAGTCAATAGACAAAAAGTCAAAAAACACCATAGATTTTGCCAATATCAAGCAACAGGGTCATTTTTAGAAAAGATAGGCGGCGGCTCGGAAAATTGCAAATAAATTTGCATTTTCACTCGCCTTGCACTATCTTTGCAGCATAAAGGAATAAGAAGACAACCGAAGCTTACTGAAGTTGAATGAAAAAAACTAAAACCTCGAAGATATGAAAACCAAGATTTTTGCATCGTTATGTGTGGCAGCCGGACTGTTGTTGACGGCATGCGACAAACAGAAGAGCGGCGACAAGGCCGTGGCCAGTGACAATACCGAAAAAACGGAAGCAGCAGCCCCTAACACGGCAGCGGCACCTACAGAAGCAGCCCCTACCACAACGTCCACTACAACTTCCGCCGACCTCAAAGGCATCCCTTCCATCCGTAGCGCATGGGCGGGCAAGCCCATCAAAGTGAACGGCGGCGCCACCCCCGGCATCAAGGAGTTCGCCATGGCGTTCTGCCAGGCCTATCCCCAGTTCGATACCAACATCGCTGTGAAGAACTATCTATCGGGCGCCACCACACAGACAAGCGTGGTAGACGCCGAATACAGTCCGCGCAACGGTTATATCCACTATAGGGTATGTCCCACGGAGTACTGCGACTATGCCGACATGTGCTACTGGAACCGCAAGAACGGCCACAAGCTGTTTGCCGCCTTCATAAAAGAGGAATATGAAAGCCAGGACCCCGACCTTTTAGTGGCGTTCTACGACTACGACCCCTCCACCGACATGATGACACCCGAGCCCGCCCTGACTACCATGGTTGAACAGCGCGCAAGCAGCTACGACACTTACGAGGTCGTCCTACCCAAGGAAGGCAAGGACATCGTACTAACCGTCTATACTGTCGACAAGGAAAACGACTCCGCCACGGGGAAAGACCTGAAACTGAGATGGAACGGCACAGCGTTTGACTGAGAGGGGTGAGAGATAAAAACACCTCCCACCCCACAGTTTTTGTCGCTTGCGCTGATGAGGATCACCCTTGGTCTTTTGCCTTCACGCCCATGATGACGGCATACATCGGCTTCTTCCTATGTATTTGGGTCTGCCCGAAGCCGGCATCGTCGAGCAACCGTTTCATTTGCTCCGGCGTATAGATGTTCATGCCCTCCACTACCTTTGTCCATTTGGAGTCCTCATCTACCACCTCAACCATGACGACGAAACGACCTCCGGGTTTGAGCGCCCTGTGAACGCCCTTGATACAGTCGGGCAGGTTGGGCCAGAAATAGACCGTCTCGACGGCAGTCACCAGGTCGAACATCCCTTCATCGTAAGGCAGTTGTTCCGCCGTACCTTTCTGAACGAACACCTGCTTGTCGAGCACGTCGGCATTATTCTCGCGTGCCTTAGCCACGCTCTCATCCGAGATGTCGATGCCGTAAGCCACGCCCCCTTTGCTCCTCTTGAGGAGCCTTTGCAGAGTCTTTCCTCCACCGCATCCTATGTCGAGCATCGTCCAGCCATCCTGGAATTCGATTAGTCCTAAGCCCCAGTTGGTCAGCGGAGCATGTGTCAGGTTCATAAACTTCAGCATCAATCGCCCCATCCGTCCTTTCGGGTGGGCGCACTGTGTGAAAATCTTTTTCAAAAAGCTGCTCATGTTAGAATCTTTATAGTTAAGAACAATTTTAAAAACCACTGCAAAGGTATGGCTAATCCCCCTACACCACAATACCCAAAACACGTGATTTTACATCCATATGCAACAGCGCTGTTTATCCGCACCCTTCCTTCCACAACATGAAAGGGCATAGTTGATTTATACCCAATGGAGGGCAGACATCAACTCAGCCCCTACAGCAGACGACCTTACCCATTCAGAATCTTGCAAGACCAATATTCTGAATAATGACAAACCAGCAGAGATATCAACAACGATGGAGCGTTTGTCGTCTGATTATCCTATTTGAATCAAATATTGCCAAGCACGAAGGTATTTCCGAAGGCGAACCACATCTTCATCTGTAATTTCCTTTAACCGGCGAATATCCATGTTATCCTCCAAGTCGGCAATCTTCACCTCCCTGCCAATAGGATTTTCAGAGGCTCTATGCACAAAGTCCTCATAGCTTTCACCCTCTTGTTTCGTTACAGACAACACGGCATCAATGATTTCCTCAGGGAAGCCCTCTTCCCGAAGGGAGGCTGGTGTCACTTCGGTATCCTCGATCGTATCGTGCAGCAAAGCCACGATTTTTGCCTTCGGATTCTTACAACGCTCCGCCACCCGAATCGGATGCATGATATACTCACGTCCCGACTTGTCCTTCTGTTCGTGATGCGCTTGGATGGCTATCCGCAATGCATGGTCATATAATCCATTGTAATCCATACTATTGATTCTTTTCATAAATTAAGCATTTTTCATAAGTTACAAAAGTACAAAAAAATGGGGGAAAAAGCCGATTATTAGGCGAAAAAAATGCAAACAGCTCAAGTTTCCCTCCCTTTTATCCCGAATTAACGAATGAGTGAATTCCTGATCATTCATGGTTCATTCACGGCAATTCATGTTAAAAACACATGAATTGCTGAATGAACGAATGAAGATGATGACGAACAAGAATCAAAGGAGTCACGAAGAGATATGTGATAGGAATGGATTCGAATATTCGTGAAGATTTGTGTGATTAGTGTTCGCTTTTTCATGGGCGGACATGGGGCACCGTCCCTACAAAAGGGATTCTTGCAGGGGTCCTATTCAATGATAATCCCAAGGGATGGCTGTCTTTCGCATCGATTCCTCCACCTTCTTCTCTATTCCCTCTTGCGGATTGCCATCGTCCACCGTTTCCTCGGGACGCAGCGAGAGGGCCATGTCGCCATCTTCCTTCGCTCCTTGCTGGTCGCCCAAGGCGAGACGCACCACGCTGCGCTCGACAAAAGCCGCCACACAGAAAGGATTGACATCGATCACCTGGCCGTAGATCTGTTCCGCCGCCAGATTATCGCCTTGGTCCTTGGTCAGACGCGCCTTGAGCAAAAGCACATCCTCATTGTCGGGAATCATCCCTTCCAAGGTGTCGACATCAGCCTGCGCCTCGCTGAACAGTTGCTGCCGGCGATAAGCCTCACCACGGAACAAATAACCATCGACGAACCGGGGTTCAGCCTCGATGCCCTTGGTGAGCCATTCCACCGCCTGCGCCCATTGGCCATGGGCCATCTCGGCCCGGCCGAGAAGCAACAGCGCCTCGACGTTGGTGCCATCCTGCGACAGCACGGCATCACACGACTCATGTAGCGTGTCATAGTCTTCTTTCATGAAAGCCACATGCGCCATGCGCAGACGTATGGGCAGATTGTCGGGCTGAGCCTCCGCCATAATGCGCACCTCGGCGAGCGCCTCGTCGAGACGGTCGCGCATGAGGTAGAGTTGCGACAGATAGTCGTGTATCTCCAGGTCTTCCTCTTGTTCGAGAGCCTGGAAGAAACATTGCTCGGCAAAATCGAGTTGTCCACTGCGCAGCGCGCGTATACCATCATATTTCAACGTGTCGAACGACACCTCTTGCTTGACAGGTTGTTCTGTCGTCTGCGGTTTGCTTTCGCCGCTTCCAAATAATTTCTTGAAGAAGGACATGTGAGGGTTGAGGGTTTAGGGTTCAGGGGTTAGGGGTTAGGGTTGAGGGGGCTGTTGGAAATTCGTTGTTTGGAAAGAAAATAGAATAATTGGAATAATTATCCAGAAAGAGGGTGGTTCATTCGTGAAAATCGTTAAATTCGTTGTTAGGAAATATTAAAAAGATAGAATAACAAAAAGAGGTTGGGACTGTTTCTTACAAACCACCCCTGCCCCTCCTTTGGAAAAGGAGGGGAAAGAGTTACTTAGTCCTCGAATCCATGGAATCTGTGGAATCCGTAATTCATAGTTTTGAGGGTTAAGGGTCGTGGGTGCAGTCAGAATTCGTGAATTTGTGAAATTCGTAGTTTTGAGGGTTAAGGGTTGAGGGTTCCGGCTCATAGATGAAGTAGCCTGGTTCGGTGGGATGGTCAAGCACCATGTAGGTGGGGTCCTCTTTGCGCAGCATCCATACTATGAGCACATCGCCCATGGCACCGGCGATGAAGAAGATGCCGAAGACCAGCAGGGGCACCCAGCCAATGACGATGGAGACGATGGAGGGGATGACGCCCAGGACGATGCCGGGCATGAGGCATGCCACCACATAGGGTCGGATGTGCATGGGTTCGTCGCAATGGGTGTAGGGAGTGAGCATCTTCCATATCACGCCATAGCTGATGGCGCGGAAGCCCCGCCGAGCATAACAAGCCCAGGTGATGCCATGGATGAGTTCGTGGAGCACCACACCCGCCACCATGATGACCATGATGACACACCAATCGATGAGGAACTGCCAGGAGGATGCTCCCTCGCCATAACGCTCGGAGAAGCCCTGAGCAATATGATTCCAGCCCCAAACCAGGAGGAAGAGGCCGCCGAAAAGGACCAGCGAGCCCAGGAGCACCCACAATGCCACCTTGTTGGCCTTGATGATGTCGATGGTCATCGCTCGCCGGCGCATACCCGGCATTTCCGGTATCTCTGCTTGTTTCATGGGGGTAAAGGTAATACTTTTTCTACAAATAAACACCAAAAGCAAGAAAAAAGTAGCCAAGTACTATGTCTTGGCTACTCTTGCTATATTCCCGAAAGGGATTATCCGTTGCTTTTCATCTTGTCATTTCACCACCATCTTGCGGCCATCGACAATATAGACGCCTTTCTGCAAGCGTCGCCCATCGACACGCACACCCGAGAGCGTATACACCTGACCGGCGGCTACGGGTTGGTCGATGGATGTGATGCCCGTCGGGCCGCTCTCGCCCCATGACAAGGCATAGCCATCGGCATTGGCATTCTCAAGCGGTGCCCTCATATAAGCCTGGTGTGCCTTCACCTCAGCATATTTGCCTTTCGAGCCCGTCAGGAAGAAGAAGCCCACCTCCTCGGGGTCCTTGTCGGCATTCTTATAGCAGAGCACATAATACTTATAGCCCTCCTCGGAATAGCGGCCTCCTTCTTCCGAGCCGATGAGGTCGTTGACGCCCTCGAAGGGTTCGGCATAGGTGGCCATGAAGGAATACGCTCCTTCAGCGCCATGGATGACCACGGGACAACCTGCGGGAACGACCCCATCGAGAGGTGTCAGCGTGATGGTGCCGTCGCCTCTGGCGACCGTATAAGCTTCCACTCCCTCTGGTATGGCCAGGCTCACATGCTCATAATAGAGCGTGGCGTAGGTGGAGGTAGAGATAGTTGCCTTTATCATGTTGACCACAGGGCGCACGCATTGTCCGTCGAGCCGTCCGCCATAGGTATACTCCCCATAATCGTCCCATCCTAGGTAATAGGCTCCGCCGTCGTCCTCGGGATTGGTGGTGCACGACCAATAAGCGCCGCCCTCGAGCAACATGTCGTCGATGCGCCACCCCGTCTCGGGCAGGAAGATGGTGTTGCCATTGGGACCTGTCACCTCGTATCCCTCAACGCCATGGAGCGTGGTGGCCGTCCATGTGCAGAGGTCCTTCAACTCGTCGAGCTGTTCCTTGGAAGGTGTGCGCCACTGACTGCCCCAGTTGACATAGGCGGCATCATCCTCCGGGTCGAGTTCCACCTTGCCGTCGGTGAGCCCATCCTTGGCGCGGCTGCCGTCGGAGCAGTATTTGGTGAAATAGGTATCCTCGCCCGACACCTCAGCCCACTTGTAGTTCTCCCAACTGAACAAATAGCCATCGGAGATGTCGCTGCCATGACCTACGGTGTCGCCCCAGGCGAAGAAGAGGCCGATGCCCTGCGGTGTCGTAGCCCCCACATTGCAGGTGGCCCACAAGGTGCCGCTGGGCAGACCGAGGTCGACGTAGTCATGGTCGTCGCTCTTAGGATAAGGAATGAAGTCTTCACCCTCGATGGCTTCCACCGACCAGTTTTTTGCTTTTGCCACGTCGGCCTGCTCTTGGGTGATGTCGTTTTGCTCTATCCCGCTGCCCAAGTCGACGACCACCATATAGCCGCCGCGAGGCGGCGTTTCCAGTGAGTTGACCATGTCGGTCATCGCCTGGCCTCCGATGCGGTTGTTGTAGCAATAAAACTGGAACAGTTCGGTGCAACCCGTCAGGTCAAGGGCCGTCAACTGGTTATCGTTGCAGTTGAGGAGCATCAGTTTGTCGTGATTGGTCACGTCAATCGAGATGATCTGGTTGTTTTCGCAGTACAGTTGTTCCAGGAGCAGGTTATTGGTGACATCGAGTGCCGTGAGTTGGTTGCCATGGCACGATAGCACCGCCAGGTTAGGATTGGCAGTCACATCAAGTGTAACCAACTGGTTATTGTCGCAGTAGAGTAGCGAGAGGTTGTTATTGTCGGCCACCAAGAGTTGCGTCAACGCATTGTCGTTGCAATGCAAATCTCTCAGCTCGGGGCAGGCGGAGACATCGAGGGTGCCTATCTGGTTGTAGCTACACCACAACGTGCGCAGTTTGGGTAGAGCAGATAGATTGAGAGAGCTTATCCTGTTGCAGTCTTCTTCAGGAGTGTCGGCATAATTCTGCACTTTGAGTGCCGTGAGCTCTGTGAAGTATTCTATTCCTGTGAGGTCAGTTATGCCGCTTGCCGATGCTTCGATTTGTGTGATAGTGGCCATCTCGTCGTCGGTTATCACCGCATCGGTACCATAGGACTGTTTGAGCAGCCAACTACGGAACTGTGGGTCGGGGAAGTTTTCCTCGTTGATATCGATTCCCGTGACGACGACAGGTATTTTCTCCAATTCCACGAAGATGGACACCCAGAAATTGTCGCCTGTGAAATCGGGCATGGTGAAGGAATAGATACCGTCGGCCACCTCGACCACGGCATCACTTGATAGGTTGGTGTACCTGATTCCCTTGAACTGATAATCACTGAAAGGCTCGTAGCTGAAATAAACGGTCTCTCCTGAATTGGCAATCGTGAATGAGGCTCCATCGGAAAAAGCATCCAACGGCCTTTCCGTTCCCACCTGCACCATGCCGCCAGAATAGGGATCGGCATAAATGGCTACATACTGCGCCCACGACGTGAGACAGGCGAACAATGAGAGGAGCAACGACGGTATTGCCCGCTTTTGGAAAAATTTCATGTTGGTCATATTGTTTGAGTTAATTGTTTACGGAAAAGGACAAATCCCGGGTATTGAACTACAATAAAATAAGTATTGTATTATGCAAATATACTTGAAAGAATCCGTTATCCATGCCCTGAAAAACTGATTTTGACGAACCGCCCTTCATGCGTGACGAGAGGGGCTTTTCGGATGACGAGACGAAAAAAGTTCCGCCAAAGCAGCGGGAGGTATTGGAGAAAAGGGGAAAAAAGCATAACTTTGCGGTGGATGAAAAGAGTATTGACAACGACCATTTGCGTCTTACTGGCGGCCATCCACCTCTGCGCCGGCGACACCATCGCCAGCAGGCTGAGCCACCGCCGCTTCACCACCCTCGACGGACTGCCACAGATGCAGGCCGAGACGGTGTGGCAGGACAGCCGCGGCTATATCTGGATAGGCACACTGTCGGGCTTCGTGCGTTATGACGGACGCACGCTCACCCCCTACCTGAAAGGACGCAGGGAAAACATCGTGGCTTTTACAGAGACGGAAGAGGGGGTGAGTGCCTTGGGGTTCCGCCGCCGATGGCTCGTCGACGGCAAGGAAGCCGTGATGCGCCCCATCGACCCCTCGCAGCAATGGCTCACCCATAAGAGCGGCGACCAACCGCACCACTGGCTGCTCAACAATTTCAACGCCACGGACCTGTCCCCTCGCATGTTACTGTTGGAAGATGAGCAAGAGACCCATCGCATGATCGTGCGCATGGACGACGACGGATGGAAACCGTGGCTCAAAGGGGAGGTGTTCGACCGCATGACTCCCGACCGTAAGATGTACATCGATGATGATGACATCTACGTGCCCACCGACCAAGGCCTGTATGTGGTGTGCGACAAGCGATGGCGGATGCTGACAGCCAAGGACGACATTTTCACCCTCGCCAAGGAGGGAGACCACCTCTATGCTTTTGCCGCCGACGGCATCTACACGCTGCATGACGGCAGGCTGACGATGTCAACCCCCTACCGCTTCGAGGCACCCGACTACGGTCTGTTCGTGCGCAACGACCGGCAGGGAGGCTTCTTCATCGCCGACGCACACAACCTATACCATTACGACCAGCATGGCGTGAGCAAGTTGGCCGGAGGCTTCAACCTCATCAAAAGCCTGTTCGTGGACCGTTGGCAACGTCTGTGGATGGCCACCTACCAAGGAGTGTACCTCTTCTTCCACAACGAATTCACGCTTCATCGCCTACACGACGACAACGACATTGTGCGTGCCCTCTGCGCCGACAACCAACAGCATATCATCATGGGCACACTCAACGGCAGCCTGCTCATCGACGGGCATGAGCGTCATGCCGAGGAGGGACAGTTCTTCAACCCTACCACCACTAGGATAGGACAGACTGTGTATATGGTGGGCAAAGGCGATGTGGCCGCCATCGACGACGGACGGCTGCGTTGGCTGGGACTGCCCATGGACCGTTACCAGTTTGTAGCACAGGCCGCCGGACGGCTCATCATCGGCACGCGGCAAGAGGTGCTGGCATACGACGAGAAGAGCCAACATACCGACACCCTCAGCCAGGACATCATGCGCCCCTGGTGCTGCGCCGCCGACGACCGAGGCGACCTGTGGGTGGGCAGCAGTTCCGGTCTTTACCTCATCAGCGGTTGGCGACAAGGGAACACGACGACCACACTGAAAGAGAAGAAGGTGGTCAGCACCATGACCGCCGACAGCCAAGGACATATCATCTTCGCCTCCAACGACTCGCTCTACCTCATCCGCCACCAACAGGTGGAGCCGATGAACGGCCAGCTGCCCCAGCTCAGCGGCCATGAGATACGCACCCTGCACCTTTCGCCGCGGGGATTCCTCATCGTGGGTGCCATCGACGGACTGCTCATCGCACAAGTAGACAGCGACTGCCATGTGATGAAGGCACAGTGGTTCGACCATACCAACGGGTTCACCATTGTGGAGCCCATGAACACCCCCATGGCGGAGACCGACGACGGCACCATATGGTTGGCGGGACTGGAAGAGATGGTATCCTTCCGACCAGAGCGGCTGATGGCCCAGGCCCCCGCCACAACCATCATCGAGGAACCCAGACCCTGGTGGAGACACTCCGCCATAGGGTTGGTTTCCATGCTGCTACTCGGCGGCGTGAGCTGGTGGCTGGCTCTGCGCATGGAACGACGGCGGCAACAGAAGAAGATGGTGCGGCTGGAACGGGAGAAAAAACAGAAAGAGCTGCAAATCAGCGCCATACGGCTGAAAGCCATTCCCCACTTCCACACCAATGTGCTGGCAGGCATCGAATACTACCTGATGAACAACTCCACCGACGAGGCCATCGACTACCTGAAGGTGTACAGCCACTTCACCAACCAGACTCTCGCCGACATCGACAAACCGGCGCGCAGCGTGGCCGAAGAGGTGAGCTATATACGCAACTACCTGGCCCTGGAGAAACTGCGCTTCGGCGCGCGGCTGCAGTACGCCATCACCATGGGCGACAATGTCGACAGCCAAGCTCTCATGCCCACCATGGCCCTCTACACCTATTGCCAGAACGCAGTGAAACACGGCATCGGCAACAAGACGAAGGGCGGCAAGGTGGAGGTGAGCGTGACACAGCACGACGGACGACTGATCGTGATGGTGAAGGACGACGGTGTGGGACGTGCCCAGGCGGCCCACCTCAACCTTAACTCCAGCAAGCAAGGGCTGCGTATACTGCATGAGCAGATAGAGCTGTTCAACCAAAGCAACGACCAGCCCATCCGCGAGACGGTGACCGACCTGTACGACGACCAAGGCAAGCCCGCTGGCACATGCTTCGAACTATCCATACCACTCAACTACCGATTCAAGAACTAAAGTTTCCGAAGTAGTTAAGCTGATACTAAAGACAATGACCTAAGGAGTAAAGAAGATGACAAGAATCATGAAAGCCATCGTGGTGGAAGATGAGAGATTACCGCGTCTGGCGCTATTGCAAAAACTCGAGGACTTCCGCAAGCAGGTGGAGGTGGTGGACAGCTGCGACAATTACGACGACGCACTGGAGAGCATCCTTCACCACAAGCCCGACTTGCTGCTGATGGATATCCAACTGCAAGGAAAGGACGCCATGCAACTGTTAGGCAAGTTGCAAGAGGCCATTGAACTGCCACAGGTGATCTTCACCACTGCCTATTCCGACCGGCGCTACCTGATGAGCGCCATCAAGTTTTCCGCCGTCGACTACCTGCTCAAACCGATAGACAAAACCGAGCTGGCCCTGGCCATCACCAAGGCTGCCAACAACCTGCCGACAGCTCCACCCCGTCCCACCATGGCAGGCAAACTCTCTCTGCGCACGGCCAGCGGCAAAGTGTCCATCGTCCCCGCCGACATCACCTATATCAGTGCCGACGGCAATTACTCCTTGCTCTGCACTTTCAGCAACAAGGAACAGGTATTGGAGAGTATGAGTGCTCTTGAACAACTGCTCGACCCAACAACCTTCGTACGCATAGACCGCAGCACCATCGTCAACCTGCAACGGGTGTACAAGGTGAACGTGAAACGACACATCTGCACATTCATCTCCACAGCAGGGACGGTCATGGAAACTGAACTCTCGAAGATAGGCATCGACCGGCTCATGCAATATATGTAGCACATCATCACCTTTTTTATTGCATGCCACGAAAAAAATCCCTCAAAATGAGGGATTACAGGGATTTTATGCTTAACTTTGCCGCGTAATTTGATGGAAAGCAAAAATTAAGGTAACAACAAAAAACAACGCTTATGAAAAAAGTATTTTTACTTCTTATGTCAGTGATGGCGACCATGACCATGCTCGCCACAGGTACGGTGACCGTGGAATATAACGGAGCCAGCGCCAACGTTACCATCGACGAAGACATCGCCAGTTACATCACCGTCGACTCGGGCACCTCGTCGCATGTGATCATCACCTCGACCGCTGAGACGGTGGAAATCATCTATGTCCTCAGCGGAACGTCGGACGACGGCGAGTTCTGCCTGAATGGCAACTACAAGTGCGAGATCGACCTGAACGGTCTGACGCTGACCAACCCCGCCGGACCCGCGCTAAACATACAGTGCGGTAAGCGCATCGACGTGAGTGCCAAGAAGAACACCGTCAACACCCTCGCCGACGGCGAGAATGCCGACTACAAAGGCTGCATCCACTGCACCGGACACCTGGAGTTCAAGGGCAAAGGTGAGCTGAACATCGTGGGCAACGCCAGCCACGGCATCTACAGCAAGGAGTATGTGGAAATGAAGAACCTCACGCTCAATATCACCGGCGCCGTGAAAGACGGCATCCACTGC
Source organism: uncultured Prevotellaceae bacterium (assembly GCA_900316685.1). Lineage (GTDB taxonomy): Bacteria > Bacteroidota > Bacteroidia > Bacteroidales > Bacteroidaceae > Prevotella. Next base: position 75,943 of record ONDS01000017.1, on the reverse strand, counting down.
AAGGAATATTTCCTCATGGAGAGTGGCACCCTCAACATCAGCAACGTGGGCGACGACGGCATACAATGCGAACTGGATGGCACCACCTCGACAGGCGAGCTCTTAGACCATGAGGATGAAGACTCCGGCAATGTGTATCAGTTGGACGGTACCTTAACCATAGAGAATTATGGAGGCAAGGCCATCAAAGCCGACGGCAGTATCACCTACAGCGGCGGCACCCAGAACTTCGACACCACCGACACATCCTATACCTCGGGTATCTCCACCGTCAGCACTACCGAGACGAACGGCGATGCCGCCATCTACGATCTCTCCGGCCGCCGCGTAAGCAATCCTTCCCATGGTGTCTATATCCAGAACGGGAAGAAGGTAATGGTGAAGTGAGAGAAACGAAAAGATTGATAAACTTCGTTAAGCCGTTTGGTCGTATCACCCTGAATCATTATTTTTGGGGCATGAAACGAATCATGACGACAATACTCGCGCTATGCTTCCTGACCATAGGAAGCATGGCGCAGGAGGTAACCACCATGGGGCAAGACGCACAGACAACGGTCAATGCGCCCACCATGGAACCCATGGACGACACCGAGGGAACGGAGGGGCTGCAATCCTTCTTCGAACCTCTGAGCCCGGAGGAGATATATTTCGCCGACTTCCAAGACACGCTGCACCTGCCACGCATGAACCACCGCGGACAGGTGATGCCCATAGGCCACTACCCCTATTACTGGGGCGGCTGGTGGGGCTGGGACCTGCACGAGGGACTGAACGTGACGGTGGGAGCGAGCGTAATGGCGCAGTTCGGCAAGCACGCCCGCAGTGGTGCCGGCTTCGGCCAAAACATAGCCATGGTGTATGCCGTGCCCCTGAGCAAACGGCTGACGTTGGCCGTGGGTGGCTACTTCAACCGCCTGTCGTGGTCGCACGACGCTTATCATGATGCAGGTGTCACCGCCGTGCTCGGCTATCGTTTCGACGAACACTGGGAAGCCTACATCTATGGTCAGAAATCCATCACCCACAGCAAATACATGCCCATGCCTTTCTATGGCATGGGCATGATGGGCGACCGCTTGGGAGCCGCCGTGAGATATAATTTCTCGCCTTCTATGAGTGTGGAAGTATCTGTGGAGACCGACCGTCTGCCACAAACAGAATACTATGATGCTCGACGGGGCATGCCACCGCCACTTCGGTAGTGTCGAACGATTCCAGCGTATCCGACTTTTCCTCGACCACCCCTCGGGGACCTCTCAGCAGCAATACGGCGACGAAGGCAATCAGACCAAGCACCAGCAGTCCGAGAATGACGTAGAGCACGGTGCGGTTGCTTCGGGGACGCTGTTCCATCATGGGTGCACTGTAGCCATCCATCGGTTCGACGGACACCACTTCACCCTCCACCTCCTGAACCACCTGGTCCTCATCATCTTGTCCGGGATGGAGCAACGACATCAGTTGCTGTATGTTAGGACGGTCGTCGCGACGCAGGCGCATGGCCGCTCCCACGGCTGTCTGCACATTGATGGAGATATACGAAGGCAGGGGCTGCAAGCCGTCGTTGAGGATATTGGTGGACGGTGTCGGCACCAAGCCCGAAAGCATATAATAGAAGGTGGCACCGAGGGCATAGATATCCGAGGCAGGTGAGAAGGAACTTACACCTCCGGCATTGTACTGCTCGGGAGGCGAGAATCCCTCGCTGATGCCCACGGGCGTGGTACTGGTCTGTCCCCCACTCTCTCGGTCGTAGTTCTTGGCCAGGCCGAAGTCGATGAGCACCGGTTCGCCATTGCTGCGCAGCATCACATTGCTCGGTTTGATATCAAGGTGGTTGACTTGATGGTCATGGATACAGGCCACCGCCGAGATGAGCTTATCGAAATAGGGCAACGCCACCTGTTCGGGCATGGGTCCTTGGGCCTGCACCAGGTCGGTGAGCGTCTGTCCGTCGAGATACTCCATCACGTAGTAAGCCGTATTGTTTTCCATGAACACATCGTACACCTGCACGATGTTGGGATGTTGGAACTGGGCGATGGTACGTGCCTCCTTGAGGAATTTCTGTTTGTAACGTTCCACCATGTCGCGGTTGCCCTGTGTGCCCAGGGTCACCTGCGTCTGGTCGCCTTGCCTATCGCAATAATCTTTCATGAAAAACTCTTTCACCGCCACCTTGCGAACAGCGGTGTCGGGGCCGGCCATCTGCTCGGCCAGATAGGTGATACCGAATCCTCCTTGTCCTAACGACTTGAGGATACGATATTTACCTTGATACAAGAATGTGTTTGGTTGAAGTAGCATCTTTTTGAGTGTTGAGAGGTGGGAGATAAGGGTTGAAAAGGAGGAACTTAGAATGCGTCGGCCATGAGGGTGATATCGTCGGCCACATCGTCGACCACCGACGGGGATGAGTCGTCGAGAGAAAGCGATGAGTCGTCGGCTTCGGGAATGGGAGCCTCTTCGGAGAGCGGTTCAACCGCCACCTCCGCCAGTCCATCCACGTCCGCCTGCTCATCCAATGGCTCGGCCGCGACTTCCAACCCTGCAGACGGTACGTCAGGCTGGTCGTCGTCGAAAAAAGAATAATCCTCTCCGGCCAACACAGCGGTGACATCACCCATATCTACGGTGTCGACCCAGGGCTGATTGTCGTCCATGCCCGATATATCGAGCATCGCCTCGTCGCCCATCTGCACCACGGCGGTAGTGCCGAAAATGGCCTCGGGGCTGAAGTCTGCCGACCCATCCATCCCGAGCACCTCGACCACCTGGTCGTCAGCCTGTTCCATGTTGTGAAAATCTTTCATCTGTTCCATTTCATTTGTGTTAAAGACACTGCTACTTCTTATCTTGTCGGTGCAAAGATAATAAAGAGGGTGTCCTTGTGCAATACCCGCAGGTGCTTATTACACGAAAACGGGACATTTAAGTATGAAATTACGACGGTGTTCCCGTCATCATCTCTTTCAGCCGTTTGAGGGCATCTTTCGACACTTCTATCTGCGCATAGAAATGTTTGGAATCGCTGAGCACCAGTTTCTGCTTGAGCGTGTTGACCAAGAGAATGAAGTTGATGTTGATGATATGGCGCTTGCCTATGCGCAGGAACAGACGTGCATTGTCGCCCATCTGGTCGACAAGCGTCTTCTGCATCTGGCCCAGGTTCATGCCCACCGAGCAGCGCAGTTTATTGGCAAGAACGACGGAGGTATAGTTACCGTCGGCCTCGAAATACACGATGTTGCGCACATCGAGGCGGAGCATCTCGTCACGAGAGTTGAAGAGGATATAATTCGTTGACATATTTAATTGGTTACTGAAATTCGTCGGTTTGATTCCATCCCACCTCCTGGCGGTCTATTCCCTCGCCCTTGAGCTGGCGCAGTGCCGAGTATAGGATGGGCAGTGTGAGCACGAAGGCCAAGACATCGCACACCGGTTGGCATATCTCCACTCCCAACAGCCCGTAATGCCGCGGGAGCATGAGGATGAGCGGTATGAAGAACAGTCCCCGACGCGCCGCCGCCAGTATGTTCGCCCGCCACGGTTTGCGGATGGTCTGCAACAGCATATTGCTCAGCATGGTGAGTGCTCCCAGCGGATACGCCAGCAGTTGCCAGCGAAAGGCCTCGGTGCCTATCCTGATCACCTCGCTGTCGTCGCGGAACACGGTGATGACGGGTTCGGCGAAAAACCATCCCGCCAACGTGCAGACGCAGAGGAAGATGGTGCCCACGCCCACAGAAAACCAGAACGCACGTTTCACCCGCTCATGGTTGCCCGCCCCGTAGCAGAACCCACAGAGCGGCTGGAAGCCTTGTCCCAGTCCTATGATGATGGAGAACACCACGAAGGTGATTCTCGCCACTATCGACATGGCTGCGATGGCCGCATCGCCATAAGTGGCCGCCGCCACATTGAGCATGATGGTAGCTATACACCCTAAAGTCTGCCGCACCAGCGAGGGTGTGCCCCCCGCGACGATTTCCACCGCATAGCGCCATCGCAACGAAACATCACGCAAACGGAGCCTGATGCTCTGGCTCTTGCGGTTCATGATCACCAGCAACACGAGACCGCATGTCTGGCTCACCACCGTGGCCACCGCCGCTCCCGTCACGCCCCACCCGAAGACGAAGATGAACAGGGGGTCGAGCACCACATTGATAATGGCCCCGCTGACCACACCCACCATGGCATAGAAAGCATTGCCTTGGAAGCGCATCTGGTTGTTGAGCACCAAGCTGGCGGTCATGACCGGCGCACCGAGCAGGATGACACCCATGTAACTCTCGGCATAGGGCAGGATGGTGGCTGTACTGCCTAAAGCCAACGCCAAAGGACGGAGCACGCTCTCGCCCACGAGAGTGATGACAAGTCCGAAGAACACGGCATAGGCCATGCCTGTGGATGCCATGCGCTGTGCCGCCTCGCGGTTTTTCGCGCCCAACTGACGCGCCATGAAATTGCCCGACCCATGGCCGAAGAAGAATCCCACGGCATGGATGATGGACATGACTGCGAACACCACTCCCACCGCCGCTGTAGACTGCGTGTCGATTTGTCCTACGAAGAACGTGTCGACGATGTTGTAGAGACTGGTGACGAGCATGCTGATGATCGTCGGTACCGCCATCGTACCTATGACCTTTGGTATGGGGCCAGAGGTGAGGAACGTGTAATTATCCTGACGGCGGTTCATGGTCGCTTCTACGTGTCAGCCTATGAGTATCTGTACGATACGTTCTGCGGCGCGACCGTCCCAACGGTCGGGGATGCCACAGTTTTTCCACTCATGTGCCACCATGCGGGCGATATGCTCGCCCAAGAGTTGCGGGTCTTCGCCCACCAAGACGTTAGACCCTACGCTCACCGTCTCGATGTGCTCGGTGTAGCTGTTGAGCGTGATGCACGGCACACTGTTGAAGGTGGCCTCCTCGGCCACATTGCCCGAGTCGGTGACCACGCCCAGGGCATGGGCGGTGAGATAGCCGAAGTCGAGGTAGCCCAGAGGCTGGATGATGGTGATGCCACGCTGCGGCAGTTGTTGGTTGATCTCGCCAACGACCTGAGCCGCCATCCCGCGCAGGGGAGCCACGATGGGCACATCGCCCGCCTGGTCGACCATGGTCTGCACCATGGCCTGTAGGTTGGCCTTGTCGGCAATCAGCGCCTTGCGGTTGAGTGTAAACACGATATACTGGCGATCGTTCAGTCCCAGCTGCTCCATACAGTCGGGACGCGTCCACCTGTTATGGTTGAACCGCAGCGAATCCATCAATATGTTGCCCACCTTGTAGATCTTCGACAGGTTGGCGCCCTCGCGCGAGGCGATGTTCGAGGCTCCGTCGCCCGCCGTAAAGAGCAGGTCGGACAGACCATCGATGACCAATCGGTTGATCTCCTTGGGCATACGGATATCGAAGGAGCGAGTGCCAGCCACTAAGTGAGCCAGGCGGATGCCTTGCTTCTTCGTCACGATGGCCGCAGCCATCGTGGAAGCAAGATCGTCGACCACGATGACCACATCGGTGGGATGATGGAGCAGGTATTGTTCAAACTCGCCCATCACCCTTCCTGTTATCTCATTGAGGCTGGCGCTGTCGACATTGAGGTAGACCGAAGGCGGCTGGATTTGCAGGTCGTCGAACAACGAGGCCTCCAACGAGGGGTCGTCGGCCTTGCCTGCATAGACAAGGGTATAGCCGACATCGGGACGCGTCTGTCGCACCCTCTCCACCGCCCTGATGATAGGTGCCACCTTCACGAAATTGGGTCGGGCACCAGCTACGATACAGATATTCATATTACTGCTCCTTGAACAGGTCTTTGATGCCTCCGATGCTGCCAAGCAGGTTGGTGGCCTCGAAGGGCAGGTAGATGGTCTTGGCCTGCGGACCCACGGCCACCTGCTGCATCATTTGGATATATTTCTGAGCCAAGAGGTAGTTGGCGGGATTGGTGCTCTTGCCTACCGCCTCGGTGATCTTAGCGATGGCTATAGCCTCGGCCTCTGCCTTGCGGATACGAGCCTGGACCTCGCCTTCGGCCTGTAGTATCTGCTGCTGTTTGAGAGCCTCGGCACGGTTGATGGTTGCCGCCTTCTCACCTTCCGACTGGAGGATCTGCGACTGCTTATCGCCCTCGCTGGTGAGGATGGCAGCACGTTTGTTACGCTCGGCCTGCATCTGTTTCTCCATGGCCATGAGCACGCTTTGCGGCGGCGTGATATCCTGCAGCTCCACACGGTTCACCTTGATGCCCCATTTGTTGGTGGCATCGTCGAGCACGGCACGTAGCTTGGTGTTCACCGTATCGCGTGAGGTGAGGGTCTGGTCGAGCTCCATCTCACCGATGATGTTACGTAGTGTGGTCTGGGTGAGCTTCTCGATGGCGTTGGGCAGGTTGTTGATCTCGTATACCGCCTTGAAAGGGTCGACGATCTGGAAATAGAGCAACGCGTTGATCTGCATCTGGATATTATCCTTGGTGATCACGTTCTGCTTGTCGAAGTCGTACACTTGTTCACGCAGGTCGATGCTATTGCTGAGCACATACCGTCCGCGAGTGAGGGTGACGATGTTCTTGGCAGAGTCGATAAACGGGATGATGATATTGACACCCGGTTTCAGCGTGGCGTGGTACTTGCCTAAACGTTCGATGATTTTCGTTTCTGACTGTGGTATAATGACCAATGTTTTCTTGGCCAGGATGATAACCAAGACGACGATGGCTATCAATACGATGGTGGTAACATTCATAAATACGAAATGTGAAATGTGAAATACGAAATGTGAAATACGAATCAGGAGTCAAGAGGTTCGACCGTGATGATGATGCTGTCGCGGTCGACAATGCGCACGGGGGTGTCTTTATCGATGAAGATACCACCCACCGACTTAGCTTTCCAGTCGTCGCCGTCGAGGGCCACCCGTCCATAGCCATTGGCTTCGATGGTCTGGCTCACTCGTCCTTCCCTGCCAATGATGGCATCGGCATTACTCACCCTGTCCTCATCCTTGCGGTGAAGGAAGCGTAGGGCGATAGGGCGGAACACATAGAGACTGATGAGCGTGACGATGGCGAAGGTGACCAGCTGCACCACGATGCCTCCGCCCAGCGCCGAGGCGATTGATCCGCCCAAGGCACCGATGGCGAAGCAGAGGATGAACATGTCGCCGCTGAACAACTCGAGGATGAGGCAAAGGATGCTGACCAGCACCCATACGAGCCAAATCTTATCGGAAAAGTATTCTATCATGATGAGTTACGAATGATGAGTTACGAATGATGAACGTCGCCCCCTCCTGGGAGGGGGAAGGGGGGAGGCTTTCCTATTTTATCCGCAAGGTTCCTTGAGTTTGTGTAGGTTGCTTCTTGGAAGTTTTTGACTTCGAAGATGTAGCCGGAGCCGACACTCCTCCCTGCTGGTAATACTTCAAGGCCTCAGGCAGATGTTTCTTGATATCTGCGATACGTTTTTCGTCGGAGGGGTGAGTGCTCAGGAACGATGCGCCGCCACCGGTGGACTGCGAGGCCATGCGCTGCCAGAAGGTGACCGCCACATTGGGGTCGTAGCCTGCCATAGCCGCGAAAATGAGTCCCATATAGTCGGCCTCGCTCTCGTTGGAACGTGAACCATGCAACTGGGTGAGTTGTGTGCCCAGGTTGACGCCTGTCATGATGAGACTGCCGGCATCGCCCAGTCCCACACCGGCGAGCACGCCGCCCAGGAGCTGTGTACCCGTCTGCGCCCGTTCCTGTTTGCTCAGTTGCTCTGCGGAGTGGCGAGCCACGGCATGGGCTATCTCATGGCCCATCACGATGGCCAACGACGCTTCGTCCTGCGTCACAGGGAGCAGGCCCTCATACACCACGATCTTGCCACCAGGCATACAGAAGGCGTTCTGCTGGTTCTCGGCCAACAGGTTGAACTCCCATTGGAAACTGCTCACCCTGTCGGCAAAGCCATTTTGGGTGAGATAGGTATTGACGGCATTGGCCAGTCGCTGCCCCACCCTTTTAACCATGGCCGTATTGGCGGCATTGGTCGACAACTTGGAAGCCACGGTATACTGCTTGTATTCGTTGAGGGCGAGCCCAAGCATCTGCTCGTCAGTATAAGAAAGGCGCTGTTTGCGTCCGGTGATAGGCACAACGCTGGTCGTGCCGCAACTGGCCAGTATGATGGTGGCCAGTGCAATCAGTAAGGTCTGTTTGAATTTCATGTCGTATGATTTTTTATTCGGTTACCGGTTTTTTGTTTCCTTCGGCGGCATCATCGTCTGCCTTTTTCGCCACCGGCGTATTCATGTTGATGTAGTCAATCTGCTGGTTGATCTGCGTAGAGAACTTCACAGGATGCCAAATATACTCATAGGTGCTGGAATCCTCGCCCGTGGTGACGACCACATCACCATAGCCGAAGATGCGACCGGCGATGCTCTGGTTGACCTGCACGCTCTCGCATTTGCGCAGCATCAGCTCGATGGACTGCCGTCTGATGATGCCCGTTTTCTCAATAAGACGTTTGTTGGTGACGATATAACGCTTACCGTTGTTGACGGCGAACGCCCAGATGGCGGCGAGCACCAAGAGCACACCGCTGCAGATGAGTTTCCACTTCATGGCATCCTCTATGGGCAGGAACAAAACGACAATGGCCAAAATGACCAGCGCCACGGGTTTCCAATACATGAAATAATGCAATTTGGCTTCATAAATGATTTTCTCTCCCTGCATTAGGCTGTCTTCAATATATCCCATAGTGGTTGTAGGTTTTGGTTATTCCTTGCAAAAGTATGAAATAATTATGACAGGAACAAATTTTTTACGCACTTTGATAACACGAAAAAAGAGAATGAGTTATCAATAGAAGAGGGCAACAGCCAAAATGAGGCACACGGCTTGACAAAAAGGTCAACCATCATAGGTTGCCAATCTTCCAAAATGTCAAACTTTTAACTTACCCCCAATCCTGGAATCAACGAAAAAGTGTCAGTCGTTCAGCGAAAAACGCAACGAAGTTTTCCTTTTTCAAAGTACAACATGTTGAGTACCAGCCTTTTGACAATAATTAACAGTAAAAATGTTTCCCAAAATGATAATCTTCGATTAATTGTTTGTATCTTTGCAATCAGATAGGTGAAGTGCTTTTTCCTGACAACGAAACAGAAATCGGGCCTCCCTATGAGAAGAACGCCGGATGGACAGTTTCCATTTCATCATCCATCGGCCTACTTGTATCAAGATTCGTAACCTTTAACGCAATAAGACTATTTTTTTCACCAAAACTGTTGTTAATTTCCCCTCCGGCCGCAGCGATTTGCGCCCGGAGGATTTTTTGTTTACATAAGGACATACATTTCAGGCAAAAGGAACAAAGGGACATAAAAAAAGGACAAGTTCATTTTGTTCTGCACTCGATTATTCGTAACTTTACATAAGTTACTCCATCTCGGCATAAAAAAAGAACAAGTTCATTTTGTTCTGCGCTCGATTTTCCGTAACTTTGCATACGGAAAGAATATAGTTCGACCGTAAAAGAATAATTTAAATACCTTAATATAAATGAAAACCAAGTTCTTGTTTCTTTTGTGCCTTTTGATGAATTCCGTTTCCGCAGGAGCACAAGTAATTGACGCAGAAAAAGCATATGCTTATATGTTGGCAGGTGATTATCTCACATGTATCAACGCCATCAATGAAGCGACATGGGATGATGATTTCTTAAAAAAGGAATCCGTGGATGACATTCTCTTTTGCGGTATAACATGTGCAGCCAAATATTTACAGCTGCTCGAACAGGAATCCGCCCAAATAAGTTTCAGTGACAAGGAAAAAAGAGAAAAGAATATAAAGCAACGAGAAGACATATGGGAGTCCGCACTAAATTTTATAGATTATTACGATTTATATTTTAATGAACATTATCAAGGCGGAAGCATTAAGACCAAGAATAAATTATTATCACAGAAGATATCTTGCTATTCTTGGCTTGCGACAGAGACGACCGAAGAATCGCAGCCCGAATTTTTGCAAGAATTGGAATCTCTTCATCTGCAATATATCAATGATATCTTCCCAAACCTTAACAGCGGTGCTTTGGAATTAACGGATATCATGACAGGTTATTCTATCGTCATGGATTATTACTCACTCAACGAGAACTATGAGGCATTGAATAATACTGTTTTTAATTTCATTATGCCCTGGTTTAAAAAGAATGTGGTCAACAATGACAAGTTGGACAAGACAACAAAAATATTGCTTTTAAACCAATATAGGTCATTTGTAAATGTCATGAATATAGGACTTGAGGGCGAATATAGCCCGACAGATGATTATATAAGCAAAGTTATGGCCATGAACATCCAAATGAAGAATTTCGCCTATCTGCTTAAAGGAAATGATATGTATAAGAACCATGTCGACGACCAATGGCAACAAATACAGAAACAGCTGAAAGACAATGAGGTGGCCATAGAATTCTGCAACGCCAAAGGAGAAGATGAGCACATCTGGGCTTTCATCATAGACAATAAATGCAAATACCCAACACTCAAATATTGCGGACATAGTTATTGGGCGGGGCAGGATGTCTTTGGCTTCAGCCATCTTATCACCTCTGACGAGATAAGCAAATACGTCAATGTCTATTTCTCTTCAACGGAAGAAATGGCATTCATCGACCTCGGCCATACTGAGCAAGCCCATAAGCTGCATTCACTTTCCGAATTGCTTATGCCCAAGATAGCATCGAAATCACAACCGACAGTTTGCTCCTTCGCGAATATCAGTTATTCTTCCAATGGAATAGTTGCTCAAGATGGTGATGAAAAAAGAGGAGCTAAAAGGACTACAGCGAAACTGGAAGGATCCAAAAGGGAATTGGATTTCCTAAAGAGCACCATGTCTACCCGTCTCACGTCTTTTGAAAATGACAAGGCCACAAAAGAGACATTCCTGGCAACATCAGGCAAATCAATAGATATACTGCATATTTCCACCCATGGGTTCTTTGATAAGGAAGGTAGCAAAAGCACGTCGATTCAAAATGTCGAGGCTTCGGTTACAGGTGAAACCATTCTCGCCAATTGTGGACTGATACTCTCGGGGTACGATGACAACAAGCAACATGGATTGGTGACGGGTGATGACATAGCGAAGATGGACCTCTCACGAACAGGACTTGTCATCCTTAACGCTTGCGAAACAGGTATCGGAGATATTCGTTTCAATGACACCTACAGCCTTACGGAGGCTTTCCATACGGCAGGGGCAAGGTACATCATCTCCACAACCGACAAGGTAGAGGATAATGCGGCAAAGATATTCTTCACCACGTTCATGGAAGAGGTTTTCCATGGGAAGTCATACCACGATGCCTTTGTCGCAGCAAGGAAAGCCTCAAACACTCCTGAGAAATTCATCTTCTGGGAATAGCTGTCAACTAGTAATAATCCCAATATTGCACTTTTACACACTAGCAATAGCCATTTCCCATGAGAAAACTCATAGGCACACGCTGCACAGACACTACTGCTCACCATCTACCGCACTCCCGGTGAAAATCAACAGCGTGAGACACTCACTGAGCAGATGATTCTTGAAATGGTGGAATGGTAGAGGCCTTCCAAAAAACACTACAGCACCTACACACCTGGAAAACGGACGATATAATCAACCCCTGTTCTGGGCCGCCTTAATCCTACTCGACTAACAGGACATAGGAACAAATATCATATAGACATAAGAACAAAGGAACATATTGATTTCAGTCATAAGGACATATACATCTTTAGACAAAAGAACATAAGGACATAATAATCTGTTCTTGTGTTCTTGTGTCGAAAAAATATGTTCTTGTGTTCTTATGTCAAAAAAAATATGTTCTTGTGTCCATGTGTCGGTAAAATTTGTTCTTGTGTTCTTATGTCGAAAAAATATGTTCTTGTGTTCTTGTGTCGAAAAAAATATGTTCTTGTGTTCTTATGTCGAAAAAAAATATGTTCTTGTGTTCATGCATTTTCCTTTTTATTCCATATCTTTGCATACGGAAGGAATAAATAATGCCCAGATTTCAGCATTTTCAAGTCCCATTCCACGCAAGCTTTGCCCAACAGACACACGAGATTGACGTGACGGGCATCATAATAAATCCTATTTCTTAAATAATCCATGAAGGGTATCGTTACATTCTTTTTATTCTTGGCATTGTCATTTCCGGCAATGGCACAAGAACCATCACCATCGACGCCACAGAAGCAATATGAGCTCGGAATGAAATACTATTATGGGCAGGGGGTGAAGAAAGACTATGCAGAAGCCGTGAGACTCTTCAGAATGGCCGCAGAGCGAGGCAATTCCGATGGGCAATATAAATTGGGGGATTGCTATTGCGATGGATATGGAGTGCCGAAGGATAATGCAGAAGCCGTAAGATGGTATCTCAAATCAGTAGAATCAGGAAATGCAAAAGGGCTATATTGCCTTGGTGTTTGTTATGACAATGGGGGTGGCGTGGAAAAAGATGCCGCTGAGGCGCAAAGGCTTTACGCAGCCGCCGTTCCCGGGTTGACTGTTTTGGCGGAAGGAAATGATGTAGAGGCTATCGACTACCTCGCCCGATGCTATGAATATGGCGATGGCGTGGCAAAAGATGAGGCGGAAGCGGTAAAATGGTATCGCAAGGGGGCGGAGCAAGGCGGAGTATGGGCGCAATATCATTTGGGCCAGTGTTATTACTATGGAAAGGGTGTGACTAAAGACTTCACGGAGGCGGTAAAATGGTATCGCAAAGCAGCGGAGCAAGGGGATGCTTCTGCACAATACAATTTGGGCGGCACGTACTATAAAGGAGAAGGCATAACTCAGGACTATGCGGAAGCCGTAAATTGGTTTCGCAAGGCGGCGGAGCAAGGGTATGCTTATGCACAATACAATTTGGGCGGCACGTACTATAAAGGAGAAGGCGTAACTCAAGACTATGCGGAAGCCGTAAAATGGTTTCGCAAAGCGGCGGAGCAAGGGCATACTGATGCACAGACCATGTTAGGTATGTGCTATTACAATGGTAAAGGTGTGGCCGAGGACTATGCGGAAGCGGTAAACTGGTTTCGCAAAGCGGCGGATCAGGGTGATGTCTATGCACAATACAATTTGGGCTATAGTTACTATCAAGGAGAATGCGTAACTCAGGACTATGCGGAAGCCGTAAATTGGCTTCGCAAGGCGGCAGAGCAAGGACACAAAAAAGCACAAAACCTTGTCGGAGAATGCTATGATAACGGGAAAGGGATAACACAGGACTATGCCGAAGCGGTTAAATGGTACAGGATGGCGGCGGAACAAGAGGATGCCAAAGCTCAATACAATTTAGGCAATTGTTATTACAATGGAAAAGGCGTGACTCAGGACTATGCAGAGGCAGTTAAATGGTATAGGATGGCGGCGGAACAAGGAAATACCGACGCGCAATTCAAATTGGGTGATTGCTATAAAAATGGAGAAGGAGTAACTAAGGACCATGCGGAGGCTGAGTACTGGCATAATAAGGCGAAAGAACAATGTCTTTCTAGTATCTCCAGTGTTTTCGAGCAAATTCCTGAAAAAATACGCCAAGGTCAAATTGCATTAGAGGGTGGCGACTACCGAGAAGCAATAAGACTTTTTGAGTATCTCAAAGAAATCTATGAAGTAATAGGTGAGAAAAATGAAGTGTTTGCTAATCTATTAAAAAAACTTGCCTTTTGTTATTCTTCACTCGGCGACTATGCCAAGGCGGTGGAATTGGGAACCCAAGCCGTGGAAATCCGTAGGGAAGCGCTCGGGGAGAAACATCCCGACTATGCCACTTCTCTAAGTAACCTTGCTGGTTATTACGATAATCTCGGTGACTACGCCAAGGCGGTGGAATTGGGAACGCAAGCCTTGGAAATCCGTAGGGAAGTGCTAGGCGAGAAACATCCTGACCACGCCACTTCCCTAAATAACCTCGCTTCTTATTACTCTTCTCTCGGCGACTATGCCAAGGCGGTGGATAACTACGCCACTTCCCTAAATAACCTCGCTTCTTATTACTCTTCTCTCGGTGACTATGCCAAGGCGGTGGAATTGGGAACACAAGCCGTGGAAATCCGCAGGGAAGTGCTCGGGGAGAAACATCCTGACTTTGCCACTTCCCTAAGTAACCTTGCCGGTTATTACTTTTCTCTCGGCGACTATGTCAAGGCGGTGGAATTGGGAACACAAACCGTGGAAATCCTAAGGGAAGTGCTCGGGGAGAAACATCCTGACTACGCCACTTCTCTAAGTAACCTCGCCACTTATTACTCTTCTCTCGGCGACTATGCCAAGGCGGTGGAATTGGGGACCCAAGCCTTGGAAATCCGTAGGGAAGTGCTCGGGGAGAAACATCCTGACTATGCCCATTCCCTAAATAACCTTGCCACCTATTACTCTTCTCTCGGCGACTATGCCAAGGCGGTGGAATTGGGAACACAAGCCCTGGAAATCAGTAGGGAAGAGCTCGGGGAGAAACACCCTGATTATGCCACTTCTCTAAGTAACCTCGCAAATTATTACTCGTCTCTCGGCGACTATGCCAAGGCGGTGGAATTGGGAACACAAGCTATGGAAATCAGTAGGGAAGTGCTCGGGGAAAAACACCCTGATTATGCTAGTATTCTAAGTAGCCTTGCCAATTATTACTATTATCTCGGCAACTATGCCAAGGCGGTGGAATTGGGAACACAAGCCGTGGAAATCCGCAGGGAGGTACTCGAGGAGAAACACCCAGGTTATGCCAATTCCCTAAGTAACCTCGCTAGTTATTACGATGATCTCGGCGACTATGCCAAGGCGGTGGAATTGACAAAGCAAGCCTTAGAAATCTACAGGGAAGTGCTTGGCGAGAAACACCCTGATTATGCCACTTCTCTAAATAACCTCTCCACCTATTACTATTCTCTCGGCGACTATGCCAAAGCGGTGGAATTGGGAGCACAAGCCTTGGAAATCCGCAGGAAAGTGCTCGGGGAGAAACATCCTGACTACGCCACGTCACTGAGCAACCTCGCCATTTGTTACAGTAACCTCGCCTACAATACAAAGGCTCTTTCTTTCTATAGTCAAAACATCTCCATCATCCAGAACAACGCCCGACAGCAGTTTGCGGGTCTTACGGCTTCACAAAGAACTAACTTTTGGAAACAATATTCATATAAATTCACAGACGTCTATCCATCCTTTACATTTAAATCCCAAATAAAATCTGCCCCCGACCTTTACGACAAGTCAGCCCTCTTTGCCAAAGGGCTGCTCCTCTCCACAGAAATAGAGATGAACCGACTTATTCAGGAGAGTGGAGATGAGGAGGCTCTGCGGATATTCGAGAAATTGCAGACCAACCGTCTGCAACTGCAGAAGTTGTATGAGACGCCCATTGCCGAGCGGAGGATAGACACCGACTCCTTGGCGCAGGTGGTCAATAAGCAGGAACTGGCATTGGTGAAACGCTCACAAGCATACGGTGACTTCACACGCAAGCTACAAACGACATGGCAGGAGGTACAGGGAGCGTTGAAGGAGGATGAGATAGCCGTGGAGTTCCTCTCGTTCAACGTGTGGGGGACGGACAGCACGATGGTGGCCGCACTCACCCTCCGCAAGGACGACAAGGAACCGAAGTTCATTCCCCTGTTTGAGCAGAAGCAGTTGAAAACAGTCAGTGACACGACATATTACCACTGTCCCGAACTCACCGCCTTGGTATGGCAGCCATTGCAACAGGAGTTGCAAGGTATCAAACGCATCTATTTCTCACCCGCAGGGGCTCTCCACAACATCGGTATAGAATATGCACCAGGCATGGAAGAGTATGAGATGTACAGGTTATCGACTACGAGGGAGATAATAGAAACCCACCCCCGACCCCTCCCGAAGGGAGGGGAGGTGGATACACAGCCTGATACCCATCCCGGACCCCTCCCGAAGGGAGGGGAGGAAGAAGCTGTATTATATGGCGGCGTGGATTATGATGCATCGGTCAGCAGCGGCACCCCTCCATCAGAGAAGATGGGGGAGGTATCCATAGCCCTCCACCGAGCATTCATCGACAGCCTTGACATACGAGGGGCAAAGGCAAAAATCCAGAAACTGCCGGGAACAAAAGTTGAGGTCGAGGACATCAAGCGGTCGTTCGACAACAACCACCGGCCTTCCACGCTCCACACGGGAGCCGATGCCACGGAGACATCCGTAAAAGTGATAAGCGGCACCAGACCGTGCATCCTACATATCGCCACACACGGATTCTACTTCACAGACACTCAGGCGCAGCAACAAAGTCTGCTCCGTACCATAGGAGAGGATGAAAGCCGCAGCGCCGCCGACTTGGAGGACAAGGCCCTCACGCGCAGCGGACTGCTCATGGCAGGTGTGAACGTGCTGAAAGACAAGGACCTGCCCATGGAGGCCGACGACGGCATACTCACCGCACAGGAAATCTCACGCCTTGACCTCCGGGGCCTCGACCTCGTGGTGCTCTCCGCATGTCAGACGGGCAAGGGCGACATCAACCAGGGCGAGGGTGTCTTCGGACTGCAGCGCGGCTTCAAGAAAGCTGGGGCGCAGACTCTCGTCATGAGCCTTTGGAACGTGGACGACAACGCCACGCAGATCATCATGACCGCCTTCTACGACAACCTGCTCCAAGGACAGTCGAAGCGCGATGCCTTCCACAACGCCCAGCAACACCTCCGCACCGTGGATAACGGACGGTATAACGAACCCCAGTACTGGGCCGCCTTCATCTTGCTGGACTAAAAATGCCGAATCAACAAAAACTCCATATCATGAAAAAGATCCTGTTTATCTTCATAACACTCCTCACCACACTCTCCATCCATGCCCAGACAGAAGAACAAATTGGAGAATGGATAGAAAAAGGACAATCTGCCGCAAAAGAGCACAATTATGAAGAAGCTATCAGTCTTTACGAACTGGTAAAAGATAATTACATAAAGTTACACGGTAAAAATAACGAAAAATATGCTACGATACTGTATGACCTCTCAAAATATTATTATTCAATAGGCAACTACGACAAGGCGATAGAATTAGGTATTTTATCAGAAGAAATCCGAAAGGATGTACTCGAAGAAAAACATCCTGATTACATCAAGACACTAAATCAACTCGCAATCTATTATTCTTCTCTCGGAAATTACAAAAAAACTGTAGACCTATTTACCAAAGTCCTTGAAATCCGAAAGGATGTACTCGGAGAAAAACATCCTGATTACGTCAAATCATTGAGCAACCTTGCACTTAGTTATTCATATATTGGCGACTATACCAAAGCGGTGGAACTAGATGCCAAAGCAATGGAAATAAGCAGAGAATTATTTGGGGAAAAACATTCAGATTATGCATCTTCGCTGAGCAACCTTGCCGTTGATTACTCAAATCTTGGAGATTACACGAAAGCAATAGAATTGATGAACCAAGCCGCTGAGATACAAAGGGAAATGCTCGGAGAAAAACATCCAGATTATGCATCGTCTTTGGGCAACATCGCCTATTATTTTGACAATCTCGGCAACTATGCCAAAGCTGTGGAACTGGGAACACAAGCAGTGGAAATCTTTCGGGAAACCCTAGGAGAAAAACATCCAGGCTACGTAAAGCCTTTGAGTTGGCTTGCTGGTTGTTACTTTTCACTTGGAGACTACGCCAAAGCCGTGGAATTGGGAACACAAGCAATGGAAATAAAAAGGGAAGTCCTCGGAGAGATGCATCCTGATTATGCCAAATCATTGAACACACTCGCAGATTATTACGCCAAGGTCAGCGATTACAACAAAGCAGTAGAACTAACCACACAAGCATTGAAAATACAAAGGGAAAAACTCGGGGAAAAACATCCTGATTACGCTAAATCTGTGGGCAAACTCACACTCTACTACTATAGTCTTGGTGATTACGCAAAAGTAGTAGAGTTTGCTACACTTTTAATGGAATTCCAAAGGGAAGTGCTCGGAGAGAAAAGCCTTGATTACGCATCGACCTTGAGCACCCTTGCCTCTGAGTATTCTGACCATCTTGGAGACTACAACAAAGCAGTGGAGTTAGCCACACAAGCCATGGTAATCTATAGGGAGGTTCTCGGAGAGAAAAGCCCTGATTACGCATCGAGTTTGAGCACCCTTGCCTATGAGTATTCAGACCATCTTGGAGACTACAACAAAGCAGTGGAGTTAGCCACACAAGCCATGGAAATTTATAGGGAGGTTCTCGGAGAGAAAGACCCCGAATATGCTTCGTCTCTTAATAACCTCGCCATCTATTACGACAAACTTGGCGACTATAACAAAGCTGTGGAATTGGGAGCGCAAGCAGTGGAAATCCGAAAGGAAGTACTCGGAGAGAAACATCCTGAATATGCAAGGTCACTGGGCAACCTCGCCATTTATTATAATGACCTCGGCAATTTCAACAAAGCCGTAGAACTTGGCTCACAAACCATGGAAATCTATAGGGAAGTACTCGGAGAGAAACATCCTGAATACGCCTTATACTTGAGCAACCTCGCCAACTATTACTCCCAACTCGGTGATTTCGGAAAAGCCATTGATTTAGGAACACAAGCATTAGAATTACGAAGGGAAGTGCTCGGAGAGGAACATCTCGATTACGCAACATCTTTGGGAAATCTAGCAAACAATTACTATATACTCGGTGATTACAAAAAGGCAGTAGAACTAGACGCACAAGCATTGAGAATACGAAAGGAAGTACTTGGGGAGAAACATCCATATTATGCAATTTCACTTAGCAATTTCGCCAGTTATTTCTATAAATTTGGGAACTACGTCAAGGCCGTGGAACTGGGAACACAAGCTATGCTAATCTTTCAGGAAGTTCAAGGGGAAAAACATCCAGAATACGCCATGTCTTTGGGCAGTCTCGCCAATTATTATTTTATGCTCGGCGAACACGCAAAGGCAGTAGAGCAAGCAACACAAGCAATGGAAATACAGAGGGAAGTGCTCGGGGAAAAACATCCCAACTACGCATTAACACTTAACAATCTGGCCGGTTATTACTTTAAACTCGGTGACTATGCCAAGGTTCTCAATTATTATTGTGAAAACATCTCTATTATCCAGGATAAAACTCTACAACAGTTTGCAGGGCTGACGGCTTCACAAAGGACTAACTTTTGGAAGCAGAATTCGAATCGATTTACTGATGTATATCCTTATTATTTCTATAATTCGCACACCACCAGCGCCCCAGACCTTTACGACAAGTCGGCATTATTCGCCAAGGGACTGCTCCTCTCCACAGAAATTGAGATGAACAGGCTCATTCAAGAAAGTGGCGACGAAGAGGCATTGCTGTTGTTCGAGGAACTGCAACGCAATCGCCTGCAGCTGCAAAAACTCTATGAGACACCCATTGCCGACCGTTATATCAATACGGATTCATTGGCACTGGTGGTCGACCGACAGGAAAAAGACCTGATAAAACGGTCACAGGCATACGGTGACTTCACACGCAAGCTGCGCACCACATGGCAAGACGTACAACAGTCACTCCAGCCCGATGAAATAGCTGTTGAGTTTCTTTCCTTCCACGTCTATGACTCTGACAGCACCATGGTGGCCGCCCTCACCCTACGCAAGGACGACAAAGAGCCGAAGTTCATCCCGCTGTTTGAGCAAAGACAGTTGAAAACAGTCAGTGACACGACATATTACCACTGCCCCGAACTCACCACATTGGTATGGCAGCCATTGCAACAAGAACTAAAAGGTATCAAGCGTATCTATTTCTCACCCGCAGGTGTACTCCACAACATCGGCATCGAATATGCACCGGGGATGGAAAGCTATGAGATGTATCGGTTATCAACTACGAGGGAGATTATCACCCACCCAGAAACCCAGCCTAAAACCCACCCCGACCCTCCCCAAGGGAGGGAGAAGGAAGCTGTATTATATGGCGGCGTGGATTATGATGCATCTGTGAGCAGCAACACCCCTCCTTCGGAGGGGACAGGGGAGGCTTCAGGTATATCCATAGCCCTCCACCGAGCATTCATCGACAGTCTCGACATACGAGGAGCGAAGGCAAAAATCAAGAAACTACCTGGAACAAAAGTTGAGGTGGAGGTCATCAAGCGGTCGTTCGACAACAATCACCGGCCTTCAACGCTCCACACGGGAGCCGACGCCACGGAGACGTCCGTAAAAGTGATCAGCGGCACCAAGCCGTACATCCTGCATATCGCCACGCACGGATTCTACTTCACCGACACTCAGGCAAAGCGCCAAAGCCTGCTCCGTACCATCGGAGAGGATGAACGCTACAGTGCCGCCGACTTGGAGGACAAGGCTCTCACGCGCAGCGGACTGCTCATGGCGGGCGTGAACGTACTGAAAGACAAGGACCTGCCCATGGAGGCCGACGACGGCATACTCACCGCACAGGAAATCTCGCGCCTCGACCTCCGGGGCCTCGACCTCGTGGTGCTCTCCGCCTGTCAGACGGGCAAGGGCGACATCAACCAGGGCGAGGGTGTCTTCGGACTGCAGCGCGGCTTCAAGAAAGCCGGGGCGCAGACACTCGTCATGAGTCTGTGGAACGTGGACGACAACGCCACGCAGATCATCATGACCACCTTCTACGACAACCTGCTCCAAGGACAGTCGAAGCGCGACGCCTTCCACAACGCACAGCAACATCTCCGCACTATGGAAAACGGACGATTTGACAAGCCGCAGTTCTGGGCTGCCTTCATTCTGCTCGACTGAAAAAAGTGTTGAATAGTAAGAGGCATAAAACGGGGTGTTGAACTAACCAATTAGAAAAAGCGGCGTGATATTTATGCAATAATCTCTTTTTTTTGTACTTTTGCAATTCAAGAACGCATCAAACTTTTATCCAACGACAAATCACAAACATACAATGAAAACATTGATGTCATTATTTACTATCCTTTTGACCGCAACTATTTGCCAAGCACAGGAAATGCCGAAGTATTTGGCTGAATACCGCGATATTTGCGTAGAAGCCAAGAACGCCTTTAGGGCACATGACATTGATGCCCTCAGCGCAAGCATCACCAAGTTCGACAACATCGCGACTGAATCAATAAATATCACCATTCAAGAAGGATGCGAAGTAGACGACACCGACTTTCACTTCACCGCCGACTGGCTGGACTATCAACTATGTGCTTGGCTTGACTCTACCTATCAAGTCCATTATATGCATCGTGGCGGTCACGTTCTAACCGAACACGTCAAGGTGAAGGCAAATTCCACTGCAACGGTCACCCTTAGTGGCATGGGGAAAATGTCGTTGATTGTCATTGCCGAGGATGACACCAACATACAAATGAAAGTGGAACAGCAAGCATGTAACCACCAGTACCAAAGCACACAGCCTGCAAGGAACGGTTGCCAGGAACATTGTTGGTATGCGGACTCGGACGACAACGAAAGTATTATCCTCGCCATCACCAACCCTGCCGATCACGACATCGTATGCCTCATCGTCTCCGACTAATAACATGAAATCGTCTCTTATTTATCATACATGGTTTTTGGCCATTCTCTTCATGTGGATGAACGTCGGGCCTTGTCATGCCCAGAGCAAGCCTATACGACGCGGGCAGCGATTGGCATTTACCGACTCAATAGCACGACAATGCCGTAAGGCGGGAGACTATGCCCAAGCCGAAGCCACATATAAGGAAGCACTGGAAGACAGTATTTTCAAGACCCCTGACCGCATCAAACTCGCCATTGACCTGGCCGAGATCTATCTCCTACGCGGCATGTACACAGAAGCACAAATGGTACTTGACCAACACCAACCAATCAAGGAGCAAACCACCCAGTGGCAGCATTGGCTGATGCGCAAGGCACAAGCTTGCTCCTACCAACGCAAATACGACGAAGCCACGCTTTACCTGGATGAACTGGAGGCCACCGGCTATACTCCAATCAACGAGGTGTATGATTGCCGTGCATTCATGCTAATGCAACAGGGCATGGAGAATCATAATCAACACATCTTGCAGACAGCCAAGAATTATTTCTCCAAGATATTGAAAGGCTTGGAGGGGAAAGACCGTTACATTGTCCTTAGCAACATGGCACTAACAGAAGCCATGACAGGGAAGTCAACCGAGGCATTGGCACATATCAACGAATGTCTCAATTGGCAGAAAAGTCATTTGGGCGAGAACCATCCTGATTACATCGTCACCCTACGCAAGAAAGCGGAGATACTCATGCTGACTGGCGACAAGCACCAAGCCAAAGCCGTTTTCCACGACTACGTGGAGAAAGAACGATACGCAGCCATCACACAGTTTCCCGCATTCACCGAACAGCAACGGCTGAACTACTGGGCCAACAAAAAAACGCTTATCTCCGAGGCCTTCACATTGGAAGGGTTGGCTCCCGACTTTCTCTATGATGTGGCTCTCCTGCGCCATCAGGTAGCCCTCCTGGGTGAGGCCGACAGGGAACACATGAAAGAACGGTTGCAGACGACGGCGGCAATGGTGCAAAAGGAACTTCGGCAAAATGAGGTGGCGGTGGAATTTGTGAAATACGAACGCGACGACACCCTGCGCTATGCCGCATTGGTCATGCCCAAGAGAGGCAACGTCAGTTTCATCAGCCTGTGGTCCGAACCGGCTATCAACAACCTGCCCGTCGGAGGCAAACAGCTCATCGATGCCCTCTGCTCAAAATCCGTAGACGATAAAAACGCCGTCTACAATAGTCAGTTACTCTCACAAATGGTATGGCAACCCTTGGCAACGCACATCCCAAAGGGCAGCAAAGTTTATTTCTCACCCGACGGACTGCTCCACCTGCTGGCCATCGAATACCTGCCTGATGTGGAGCAGTTGGGGTACGAACTTCACAGAGTGAGTTCAACAGGCCGACTGACCGAAAGAAAGACATCGAAGAAAAGCAACGGACGATTCTTGCTCGTCGGCGGTCTGGACTATGACGATATGCCTACAGCCGACCCGACAGCAATGAAAGACAGCGCCCACAAACAGGAAGCACTGCATTACTATACGAACACCCGCAACCACTACGCCTATTTCCGTTATCTCCAAGGCTCACGCCAAGAAGTGGACACCATCCGGCATTTCGTGTCGCCCGTAGATGTGCACTATGAGCAGACGGAGGAAGACCTGAAATATTCCCTGTCCCACTACTCCACCTTACACCTGTCCACCCATGGTTACAGTCTTTACGTAGACGTGGAACCCATCCCCCTCGCATTGCGCGATAGCATCACCGAGGACCGTTCTCTTCTGGCCAGCGGACTGGCTCTGAGCGGTGCCAACATCGCCTATATGCACCCCGACAGGGACGATGCCCTGCTCTCCGCCCGCGAAATATGCGACCTGGATCTGCGTGGCCTCGACCTCGTAGTAGCCTCCTGTTGCCAGTCGGCTCAAGGTCATGTCAGCGACGAGGGACCAGCAGGAATCGTGCGCGGCCTCAAGAAAGCCGGAGCGAAATCCGTCATCGCCACCTTGTGGCCCGTCGACGATGCAGCCACGACCCTCTTCATGACCTGGTTCTACGAGGCATGGCGTGGCGGCAAGGGTAGCAGCAAATGGGAAGCCATGCGTCAGGCCCGCCAACGCTTGCGCGCCGTGTCGGTCACCAGCCACAAGACACACCATTTCAATCCCGCCAAGCTACGTAGTGAGAGAAAGGCAAAAGAGACGACCACACACCCCTATGACGCCCCCTATTTCTGGGCGCCATTTATCCTTATCGACGACATTTAACAAAAAAATAAGATGAAAAAACTATTGCTATACCTATTAGTAGCCATGCCGTACACCATGGTAGCCTATGGCTGGAACCCGTCACGACCAGAACTGCCAGACACCGCCAGCACACGCATGATAAGGACCACCAACGAATACAGTGTGGTGGTGTACGAGCGCGACAAGGATTCACCCATGGAAGTACACGAAATTGTCAAGGAAGGTCAAGGCAGAGGAGTCATCTACGACCTTTTCACTTTGTTGCGCCAGGGTTTTTCGAAGCAAGCCTCCACCTACACCGGCAATCTTTTCAGCGCCGGCACCAAAGCGGTGGCTGGTCTATTCACCAAGAAAAGAGATGACCTGCGTAATTGGGAGGCCGCCATTCGGAAAGAAATGAACTTCGTAAAGCACTTGCCCATGCAGAAAGACATCTCCGACTTCTACCGCGATACCACCACCGTGGGAGCTCTCGACCCCGACAAGATGATATTCAAGGGCATCGGTTGCCGCCAATACAAGATTTACGAAGAAAACGGCAAGCGCGATAGTTTGTTGGTTTTCGAAATTGTCTGTAGCATCGACAGCTCGGAAGCCAAGCTGGCACGCATCATCAAGCACGGTAAATTCGAATTGAAGGTCGACAGCATCAAGTTCAACCCCGTATTGTGCAACCTGCCCAACGACTCGCTCCGTGAGGAGCAGGTGGCCGACCTGCGCATTCCCTTCGACTTCCGTGGTCGCAAGAATCTAACGTTCTGCCTCGATGCCACTTTCTACTCCTCGTGGATGAATGAGGCCATACAGGTATTTAACGACCAGAAGTTGGGAACATTCCAAGTATCTTTCACCATTCCCGACGAATCAGTGTTGGAGAAGAGCGGTCCCTACAAAGGGTATTTCGTGTATGACCCGACAAGAGACAAGTCACGGGGGAAGGTCAGCATCACGGGTGAATGTTTCATCGTTCCCCGCTCTTTCATTCACACGCGAAGAGTCGGCGGCGAAGACATCAGCGTATGGGGCACCGGCCAATACCGCGTCGACATGCAGTTCACCGAGACGTGCCAGATCAATACCGACTATTACTATGAAGGGGAAATGCGCGGCACCCAGTCCATCGGACAGATGGGTGGTGCTCCAAAGAGCCAAAAACGCAAGATGCTGAAGGACGGCTCCGAAGAACGGTGGAAAAAGGAATGGCGGCTCATCAAGCGGCGTAGATCCTCTACCCCATGGTGGTCGACCGTATTGGAACAGGCTGAGGGCGTATTCCATTTCAGCAACGGCCAATGGATCCAGACCTTCATCGACCCGATACAGCAAATTGTACTATTGAAAGAGTCGGAATGGCTGTCAGGGATGGAGAGTGCTACGACACAAGGTGGAGGTATGTCGCAAAAAGGAGGTAAGATTACTCCACAAAATGGTGTTGCAGAACAAAATAACAGCCAACAAGGTAGCGGCACACCACCGGCAGGTAATGGTGCACCGCAAAGTACTCCATCCGTACCTCCGACGAAATGATCCTTATTTCTTTCATCTATCATGGGCAATCTATTCGGCAAGGCACTCGTCAAGGCAGACCTTTTCATTCGTAGACATCTGACAGCAATACTGATGTCGGTTATCAACACCGTCGTATTGTTGTTCGGCACCTACCTGCTCAACAACCTTACCCGCTTCACGGGCGAGGATTTGGCACAGTATGCTCTGGTAGAATGGACCAAAGACAAGTTGGGCATGAGCGGAGAACCGGGTGAACTGCCTCTCTACGTTAATGTGGCATACGACAAACAGCTGGTGGATGTGTACGATGACGACAGTCTGCTGTTAGGCAATCGCGACATCACCGACAGAAGCAAACTGCTCGGACTGTTACGGCAGTTGGCTGAAACAAACGACTACCGCTATATCTTCCTTGACGTTCGTTTCGAGCGCGGCTATGCCTCGGAGAACGACAGTGCCCTGTTCCGTCAGATACGCGAGATGCCCCGTATGGTGGTCGTACGTCATGAAGACATGGAAATGCAAGACAGCAGCATCATCGGAAAGACGGGACTAAACGAATACTATTCGACGATTACCTCCACTAACTTTGTGCGCTATCCATACCTTATCGGCGACAGTGCCACGATGCCCTTGATGGCCTACCGTTCCATCGACGGAGGCGACATCACCCGTTATCTCGGTTGTGTCTATACTGATCAGGGGCGACTGTGCCACCGGAGTCTCTTCCTGCATTTCCCCATACGTGAATATACAGAGTATGATGACGACGGTGAAAAGATATATTACAACCTCGGTGCCGACAGTCTGTTCGTGCCGGCGGGTTATGTGACGGAACTGGCACGCGACAAGGTGGTCGTAATAGGCAATATGGTAGACGACGTACACGACACCCACATAGGGCTTCAACCCGGTCCGGTCATTACCTATCTGGCATACGATGCGCTGACAAAAGGTGAGCATTTGGTAAAGCCGTGGCTCGTCATTGTCCTCGCCCTCCTGTTCTTCTGCGTCTCCCTGTCACTGTTCAGCCACCTTTCATTGTTCGACCGGCTGCCTTTGTTCCGTTCGGTTCATTCGCACACCTTGCGTTTCCTAATGTCATTCATAGGATATACTTTCGTGTTGACGGTATTCTCCATCTTGTTGTGCTTCTTTTTCAACGTGGCCATCAGCACGCTCTGTCCTTCTCTATATTTCGCTCTGCAAAAAGTCATCATCCATTACCGAAGAATACGCCCATGAGATTTTTTTTGACAAGTATGCTGTTGTCGCTGGTCATGACGGCCTATGCCGACAACTACAAGATAGAGAGTCTGAAGACATCCACCATCGTGATTGGCGGGAAGACATGCCGGGTGGGAGATGTGTTCTCCGACAAATCGGCGATTGTATGGGGCAGCAACACCGCCTTTGTGGCGCGCAACATGCGCACTAAGAAAAAGCACCGTTTCTGTTCTTCCGACTTCCGCCGTTCCAACGCAAAGAGCATTGAGGACTACTATTTGAAGACTAACCGCCTTTCCACCCGCGAATATTCTGACTATGACCTGGCGCAGGAACTTAGCCGAACCCATTATCTCGTTGACACGTTGCGTATCAGGATTGGCGACCCCGTAAGACGAAATTTTCGTTACGAAGCCGCGTATGCCAACAAAGGGGGAACTCATGTTGTCAAAATCCCGCAGGAAAGCGATTTCCTGGTGTTCACCCGCTCATTGTTCGAGGAGCCCGACAGGGCACATGCCGCACAGACACTTCTGCTCACCATCTACCGTACTCCTGAGGATGATCAAAAGCGTGAAACCCTGACCGACCAGATGATCATCGAAATGGTGGAGTGGTAGGGAGAAGTTCTTGTCATATATCGCAATAATTCCCAGTATGGACATCATGCCTATGAAATCCTTTATCCACCGTGTTTTTCTTTTGTTGATCTTACAGTCCTTTTTCTGTTCCATCTATTCACAGGACATGGAGCAACGGCGGAAATGGGAGGTACAGGCCCAGGAAGCTGTGGCAAGAGACAGTCTGAGAGAAGCTATCCATTTTTACGAACTTCTCCAGAAAGACTACAAAGAAGCCGGAGAAAGTGACGGTGCAGGGTATATCGCGATAATAGACTCATTGGCCAAATACCATAATGAACTTTGCGAATATCGCAAGGCCGTGTCGTTGGGCATCCAATCCGTGAAATTTCACAGCAAGGTTTACGGGCAAAACCATTTTTCATATGCCAGGTCGATGGCCGATTTGGCATTCTTCTATTTCAACATGGACAATTACGAGATGGCCATCAAGATGGGAAAGAAAGCTCTGTCCGTGATGGAAGAGACAAGCAGCAAAGACATCTCAATATACGCAAAAGCCCTTGAAGATGTCATGATGTATCATTTCACCATTGGCGACTATGCCAACGCCATAGGATATGGTTTGGTACTCCTTCAAGTGATAAAGCAGGAAAGAGGAGAGAAACATGAGGACTATGCTTCCGTGTTGCACGACATCGCCAATTGCTATTCCCGCTTCGGCTATCACTCCCAAGCAATAGATTCGGAAACAAAAGCCATGGAAATATACAAGCGGAGAGGAGATACATATCTACCCTACGCGGGAGCATTGTCCAACCTTGCCGAATTCCATGCGCAAAGCGGAGATTACACCACAGCCGTGGAGCTGGCGGAAAAGTCTTTGGCGTGCAGGGAAAAGATCCAAGGAAAAGCAAGGAAATCTTCTATCACCACCTTGGACCAATTGGCTAAATACCATACTATATTGGGGGCATACACCAAAGCACTGGGATATAGCCACAAGGCATGGGACTATAGAGAAGAAAGATACGGCAAGGAAAGCATAGAGTTTATCCCTACTCTGAATATGTTCGCATGGATATATAGTTTGGAAGGCAAATATCCCGCTTCCGTTAATTTCGCCGCCCGTTCCGTTGAACTAAGAGAGAAACTGGGCAGTTCCAAAGACCCGGCATTGGCGAGGGAATTATCCAAGTTGGCCAACTATCTCTATCTAAACGGCGACTATGAACAAGCCATAGCATACGGAACAAGCGCCAACAACCTCTACCATACCATCCTCGGCGAGAAGCACTCCACTTATGCCATGACATTGGGCAACCTCGCGAAGTACCACTCGGCACTCAACCATGATACGTTAGCCATCAACCTGTTCAGCCAGTCTCTGTCGATCAAAAGCGACAATATCCTCCAATCGTTCTCCACACAGAACACCTATTCACGAGGCATATTGTGGTCGGAGCATAAGGAAGCCTATACCGACCAATATCCTTATCTCGTGTACAAGGCAAAAAAGAACCATTCATCCGATCTCTATGACAAATCGGCATTGTTTGCCAAAGGAATCCTCCTGACCACGGAAAGAGATATGAACAGTCTGCTACAAGAATGCGACGACAGTCTGATCATGGAAAGATACGACTCCCTACGATACAAACAACTTGTGTTGCAAAAACTCCAAGAAACGCCCATTGAGCAAAGGACCATAGATGCCGATTCTTTGTCGATTGCCATTGCACGTATGGAACAGGAACTCATTGCCATGTCGAAAGACTATGGAGACTTCACACGCCGACTGCGAACAACGTGGCAGGATGTGCAGGGGGCGTTGACAGACGAAGAGATAGCCGTGGAGTTCCTGTCGTTCTGCATCTACGGCACCGACAGCACCATGGTGGCAGCTCTCACTCTCCGCAAGAACGACAAGGAGCCGAAATTTATCCCACTGTTTGAACAACGACAACTGCAAAGCGTGAGCGATACCATCTTCTACCACTGTGCCGAACTGACGGATTTGGTGTGGAAACCTCTGCAACAGGAGTTGCAGGGAGTGAAGAGGATTTATTTTTCCCCGGCGGGAGCACTCTACAATATCGGTATAGAGTATGCGCCGAGGATGGAGGGTTACGAGATGTACCGGTTGTCGACGACGAGAGAGATAATTGACATGAAGGACAGAGGTGGTTTGTTGGAAATCGCTGCCATTCCTTCCTCTTTCCCGGAGGAGGGTGGTAAAACTACCCCAATGGCGGTGCTCTTCGGCGGAATGGATTATAACGCCATGCCCCGACAATCCGAAGTGTCGCATAAACAGGAAACATCACGTCAATTAGAATTACAGGAACGAGACTACAGGCCCGCCGAATCAAAGGCCAGACCTCTTCCCGGAACGTTGGCAGAAGTAAACAGTATAAAAAAATTGTTTGACAGCCATCAATATCCAGCAATGTTGTATACAGGTGCGTCGGCCACGGAAACAGCCTTGAAGCATATCAGCGGCAATGTACCGCCCACCCTTCTTGTCGCCACGCACGGTTTATATTACAGCCAGCCAGATGGCATACGTATTCAGCGGTTTCAATTCTTAGAACAGGAAGAAAATTTCAATGCTACGGATTTCGAAGACAAGGCCCTTACTCGCAGCTGTCTGCTCTTTTCCGGAGCTAACCTGAAAAAGAAGGACATAGACTCTCTCAAGATTGGTGATGATGGTCATCTCACTGCACGGGAAATAGCATTACTTGACCTGCGCGGACTCGACCTTGTGGTGCTCTCCGCCTGTCAGACTGGCAAAGGCGACATCAACCAAGGAGAGGGCGTGTTCGGGCTGCAACGCGGTTTCAAGAAGGCCGGGGCGCAGACGCTTGTCATGAGTCTGTGGAACGTGGATGACAGAGCCACGCACATCCTTATGACCGCCTTCTTCGACAACCTACTCCAAGGACAGTCGAAGCGTGATGCTTTCCACAACGCCCAGCAGCATCTCCGCACTGTGGAAAATGGACGATATGACAAGCCCCAATTCTGGGCCGCCTTTGTCCTTTTGGATTGAGAGCCATTTCCACGAGCTATCATCGTTAGCCCTTATAGATGCTTTTGAATAGAATGAACAAATATTGTTCATGTGTTCATACTGAAAAGAATTATTTGGGGACACCATTGACACTATTGACAAAACAAAAACAGGGGCCTGGCAAAAGCAGGCCCCTGAAATGATGGTGGGTAACGTGGCGGTGCTTATTTCACAACCATCTTCTTGCCACCCACGATATAGATGCCCTTGGGCAAACGGGCATTGTTCATGCGGATGCCCGAGAGCGTATAGACCTCGGCATCTGACGAAGCCACCTGCTCCACGGTGGTGATGCCCGTGGTTTCGCCCTCGAAAGCGAAGGTATAACCATCGGCATTGGCATCGGAAGCCTCAACGCGCATATAAGCCTGATGCGCCTTCACCTTGGCATAGGCACCTTTGGAACCGGAAAGCCAGTAGAAGCCCACCTCGTCGACAAGTTTCTGCTTGTTCTTCCAAGAGAGCACATAGTATTTGGCGCCATCATTGCCAAATGTACCACCCTCCTCGGAACCGATGAGGTCGTTGTCTATTACCTCCAACGACAGCACATCCTGACGCACGAGGTCGTAAGTGCCAGGCTCGCCATGGAGCACCACGGGAACACCCACAGGTATGACCGCTTCCACGGGATGGAGCACCATCTCCGTCTCTTCCTTCGTAGCGGTATAGGCCTCCAGTCCCTCGGGCAGGATGAAGCCTTTCTGTTCGTAGTAGAACGTAGCGTAGGTAGACGAGGAAATAGTCACGGTAACCGTTTCGGGAATCACCGCCTCGGTGGCAATACTCAGACCGCCCATCTCATTGGCGGCACGCACCGACCAGGTGGCCGTGGCATCGTCGACGGTATAGGTAGGTTCGATGGTGAAGTCCACCACCTTGCCATCCTTGCAGATGGCCCACAGCAGTTCATAGCCGAAATCATGCCACGTGAGCGTATTGCCCACCAGTTGCACACCACTGGGTTGTGGAGCCTGCTCGGTGTAGTATGTGGGATTCCACTCGCCGAACATATTACTCATTTCAAGGGCCTCGTCAGCCTCCTCGTCGGTGAGCACTGGGTTGTTCTCATGCGTGCCGGCGAAGATGGTCTTACGGCCCGACAGGTCGATTTCGCTACCGCTTTCCGTCATCGAGTTGTACTCGGCGAAGCGTGCAGGCCATCCGCCGCTCATCTCGCTCCATCCGATGGCAGAGGGTATCACCTCCATGGTGGTGTTGATCCACAGGGCGATGGGTGTGCCATCACCCCACGGACGACCGAGGGTATAGGCACCGTTGAGGCTGCCGCTCTCGCCCTTGATGGTACAGTTGGCAAACACCCATCCCTTGGCGGCGGGTTTCGAAGGCACGGCGATATAGCCACCCGTGGGCATGCACACCTGGATGTCGACACCTTTGAAGAAGGCATCGCCCTTACCACAGAGGAAGTCGGTACGTCCGCGCACCAGACCGTTCTCGAAGTAGTAGAGACCATAGTCGTTGTTGGAGTCCCAGGTATCCTGATAGCCCCAGAGTGTCACATCCTTGTAGATGCTCTTCGTGCCCTTGTCCTGCACGGCGATATTACGTCCGAGCCCATCGCCGATACCGCTCTTGACGGTCACGTTCTGGAAGTAAGTGCCGCTGACGTTGCTGCCAATCTGCAACACATCGCTCTTGCCGATGCCATCGTAGACACTGGTCGTGCCATAGGTGCCCTCGAAAGTGGGCGCTTCAGCCAGGTCGTTGGTGATGATCACACCCTCGGTGCTCTCGCCGATGATCGACACGTTCGAGGCATTGAGATAGGTGATGGGCGACGGGTAGTCGTTACCGTCGTCGCTGTGTATGGTAGCCGTAGCGCTCTTCGGCAGCGTATAGGTGCCGTCCATGAGGAAGATGCGATAGCGTGTGTTCTTATCGCTGCGAGCATTGGCTGCCGCGATGGCCTCCTCCAGAGGTCCGTCGGTAGGCACCACCCAGTCGTACAGGCCTTTAGCAATGGCCGGGCGGTCCAAGGTTTCGAAGAGGATGGAGATGTCCTCGGCGTAGGCATTGCCGGCAAGGTCGCTCACCACGCCTGCCTCCAGTGTGAACTCATAGACAGAAGCGTAGTCCAGGCCGCTGTAGCTGAAGGTGATGGTCTTGCCCGTCACCACGGGATCGAGTTCGATTTCTTCGTCGAGGAAGCCCTTCGCGCCGTCGGCTATCTGCACCTTCTCGTCGAAGGTGAGCACGATTTTGCCAGAGGCCGACACACCTGGGGTCTCATTGGCGGGCACCGTCGATACGAGCACGGGGGGCACGTCGTCATCGGCCATCTGCTGTGTGCCGGTGAAGAAAACCATGGCGATGGTATTACCGTCGTTGCCGTCAGTGCCGTCAATAGCGGAATCATAGTCGGGAATCCAGCGGATATAGAGCGATGCCTGGTTGTCACATTCCGCGGGCAGGGCAGTGTTGAACGAGACCGGAGCCTTACGCCCTTCCATCGTGATGTCGCCGAACTTCGTCCACTCCGTGCCATCGAGCGAATATTCCACGTTGTAGATGGTGTAGGAGTTGTAGTTGTAGAGCATCTGGAACTGGAGGTTGAGATTCTTGTACTGCCCTGCGTTGATCTTCGTCGTCTGCCAGTAGTAGTCGCCCACGGTGCTCTTCCAGTTGACGGCGGCACCCTTGAACGACTCGTAGCCGCCCTTCTCCGTACTCTTGTCGAGCCAGCTGGTGGCCGACGTGCCGTCGGTGAGCGTGAAGGCGGCGGTAACGTTATCCTCGGAAGCGAAGTCAGCCAGACGACCGCTGTTACCCGCCTTGTAGAAGTCCCAGCCGGCGATGATGTCGACCTGGTCGTAGTTGGCTGTCAGTGTCACATCGTCGTCCATGGTCACTTGGATTTCCCCCTCCGTACGTCCGTCGCTCCAGTTGGTGAAGGTCACAAGGTTGGCGTATTGGTTGGCGGTGATGGTCACCTGGGTGCCCGCCTCGTACATGTTCTTGCCATCCACCACGGTGGGTTCGGGACTGACGGTCACCATGTAGTCGTTGGTGCCCTCCACGGTCAGGGTGAGCTCATAGGTGTCGACAGCCTCGAACTCCGCCGTCAGCGTCGACGACTCCGCCAGGGTATACACCAGCGTGGCATCCGTCCCTATCACCTCGCCGTCTTTAGTCCACTGCTTGAACTGATAGCCGAAGTTGTCGGTGGCCGTCAGGGTCACCTCCGAATCCTTGTCGTATTCCGCGGAAGAAGGATAGACGGAAACGGTTCCCGCTCCCTCCGGAGTGACCGTCGTAGTCAGCGTCACCTGCTCGGCGGTGATCTCCACGTTGGCATACACCTCCAGTTCGAACATATAAGCGTTCTGGCTGGTATTCAGGTTATACCATTGCAGCTGGACATCCTGCTCGTTGATTTCCACCTCCACCCATGCTGGGTTCTGGGCTGTGGATGTGCTGACGGTTTCCCATTCGCCGTCGCCCACCTTCTTCTTCAGGCCCCATCCTCGGTTGGAACCCGTGGCGCCATGACGGAACCTTATCTTTGTGATATTGTCAAAGACAGTTGTGGTAATGGTAGATGCCGATTTGTCCGACATGATATATCCTTTGTAGGCCGCATCGGTGTTTGTGGGGAATTTGTTCTCATTCGTAGCATCGGGATCCACAGTAGCGTTTTCATACGTGAAGGTGATGGTCTCGTTGCTGAAATTGGTCGTGACGGTGGAAGTAGTGCTTGACTTCGCCCAGTCTTGGAAATCGGTGTCGATGATGGCCCTTTCCTGGATATTGCTCTCGACCACGGGGAGCACCACTTGCAGCCATGCGATATAGTCGCCATCGCCGATGACCACGTCGATGGTCTCGGCAGTATTGGCCACTTCATAGCTGATGGTCTTGTCGGAGGTGTAGTCGCTCTGTCCGTCGATGGTCGTCGTGCTTGTGGCTTTGTACATCTCCAACGACACCGTAGCCCCCTTGCAGGAAGGGATGGTGAACTTGGTGCCGCTGGTGCACTGTGTCCACGTGGTTCGTCCTGCATTATAGAGTTTACCGGAGGTAGCATCATAATCGAGTTTCACGTCGATGGTCTGTCCGCCCACGTTGGCCTGCGCCACATAAATGCCGGTACCATTGTTGTTGCCCTGCGCATTGAACGTGGGGCATCCCGCATTGGGATGGAAAGGCCAATAGAGGGTCACAGCCTCCGTACGGTCAACCAGGGCCACCGTATTGGCCGTGAACACCGGTGTGAGCGTGAGATCGCCCTCCAAGGTCACCGCCTCGCCGATGGCGTAGGTGTGGTTGCCATCGGTCCATCCCGTCAGGGTATAGCCCTCCTTGTAAAGGGTGTTGTTGGCGGGGATGGTGAAGTCGTCGCCTACAGCGACGGTGCCACCTGTGGGCAGTGCCGTTCCCTCGCAGGTCACATCACCCAAGGAGAAGTCGACCGTGGCAGAAGAGGCATCGACGGCCTCCACGGCGATATACGGGGTATAGCTGGCACAGGTGATGGTAAGGGTGGAAGCCCCACCCATGTACTTACCCGACGACACCTTCTCGTCGGGATTGTACGCCCAGCATTCCGAGGCGGTAGTGAACGAGGTCTCCTCGCCTTCGGCATTCTTGATAGTCACCGTATGGTTGTCACCATACTGGCAGTTGCCCACGGTCACCTTCACCGGTCCGTCGACGGCCACCGTGGCCACCACGTTCACCCAACCATGCTGACTACCGTTGTATGAAGCGGCATTGATCACCATGTTGGCGCCGTCGGTCGTCTCGGAGTACGTGACAGAACCCTCACTGTCGACAAAGACACCGAAGGTGGTAGGATTGTTCGCCAATCCTATGTTGCGGATATCCGCCTTGATGTCGATGAACGCAGCGTTCGCATTCGTTGTCCATGCCCATCCTGCCAATAGCAGGCATACATAGACAAACAATCTTTGTACTTGCTTACTCATGTTTGTTTATTATAGATTAGAAAAAAAGCATGTGAGCCATCGTCAACGACGGCATGAAGTAGTTTGATTCACTTGCCCCTTACCGGGGAGTACAGTATGTTTTTCCCTAAAGGGAAATGTAGCCTGCAAAAATACGAATAATTATGGCAATCAGCACAAAAAAATCAACGAATTAACAAAATTTGGGGATAAAAGCCCTATGAGTCTTATTCAAAATGAAACGTCCCGAAAAAGGTGGGTTGATGGAAATCGGGATTGGAGGTATGGATGGGATTCCACGAGAGATAATGGCGATGGCATAGGCCGTGGCCGCATTTATAAAGGTTGCCCCTCATGGTCAGACCGGAAAAAGTGGTCAGTGAATGGCGGAAGAACGCCTCGACAGGTATGATGAGCACCAGTTGCCACTTCGTGGGTTCCTGACGCAGGGAAAACGGTTCACGTCCCAATGAGGCCCATCGGCGTACGATGTCGGTTACCGCTGCTGGTGCCTCCCGCCGTAGGTCGCCCCTTCCCGTACCCGCCTCCATAAGCAACGACCCGATGCAGTTGGTTTCGAAATTATAATAGATGCCATCGGCGGCCGGCGACACGAAGAACTCGCAACAGGCGTCGCGGAACACTGCACCCCCATCGCCTGCCAGCGCCGCCACACACTCCTCTTCCACCAAGTAATGAAGAAGCAAAGTGTTGCCTGTATGAGCCATTCTGAACAGCACCTTGGGCCGGTAAGGATAGGCAGGCCAGTTGACCGTGGCGATACATTCGAAAGGTATGCCCTCGGCATCGAGCAAGGCTGGAACTTCGCTCTCCTCTACATGCTTATCACCTATATGACGCACCGTATAAGACCGATTCTCCTGTCTCTGCTGCGCCCATAAGCTGGTGCAGAGGCAGGAGAATGCCAGCAACAATATAGTCAAATAATTTTTCATGCTGCAAAGTTACGGAAAATCGAGAGCAGAACAAAATGAACTCGTTCATTTTTTATGCCGAGATGGAGTAACTTATGAAAAGTTACGGAAAACCGAGAGCAGAACAAAATGAATTCATTCATTTTTTATGCCGAGGTGGAGTAACTTATGAAAAGATACGGAAAACCGAGAGCAGAACAAAATGAATTCATTCATTTTTTATGCCGAGGTGCTGTAACTATTGTCTTTGCCGGTCGTTTCAGTCACGTAGGATAGGCATGGTCATACATCGGGCGCCACCGCCGGCACGAGGCAACTCAGAGGCAGGGAACACCGCCACGAACTTCTCATAATCATCCATGTTCACCCTGCCCTCCACGATGTCTTTCGCCTGGAGCACGGCAAAGCCCGCCTTGTCGAGAGCCTCGATGGTATAGGCATTACGGCGGTAGCCGAGCACCTTGCCATCGCCGAGCGAGAAGAAGTTGGCCCCGCTATGCCATTGCTCGCGCAGCTGCACCCATGGGTCGTAGCCTCCGCCGTAAATCGGCTCCATGTCCCATTCCAGGTGTCGCAGCCCGGCCAGAATATCCTTCACCTGCCGGTAAGTGATCTTGCCATTTTTGATGGAGATGAGCGTGGTGTCCTTGCCCGCGAAGAGTCCCTGCTTACGAAGCATAGGCTCAAAGGCCATACACTGGTGCTTGCCGAGGAAGGTGAACACCATGTCGAGGTGGATAAAGGAATCAGGTTCGCGGGGCAATTCCTGCACGAGGATATGGAAACGCTCACGCTCGCTTGCGAATTGCTGCGCGAGGTATTCGATGCCTTTGGCATTGGTGCGCACGCCCTCACCCACGATGAGCAGGTCGGGCGAGGCGATATGTATGTCGCCTCCTTCGGTACGTGCCTTTGCGTTCCATGTGGCGGCATTCATCGTCTCCACGCCGAAGAAATGGCGGAAGATGGCTTCGTAGATGAGCGACTCGCGCTCGCGCACTTCGAACGACATGGAATTGATAAGCACTCGGTTATAGATGGTCGACGAGGCATCGCGAGTGAACAGCAGGTTGTAGAGCGGCTCAAGCAGATAGCGATTGTCGGTGATGCCCTCCCACTGAGGATTCTCATATCCCTCGATGAGCACCCTGGCCAACTTCACATGATCCATGCCCATCAACTCGTCGGCCAGACGGTCGTTGATGGTACCAGAGAGTTTGATGGGACGGTGGCCATAGTTGAACACGCTCTCTGTGACCAGATGCTCCCTGATTTTCTCATCCTGGAGCAGTTCCCTCAGGATGTCCTCCACATAGTACACCTGAGCCCATTTCTCCAGCACGCCGCGGAAACGGTTGTACTCGATGTCGACATTCATCCTATCAAGGATGTCGCTATAGAGCGCATGTGCACAGTTCATGGGGGTCATGCGCTCAATCTCCACCCCCGGTCGGTGGAGCAACACGGCTCTCAACCGACCGGTTTCGGAAGTTACATTTACTTCACATGGTTTCATAATTATTTCTTTAGGAGTTCGGGAGTTCAGACAAATGCTTTGTTCAGGAGTTCGGGAGTTGGTGAGTTCAGACAAATGCCGTGAGGTATTCTCTTGCTCCTTGCCCCTTGCTCCTTGCCCCTCACTTCATATACGAATAACGGTAGTCGATGGGCGATACCAGTGTTTCCTTGACCACGCGCGGGATAATCCAACGGATGAGGTTGAACTCGCCACCAGCCTTGTCGTTGGTGCCACTGGCCCGTGCCCCTCCGAAGGGCTGCATGCCCACGACGGCACCCGTCGGTTTGTCGTTGACATAAAAATTGCCTGCTGCATAGCTTAGTTGTTCGGTGATGCGCTCCACTGCCATGCGGTCGCGTCCGAACACGGCACCCGTCAGTCCATAGGGCGAGGTCTCGTCGCACAACCTCACCGTGGCCTCCACTTGGTCGTCATTGTAAGGATAGACAGTGAGTATCGGACCGAATATCTCCTCCTCCATCGATTTGAAGTGAGGGTTGGAAGTCTCGATGACGGTAGGCTCGACAAACCACCCCTTTGACTTATCGCATTTGCCACCAATCACCACCTTGGCATCCTTGGCCTGTCGAGCATAGTCGATGTAGGACTGGCACTTGTCGAATGAAGCCTCATCTATCACGGCATTGACGAAGTTCATGGGTTCCATCACATCGCCCATCTTGATCTCCTCCGCCATACGACGAATCTCAACCAGTACGTCGGGCCACAAACTCTTGGGAATATACATTCGCGAGGCCGCCGAACACTTCTGACCTTGGAACTCGAAGGCTCCACAGAAAGCCGCCGTAGCTACCGCCTTCTTGTCGGCCGAGGGATGGACGAAGATGAAATCCTTGCCTCCCGTCTCACCCACAAGCCGAGGATAGGAGATGTAGCGGTCGAGTTGGCTGCACGCCTGTTGCCACAGGCTCTTGAATGTAGCCGTGGAGCCGGTGAAGTGGATGCCCGCGAAATGTTTCGACTGCGTGGCCACCTCGCCGATAAGTGCACCACTACCCGGGAGGAAGTTGACCACGCCATCGGGCAGTCCTGCCTCCTTATAGAGTTGCATGAGGTAATAATTGCTCAGCAAGGCGGTGGTGGAGGGTTTCCACAGGGCCACATTGCCCATGAGTGCTGGCGTCATGCAGAGGTTGGAGGCTATGGAGGTGAAGTTGAAGGGCGTGACGGCCAGCACAAAACCTTCGAGCGGCCGATACTCGGTATGGTTGAGTTGCCCTACCCCATCCTTGGGTTGCATAGCATAGATTTTCGAAGCATAATGCACATTGTAGCGGAAGAAATCGATGGTTTCACAAGCCGAGTCGATCTCCGCCTGGAAGAAGTTCTTGCTTTGTCCAAGCATCGTGGCAGCATTCATGATGGGACGGTATTTGGTGGCCAGCAACTCTGCCATCTTCAAGACGATGGCGGCTCGGGTTGTCCAAGGTGTGCGACTCCATTCACGCCATGCCTCCATGGCGGCATCAATGGCCATCTCCACCTCTTTCCGTCCCACCTTATGGTAGGTGGCGAGCACATGATGATGGTCGTGAGGACAAGTGACCTGCCCTACATCGCCCGTTCGTATCTCTTTGCCGCCGATGATGATAGGTATATCGACCACGGTCTTACTTTGGCGCTCCAGTTCTTTTTCCAGCGCCACACGCTCCGGCGAACCAGCCAGATAGGTCTTCACCGGTTCATTGGCCGGCAAGGGGAATGTGATAATCGAGTTGTTCATAGTATTGTTGAATTTTGATTGTTGAATGTTGAATGTTGAATGTTGAATTGTCGCTTCGCGATTATTGAATGTTGAATGATCCTCCCAACTATTCTCTCACCTCTCGCCCCCGAAATCTCACCCCTCAAAAAATCTCCGCCAGCATGCAGCGGGCACTGCCTCCGCCTGCCGTTTCGATGGCGGGAATGTCGGGGGTGACGAGGCGGAGATCCTGTTCAAGAGTGAGCACCTGTTGCGGAGTGAGCGAGCGGCGGGCAGTAGTACTCATGACAAGCAACTTCTCGCCCTGGTCGTTATGCAGTTCAAGCATATTGCCCGCAAACCGGTGCATCTGTGAGAGCGAGATGTCGACAACCTCCTTGCCGTTAGCTGCGAGCAACGAGCACAGCCTGTCGCGTTGGGTGATATCACGGATGGATTCCATACAGACGATGGCGAAATGCGTGCCAATGTGCATGACCACATTGGTGTGATAGACCGGTGTGCCCTTCTCATCTTTGCTGTTGAAGGCGAAATAGTCGTAGCCCATGGTTTCAGCCCAGAGTTTGAGCACCCGTTCGTCGGTACGCGGCGACAGACAGGCATAAGCCATACGATGCTCGCGGTCGAGGATGAGCGAACCCGTGCCTTCCAGGAATTGGTTGTCGTTTTCCCAGGCAGTAAGGTCCACCACCCTATCGAAGGTCATCCTGTTGAGAATCGTGCGTAATTTGCCCCGCTCCAACCTGCGGTTACGGGCGAACATCGGATAGAGCACCAGGGTATGTGCCCCATGGTTGTCGACATGAGTGGAGAAGCAGTTGTTGGGGAAGATGGAATCGGGAGTGAAGGGCTCGGGTGTGTCTTGAAGCACATCCACAGTGACACCTTCGCTCCGAAGCAGTTCCACGTAGGCATCGAACTCCTCCACCGCCTGGCGTTGGATTACCTGTGCCCCATCGGTCGTGCCGCTCTTCTGCTGGAAAGCGTTGTTGGCCGCCGTCTCCTCGTTGAATGCGAAACGAACGGGGCGCACCATCAATACATGGTTGGTTGTTTGCATCATTATTGTGTTTAATCGGGAGTTAAAGAGGAAGATAATTCGCTTCGCTCATGGGAGTTAAAGGGAGAGTTAAAATGGACATTACTCCGCAGTATGCTAATGTCCTGCACGAAGTGCCTTACTTCCTTTCTTTACCCCCACTCTTTATTCTTTTTTTTACTCCTTCTTTAACTTCCTCTTTAACTAAATTCAAATGTTTCCTTGATGATGGCGATGGCCTGACGGAGTTGCTCCTCGTTGATGCAGAGGGGCGGTGCGAAACGGATGATATGGTCGTGGGTTGGTTTGGCCAACAATCCTTTCTCCATCATGCGGATGCAGAGATCCCAGGCGGTTCTTCCTTCCACCGGTTTGGTGACGATGGCGTTGAGCAGTCCGCGTCCGCGCACCTGTTCGATGAAGGGGGAATGGATTTTCTTCACCTCCTCGCGGAAGAGTCGTCCCATCTTTTCAGCATTCTCCACGAGGTGTTCGTCCTTGACCACCTTCAAGGCTTCGACCGCCACGCGGGCAGCCAAGGGGAAGCCGCCAAAGGTGGAGCCATGCTCGCCCGGACGGATATTGAGCATGATATCGTCGTCGGCCAGACAGGCTGACACCGGCAGCACGCCACCGCCGAGAGCCTTGCCGAGGACGACGATGTCGGGGCGCACACCATCATGCTCGGAACAAAGCATCTTGCCCGTACGGGCAATGCCCGTCTGCACCTCGTCGGCAATGAGGAGCACGTTATGCGCATGGCAGAGGTCGAAACATTTCTTCAAATAACCATCATCGGGCACGAACACCCCAGCCTCGCCTTGGATGGGTTCGGCGATGAAGGCGCACACCTCGTCGCCCTGCTCATCGAGCACTTTTCTCAGGGCTTCCACATCATTATAAGGTATACGGATGAATCCCGGGGTGAGCGGTCCGTAGTTGTCGTAGGAACTGGGGTCGTTGCTCATGGTGATGACCGTGACGGTACGCCCATGGAAGTTGCCTTCGCAACAGACCACCTTGATCTTGTCGTTGGGTATGCCTTTCTTCACGGCACCCCAGCGCCGAGCCAATTTCAGGGCCGTTTCCACGCCCTCGGCACCGGTGTTCATCGGCAGCACACGGTCGTAGCCGAAATATTCATGGATGAACCGCTCGTATTCGCAGAGTGCATCGTTGTAGAAGGCACGTGAGGTAAGACAAAGCACATCGGCCTGGTCCTTGAGTGCCTTGACGATACGTGGATGGCAATGACCTTGGTTCACTGCTGAATAAGAGGACAGGAAATCGAAATATTTCTTCCCTTCCACATCCCACACATAGATACCTTCACCTCGATGAAGCACCACGGGCAGCGGATGATAATTATGGGCGCCATAACGCTCCTCCAGGTCCATCAATCGTTCGCTGGCCGACATATTTGTACAATCGCCAATAGGTTGTTCAGTTGTTTTCATAGGGTTAGATTTGATAATTATACGGATTTCATGCAAAAATAGCGTTTTTTCGTCAAACTTCCATGGATTAGATGCTAATTTTCGTTAAAGAGCGGAAGAAAAAAGGAGATAGAATCACGCGGCACTTTCTCCAAAAGATGAAAGAACCGCGTGAAAATATGAGCAAGCCTCCTACCGCTATTTCTTCAACAACTGTTTGAACGCCGAGCCGAAGATGACATATTGTGTATTGCCGGCAATGGTGCCCTCATTTTGTCCCCATAGGAAAGGCCAATCGTCGAAGTTCTCGAAATGGTCGGGATGGAGGAAGAGCAGTCCTGGTGCCACATTGCCGGGGATGAACGAGAAATCGGCGCGGTTGTTGCCATAGAACACCGCCTTGGGACGTGCCGCTCCCACAGCTGCCACGAACGAATAGTTATGGTAGGGATGGCAGCCGAAGAGCCAGTTGGCCTCCTGCATGAGACGTTTCGACTGAGTGAGTGCCCTGTCGGCCAAGTCATCGTTGTACCCACGAAGAGCCCTGCTCACTGCCGCGAACATCGTGGCGGCCCGGAAGTTGAGCGAGGGGTCGCGCGTGGTAAACGCCCACAGGTCGTCGGTTCATGGATTACCTTCGAATGAAAGATTATTGACAAGCGAGATCCAACTGTTCAAGGTTTTTGGCAAAGATAATACATTCATTTGTAATAAGATACATTGTCAGATGTTTTTTTCCATGTCTTTGTGACAGTATCAAAAGGATGAAACAAATGAAAAGCAATAGCATACGTTTGATAGTCGTTACTTCCCATTTGTAGGTATCTTCATGATACATTTCACGCCATGAGGGCCATCCTCGCGGACGGCCCTCATGGATTATACAAAAACATTATGAATTTTATTTAGCGAACAAGTTGTTTGTGTGTTGATGCTTGTGCTTACGCAGAGATGGCGTGTGAACGGCATTTTCGCTCGCAAAACCGTTCGCATTGCGCACAGAGGTCATAACCCAACATTGTACCGAGGATGAAATCCTCTTCGGGGGTCAACTGATTGAGTGGTTTGTTGGCAATCAACCTGATGGCTTCCAGGCATTCTGGCCTACCAAAAAACAGGTTCATGCGCTCACCATCCACAGGTTGCAGGAGAAAATGGATATTCTGCCTTTTCAGGCGGTTGACCGCAAAGGACTCATACTTCTTGTTGAAGGTAAAAAGCACCATGCGCCTCACACCTTTCTTATACTCATAAATGTGATTCATGAGTACTTTCATGTCGATAGGCATCACCTCATTTCGCTCCATATCAAAACAATCAAAGTAATGGTTGTATTTGGGCGATCCAAGCGTTGATACGCTCCTCTGTTTTATCATCCTCGTTGACTTCGTCTAAGGGTAGACCTACGAAACGGCCATCGACCACCGCCTCGGAGTCATCGAAAGAATAGCCATCAGTAGGAACCTGACCGATGATCTGGGCACCAGCGGCCTCCACGGCCTGATAGATTTCTCCCATAGCACCACAAAACGTATCGGGATAAGACTCACAGTCGCCACAGCCAAAGAGCGCAACGGTTTTTCCGTTCATGTCCTGCTTCTTGAGCAAGGCCACACCATCGTACCAATCGTCTTGGAGTTCTCCGGCCCCCCAGGTTGAAGTGCCTAACACCAAATTATCGGCCGCAGCCACCTCGTCGGCTGTTAGGTCGGCCACATTGACAGCCTCTACACCCAACTTCGCAGCGATGGTAGCAGCGATGTTCTCACAGGTTCCTGTAGAAGAACCGAATACCACAATTGTCTTTTTCATTTTCTCAAGTCATTGAATTGGTTATAACTGCAAAAATCACGATGCAAAGTTACATCCGAACCAACATTTTCGCAATACCCAAAAATGATGAAATCGGCCATACCTATAATTAGGGAGTGAGGGATCACGGGAGGAAAGAGATTTACGAAAAGGCGGGTGTGCCTGTTTCGACACACCCGCCTTGGATAAATTGCTTCTTGAAATACGTACGTTAAGCTTAGAATTCCGCATTCTTAGGAGTACGCGGGAAAGGTATGACGTCGCGTATGTTCTGCATGCCCGTAACGAAGAGGATGAGACGCTCGAAGCCCAGTCCGAACCCACCGTGGGGACAGGTACCGAACTTACGGGTATCGAGATACCACCACATGTCCTTCATGGGTATGTCGAGCTCGTTGATGCGCGTCATCAACTTGTCGTAGTTCTCCTCGCGCACGCTGCCGCCGATAATCTCACCAATCTGCGGGAAAAGCACATCGGTGCCCTGCACGGTGCGGCCATCCTCGTTCTGCTTCATGTAGAAAGCCTTGATGTCCTTGGGATAGTCGGTCATAATGACAGGGCGCTTGAAGTGATGCTCCACGAGGTAACGCTCATGTTCACTGGCCAAGTCCATGCCCCATGACACGGGGAACTCGAACTGATGGCCATTGGCCACCGCCTCTTCGAGGATTTTGATACCCTCGGTATAGGGCAGGCGCACGAACGAGCCATCGAGCACCGACTGCAGGCGTTGGAGCAAGGTCTTGTCGATCATCTTGTTGAGGAACTCGAGGTCGTCCTTGCAGTTGTCAAGCGCCCAACGCACGCAATACTTGATGAAATCTTCTTCGAGATCCATGAGGTCGTCTTTGTCGATGAACGCCACCTCGGGCTCAATCATCCAGAATTCCGCCAAGTGGCGCGGAGTGTTGGAATTTTCGGCACGGAACGTCGGACCAAAGGTATAGATGGCTCCCAGGGCAGTAGCACCCAGTTCGCCTTCTAACTGTCCACTGACGGTGAGCGAAGTCATCTTGCCGAAGAAATCATCATCGTAGATGATTTTTCCCTCATCATCCTTTTTAAGGTCGTAGAGGTTCTTCGTGGTCACCTGGAACATCTCACCTGCACCCTCGCAGTCGGAGGCTGTGATGAGCGGTGTATGGAAATAGAAATAGCCATGCTCATGGAAATAGGTATGGATGGCCATGGCCATATTGTGACGGATACGCATGACGGCTCCGAATGTGTTAGTGCGCAGGCGCAT
This sequence comes from uncultured Prevotellaceae bacterium, assembly GCA_900316685.1. GTDB lineage: Bacteria > Bacteroidota > Bacteroidia > Bacteroidales > Bacteroidaceae > Prevotella. The sequence continues at coordinate 31,073 of ONDS01000017.1, read as the reverse complement.
GTGTGCGTACTGACGCATATATTCGAAGCTCTGCCCTTTCTTCTGCATGGGATAGTCGCTACCGCACAGGCCGTAGATTTCCAATTGCTCGCATTGTATCTCCGAGCTCTGTCCGGCTCCCTGGCTCTCTACCAGTATGCCTTGAGCCCGGATGCACGAACCGGTGGTAATCTGCTTGAGCATGTCGGCATCGAACTTCGACGGATCGACCACCACCTGCACGTTCTTGATGGTGGAACCATCGTTGACGGCTATGAAGTCGACAGCCTTGCTGCTACGGTGCGTACGCACCCATCCCTTGACGCACACCTCGGTGCCATAGTCGGTGCGGCGAAGCACATCGACCACCTTGGTACGGCGCAATGTTGATGTTGATTGCATGATAATCCTTCCTTCTTGTTGATGTACTTATTGTTCCTGAATTTATTCAAAAGCACCCATACGCAGCATCTCCACTTCCTTCTCGGTGAGGAAACGCCAATCGCCACGGCGCAGGTTCTTCTTTGTCAGACCGGCGAACTGCACACGGTCGAGCTTAACCACACGGTAGCCCAGATGCTCGAAGATGCGGCGCACGATACGGTTCTTACCGCTGTGAATCTCAATACCCACCTGACTCTTATCGGTGTCGGAAGCATATTCGATAGCATCTGCATGCACCTCGCCATCAGCCAGTTCCACACCCGAAGCGATTTGCTGGATATCATGGGCGGTGACGTTCTTATCGAGGAACACGTGGTACACCTTCTTCTTCAGGAACTTGGGATGCGTGAGTTTGCTGGCCAAGTCGCCATCGTTGGTGAGCAACAAGACACCTGTAGTGTTGCGGTCGAGACGCCCTACGGGATAGATACGCTCGGGACAAACGTTCTTCACCAAGTCCATGACGGTCTTACGCTGTTGGGGATCATCGCTGGTGGTGACACAGTCCTTGGGTTTATTGAGCAGCACATACACTTTCTTCTCCAGGCTCACCAACTGGTCATGGAAATGCACCTCGTCGGTACGCATCACCTTGGTGCCCAGTTCGGTCACAACCTCACCGTTGACTTTCACCACGCCTGCCTGGATGAATTCGTCGGCCTCGCGACGACTGCACACCCCCGCATTGGCAAGGAACTTGTTCAGACGGATGGGTTCGTTGGGATCGATATGCTCTTCCTTATATTCGATGCGTTTCTTCATGTTGTACTTGGCAGAGGGATCGTAGCCCGGCGTATGCTGGCGATAACCATAGCCACCACGCTGTTGGTAGCCGCCCTGCTGATAGCCACCGCGCTGCTGATAACCACCGCGCTGCTGGTAACCACCCTGCTGGTAGCCGCCACGCTGTTGGTAACCACCCTGCTGACGCTGCTGATAGCCACCACGTTGCTGGTAGCCGCCGCGCTGCTGGTAGCCACCGCGCTGCTGGTAACCACCCTGCTGACGCTGCTGATAACCACCGCGCTGCTGGTAGCCGCCCTCACCACCTTCCTGACGCTCTTCATAGCGTGGACGGTAGCCCTCCTGCTGACGAGGTTGATAACCACGCTGCTGATAGCCATTGTTGTTGAAACGTGGACGGTACTGACGCTGTGCGCCACCTTCATTTTTCAGACCTGCACCGAAGCCTTCAGGACGGAAGCCTCCTTCGTTGACAGGTCCCTGATCGGATGAATAGGCTCGTGAACTGTGAATACGCGGGCGTTGTGGTCTTTGTCCGCTTCGATAATCTTTTGAATAACCTGGTTTCTCTTCTGTCGACCGATAGCCCTCACGGTTATCCTCTGTGCGTCCGGCAGACATTCCTTCTTGTAATTTCTCGTTTTCTGATTCCATAATAATAATGTTGTATTATAGCCTCACGGCTGGTTAATAATAAATATAATGTTTACATTCCTGTGTAATTGTAAGGAGTGATGCTTCTGAGCTCTTCTTTCACCTCATCGGCCACTTGCAGTTGGTCGACAAAGGAGCGTATCGTCTCGGCAGTCATCTTCTCATTGGTACGGGTAAGGGCTTTTAGCGCCTCATAAGGATGGGGATAGCCTTCGCGACGAAGTATGGTCTGTATGGCCTCCGCCACCACCGCCCAATTGTGGTTCAGGTCGTCGGTGATCTTCTCTTCATTGAGGATAAGTTTTCCCAACCCCTTGAGCGTACTCTCCATGGCGATTACAGCATGTGCCATGGGAACGCCTACATTGCGTATGACTGTGGAATCGGTCAAGTCGCGTTGCAACCTGCTAACCGGCAATTTCTGTGCCAAGAACTGGAGAATGGCATTGGCGATGCCAAGATTGCCCTCGCTGTTCTCAAAATCAATGGGGTTGACCTTATGGGGCATGGCACTCGATCCCACCTCGCCAGCTTTGATGCGTTGCTTGAAGTAATCCATGGAGATATACATCCACACATCTCGGTCAAGATCCAATAAGATAGTGTTGATGCGGCGCATGGCATCGAAAAGTCCGCCCAGATGGTCGTAATTGCTGATCTGGGTGGTGTAACGCTCACGGCGCAGCCCAAGATGTCCGCTCACGAAACGATCGGCGAACGCCGGCCAATCCTCCTTTGGAAAGGCCACATGATGGGCATTGAAATTGCCGGTGGCGCCACCGAACTTGGCGGTCATGGGCACAGCCTTCATTGTTTCTAACTGCTGGCCGAGACGATACACATACACCATCAACTCCTTGCCCAAACGAGTGGGTGAGGCAGGCTGACCATGTGTTTTCGCCAACATCGGCACGTCTTTCCATCGCTCGGCATAGTCAGCGAGTTGGGCGATGAGCCTGTCGAGCAATGGGTAGTAAACCCCGTCGAGCGCCTCCTTGATCATCAGCGGCAAAGAAGTGTTGTTGATATCCTGCGAGGTCAGTCCGAAATGGATGAACTCCTTCACGTCGTCGTAACCACCCATTTGGTCCAGCTTCTCCTTGATGAAATATTCCACGGCCTTGACATCGTGGTTGGTGGTCCGCTCTATCTCCTTCACCCGGAGGGCGTCGGTTTCGGAAAAATCACGATACAAGGACCTCAACGACTCCTTTTTGGAGTTGTCGACGACTGCCAACTGCGGCAAAGGCAGCTCACACAAAGCAATGAAATACTCCACTTCTACACGTATCCTATAACGGATGAGTGCACACTCGGAAAAGTATCCTGCCAAACTCTCTGTTTTACCTCTATAACGGCCATCTATAGGCGATATGGCCACCAAACTATCAAAGTTCATAATCACTACACTATAAGGGGGTGCAAAAATACAAATTAATACGCTATTCCCAACAAATAAATACTTAAAGTTTTATAATAATGAGCATTCAGGCCCACCAACGTGCTTTCTCCCACATGAAACCATCACATGGGAGCCAGCGTCATAGATTTCGCAAGTATATTACATCTTGTAAAGTTCCGTGGCATCGAGTAAACCGACATCGCACGACTGCAGTATCTTCTCACAGTTTTCCAGGTCGGAAGGGCGAATGATGATGTTAGCCATCTCGCCATCCGCGAAGGAATACATATATTCGATGAAAACGCCATTTTCCGACAGGTGACGGAGCACCTTTGACAAAGCACCTGCCACATTGGCACAGGTAAAACCGATAACATCAGTCATCTTAACGGCGAAATGGGCTTCTTTCAACACTTTGTATGCTTTTTCCGGATTGCTGACAATGCAGCGGAGGATACCGAAATCGGAATTGTCGGCTATACTCAAGGCGGACAGGTTCACACCGGCCTCACCTAACACTTCCGTCACCTCGGTCAGACGACCTGACTTATTCTCCAAAAAGATGGACAATTGTTTTGCTAACATGTGATAATATGATAATCTGATTTGCACTCCTACCATGGACTTCCACGACTCTTCCGCGGTCTTGCCCGAATGGTCTTTCTTGTCTGCAAAGATAATGAAAGGTTGGCGGAAAAGCAAGAAGAATCGCACTTTTTTCTTCCTGTAATTTCATTTTTTCATCTTTACCTTTTTACTTTAAACCTTATACCCATAAAAAAATCCCCGCAGCCCCGAAGGACCACGGGGAATCACCCCAGTGGGCGTTGACGGATTCGAACCGCCGACCCTCTGCTTGTAAGGCAGATGCTCTGAACCAACTGAGCTAAACGCCCTTATCGGAAAAGCGCTGCAAAAGTACTCAGATTTTATGAACTGACCAAATTTTTCAGACATTTTTTGCTTTTATGGCGAAAAATAGTCGTAACTTTGCACACACAAGATAGCAATAAAGGAGAATCAACTTAATTCAAAGAACGAAACAATGGAAAAAGTAGTAAGTGGAATCAGGCCGACGGGCAACCTGCACCTTGGCAACTATTTCGGAGCGGTGAAAAGCTTCGTGAAGATGCAGGACGAATATGACAGCATGTTCTTCATTGCCGACTGGCACAGCCTGACCACACATCCCAAACCCGAAGATATACAACAGAGCGCCCGCACCATCCTCGCTGAATACCTGGCTTGCGGCATCGACCCCAAGAAAGCACCTATTTACATCCAGAGTGATGTGAAGGAGACGCTCGAACTATACCTGTTCCTCAACATGAACATGTATCTGGGCGAATTGGAAAGGGTGACCACCTTCAAGGAAAAGGCACGCAAACAGCCCGACAATGTGAACGCAGGCCTTCTGACCTACCCCACCCTCATGGCTGCCGACATCCTGCAGCACAGAGCGGTGAAGGTGCCCGTGGGCAAAGATCAGGAACAGAATATGGAGATGGCACGTAAGTGCGCCCGTCGTTTCAACCATATTTACGGCGTAGAGTTCTTCCCCGAACCACAGAACTTCTATTTCAATGCCGAAGCGGTGAAGGTACCAGGACTGGATGGCAGCGGCAAGATGGGTAAGAGCGAGGGCAATTGCATCTACCTGCGCGACGACGACAAGACCATCACCAAGAAGGTGATGCGCGCCGTAACCGATAATGGTCCGCAGACACCCAACAGTCCCCGTCCCGAGGTAATCGAGAACCTTTTCACCTTCCTGAAGATTTGCTCCACACCCGACACTTATGAATACTTCGACGAGAAGTGGAACGACTGCACATTACGCTATGGCGACATGAAAAAGCAGATAGCACAGGACCTGGTGAATGTGATCAGACCCATCCGTGAACGCATCGAGGAGTATTCGGCCAACAAGGATTTGCTCGACAAGATAGCGAAGGAAGGTGCCGAGGTGGCTCGCGCCAGCGCACAGGCCACACTGCGTGAGGTGAGAAAAATAATCGGATTCAGGATGTAGGGAGACTATAGTTTGTTAAGTCCCTCCTTTTCGATAGTTGTGGCTTGTGGTAGGGGCGGTGCCTTGTGCCCGCCCGTGAAAAGAAGTCAAAATAGATGTTTCCTTATGAAAGGAGGGGATTAATATATTTGAAAGACAAATAAGAAATAGAAAGTCAAAAAGCCATAATAAAAAAAGCGTTCCTCGAAAGGAACGCTTTTTTATTAGTCTAATCTTCTGATTACTCAGTGATCTGGACAGTAGCACGACGGTTGAACTCAATCGGCGACAGGGTGTCAACCGAGGCCGCGAGTGGTAATCTTCGAGCTCTGAACACCCATACCCTCGAGTTCTCCGGCGACGGTCTCAGCACGACGCTCGGACAGCCACTGGTTGTGCTCAACATTACCGGTAGCGCTGTCGGCATAACCGGTAACCAAGAGGTTGGAGTTGTTCTCAACAGCGTACTTGGCAAGAGCGCGAACGTTCACGAGGTCCTTCTGAGAAGCAATCTCGGTACGGTTGTAGTTGAAGAACACGGATACCGGAGTGGTGATGAACTCCTTCACACCAGGATTGGTGGGGCACTTGTGGTTCTTGATGAGGTTGTTCAGACGAGCGATCTCAGCATTGGCGTCGTTGAGCTGCGAGTTGAGAGCGTCGATCTGAGCCTGGTACATGCGCTTGATGGCATCCACATCGGGAACGGCATCCCAAGTAGCCTTGCCGAGGTTGAAGGTGAAGCCAATCTCACCGTAAAGGGTGTTGTCCTTGTCTTCCCAACCACGGTTGAGGTGTCCTTCCAATGCACTGGGCATATCAACACCGTCGAAGTCTGTCTCATGACGATTCCATCCCAGTTCCACGTTGAGGTTGATTCTCTTACTCAGACGGAACTCATTGAGCAAACCAACACGCAGGTGCATGGCATAATAGTTGTAAGTCATGTTGCGGGAGATACCACCACCGAAGAAAGGAATGAAATTCCAAACACGGTTGGGGTTGTAACCACAAATCATGTTGGAGAGGTTCAAGAGCACATCCTCGCTCAAAGTCCAGTAACGCATGAAGGAGCCTTCACGAGTGGAGGTCTTACGAGCATTGCCACGATCCATCACACCATTAGCATTGTAGGTAGCAACTTGCTTGCCCCAGATACCCTGCAGTTTGGTACGGAGACCGATGCCCGGAGTGAACCACTTACCGATGGCCACGGCAGCACCAATGTTTGAACGATCCTTCTCAAACGGGCTGTTCTTTACGCCGCGCTGTGTTCCATGCTCTTCATTTGAGTAGAAAGCATTCCAATCGGCACCAACCTGGATGAACCAGTTGCTCCAGAAGGAATTCGTAGCAACGCTGTAGCGATTAACAGCATCATCCTGTGCCATAGAGGCAACAGAAACGCCGGCAAAAGCCAGCACCATGAATAACTTTTTCATAACCTTTTTATATTAAACAATTAAAAAATTCTTTCCATGTACGGACATAGCATACCATTTCGGGGACAAAGATAATAATAAAATTTAAAACCTATACCTTTTCTCCTTTTTTTTTTGAGATTTTAGTCAAAAAAAACAACATAAATCAAAAAAAATCAAAAAAAACGGGAATAATTTAAAAGAAGGAACAAAAAAAGGCACTCACCGAGGCCGCGAGTGGTAATCTTCGAGCTCTGAACACCCATACCCTCGAGTTCTCCGGCGACGGTCTCAGCACGACGCTCGGACAGCCACTGGTTGTGGTCGACAGAACCGGTAGCGCTGTCAGCATAACCAGTAACGAGGAGGTTGGAGTTGTTCTCAACAGCGTACTTTGCAAGAGCGCGAACGTTCACGAGGTCCTTCTGAGAAGCGATCTCGGTACGGTTCAGGTTGAAGAACACAGACACCGGAGTGGTGATGAACTCCTTCACACCAGGATTGGTGGGGCACTTGTGGTTCTTGATGAGGTTGTTCAAACGAGCGATCTCAGCATTGGCGTCGTTGAGCTGCGAGTTGAGAGCGTCGATCTGAGCCTGGTACATGCGCTTGATGGCGTCCACATCGGGAACGGCATCCCAAGTAGCCTTGCCCAGGTTGAAGGTGAAGCCAATCTCACCGTAAAGGGTGTTGTCCTTGTCTTCCCAGATGCCACGACCGTTCTTCTTGGTGTAAACACCCTTCTGCTCGATACCATCGAAGTCTTCCTCATGACGGTTCCAGCCGATTTCCACGTTGAGGGCGATCCTCTTGCTCAGACGGAACTCGTTCAAGATACCAGCACGCAGGTGCATGGCATAGTAGTTGGTGTCCATGTTGCGGGAGATACCACCACCAATGAAGGGAATGAAATTCCAAACACGGTTGGGGTTGTAGCCGCAAAGCATGTTAGAGAGGTTGAAGAGCACGTCCTCGCTCAAAGTCCAGTAACGGGTGAAATTACCCTCTTTGGTAGCTTGAGGAGAAATGACGACTTGGTCGCGAATCATAGGAGCAACCTGCTTGCCCCAAATGCCCTGCAGTTTGGTACGGAGACCGAGACCCGGGGTAAACCATTTACCGATAGCGATGGCAGCACCGATGTTGGAACGCTCCTTGTTGAAAGGACTGTTCTTCACATCACCTTGCTGAGCACCATGCTCCTCGTTTGAATAGAAAGCATTCCAATTGGCACCAACCTGGATGAACCAGTTGCTCCAGAAGGAATTCGTAGCCACGCTGTAGCGATTAACAGCGTCTTCCTGCGCCATAGAGGCAACAGACACGCCGGCAAAAGCCAGCACCATGAATAACTTTTTCATAACCTTTTATATTAAACAATCAAAAAAATTTTACTTTCTTAAGAAGATATGGAATTCGAATTCGGGGACAAAGATAATAATAAAAATTAAAACTTATCCGCTTTTCTTCATATTTTTTTATTTTTTGCCTAAAAAAATGTGATTTTTTATAAAAAACCTCAAATTTTTCGGGCTCAACCCAACATTTGCTCTATTTCGCGCTGTTGAACGACGTATTGTATTCGCTTTCCGTCGGGAGTCATATTCACATCAGCACATTGGAATAGAGCATTCACCACATGGTCCATCTCTTCGTTAGACAATACCTGTCCATAGGGTATGGCAGCACTGCGCGCCATGCCCAGCACCAATGCCTCCTGCATCTGTTCCGAGGCCGACTGTTCCTGAGACGCCGCCTGGGCGATGACATTGCCGACCAACGCCAGGGGCGACACATCGTCGACTCCTGCCGGTATGCCTTGCAACAGCAACTGTCCTTGTCCATCATTGGCGAAGTCGAACCCCAATGAGCGCAGTTCTTTTTCTACGGAATGCAGGGTCACCAGCTCCGCTGCCGATAGGCTCAGTTGTTCGGGAAAGAGCAATTTCTGTGTACTCCATCGATGATGACGCGTGCGGTCCATATAGCTCTCATAAAGGATGCGCATGTGCGCCCGATGCTGGTCGATGACCATCAGGCCCGACTTCACAGCCGTCATGATATAACGTCCTTTATATTGGTAATGCTCCAATGCTTTGTCGGCAAGGACATCCTTCTGCTGCCCTGGTTGGTCGAAGAGCAGAGGTTCAGGTTGGCTCTCGGGCACATCGGGAAACAGCTGTTCCCATTGCTCCGGAACAGCTTGTTGGCGACGTGTGCTCCCATCGGAGAAAGGGTTGTACTTGAGGTTGGGCATCACCCTTGGTGCCTGTTTGCCCTCGACCCGCCCGTCGAAGACAGGGATATCGGGACGCCCCACTGTGTCGAATTCGATGGTGGGCACCTCGTTGAACCGCCCTATCGCATCGCGGGTGGCGGCGCAGAGGATCTGCCAGATGGCCTGCTCATCCTCGAACTTGATTTCCGCTTTCGTAGGATGGATATTGACATCTATCTTTTCCGGAGCCACCTCGAAATAGACGAAATAAGGCACTTGCTCGCCCTGCACCACGATGCGTTCGAAAGCCGTCTGTATGGCTTTGTTGAAATAAGCGTGCTTCATATACCGCCCATTGACGAAGAAGAATTGTTGCGCACCCTTCTTACGCGATGACTCGGGCTTGCCCACATAACCGAAGATACGGCATAAGTCGGTTTCCACCTCCAACGGCAACAGGTCTTGGTTGATTCGCTTGCCGAACACATCGACTATACGCTGGCGCAGGCCCGCCGCCGGCAGGTTCATCAGCTCGGTGCCGTTGCTGTGCAACGAGAAAGCGATGTCTGGATTGACCAAGACGATACGTTCGAAAGCGGCCACCACATTGCTGAGTTCCGTGGCATTCGACTTCAGGAATTTCCTGCGCGGAGGCACATTGAAGAACAGATTCTCAATTTTGAAGTTACTACCCTGCGGACAGGATACTGGTTCCTGTGAGATGAAACGAGAGCCAGAGATGGTCAGCAAGGTGCCCAATTCATCCTCCTTCCTACGTGTGCGCAACTCCACCTGTGCCACGGCGGCGATGGAGGGCAACGCCTCGCCACGGAACCCCATCGTACGTAGAGCGAAGAGGTCCTCTGCCTGCCGTATCTTAGATGTGGCATGACGTTCGAAAGCCAATCGGGCGTCGGTGCTCGACATACCCACGCCATCATCAATGACCTGGATGGTGGTGCGCCCGGCATTGACCACCGACACATCTATGTGTCTTGCCTTGGCATCGACGGCATTCTCGACCAATTCCTTGATGACCGAGGCCGGACGTTGTATCACCTCTCCCGCAGCTATCTGATTGGCCACGCTATCGGGTAAAAGTTGTATGACATCGCTCATAAGTCGAATTAATTTTACAAATAGAACAAACAGAGGAGCAACAAGACCAAGAAGGTCATGATCATCCACTCCCTTGAAACCACAGGTTTGGTTTTCTTCTTCCGTTGCATACCTGCGAAGTGGAAGTGCGCACCACCCTGCTCATGACGTTTACGACCCTGATATATCATCTCATGATGGAAAGGTCGTGGTTTGGGCACACGGAACAGGCTCATCGTCTTCCTCCTTCTTCACGCCGTTTGCCTCTCCATACAAAGATATCATCTTTGTTGAGCGGCCTCACATAATCATACCACCCAAAACCGGGTAGGCGGTCGCGCGACGGCGGAATCTGGGTGATGGGATAGACCACGCCTTCGGAAGCGCGCATCCATATCCGTTGCAATTTCCTTTTCTCGGAGACGTACATACGCATGGTATCCGTCTCATTATATACCATGCTGATGATGGTGCTGTCTTTGTCGTCGATGGGGAAATACACCAGTTGCACATTGCCGATGGCCTCGTTCACCCGTAGGTTTCCCTTGTCATCGAAATAGGCGTTCATCCTTTTGGAGGCCACTTGGTTGTAATGCTCACCATCATTCATCAGTTCAATGCTCAGTGCATTGCCCTGCACCCAAGCCTCACGGATGGTGGAGTCGTTCATAAACACGGTGATACGGTCGCCAAGCAGTTGGCGCGATGCATTCCATACGATGGGGTCGTTGAGCATCGTCAGCGAGGAGTCGCGCGAGCATATCACCATGGAATCACATACGGCCTGTATGTCGATTCTATACGCGCGTACCTTATTATAACAATACACCTCACGGTACATCGAGTCGGTATCCATGAAGAATGTTTTCACCCGCATGGTGTCTGCATGCAGGTAGAGGGTGTCTTTCTGTGAATAGTCGAGGAAGACGGGATTGTCGGTGGCCAGGCCTACGCCGGTGGCCTCATCGTATTGGAAATGTCCCGCCTTCAGACTGTTCTTGTTCTTCTTGTCGACATACACCACATTACCGATTCCCCGGCTCTTCTTCGTAGCGCTGTCGTAAAAGATGCTGTCGCCGGTAATCATCCTGTTCTGATTCTCAATGGTCGACCGGTCGAACAGCTCCGTCTTGTCGCCGGCCATATAATAATACCCATTCGAGGAAATGATCTGATAGTTGTCCTTGAGCGAATATATGGTGGAGCGGCTCACTATCTGGGCGCGTTCCAACTTGGCATCGTAATAAAGGGTATCGGTATGTATTTCGTAATCAGGGCTTTTCAGCACTACGCCATAATAAACCACGGCATCGCGGGTATCAAGGTTATAGCGTCCCCAATCACCTACGAGATCTACGTTCTTCTTCTTGTCGACGAGATGTCCTCCTTCGGCGAAATACACGAAATTGTATTTCCTGTCGTAATTCAGGCTGTCGGTATAAAGAATGGATGTCTTCCTATGCACCACCACCACGTTCTTCCTGGCATACACCATTTCCACCATCGGCCTGCCATCATAGAAAGCATAGTCGCTTTGCATCGATAAGGTGTCGCCTTGCAGCATACGAACATGTCCGAAAGCTTCGAATGAGTTGTTGCCTTGGTTGAAATAGGCACTGTCGCAGGTCAGGCGTGTACCAGCATGACGAAAGGCCACATTGCCCTTGACAATCTGCACACCGGGTTTTCTCATCTCGTCATGACTCAACTCATTGGAATGTTCGAGGTAGATACGTTGGTCGGTAGTACCTTTCCTCGACTGTCCGTAGACAGCCATACCTACCAGACAGAGCAGAAGCGTCGCAATCCACCTGCATGACCCACCGTTATGACCAGACGGAGAGATTGTCATTTCACCCAGCCCTCGTATTCAAACTTACAACCGCGATATTGTTCGTTCATCCTCACGTAGGTGTTCTTGAGTTTCTCTGCCACCCAATCGTGGAGCACCTGCTCACGACGTTTCGCCAACACCACATCCTTCATGGTCTGAAAATCCTCGGTTATCGTGGCGCGATGGCTATCTGTGCGCTGTCTGAGTTTGATGATGGCACAGACGCGTTTTCCCTTGCTGTTGATCATCTCGAACGAGGGAGAGATCTCTCCCACCTGCAACCGCTCCACCTGGCGTGCCACCTCGGTGGGTAGGTCTTGCATACGAAAGCGAGATGTTCGTGATTGGTCGGTGGCATTGGCCATCAAGCCATGGTTGCTACGGGTGTCCTTGTCGTCGGAGATATAGGTTGCGGCATCGTCGAAAGTGAACTTACCCGCACGTATGTCATTGGCTACGGAGTCGAGCCGTTCCTTGGCCTGGGTGATGGATTCAGAGCTTATGCGCGGTTTCATCAAGATATGACGGACATTGATTCGCTCGCCCCTCCTATCTATCAATTGTATGATATGATAGCCGAATTCCGTTTCCACGATTTTAGACACTTTCTTAGGGTCGGTAAGGTTGAAGGCCACACTGGCAAAGGCAGGATCAAGGGCAGCACGCGGTGTGTAGCCCAATTCGCCACCCTGACGGGCGGAGCCATCTTCGGAATACAGACGTGCGAGTGTGGCAAACGTTGTCTCGCCACTGTTCACTCGGTCGGTATATTCACGCAACTGGTTTTTCACGCGGTTGATCTCATCCTGCGACACCTTCGGCTCGTTGGTAATGATCTGCACCTCCACCATGGTGGGGATAAGGGGCAGGCTGTCTTGTGGCACATCCTTGAAATAATTACGCACCTCGGCAGGCGACACATTGATGTCGCTCACCAGTTTTTGCCTCATCTTCTGCACCAACTCACGGTTCTTGAAGTCATCGTGCATTTCCTGGCGCATCTGAGTGATGCTCTGCTTGCGGTATTCCTCAAGTTTCTCGCGCGAGCCAATCATCTGAATCCAATAGTTCAGTTGTTCCTCTATGCTCTGCATGATCTCGCTCTCGGTCACCTCGATACTGTCGATAGCCGCCTGGTGCAGGAACAGTTTCTGCACAGCTATCTGCTCCGGTATGGAACAATCGGGATCGTTAGCCCATTTCATGCCCTCCTGCTCCGCCTGCAATCGCATCATTTCGATATCGGACTTGAGGATGGCCTCATCGCCTACCACCCATACCACCTCGTCGATGACACTGTTGGCGGATGTCGCCTTGGACACCTTGGTGGAATCGTCGCCCGAAGGGATGAAGGGGCTTGATGATTGGCGGGCATTGGTGGCCACAACGACCAAGGCCATGAAGGCCGTCACCACACCAGCTATTGTTCTCGCTTTCATAGATAGGGGTTATTGATGGTTGTTGACCGTAGAGAGAACGGCCTCGTTGATGACCACAGGATAGCGCTTGCGCAATTCAGCCACCCACTCACGCTCCAATTGGTCTTGGTAGTCGGCTACCACCTGTCCTTTCACATCAGTGTAGTCCTGCGGAGCCTTCAGCACCTTGCCATAGGTGGCATCGATAGGAAAATCGGGGGTCGGCGTGACCGTTACGGCACGACCGAACACGTCACGGTCGACCAAAGCATTGTCGCCGGGTTTGAACAACCCTTTCTCCACGCGGATGCGCAGTACTGAATCGGCATTGAAGGTGGTGCGCAGTTTCTCGTTCCATTGGTCGAAGGGCAGTTTCTTGATGCTCTTCTTCACAGCCTTCACATCTTTCTTGTCCTTGACGTGATAAGCGATACCCTTGAAACGGGGAGTCTCCCATTTATAGTCTTTCTTGTGTTTCTTGAAGAATGCGGCCTGTCCCGTCTCGTCTTTGGCTGCCTTATCCCACACCTTTTGGTTGCTGATCTCGTATAACAACAATCCGTCATGATACTCCCTGATAAGATTGTTGAGGTTGGCATCAGAGGCTGTGAACTGACTTGTCATGTCGGCCAGCACACTGGCAGGTGAGGCATCACCACCCTGCTGTTTTGCCATCTCCTCCAACTTATGGTCGATGATGGCCTCGCGCAGTCCTCGGCGGTCGATGAAGGTGAGGATATTGGTGCGCAGGGAATCGTAGGGGAAGAACATGCTGCGGTCTTTCATCAGGACGATGTGATAGCCATAGGGGCTGAGGAAGGGCCGGCTCATCTGTCCTTTCTGTAGGGCGTAGGCCTCGCGCTCAAACTCCTGCACCAACTGGCCGGGCTGAACCCATGGCAACTCACCACCTTGGTTCGCCGTAGAGGGATCCTGAGAATGCCGACGAGCCATCTCCGCGAAATCGGCACCGCCTTGGAGAGCCCTATAGATAGAGTCGATGCGTACTTTTGCCCTGTCCTGTTCTGCTTGCGGCGCATTTTGCTTCAGTTGCAGGAGGATATGGGCCGGTTTGATCAAGCCACCCAACGAGTCGACCTGATGCTGGGTGCGCGAATAGATTCGTCTGGCTTCCGCCTCCACATCGTCGTCGTTAATCACCATCGGTCGTATCTGCTGATCGCGATACATGGCGAACTCCGAGCGGAATGCCGAGGTAGTGTCGATGCCTGCCTCAAGGGCTGCCGCCACTTTCAACTTATAGTTCACAAACAAATCGACATATTCCTTCACCGTTTTCTTATCGATTACGCCCTCGGAATTGTTCTTGTTGTATGAATATTCAAACTCCGACCGTGTAACGGGCACTCCGTTCACAGTCATGATTACAGGATCGTCCTGTGCCATCACGGCAGATGCGCAAAAGAGCAACAGGCCCCACAAAAAATGTATTCTCATCTTTAATTACGATTTACGTATTATTGATTTCTCAGAGTATTCGGAATCCCCTTCCCTATTCCGGTCGGCTGTAATTGGGAGCCTCGCTGGTGATGGCTATATCATGCGGATGGCTCTCCAGCACGCCGGCACTGGTGATACGGGTGAACTTGGCATGATGGAGCGCCTCGATGTTGGCGGCACCGCAATAGCCCATGCCCGAGCGCAGACCGCCCGTAAGTTGGTAAATCACCTCTTGCACCGTTCCTTTGTAAGGCACACGTCCGGCGATGCCTTCAGGCACCAACTTTTTCACGTCTTTAGTGCCCGACTGGAAGTAGCGGTCTTTGGAGCCGTTCTCCATTGCCTCGAGAGAGCCCATGCCACGATAGCTCTTGAACTTCCTTCCATTGAAGATGATGGTGTCGCCGGGACTCTCCTCCGTACCGGCCACCAAAGAACCCACCATCACACAGCTACCACCAGCGGCTATGGCCTTGACCACATCGCCAGAGTAGCGCAGACCGCCGTCGGCAATCAGGGGCACATCGGTGTCGCGCAACACACTATATACATCGTAGACGGCGCTCAGTTGGGGTACACCCACGCCAGCCACCACACGTGTGGTACAAATGGAGCCCGGCCCGATACCCACCTTGATGGCATCGGCGCCATGGTCAACCAACATACGCGCAGCTTCGCCCGTGGCCACATTGCCCACGACGATATCCACCTCGGGGAAGTGGCGCTTGGCCTCGTCGAGCTTCTCCACCACCGATTTGGAGTGACCGTGTGCCGTATCGATGACAATGGCATCGGCACCCGCTTCGACCAGCGCCGCCATGCGGTCGAGAGTGTCGGCGGTGACACCCACACCAGCAGCTACACGCAAGCGTCCTTTCTCATCCTTGCATGCCATGGGTTTGTCCTTGGCCTTGGTGATATCCTTATAAGTGATCAGTCCCACGAGATGGTTTTCCTTATCCACCACGGGCAGTTTTTCTATCTTATGCTCCTGCAGGATCTGTGCTGCAGCACTCAGGTCAGCCTGCTGGTGGGTAGTCACCAGGTTGTCCTTGGTCATCACATCGTCGATCTTCCTTTCAAGACGCTGCTCGAAACGAAGGTCGCGGTTGGTGACGATGCCCACCAACTTGTTCTCCTCATCCACCACGGGAATACCACCGATATGATACTCGGCCATGATGTCGAGGGCATCCTGCACGGTACTGCCCTGACGTATGGTCACCGGGTCGTAAATCATACCGTTCTCAGCTCTTTTGACGATAGCTACCTGACG
The DNA here is from genome assembly GCA_900316685.1 of uncultured Prevotellaceae bacterium. GTDB lineage: Bacteria > Bacteroidota > Bacteroidia > Bacteroidales > Bacteroidaceae > Prevotella. The sequence continues at coordinate 15,113 of ONDS01000017.1, read as the reverse complement.
GGCCTGTTCTTCGATAGACATATTCTTGTGGATGACGCCGATACCTCCCTCGCGGGCGATAGCTATGGCCATGGCCGACTCCGTCACCGTGTCCATAGCCGCAGTGACAAAGGGCACATTCAAAGGAATATGCCTGGAAAAACGGGTTTTCAACTCTACTGTCTTGGGCAGTACTTCCGAATAAGCGGGGATTAAGAGGACGTCGTCGAAGGTGAGACCGTCCATCACGATTCTATCTGCAACAAATGATGACATAAAAGTATCTGGAATTTTTATTGCGTGCAAATTTACGAAAAATCGGTCGCAGAACAAAAGAACTCGTTCTTTTTTTAACCGCGTTTGGGTAAATTATCTTTATTTAGCAATAAAATTCCAGATACTGGCTGTTTTTTTGGCTAAACACTTTGGAAACGACGATATAAACGCCGGAACAAGGAGAGATAGACGATGGCTGTCAAGAGACTAAGGATCAGTTGGCCATTTCGGAAAGGAACTTCACCCTGACCAGCCTTACTTGGTCTTCGTCGGCCTCGTCGCCCAATTCCTCCATAGCTGCAGCCAAATCGTCGGTTTCGCTCTCGCTGAAGTAGTCGTAGATATCGTCTACCAGTTCGTCGTCCATCTCTTCGTCGAGGAAATAGTCGATGTTGAGCTTCGTGCCACTATAAACGATGGTTTCTATGTTTTCAAGCAACTGGTCGAAATCCAATCCCAGACTGGCGGCAATCTCATCCAGTGGCACCTGTTTGTCGATGTTCTGAATGATTTTCACCTTGTCCATCGACTTCTTGGCCACGGTGCGCACTCTCAATTCCTCAGGCCGCACGATTTCCTTCTCGTCGCAATACCGTTTGATCAGCTGGCAGAACTCCGTACCATAGCGTTTAGCCTTGCCCGCTCCTACGCCCTGAATGTTCTGCAGTTCCTCCAAGGTGATGGGATACATGGTGGCCATTTGCTCGAGAGAGGGGTCTTGGAAGATGACATAGGGTGGAACCTTCAGTTTCTTCGACATCTCCTTACGCAAGTCGCGCAGCATCGAGTAAAGCTCCGGATCCAAGGCGCTGCCGAGACCGTCGCCAGCATCACCCTCATCGTCATCGCTGAACTCGGCATCCTCGACGATAAGGAACGACTTGGGATTCTTCAGGAACCGCTTTCCTGCAGCAGTCAACTTAAGCAAGCCATAGTTCTCCACATCCTTTTTGAGGTAACCAGCGATGAGAGCCTGGCGTATGACGGGATTCCACAGTTTTTCGTCCTCGTCCTCGCCACTTCCGAACTCCTCCAATTCATCATGGTGGTGCGACACTATATCGTCGGTGGCACGCCCCTTTACGAAGTCGATCACATATTCGGTGCGGAAATTCTCTTTCAATGCAGCCACGGCCTGAATGACGATGACTAAGATATCACGCCCCTCGATCTTCTTTTTCGGATGGAGGCAGTTGTCGCAGTTGCCGCAGTTGTCCTTATTGTATTCCTCGCCAAAATAATGCAGGAGCATTTTCCGCCTGCACACCGATGACTCGGCATAGGCAGCCGTTTCCTGCAGCAGTTGCCTGCCTATATCTTGTTCCGACACCGGTTTGTTCTCCATGAACTTCTCCAGTTTCTGCAAGTCCTTATAAGCATAAAAGGTGATGCACTTACCCTCGCCTCCGTCGCGCCCGGCCCTACCCGTCTCCTGGTAATAGCCTTCCAGGCTCTTGGGTATATCGTAATGGATGACGAAGCGCACGTCGGGTTTGTCTATACCCATGCCGAAGGCTATGGTAGCCACGATGATGTCGATTTTCTCCATGAGGAAATCGTCCTGCGTCTTGTTGCGAGTGGCAGAATCCAGTCCGGCATGATAGGCCTTGGCCTTGATATCATTGGCTTCGAGCACGGCCGCCAGTTCCTCCACCTTCTTCCTCGACAGACAATAGATGATACCGCTCTTTCCCGCATTCTGTTTAACGAAGCGAATGATCTGCTTGTCTATCTCCTTGGTCTTGGGCCGCACCTCGTAATAGAGGTTCTGACGGTTGAACGAACTCTTGAACTCCTTGGCGTCGAGTATGCCCAAGCTCTTTTTTATATCGGAACGCACCTTGTCGGTGGCTGTGGCGGTAAGAGCGATTACCGGAGCCTCGCCGATACGTTGGATGGTAGGACGGATATTGCGGTATTCCGGGCGGAAGTCATGTCCCCATTCCGAGATGCAATGTGCCTCATCCACGGCATAGAACGATATCTTCACGTTTTTGAGAAACTCCACGTTGTCGTCTTTGTTCAACGACTCCGGAGCCACATACAGCAACTTGGTTTTCCCGGCCAGGATGTCAGCTTTCACTTGGTCGATGGCCGCCTTGTTAAGCGAGGAATTGAGGTAATGGGCCATGCCCTCCTCTTCGCTCATGCCATTGATCACATCCACCTGGTTCTTCATCAGGGCGATGAGGGGAGAGATGACGATGGCTGTGCCGTCCATGATAAGTGAAGGCAACTGGTAGCACAACGATTTACCTCCGCCGGTAGGCATAAGTACAAAAGTATCGTTGCCAGCCAGCACATTGCGTATGATAGCTTCCTGATCGCCTTTGAACTTATCGAAGCCGAAATGGCGTTTTAATAGTTCGGTTAGATTAATATCGGTTATCATAATACAGAATGGGGTTAGCCGTAAATAGATTCCTCCGGGGGTATGGTGGCTTTTCGCCACCACTCGACCCGTCAGGTGAAATGAGCGTCTTTCAACTGTTCCCGCACATAATCAACGGTGACAGTGAATTTCTTCGCATTTTGCGAAGGTTTCTCAAACATCGCATCCAACATGACGCTCTCTACGATGGAGCGCAGACCGCGGGCACCCAGTTTATATTCCATCGCCTTATCGACGATGAACTCCAGGGCCTCTTCATCGAATTTCAGCTTGATGCCGTCCATGTCGAACAATTTCTCATATTGCTTGACAATGGAGTTTTTCGGTTCCACAAGAATACGCTTCAGCGCATCACGGTCCAAAGGATTGAGGTGCGTGAGCACAGGCAGGCGGCCGATGATCTCGGGTATCAAGCCAAACGACTTCAGGTCTTGTGGGAGGATATACTTCATCATATCCTCCTTGTCGATGTTCCTTATGTTCTGCACCGAGTTGTAGCCCACCACATGGGTGTTGAGGCGTTGGGCTATCTTACGTTCTATGCCGTCGAAAGCCCCGCCGCAGATGAACAGGATGTTGCGGGTGTCCATGTGCACATAGTCTTGGTCGGGATGTTTCCTTCCCCCTTTGGGCGGCACATTCACCATGGTGCCTTCGAGCAACTTGAGCAATCCCTGCTGCACACCTTCACCACTCACATCGCGTGTGATGGAGGGGTTGTCGCTCTTACGGGCTATCTTGTCGATTTCGTCGATGAAGACAATGCCCCGCTCGGCGGCTTTCTGGTTGTAGTTAGCCACCTGGAGCAAACGCGAGAGGATGCTTTCCACATCCTCGCCCACATATCCCGCTTCGGTGAACACGGTGGCATCGACGATAGTGAATGGCACATTGAGCAACTTGGCGATGGTGCGTGCGAGCAAGGTCTTTCCCGTACCCGTACTACCCACCATGATGATATTGCTTTTTTCTATCTCCACGCCATCTGTCTCCACCTTCTGACCCAATCGCTTATAGTGGTTGTACACAGCCACAGCCAGATGGCGTTTGGCATCATCCTGCCCGATGACATATTGGTCGAGATATGCCTTGATATCCTTGGGCTTGAGCAGGTTTTTCACCGAGAAGTCAAGCGACGGGTCATCCGTCGAGCCTCCCACGGGGTCCAACACGTTGGAGGCCTGTACTATCTCGTATGCCCTTTGGGCACAGTCCTCACAGATGAAACCATTGAATTCGCCCCGGATGAGGAGCTTGACCTCGCGTTCACCGCGCCCACAGAAATTACATACTTTCTTCATTTCATTTCTTTCGGGTGAGCACAGCGTCGACCATTCCGTAATCCTTGGCTTCCTGAGCCGTCATCCAATAGTTACGGTCGGAGTCTTGCCATACCTTGTCGTAGGGGGTATGCGAATGGTCGGATATGATAGTGTATAATTCCTTCTTATATTTCTGTATCTCCTTGGCTTCGATCTCAATGTCGGAAGCCTGGCCCTGCACGCCGCCCAGGGGCTGGTGTATCATCACCCTGCTATGGGTGAGGGCTGAGCGTTTGCCCTCGGTGCCGGCCACCAGCAACACGGCGGCCATGGATGCGGCCATGCCCGTGCAGATGGTAGCCACATCACTGGATATGAACTGCATGGTATCATAGATTCCCAGACCAGCTGTCACGCTTCCACCGGGCGAGTTGATATAAATGGAGATATCCTTGCCGCTGTCCACGCTATCGAGGTAAAGCAACTGGGCCTGGAGTGTATTGGCGGTGTAATCGTCGATTTGCGTACCCAAGAAGATGATGCGGTCCATCATCAGACGTGAGAACACATCCATCTGGGTGACGTTGAGTTGACGTTCCTCGAGTATATACGGATTGAGATACTGTGACTGGGCACTGATGACATCATCGAGCACCAAACCATTGATGCCGAGGTGTCGGGTAGCGTATTTTCTAAAATCGTTCATAGTCTATTTTGTACATAAAAAAACAGTTGTCGGCTTTTTCACTTTCCTTGATAGTACAAAGATAAGCAAAAAAGTCGACAACCCAACAAAAAATCGCTTTTTTTTGGAAAAAAAAGGATTATTGTGCGTTTTGCTCCCTAATCATCTGGTTGAATTCGTCGAGAGAGACCTCCTTGACATTCATCTTCACCATATTCTTGAGAGCCTGAGTGAGTTTGCGGTCGATGGTACGGTCGAGCAGTCCGTCGATGTTCTCACGTTTCTTCAGCATGTCGTCGGCGTAGTTGTCGAGGTACTCATCGGGCACGTTGTTCATGCCATATTGTGCGAACTGCTGGCGGGCAGCTTCCTTGGCAGTATCCTTCACATCCTCATCGTTCACTTTGATACCGCTCTGAGCCACCAGTTGCTCCTTGATGAGATGCCATTTCAGCTCACGGATGCTTCCAGCGAAGTTCTTTTCCACATAATCGTCGCCCTTGTCCTTGTTGTTGTTCTTCATCACGCGTTTGAGCAGTTCTTCGGGGAAGGTGAGCTCGCCCACTTTCTCCTCGGCATACTTGCGCACGTTGAGCAGGAACTGGTAGTCGGTTTCTCCCAACAACTGGCCCTGTATCTGTTCGGCCACCTTCTGGCGGAACTCTTTTTCGTTGGCTACGACACCATCGCCGAACACACGGTCGAACAGTTCCTGGTTCACCTCAGCCTTTACATAACGGCTGATTTCCGTCACCTGGAAGCTGAAATCGTCGTTCAGGTCGGCCACTTCTTCCTTCTTGAGTTTAAGCAGGGCGGCTATCTCGGCATCGTTGTCGGGATAGGCTTTCTTGGGATTGAAAGTGATGACATCGCCCAGGTGAGCGCCATCAAAGAGCGCTTTCTGCTCTTCCACCTTGATATATTGAGGCAGGAGCATGGCGGTGTCGACGGTGATGCCCCCTTCCAGGGTGTTACCTTCGGCGTCGAGCTGGCGCAAGTCGCCCTTGAGCATGTCGCGCTGGTCGGCATCATACTCTTCCACCTTTTCATAATGTCCTTGCTGCGAGGCATACATATCCACCTGACGGTCGATGAGAGCATCATCCACCTTGACGGTGAGATAGTCCACCTTATCTTTATTGGTCAGCTCGATCTTGAAATCCGGCGCCACGGCTATATCGAAGATGAAGGTGTAGGGCCCCTCTTTCTCCAGGTCCTGGGGCACCTGTTTGTCGGAGGGCATAGGCTCGCCGAGCATCTGTATTTTGTTGTCTCCGATATATTTATACATCTCCTCACCGAGGAGTTTGTTGATTTCGTCTACCTTCACCGAAGCGCCCATCTGCTTGCGTATCATGCCCATGGGCACCATGCCGGGACGGAAACCGGGCATATTGGCTTTTTTGCGGTAATCTTTCAGCGTTTTCTCTACCTTTTCCTTGTAGTCGGATTCTTCGACGGTCATGGTCAGCAGACCATTGATCTTGTCGGGATTCTCAAATGAAATTTTCATCTTTATGTGCTAACTATTGTTTATAATTTCTTTTTGGGGTGCAAAATTACGAATAATTGGTGTAAACACCTAATTATCCGTTGAAAAAAATGTTATTTATCCTCCTCGGCTTCCTCTTCGGCGGCTTCACGTGCACGGCGTTCCTCGTCGATACTGTTGAAATCTTTCTTCCTGAACACGAAACTGTTACCAAGGTATTTCTCGCGCACGATTTTGTTCTCGGCCAGTTCCTCGGGCTTACCTTGGAACAGGATGCGCCCTTCGAAGAGCAGATACGAACGGTCGGTAATGGTCAGCGTCTCCTGCACGTTATGGTCGGTGATGAGGATACCGATGTTGCGATACTTGAGTTTCCACACGATATACTGTATATCCTCCACGGCGATAGGGTCGACACCGGCGAAGGGCTCATCGAGCATGATGAATTTGGGGTCGATGGCCAGGCAACGGGCAATCTCCGTACGGCGCCGTTCACCACCGGAGAGTTGGTCGCCCTTGTTCTTGCGCACCTTGTTCAGGCGGAACTCCGCCAACAAGCTCTCCAGTTTCTCGTTGCGCTGTCTCCTGTTCAGGTCGGTCATTTCCAACACGGCCATCACATTGTCCTCGACACTCATCTTCCTGAACACACTGGCCTCCTGGGGCAGGTAGCCGATGCCCGCACGCGCCCTCTTATAGACTGGATAGTCGGTGATATCGTGACCATTGATGTAAATATGTCCGGCATTGGGCACGATCAGTCCTGTGGTCATATAGAACGATGTGGTTTTGCCGGCGCCATTGGGTCCGAGCAGACCGACAATCTCTCCTTGCCGCACATGGATGGACACATCGTTGACCACCGTCCGCTTACCATATCTCTTGACCAAACCTTCGGTTCGGAGCACATGTTCCTCAGAAGGGGTCACCTCGTTGGTTGGTGTCGTCGTCATGTTGTTAGTTTCGCTCATCATGTCAAATTTTCCGCAAATTTAGCAAAAATGGGGCAAATAACGTCAAATGTGGAGAAAAACCATCCGCGTGATTGTGTTTTTTTGCTTTTTTTGTTAATTTTGCAGACCAAACACAAGCAAATGATTAAGCACTTACGTTCATTAGGCCAGTACTTGATACTGATGGGGAAAACATTCGGTCGTCCTGAAAGGATGCGTATGTTTTTCAAGAGATACGTCAGGGAGATGGCGTCGTTAGGTGTCGATTCCATCGGCATCGTCCTGCTCATCTCTTTCTTCATCGGCGCCGTGATCTGCATACAGATGAAGATCAACATCCAGAGTCCATGGATGCCCAAGTTCGTCACTGGTTATACCACGCGCGAAATCATGCTCTTGGAGTTTTCCTCGTCCATCATGTGCCTGATACTGGCTGGCAAGGTGGGTTCGAACATCGCCTCGGAGTTGGGCACCATGCGTGTGACCCAACAGATCGATGCACTCGACATTATGGGGGTGAACTCCGCCAATTACCTCATTCTGCCTAAGATTCTCGGCATGGTCACCATCATGCCCTTCCTGGTGGTCTTCAGTGCCGCCATGGGTATCGTTGGAGCCTATGCCACCTCCATCATAGGAAATGTGATCAGTGTGGAGGATCTCACCACGGGTGTCCAGCACGATTTCCAATCGTGGTTCATGTGGATGAGTATCATCAAGAGCATCTTTTTCGCCTTCATCATATCCAGCGTCTCCTCGTTCCATGGTTACAGGGTGGAAGGTGGATCGGTGGCGGTGGGCGTGGCCAGCACCAACGCCGTAGTGTCGAGCAGTGTGCTCATACTTTTCAGCGACATCTTCCTCACACAACTGCTGTCATGAAAAATCTTTGATGCAATTGGCAAGGACAAACTCGCCAACGGGGTGTATTTCTCAACTCTTAATTCTTAACTCTTCACTTTTACAAATGATTGAAGTCAAGAACCTATATAAATCCTTCGAAGACAAAGAGGTGTTGCACGATATCAACACCCATTTCGACAACGGAAAAACCAACCTGATTATAGGCCAGAGTGGGTCGGGCAAGACCGTGCTGATGAAAAACCTGGTAGGGTTGCTCGAGCCCACGAGCGGCGAGGTTCTCTACGACGGCAGGAACCTTGTGAGCATGAGCAAACGTGAAAAAAAAGAACTCAGACGCGAGATGGGCATGATTTTCCAGAGTTCCGCCCTCTTCGACTCACTAAGTGTGCTCGAGAATGTGATGTTCCCGCTCGACATGTTCTCCAACATGAACTACCGCGAACGAGTGAAGAGGGCACAATACTGCCTTGACCGAGTGAACTTGATAGAAGCCCAAGGCAAATACCCGGGCGAGATATCCGGAGGCATGCAGAAACGTGTGGCCATAGCGCGTGCTATTTCCCTCAACCCCAAGTACCTCTTCTGTGACGAGCCCAACTCAGGTCTCGACCCTAAGACATCGTTGGTCATCGACCAGTTGCTCACCAGTATCACCAAGGATTTCAAGATCACCACCATCATCAACACCCACGACATGAACTCCGTGATGGGTATTGGCGAGAAAATTATCTTCATCTACAAGGGAAGGAAAGAATGGGAAGGGACCAAAGACGAGGTCATCAGCGCCAACAACGAACACCTCAACGACCTGGTCTTCGCCTCCGACCTATTCAAGAAAGTGCGACAGGCCGAAAAGGAAGACACCACTCACCGCATCAACCACAAGCCATGACGTCTGACCATGGGCACGAGCACTTGTTCCTTCGTGCCGTCGCCATAGGCGAAAGTCATGATCACCTCGCCTACGGTACTGTCGGCCTCACAGCGGTCGGCCGTTACAGCCATCAAACCACCATGTACCTTCTTCTGTTGCTCGGCATACATGCCGGCATTGCCACGCAGCTCGGCCTTATAGGCGTCGGGCAATTGCGTATAGCCATCCATGCCCTCCACGAACGAGCCTACGTCGCCGGAGAGCAGATAGCCATAATATAACTCCGCCGTACGGGCAGCCAAATCATCCGGCTCCTTTTCTTTGGAGCAGGCGAAGAGCACACCCGTCAAGCAGAGTACCGCCAATGCCGCACAAAAAGCCTTGTCTTTCATCTATTTCTGACGCACAAACACATTGATGGGACAACCTGTCATGTTCCAGTTCTCACGTATCTTGTTTTCCAAGAACCGCTTATAGGGTTCCTTCACATACTGCGGCAGGTTGGCATAGAACACGAAAGAAGGAATCTGCGTGCCCGGCACCTGGGCGCAATACTTGATCTTGATGTACTTGCCTTTGACCGATGGTGGCGGATAAGCCTCGATGAGCGGCAGCATCACCTCGTTGAGTTTGGTCGTACCCACCCTGGCGGTGCGGTTGAGATACACCTGTTTGGCCGTTTCGAGCACCTTGAAGATACGTTGCTTGGTAAGCGCCGATGCAAAGATGATGGGAAAATCGACGAAGGGCGCCATACGGTTGCGGATGGCCTGCTCAAAAGTTTTGACGGCCACCTGCGACTTATCTTCCACCAGGTCCCATTTGTTGACCACCACCACCAACGACTTGTTGTTGCGCTGTATAAGCTGGAAGATGTTCATATCCTGCGCCTCGATGCCACGGGTGGCGTCAAGCATGAGGATGCACACATCGGAGTTCTCTATCGCCCGTATGCTGCGCATCACCGAGTAGAACTCCAGGTCTTCAGTCACCTTGTTCTTCCTGCGTATGCCGGCAGTATCCACCAGATAGAAGTCGAAACCGAACTTATCGTAGCGCGTATAGATGCTGTCGCGCGTGGTGCCGGCTATCTCCGTCACGATGTTTCTATCTTCGCCGATGAAGGCATTGATAATGCTGCTCTTGCCTGCGTTGGGTCTGCCCACCACGGCAAAACGCGGGATGCCCTCTTCCAACCCATCGTCGCCGGTGGGCTGGAGCAGACGGACCACCTCATCGAGCAGGTCGCCGGTACCGCTGCCCGTAGCCGAGCTGATGCACCAGGGGTCGCCCAGTCCCAACTTATAGAACTCGGCGGCCTCATACTGCTGTTCGTTGTTGTCCACCTTGTTGGCCACCAACAACACAGGCAGCTTGGTTTTCCTTAGGATAAGAGCCACATCGGCATCTAAGTCAGTGAGCCCCGACCCCACATCGACAAGAAAGAGCACCAAGTCGGCCTCCTCGGTGGCAATGATCACCTGCTTACGTATCTCCTCCTCGAACACGTCGTCGGAGTTGACCACCCATCCACCGGTGTCGACCACGGAGAATTCCTTTCCGTTCCACTCACACTTGCCATACTGACGATCACGTGTCGTGCCCGCCTCCTCGCTAACTATGGCCCTACGCGTCTTGGTGAGCCTATTGAAAAGCGTTGACTTGCCCACATTGGGGCGTCCTACTATTGCTACTAAATTTCCCATGTCTGTTTGTATGTTTTTAGGAGTTTGGGAGTTTAAAAAGATGTTTTGCGCAGGAGGGGTAACTTCTCCCCTCCTTTTTCAAAGGCGATTTAGTCCTTAAGCGGACAAAATCTTCAAGCTGGGGTGGTTTGTAAAAAACGGTCCCAACCGCTTTCCTTCCCACCGCCACCACCCCTTCCCCTCCTCCCCGGAGGAGGGGAAAAGTTACTCCGCTGGCGGACTATTCCCTTGCTCCTTGCACCTTACACCCTCCCTTTGAGAGGGCCGAGGTGGGTATGCTCCTTATTCAGGATTATATCCGAACTGGTCGAGTTCGCGCTGTGAACTGCGCCAGTCCTTATCTACCTTCACATAGGTTTCCAAGAAGATTTTCTTGCCGAAGAAACGCTCAAGCGACTTCCTCGCCTCGGTACTGACTTTCTTCAAGGCTACACCTTGATGGCCGATGATGATACCTTTCTGCGAATCACGCTCCACGAAGATGATGGCACGGATGCGGATATGTTTTTCATCCTCCTTGAACTCTTCCACCTTCACTTCTACCGAATAAGGTATCTCCTTGTCGTAGTATAACAATATCTTCTCGCGTATGATTTCGCTCACGAAGAACCGCGCCGGTTTGTCGGTCCACTGGTCCTTATCAAAATAAGGCGGCGAGTCAGGCAGCAACTCATGTATTCGCCGGAGCAGCATGTCGATGCCGAACTTGTTCTTGGCCGAAATGGGCAGTATCTCCGCAGCAGGCAGCAGTTGATGCCACGTCTCCACGAGAGTGCCCAACTTCTCTTGGTCGCTCTGGTCTATCTTGTTGATAAGCAACAACACGGGTATGTCCATCTCCCGCACCTTTTCTAAGAAGTCGGCATTTTTGTCGGGACTCTCCACCACATCGGTCACGTAGAGCAACACATCGGCATCGGCAAGTGCCGACTCCGAGAAAGCTCTCATCGACTCCTGCAACTTATAGTTGGGTTTGAGCACCCCCGGGGTGTCGGAAAACACGATCTGCATATCAGGCGTGTTGACGATGCCCATGATGCGATGTCGTGTGGTCTGCGCTTTGAAGGTGGCAATGGAAATGCGCTCGCCCACGAGTTGGTTCATGAGCGTCGACTTTCCCACATTGGGATTACCTACGATATTGACGAATCCTGCTTTGTGCATTTTATTTAGGAGTTTAGGAGTTCGGGAGTGAAGAAAAAAAACGCATTCTTACGATAAGGAAGGATGCGTTTTTTAAGTTTCTTCATTTTACCGGCGCGTTGACCGTTTGTCCGTCGTAGCCCCATTTCATATAGGAGGCACCATGTACGAACCCGGCACCGAAAGCCGTAAAGATCATATTGTCGCCCTTCCGCAACCTGCTTTCATATTCCCATAAGGCGAGGGGTATGGTTCCCGCACTGGTGTTGCCAAAGTGCTCGATATTGACCATCACCTGGCTCATCGGCAGTTCCAGCCGTTTGGCCACCGCCTCGATGATACGCATATTGGCCTGATGGGGAATAACCCACGCTATATTGTCCTTGTTGAGTCCATTGCGTTCGGCTATCAAGGCACAGTCGTCGCTCATGTTGGTTACCGCATAGCGGAACACCGTGCGCCCCTCTTGATAGAGGTAGTGCAAACGGTGGTCGACAGTGAAATGTGATGGAGGACAAACCGACCCACCTGCTTTCAGGTGAAGGAAGGGCAATCCCTTGCCATCAGTACGGAAATAGGAATCCCTATATCCCACTTCTTCATCCTCTGTCGCTTCCACGAGCACGGCACCGGCGCCGTCGCCGAACAACGGGCAGGTGGCCCTGTCTTTGTAATCCACCACCGACGACATCTTGTCGGCGCCGATGATGATCACTCGGTTGTAACGTCCCGACTCAATCATACACACTACGGTGTCGAGCGTGTAGATAAATCCGCAGCAAGCAGCCCAGAAATCGAAGGCATGGGCGTTCTTCAGCCCTAACTTACCCAAGACGATGGACGCTGTGGAAGGGAACTGGTAATCAGCCGTCGAAGTGGTCACGACCAGCGCATCGATGCTGTCGGGATCCACTCCCGTCTTTTGGAGCAGTTGCTTGGCGGCCTTACGGGCCATATAGGAGGTGCCCAATCCTTCTTCGGTGAGGATACGGCGCTCCTTGATGCCCACGCGGGTCATAATCCACTCGTCGTTGGTCTCGACCATGCGCGACAGTTCCTCATTGTTGAGGATATAGTCGGGCACATAGCCTCCCACGCCTGTGATGACCGCTCTACGCTTTCCCATTATTCTACTTCGGCCTTTTCGATAGCAACCTTACCGCGATAGTAGCCACAGGTGGGGCATACGGTATGATAAACATAGTAAGCGCCACAGTTGGGGCATACTGCGAGTGTGGGTGCTACGGCCTTGTCGTGCGTTCTTCTCTTAAGTGTACGAGTCTTTGACTGTCTTCTTTTTGGATGTGCCATTTTCTGTTAATCGTTTATTGTTGTTCTTAATTTTTCGAGTTCTTTCCAACGGGGGTCGGTTTCTTTTTCTTCCTCCCGTCCTCCTTCATAGTTGGCCAGTACTTCCAACATCTTGGGATTGCAGGCCCCCTCGGGATGTACGTGCTGAATGGGTATCGCCAGTTCCAACGTCTCATAGACGAACCATGACAAGTCGACCATACGCTGTACCTCATCCACCATGAGCACCTCACCGTCATTGTCGCCGGCTTCACCCCGCTTCACCACCAACCGACTGTCGGCGGTGATGGGTTGCTCCATGTCGTCCAGACAACGGTCGCATGGCAAAGTAATGTTTCCCTCCACATGCACGGAGAATTCATAGCATCCCACCCCTTTTGAACCATCGATACGAGCTGCCACGCTACCTTTATATGGTTGTCCGCCTCCACGTACGGCCTGAGCCGCGAAAAAAGCGTCACCCAACTCAAAGGAAAAGCGTTGGACATCCTCGTTCAGTCCTTCGAGGTCTATCTGTATGACTTGCTGACCACACATACGGGCTGCAAAATTACAACTTTTTTCCGAGATAGCGTAATTTATCTCGTTTTTTTTGCGATTTTCCTGATTTAAAACGCTTAAGAACCGTTGTTTTCCTCTCTCCACTCCTTGGGTGCCATGCCTGTAAAGGCCTTGAAGGTGCGGAAGGACGATGTCTCGTTGGCGAAACCCGCGGTAGGTTCTCTTTCCACCGCCTGCATCACTTCTCCAGTTCGATGCGGAAAGTGGTACCCTTGCCGAGTTCCGAACTTTTCACGAAGATCTTGCCATGGTGGTATTCCTCGACGATGCGCTTGGCCAGTGACAGACCCAGGCCCCACCCTCGTTTCTTCGTGGTGAAGCCCGGTCGGAACACGTTGGAGAGGTCTTTCTTGCGGATACCCTTGCCTGTGTCGCTCACCTCGATGATGGCCTGGCGCTCGTTCTCCTCTACATGCAAGGTGATGCGACCACCCTCGCCACCCATGGCATCGACGGCGTTTTTCGACAGGTTCTCGATCACCCACTCGAAGAGCGAGGCGTTGATGGGCACGATGACATCTTCGTCGGGGAAGTCCTTCACCATCTGCACGTTTTTCGACGTGCGGCGGTCCATATAGTCGATCACATGGTCCATCACCTCGTTGAGGCTCGCTGGCACAGGTTCCGGCAGCGACCCGATTTTGCTGAAGCGGTCGGCGATGAGTTGCAGGCGTTTCACATCCTTGTCCATCTCCGGCAACAGTTCATCGTCAGGATAGGTCTCCTTGAGCACCTCCGTCCATGCCATGAGGCTGGAGATGGGCGTGCCCAACTGGTGGGCTGTCTCCTTTGAGAGCCCCACCCACACTTTGTTTTGCTCCGCACGCTTGGAGGTGAGGAGGGCGAAGATGGCAATGACCACGAAAATCATCACAATACCCAGTTGCACGTAAGGCCACATCGACAATCGTTTGATCATCACAGAGTCGTCGTAACACACATACTGCGTATCTTCCGCCGACTCGCCTGATATGGTGATGAACTGTTTGTCGCTCTTCAGCCGCTGTCCCAACCGCGAGAGATAGGCAAGGCTATCCTCATAGTTGGAACCTTTTATATCTACATTCCTGAATATCAACGCATTGCCAGCATTATCCAGTACTACAACGGGGATGGTATGATTCTCGTCGATGACCTTGAGCACCAGCCCCAAGTCAGTATTCTCATCCGCCATATTCAGAGCGTGCATCGCCTCCGCCCACACGCCCATCTTGGTATGTTCTTCTTCAGAGAGGTCGCGCACCAAATAATGTGACACCACCAACGATGCCACAGCGATGATGATGGCTGCCAGCACCAGCAGTATCTTCACCTGACGTATCCTATCCGTCCATTGCATACACCCATAACGGAAAAGAGGGAGAAATATTGTATACCTCCCGGCCCTCCCAAAGGGAGGGTGTAAATATGAAATGAGAAATGAGAATAATCCGGAGTAATCAGACTATTCAGAGTTTTCTGAGTTTTCCGAGTAATCAGAGTTTTCTGAGAAATCTGAGTTTTCCGAGTAATCCGCAAAAAAGCGAAGCCCCCTCCACGCTTGTGTGGAGGGGGCTTCTTGAAAAGGAGGCGGCTACCTACTCTCCCGCATTGCATTGCAGTACCATCGGCGCAA
>ONDS01000004.1 GCA_900316685.1 uncultured Prevotellaceae bacterium | reverse complement strand
AGTGCGCTTCAAGGACTTCAAGGGCATCCACTGTAATGCCCAGATGACCGAGCGTATGATCCATCAGTTCGCCGAGCCCGACGAACATTCGCTCCAACTCCTCCGCCGTGGCATGGAACGCCTCAAACTCTCCGCCCGCGCCTACAACCGTATCCTCAAGGTGGCACGCACCATCGCCGACCTCGAAGCCTCCGAACGTGTGCAGTCACATCACATCGCCGAAGCCACCGTGAGTGATTTTTTACATTTTGTGTTACACATTTTGTGTAATACATTTTGTGTAATCAAATAATATTCGTACATTTGCAGCTGATATATATGCGCAACGCTATGGAGAATCCCTTTACAATTAAATCATATGAGTCGAAAGACTTGTTCTGCGACCGCGAGGAAGAGTTGCAATTGATGGTGCGCAACTGCGTCAATAGTACAGACATGACGCTGATCTCACAGCGCCGCATAGGCAAAACCGGTTTGATACTGCGTTTATTTGATGAGTTGAGAGAGACCAGGCCGGACATCCACACCCTCTATTTGGACATCTTTGCATCACGCAACATCGACGACTTTATCAAGCTAATGGCCGAGGCTGCCATGAAAAGCTTTCAGCCCAAGACATCAATGGGCGAGAAACTGATGACATTCATCAAGTCGCTGCGACCCCTTCTCTCGTTCGACAATATCACGGGCGAGCCTCAACTTCAGATCGCATATCAGACAGCCCACGAGAAAGAATATACGTTGCGCGGCCTCTTCGATTTTTTGGACAGCCAAGGCGAGCATATAGTCATAGCCATCGATGAGTTTCAGCAGATACGTGACTATCCGGAACAGAACATGGAGGCTTTGTTGCGCACCTACATCCAGCAGACCCATCACTTGACGTTCATCTTCTGTGGCAGCAAAAAGCACATGATGGCCGACATCTTTGCCAATGAAAAGAAACCATTTTATAATAGTACGACATTTATATCGCTTGACAAAATACCAGAAACGCCATACGCAGCTTTCATCCGCCGGCTGCTGAGCGAGCGACAGAGAAGCATCACAGACGACGCACTGCAATTCATCCTGCACTGGACACGCCGACACACTTACTACACCCAACAACTCTGCCATACCATCTATGCCAATGAGAGTCGTGACATCACTATCAATGATGTGAAAAAAGCATGTGAGCAACTGATGAGACAGAGCGAGGCCGTTTTCCTTCAATACCGACAGATGCTAACCGACAAACAGTGGGACTATCTAATAGCAGTAGCCAAGGAAGGAAGTGCCAGTCAGATTACCGCATCTAGGTTTCTCAAGAATCACAAGATTGGAACGCCCTCCGTTTCTCGCCGCCTTGCTGATGCTCTCTGTGAGAAAGGGTTACTCAACAAAGATGTTACGCTTACAGGAACATCTTATTCTGTCAGCGATGTGTTTCTCTCACGGTGGATGGAGCGATTATGATACGTAAGCTATTTCCCGGCCACCACTTCTATCTCCACCAAGGCACCTTTGGGCAATGCCTTGACGGCCACGGCTGAACGGGCGGGATAAGGTTCGGAGAAAAACTCGGAGTAGACACTGTTCATGTCGGCGAAATCGTTCATGTCGGCCAAGAAAACCATCGTTTTCACTACGTCGCCCATGGTGAGACCCGCCTCCTTGAGTATGGCCTCGACGTTGGTCAACGACTGGCGGGTCTGCTCCTTGATGCCTCCTACGGCAAACTCTCCCGTAGCGGGGTCGATGGGCAGTTGGCCCGAGGTATAAACGAGGTTGCCCACGGCAATGGCCTGGCTATAAGGCCCGATGGCGGCAGGTGCCGCTTTGGTGTTGATTGCTTTTTTCATTGTCCGTTTTTTTGTAGTTATATTTTCGTTGCGGAGAGGTGCTTGGCCCGAAAGCTTATACCTCCTCTTGCGAAGGCAAAAATACAAAATATTCTCGAAGAACAACGACTTTATTTCTTCTTTTCCCCATTTTGATGTATATTTGCAATAAAAAAACCGCTAAGACACAACGATATGAAAAGAAGTGTAATCATGATGGCCTTCCTGGCTTTATTTTGCCTCGGTGCTACTGCCCAGACACTGCCTGAGGGTGCATACAGACAGACCGAAGAATACCGTTCTGTCAGGATGAACCCTTTGGGCAATTCCGCTTGGAAGGTGATAGTGGAATGGCCGGGTGTGTTTACCGGCTGTGGAATTAGGTGCTATTCATAGATGAGCATGAGAATTTATCATGACCTGCATACGGAGCGCCTTGCTGTGGATGCCCTCCTCAATACCGTGTCGCCTCAGCGGCGCCAACAGGTGATGCGCCATGTGCGTTTGTCCGACCGGCAGTCGAGCCTGGCCGCCTATTTGTTGCTGTGCAGGGCGTTGAGGGAGAACTATGGCATAGCCGAACCTCCCGTCTTTTCCTTTGGACCTTCGGGCAAGCCTTTCTTGAAAGACCATCCCGATATACATTTCAATTTGAGCCACACCGAGGGTATCGCCGTGTGCGTGGTGGCTGATGTGCCTGTGGGGGTGGATGTGGAGCGCATCCGCCCCATCGACCGGCAGGTGGTCGACATGGTGATGAGCGATGATGAACAGGCGGAGATTTCCCTTGCCGAAGATTCCGACACCGCTTTTTATCGGTTGTGGACACGAAAGGAGGCCTACCTCAAACTCACGGGCGAAGGTCTTCGCGATGATATGCGCAACGTGCTTGCCGATACGGAGGGTTGTCTTTTCCAAAGCCTGCCTTTGACAGAGAAGGCTTCCTGCACGGTAGTGACCAGGGAATGAAATCCATGTTAAAGCAAGTTGCGATTGAAAAAACGAACATGATAAGGAAGTTTTTCGACATCCTTGCGGCACCTATCAGGAGAAATCCCTGTTTCTTCTGGGGCATGCTCTTGCTCTTCGCCGTCTCCATCCTTTTCATTGAATATCCGCATAGCAGCAGGATGCGCGCTTCCTTGGAGGTGTTCGGCGATGTGTACTTCCTTTGCTTGGTCATGATGGCGTTTCCTGCCCGATGGCGTCGATATGTGAAGATGGTGGTGTTTCTTGCCTTCTTCCTCATAGGAGTGCTGGATATGGTTTGCTATCAAGCCATGGGAACGGCACTCGTGCCCAATGTCATCCAGGCATGGATGCAGACCAACAGCCAGGAGGCGTTCGAATCGGTGGGGTTCTATCTGTCGTCAACCATGTTGGTGTCGCCGTTGGCGCTGATACTGATCGTTCCCCTTGTCGTTTATGTGGTGCGGAAGAGGTGGAAGACCATCTCGCGTGCTGTGGCTTCCGTCTTGTTGGTCATCACCATGGTGTCGGTGGTCTACGGCATCCACAACAAGCGTTACCTCTATCAGGTCTTCACCCAAACATCGGAGGAGGGCGACGTGGTGGAGCACGACTCCATGACGCGTGAGTATCTGCCTGTTTATCGGATGGCGCTTGCCATCAAGGAGTTTCATCGTTATTCCCATGTAGGGGAGCGTTTGTTGGCCAATCTGCTCCAGACGCAGATCGACTCCTGTTCCTATGACTCCCCCCTGATTGTCCTGCTCGTCGGTGAGAGCTACAACCGTCACCATGCCTCGCTCTATGGCTATGGGAAGCCCACCACACCTCGGCAGGATGCGCTGAAGGGTAGTGAAGACGGCGACTCTCTCTGGCTCTTCAATGATGTGGTGGCTTCGTATAACCTGACCTTCAAGTCGTTCCAGAACATGTTCACACTTTACAATTACGACAGCAGTGGCCATTGGTACGACTATCCCGTGCTGTTCGCCCTCTTCAGGAAGGCGGGCTATGAAGTGGATTTCTTCAGCAATCAGTACACACTCGACAAGCGCACGGCGTTCAGCGATTATTGCGAGGATGTGTTCATGAACAACATGGAGCTGAGTGGTTACCTCTTCGACAAACGAAATGCCATGAGCCATCCCCTCGACGGACAACTGCTACAGGATTATTATCAACAGTGCGACACCTCGTCTGCGGCACCTCGTTTGGTGGTGTTCCATTTCTTAGGGCTGCACACCGATTTCAAGAAACGTTATCCCGAGGACCAGACCATTTTCCGGGCCTCTGATTATGAACGCCCCGACCTGACCGAGGAAGAGAAGGGTGTGCTGGCTGATTACGACAATGCCGTGGCTTACAATGACAAGGTGGTGGGCGACATCATCGACGCTTTCCGCCAAAAGGAAGCCATCATCATCTATGTGCCCGACCATGGCGAACTGGTGTATGATGGTTGCCGGGAAGCGGGGCGCAACTTGCAACGCACGAAAAAATATGTGGTGCCACAGTTCGATATCCCCTTCTGGATCTATGCCACGGAGTGCTATCGGCAGTCGCACGAACAGGTTTGCCGGCAGATAAGCTCGGCTGTCGACCGACCGTTCATGACCGACGACCTCCCCCATCTCTTACTATATCTGGCGGGCATCCATTGCCAGGGATACCAACCCGACCGAAATCTCATCGACCCTCGTTTCAACGTGCATCGGAAAAGGATGATATGCGGCGAGATCGACTACGACGCCATGTAGACATCGTTTTTCCCATCTTTTATTTGGCAAAACCACTTTTTATTTGTATGTTTGCAAAAGAAATGGGTCGCTGGAAACTGATAGTGTTTTGTCTCGTCCTCTGGGCGTGCGGCGCGTGGGCACAGGATGTGCTGACGGGCCGTTACAACATGGAGTGCCTCGACCTCTCCACAGGACTGCCTCATAACCATGTCAACCAGATTTTCACCGACAGCCAGGGCTTTTTGTGGATTTCCACCTACGGTGGTGGTGCCGTGCGCTACGATGGCTATTCGTTTATGAAGCCGGTGATCAGCAGACAATCGGAGGTGTCGAGCAATTCATGCAAGGGCTTTGCCGAGGATGATTTCCAACGGCTATGGGTGGCCTACGACGAGGCTACCATGGTCATCGACCTGCGCACGATGGACTATGTGACGCCGGTGTGCGAGAATGGCGACCTCGACAACCGTCTGCTGCGACCCTCGGTGAAGGTGTATTGCGACAGCAAGGGCGGTATGTGGCAACTCACACGCGACAGCATCTTTCGATATACGTTCAACAAGAAAGGCTATGTGGCGCACGTCAGCTGTTGCCGCTATTCGGGAAACACGCCCGACATCACCATCGCTGATATCGAGAAGAACGGTACGGTGTGGGTCAATATCGAGAATGGGCTCTACCTACTCACCGAATCGGGCGATCAGCTCATACGCAAGGAGATAGCGCCTGTACTGAAAGAACTACAGGGCTACTACGTCACCGATTTGCTTAAGAGGGATAACACGGTGTGGATTTCCACCAACAACGGACTGTATGCCTACGACCAGTACAACAGTTCGCTGAGAGGTTACCGACATTCTGCCGATCCGCATTCTATCTCTCATGATTTCTCTACCGCCCTCGCCATCAGTCCCGAGGGCCATCTCCTCGTGGGGTCGCTGAGGGGGGTCAATATCTTGGATGAGAGCACCGGAACTTTTGAACATTGGAACACGGCAACGTCGAACAAACCGATGCCCAGCGACTTCGTGCATTGCGTGCTCATACGCAACGGGCAGATATGGGTGGGAACGGAAACGGCGGGTATCGTCAAACTCTCGCCGCAACCGTTTATCCTGCGCAACTATGTGCATGATGCCGCCAATGGCGCTTCCTTGTCGCCCAACCCCGTGAACGCCATGTATGTGGAAAGCAACGGCACACTCTGGGTGGGTACGGTCGAAGGCGGACTGAATCGCAAGGCAAATGATGGCTCTTTTACCCATTGGACTACGCAGAACTCGCAACTGTCGCACAACTCGGTGTCGCTGCTCGAAGCCGATGCCCATGGACGGCTGTGGATAGGCACTTGGGGAGGGGGGCTGAATGTCATCAATATGGCGGTGCCTGGAGGGGTGCAGCATGTGGCGATGCCCCCCGAGATGACAGCCATCACCAATTATATCGGGTCGTTGGCCTACGATAAACACAACGATGCGCTGTGGATAGGCTCCAACGACGGCGTGTTCTTCTACGACCTGAAGACGGGTGCCTTGACCGACCCCTTCGAGGGCAATCGTGAAATCCGGGGGTGTATAGGTGCGCAGGTCGACAAGGAGGGGAACTTATGGTTGGGCTGCATGTCGGGGGTGTATGTCGTTGACCTACGCTCACGCAAACATGCGGGTGGACCCTTCTCTTATCGCCATCTCCGCCAAAAACTCGACCATCCCGAGTCGTCGGTGGTCGATAAGATCTGTTGTTTCTGCGAGACCAAGGACGGCACATTGTGGCTGGGTTCCAACGGCTACGGACTTTACAGGCGAATCGTCGACCCCAAGAGCGGGAAGGAGCGCTTTGAGGTGCTGACCACCGATGATGGACTGGCCAACAATTCGGTGAAGGGCGTGGTCGAGGATGTGCAAGGCCGACTGTGGATAACCACCAACAATGGTCTCTCCGTGTACGACCCTCGCGCGCGTACCTTTAATAACTATTTCGAGAGCGATGGATTATTGAGCCAATGCTTTTATTGGAACTCGGTGGTGAAAGCGCCCGACAATGCGCTTTTCCTGGGCAGTGTCGACGGACTGACGGAGATAAGGGGCGAAAACGAACATGCGCATTATCCTGTGCACCTGACCTTCACGCGCTTGATTGTCGACAACCAGGTGATAACAGTCGGCGACGGCGGTATCCTCGATGGCGATATCTCGCAGGCCACGCGTATCCGTCTGCACGAGTCCAACAAGTCGATGACCATCGAGTTTTCCACGCTCACCTATGCGGGGGCTACGCAGGAGCATAACAGTTATCGTCTGAAAGGGTTTGAACAGGAGTGGATACCCCTGAAACCCGGTGAGCACTCGGTACGTTACACTAGTCTCAAGCCCGGCAGCTATACCTTCGAGGTGAAGCACGTGGGGGATGCCGATGAGGAAAACGCTGTCATCAGCATACAGGTCAGTGTCTCACCCTATTTTTGGAAGAGTTGGTGGTTCCTGTCGCTCTTGGCGCTGGCGTTGGTTGTCTTGATGGCTTGGATCTACCGGAAAAGGGTGGAAGCCTTGCGTGAGGAAGAGGCTGAGAAACTGCTGGTGCCCATCCGCAAGGTGCTCGACGAATCCGACGACCCGGAGCACTTGCAGCAGCACTTGCAGAACATGCTCGATTCGCAGCTTCACCTCCAACAAAGTGTGCACCGTAGCGTCGAGGCCGACAATGAGGATGTGCGTCGCAACCAAACAACATTCATGGAGCGTGCCACCGCCATCATGGAACAACATTATATGAACAGCGAGTTCGGCATCGCCGAGTTTGCCGAAGCCATTGGTATGAGCCGCAGCCAACTGTCGAAGAAGATGAATGAGGAGACGGGGCAGAGCACCGGTCAGTTCATCCGCAACTACCGTTTGGGCATCGCCAAGAAGTTGCTGTTGGAAAATGTAGCGCATCGGAACATTACCGAAATAGCCTATCGCGTAGGCTTCAATGATCCCAAATACTTTACAAGATGTTTCACCACACGTTTTGGGAGCAGTCCCAGTTCGTTTGTGGAAAAAGATGGTGGGGTGGATAAAAATAGTGTAAAAAAAGACGAAAAATAGGGCAAAAAACCACGAAAAACACGTTTTGTCCACCTATTTAGTCCGTTTGTCCACCACTTACGCGCGATGCGTTGTTAATTTTGCGGAAAATTTATTAAACTTATACCTAATTATCTAACTTTTAAACAATTTACAATGCTAAAACAAGTTTTATTCTCTGTGGCGCTTTGTACATGCGTCGTAGGAGGACTGGCTGTCAGTTCAGCACCTGCTATGGCATCGCAAGCGCCGAATCAGAACATCAAGGTTAGCGGTCAAGTTGTTGATGCCGACGGGGAACCCCTGATTGGTGCCACCGTAAGGGTGAAAGGTTCCGATGTGGGTGTCATTACCGACCTCGACGGCAACTTCCAGGTGGATGCTCCTGCAAATGCCACCCTGCTTATTAGTTATGTGGGTTACAAAGACCGCGAAATCGCAGTCAACGGACGCGCAGTGATTGAGACCATTCAACTCGAGTCGGATGCCAACCTCCTTGAACAAGTTGTCGTGGTGGGTTACGGTGTGCAGAAGAAGGCCGACCTCACCGGGTCGGTGGCCATCGTCAATGCCGAGGAAATGAAGCGCGTGTCCAACTCCAACATCTCCACCATGCTCGAAGGTAAGGTGGCAGGTGTGCAGATCACTTCCGACGGTCAGCCTGGTGCCGACCCTGCCGTGCGTATCCGTGGTATCGGTTCGTTCGGTAGCACCGCTCCTCTCTACGTGGTCGACGGTGTGCCCATGGGTACCACCATCCGCGACTTCTCGCCTAACGACATCGAGACCATCCAGGTGCTCAAGGATGCTTCCGCCGGTGCCATCTACGGTTCGCGTGCCGCTAACGGTGTGGTCATCATCACCACCAAGAACGGTAAGAAAGACCAGCCTCTGAAGGTTGACTATAAGGGATATTTCGGTATCGACGTGATTCCCAGCAGCACCTACGACGTGATGAACGCCGAGCAGTACAGCCAGTATCTTGGTCAGGCCTGCCTCAACAGCGGCACCCCGCTGGCCGGTGGCTACAGTCTCAATCCCGAGACGGGACGTTACCAGTTCCAGGATGGAACCGACACCAATTGGTTCGACGAGGTGTTCAAGACGGGTATCCGCCAGAACCACAACATCAACCTCAGTGGCGGTAGTGCCCACAGTACCTATAATATAGGTCTCGACTACTTCAGCCAGAAGGGAACCCTCGAGGGTGCCGGTCCTAACTACGACCGTTTCACCGCCCGCGTGAACAACACCATGGAGACGAAGTTCATCAACTTCCGCACAAGCATCGTCTACTCTCATTCCAACCAAGATGGTATGGGACGTGCCAACACTGACGACTCATTTGTTCAAGGATTGTATGGCTCCAATAATCCAATTATTCATAATGTGCTTTTGATGCAGCCTACCATCAAGGCGTATGACGAAAGCACCTGGGTGCTCGACAATGAGGTGGGCTCGGCTAGCAGTTACAGCTACGATTCATACGGCTATGGTACATACTATGATAACGTACATGGCGACATCTCAGCTAGGAACCCGCTATTGTTTAACAACTTGCTCACCCGCAACACCATCGTTGACCGCATCGTGGCCACTGGCTCCGCCGATGTCGACCTGCTCAAGATGATCGGTTTCGAGCAGAAGAACCACAAACTCAACTACAAACTCAACCTCTCTTATAGTAAGACTTTCGCCCACGACAAGACCTGGGTGTCGGCTTGGATCCAGAGCAACCGCGTGTATCTCGACAAGAGCAACGAGAAATTGACCAAGAACCGCCGCACCTATGCCGACTTCCTCGTGGAGAACACCCTCACCTACGATGCCAACTTCGGACTCCATCACCTCAACCTCCTGGGTGGTATGACCTACGAGGAGGAGAACACAGATGTACTGAGCGCCTGGGGTGTCAACTTCTCCGAGCCTTACTTCCTCCAGATCCAGAATGCAGGCACTCGCGATGGCTCCTCCAGCGAGAGCAAGCACGCCCTCGTTTCCTACATCGGTCGTCTCATCTACGACTACGATGGCAAGTACCTGCTCTCAGCCATCATCCGCCGCGATGGTAGTTCGCGACTGTCCAAGGACATCCGCTGGGGCACCTTCCCCTCCATTTCTTTGGGTTGGCGTTTCGATAAGGAAAGTTTCTTCCCCTTCGACCACAACGTGGTCAATATGTTCAAGGTGCGTGGTAGTTACGGTGAACTTGGTAACGAGAACATCGGTGAATACCAGTTCCAGACCACGATGGCCCGTAACAACATGACCTACAGTTTCGGCAACAGCCCTGTCACCGGTTCGGCCATCTCCGCCTTCGTCAACGAGAATATCGCCTGGGAGAAGAAGAAGACCATGAACGTGGGTATCGACCTCGCTCTTTGGAATAACCGCTTGGAGTTCACCGCCGAATGGTACAAGAACACGTCCACCGACCTGCTCTACGATGTGCCTGTACCTACCAATGCCGGTGTGGCCAATGCTGTTGTGACCATGAACGCCGCCGAGATGGAGAACAGCGGTTTCGAGTTCTCCGCCACCTATCGCAACCACGACCATCCTCTGAAATACGACATCAGCGCCAACCTGAGCACCCTGAAGAACAAGGTGAAGTCGCTCGGCTTTGGTACCGACGCTTTCATCACCGGTGCCTACGCCACCTATGTGGGTGAGGAAGTAGGACAGTTCTACGGCTGGAAATACCAAGGTATCGCCCGCACGCAGGCCGACCTCGACGACCATTCCAACTCACTTGGCAATCATGTGACTCAGCCTGGAGCCAACGTGGGTGACTGCCTCTATGAGGATATCAACAACGATGGTGTGATCAATGGTGAAGACCAAGTGGTGCTCGGCAGCGGTCTGCCCAAGGTCAACTTCGGCCTGAGCGCTCACCTCGAGTACAAGAACTTCGACCTGAGCATCTCCACCTTTGGCGCCCTCAACTACCATGTCACTGATGATATCTACAACAGCCTGAACTCCTGCTACGGTCCTGGCAACAAGGATGTGGCCATGCTCGACGCCAACCGCTGGTCGGAGGATGGGCTGACCTATATGTCAAGCGTGCCCCGCACCTACTATAATAACGACCAAGGATCAGGTGCCACACTGATGTGGAACGACCTCTTCAGCGACCGCAAGATCCAGAACGCCGCCTATTGGAAGATCGCCAACATCGAACTGGGCTACAATATTCCCGATAAGGTGTTCAAGGGCGTGATCTCTGGTGCTCGCATCTATGTGTCGGCCCAGAACCTCTACACCTTCACAGGCTATAAGGGATACAATGTCGACTTCGCCGGCGGCACCTTCACTCCGGGCTACAACTTCTGCTCGTTCCCCAGCGCTCGCAGCTTCATGGCTGGTATCCTCTTCTCGTTCTAATGGTATCGAATAATGACAAATCAGAAGAAATCAATCAATATGAAACTACATAAAATCTTTCTTGCCCTGTTCCTGGGCCTCGGCATGATGACCTCATGCGAAGATAAGTTGGATATCACCAACCCCAACCAGCAGACATCAGGAACATTCGGCTATACGGCCAATGATCTGGAGGAGAGCATCATCGCTTGCTACAACCACATACGTATGGAAGGCACCTACGCACGTGTGGGTTACAATATCGACGTATGCCGCGGTGACGAGGCCTGGAACTCCTCGCAGGTGTGGTATATGCCTTTCGACGACCTCAACGAGCCCATCACCGATGAGATATGTATGTGGTCCTGGCGCGACTGGTACTACACCATCAATGTGTGCAACTTCGTGCTCTCACGTTGTGAAGGCGACAATGCATCGCTCTCCGAACAGATGAAACGTATCAAGGGACAGGCCCTCTTCATTCGTGGACTGGCCTACTATAACCTCTCCAACTATTACCAGAACCCCTCTCTTGTCACCGACTACGGAGAGTACGGCACACTCAACGGACTCTATGCCTCCAACAAGGCTGAGGGCGACGAGGATGCCTTTGCGCAGTACGACCGCGTGCTCGACCAGGTGGAAGCCGACTTCTCCGAGGCCATGACCCTGCTGCCTTCACGTGACGAGGGTGGCGAGTGGGCCAAGGGACGTGCCACCTGTGGTGCCGCCGCCGGCTACTATGCCCGCGCACTCATGCAGCGTCATAAGTACAGCGAGGCGCTCACCGTGCTCAAGGCCATTATCGCTGGCTCCTATGGCACTTACAAGTTGATGGCCAACTACGGCGACAACTTCCGCGAGGGTTCTCTTTATGAGAACAACGACGAGAGCCTCTTTGAGGTGCAATTCCTCGACTATGGCACCCAGGGTACCGATGATGAGTGGACACCGGTGAACACCAGTGCCAACGCCACACAAGGACATGCCATCGAGAGCAACTTCGGTCCGGGTCAATTCGGAGGATGGGCCGACATCTCCGCTTCGCCCTGGCTCTACAACCTGTTCAAGGCAGAGCGCACCACCACCAACAGTCTTGACCCGCGTCTCTACTGGACCATCGGCACCTACGAGGCTGAATGGGAAGGGTTTGAGTATGGTAACGTGTGCTACACGCAGAAAATGAGTCCTTCGGAATATGTGGTGACCAACAACAACTATGGTGGTCTGCCTATCGCCAAGAACACCAACCTGCGTACAGGTATCTACAACAAGGTGGTCACCGGTCTGCACTGCGGTATCAACCTCCGACTGATGCGCTATTCCGACGTGCTGCTGCGCGCAGCCGAGTGCGAGAACGAGGTGAACGGACCCACCCAGCAGGCCATTGACTGGATCAACCAGGTGCGCAACCGCGCTGGACTGGCTGGCCTGAAACTCTCCGACTTCAACTCCAAGGACAAACTCTTCGAGCAGATCGCCAACGTGGAGCGCCCGAAAGAGTTCGGTTGTGAGTACGGACGTGGCTTCGACCTCCTCCGCTGGGGATTCTTCTACAGCGCCGACCGCCTGCAGCAGCTCAAGGAGCACGGAGCGTTCAATTTCTGGACCAAAGCAGACTATGAAAGCGGTGTTTACACCTACACCCCGAAAGATGCTGTCGATTATGCCAGATGCAGCAAGAGTTCCTACGACTCCTACCTGCCGGGTCATGAGTACCTGCCCATCTATCAGAACACGCTCAACGACAACCCCAACCTGACGGGCAACTCGGCCAACACCGGCACCGACAACTCTGGCTACTTCTCCAAGAAAGGGTGGACAGTACATCCTGTCGTTAACCTGTAATACAAAGAACAAACATTAAAGAAAATAAGACTATGAGACATCTCAATAAATTGGCATCCGTATTCTGCGGCGCAGCCCTCGGCTTGATGTCGCTCACTGGATGCGAGGGAGGCGACCTCTACGACCTCAACTCACCCGATTGGCTCGCCGATGCCATCGCTGAGGCAAACGCCAACAAGGGCGAAGAAGAACTCGTGGGCATGATGGAAGATGTGTACACCATCGGCAATACCGACTATTCCTCTGGATGGTGGCAGGCTTTCTCCAAATACTATGTGGTGCCCGACGGGCAGAAGTGGAACGCACAGTTCCTGCTCAATATCAAACCGGATGACCAGGTGTATTACCATAATTTTGCCTTGATCATCTGCGCTGACGCCGACCGCGGCTCTGCCGACTACAAGGAGTACGGAGCCATCCGTTATGACCTGACAGGCGACTCCGTGGCCTATAACTCGCAGTGGGGCAGCGACTTCTATAAGCTCCCCTTCAAATTCGCGATGAGCACATCTATGCAGGATCCCGCTGCCGATGAGACAGGCTTGCAGAAACTGGCTGGTGCGGTGACACTGACCGTCGACCGCAGCGACCCCTCCAAGTTCGTGGTTAAGTTTACCAACGGCACGGTGACCAGGACCTATGAGCAACCCTATGCCTTGGGCAACCTCAATGCCGATGCGTCGAACACCAACATCCGTTGCTTCCTCGTGCCCGAGGGTTCGTTCCTCAACTTCCTCGCCACCAACATCGAACCGATAGGTGGATGCACCTCTGCCGAGGACAAGCAGCCCCTGTCGATGACCATCAAGGGCGCGCCCAAGAAGGTGCTCCTGGGTACCGATCTTGCCACAGCCATGGCCGGTGTCACCGCTGAAGTGCAGTTCGAGCAGGAAGTGACGAAGACGGTGACCGCCGCCGATGTCATCCTCCAGGCTGTTCCCGACATGAACACCCTCGGAAAGAAGACCCTCGTGGTGGTCTACAACAAGACCTATAAGGGTGAGAACTGCGACACACCTGTCGTAGCCACAATAGAGTTCGAGGTGGTCGACAAGATGTACACGCTGGTGGGTGCTGCCGACAACTCCTCTGGGTTCTGGAGCGAACACTCCGAGAAGATCAAGGTGAACCCGGGCGAGACCTTCGTCTCCACCTTCACCAACTACACCTCGGGTGCCAACAACTGGAACAACTTCGTGGTGGTGCTCACCAACGCTGATGGTTCTACGGAGTATGGTGTGCTGCGCGCCGACAACTTCGGATGGGGCACTGGCTGGCCCGGTGAGGAACTGGCCTCGAAGTGCACCCCGAGCGGTGGACAGGCCGATTGGGCTACATGGCTCGCTGCCATGAACGGTGCCAAGGTGACTGTCTATACGACCAATAATGGCGACGGCACCGCCGACGTGAAGATGGTGATGGTAGGTACCGATGGCGTAACTTATACGCAGGACTACATTGGTCTGAACACGGTCAGCAACCCCGAAGACTTCTACTACCATCTGACTATTGACGGTTCACATATCGAGTTCGACGATGTGCTGGGCAATGAGGATAACACCTCCGATTGGTGGAGCGCTCATTCACCATATATCAAGGTGCCCGCAGGACAGACTGTTACACGTCGATTCAGGAACTACACCTCGGGTGCCAGCAATTGGAACAACTTCGTGTTGGTGCTCACCAACGGCGACGGTTCTACGGAGTATGGTGTGCTGCGCGCCGACAACTTTGGCTGGGGCACTGGCTGGCCCGGTGAGGAACTGGCCTCGAAGTGCACCCCGAGCGGCGGACAGGCCGACTGGGCTGTATGGCTCGCTGCCATGGACGATGCCATGGTGACCGTCTCGGTGACCAACAAGGGCGACGGCACAGCCGATGTGAAGATGGTGATGGTAGGCAACGACGGCGTGACCTATACACAAGACTATATGGGTCTGAACACCGTGACCGATGCCAACGACCTGAACATGCACTTCACTGTCGATCATTGCCATCTGGTGTTTGAATAAACAAACTCTTAGGTTTTACTTGAACTGAAATTCATATTCCGAGCGGGGGGAGCTGTCTTGTGCGACTCCCCCCTTTCAAAGAAACAACCTGTTTCCAACCTAACAACTACTTTTTATGAAATATCTATCTAAACTATTCTTTATCCTGAGCATGGGGTTGCTGTTCGTAGCCTGCGGCGATGACGATGATGACATGGGTGGCGGTGGCAGCGGTGGTGGTTCCACCTCGCTGACGGTGACCAATCCCGTGGTGTCGAACATCTCCGACAATTCGGCAGTCATCACAGCTTCGGCCTCCGGCACTGGCATCATTGCACGTGGCTTCTGCTATAGCACCAACGCCAATCCCACCATCAACGACTCGAAGGTGAACGGCTCGGGCAGGGACATGACAGTCACCCTCTCCGGACTGAAGGAAGGTACCACCTACCATGTGCGCACTTACGCAAAGACGAGTTCCGATGAGAAATATTCCGCCGACGTGACCTTCACCACCACGAGTGGCGGCGGCAGCGATGTAGAGGAAGACCGCAAATACTGGCCCAAGGACCTCAACCATGTCAGCGTCCACGACCCCAGTGTGGTGTGGGATCCATCCAGCAGCTCCTACTTTATTTTCGGCTCGCACAGGGCAAACGCCAAATCGACCAATATGCTGGCGTGGAACAACGTCACGGTCAACTGGGCAACGGCCACCAGCAATAACGCTCCCAACAAAGTGGCTTTCACCACGCCGGCGGTGAAGAAGGTGAAGAAGGGTGGCGTGGAGGTCGACTTCCCCGCCTTCGACGCCCAGGCATGGGCCGCTCGTGGTGAGGCAGGCTATAACATCGACGGAAACCTCTGGGCTCCCGATGTCATCTACAACACGAAAATGGGCAAATGGTGCATGTACATGAGCGTCAATGGTCCCAACTGGTATTCCAGCATCGTGCTGCTCACCTCCGACAATATCTCCGGTCCTTACCGCTATCAGGGTCCCGTGGTCATCAGTGGCTTCCATACAGGCAATGCTTACAAGGACACCGACCTCGAGCTGGTCTTGGGTACGCAGGCGTCGCTGCCCGCACGGTACATGTCACCTTGGGCTGCCACCGACAAACCGAGCTTCCCCAACTGTATCGACCCCTGTGTGTTCTACGACGAGCAGGGCAAGCTCTGGATGTCGTATGGCTCTTGGAGCGGTGGCATCTTCATGCTCGAACTGGATGAGACCACGGGCTTGCGCGACTACGACGTGACCTACGACACCAGCCAGGTGAGCGACGCCTACTTCGGCAAGAAGATTGCTGGCGGCTACTACGCCTCGGGCGAAGCCAGCTACATCGAGTACATCGGCGGCTATTACTACCTGTTCATGACCTATGGCGGTCTGGCCGCCGGTGGCAATCCCTCCGACTATAACAACGGCGGTTACCAGATGCGTGTGTTCCGCTCGCAGAACCCCGACGGTCCGTATGTGGACGGCAGGAACCAATCCGCCGTGTTCAACAGCTTCTTTGTCAACTTCGGACCCAAAGAGAATGATGGCAACCGCGGCGTGAACATCTTCGGTGCCTACGGCGAATGGGGCAATGCAGCGAAGGGCAACATGTCGGAGCGTTCACAGGGACACAACTCCATCATCGCCGCTCCCGACGGCCGCACCTACCTGGTCTACCACACCCGTTTCCAGAACTGGAGCGAGGCTCATGAGGTGCGTGTGCACCAGGTGTTCCAGAACGAGGATGGCTGGTTGGTGGCTGCACCGTTTGAATACACCGGCGAGACGGTGAAGAGCGCGCAGATAGCCAAGAAGCAGGTAGTGGCCACGAGCAAGATTCCTGGCAAGTACAAGCTGCTGGTGCATGAGTACAAACTCGACCACACAAATAAGGCCTTGGCGAAACCTGTGGAGATCGAACTGGCTTCCGATGGCACCATCTCCGGCGCCTTCAAAGGTAAGTGGTCCGTCAAGGAAGGTACTTCCTACGTCACCATCAACATCGGCGAGGAGTACAAGGGCGTGATGATCGAACAGACCTTGGAACCCAAGGATGATGTCGTACCCTCCTTCACGGCAATGAGGAGCCAGACGGGTGTCTCCATCTGGGGCTACCGCTACGCCGACTGATACCATATACCATACTTTTTTTGCATTCACTAAGCCATCCCCTTCTTCCCGACAAGTGGGGGTAGGGGGTGGCTTATAAATAAATTTTCATGAAAAAAGCATTCTTCTTGACCCTATCCGCGTTGGCGACCATGACTGCCAGCGCGCAAATCACCATCGATGTGGATGCCAACAACCGAGGACCACAAATCAGTCCCACGCACTACGGCATCTTCTTCGAGGATATCAACCATGCCGCCGACGGCGGTCTTTATGCCGAGCTTATCCGCAACCGCTCGTTTGAGGATGGGCCGGAATACGGCAAACCCGCCGACATGCAGGCATGGACCACCCATACGCCTGACGGTGGGTCGCTGAAAGCCCGTCTCGTGCAACCTTCCAAGAAGGTGAAACTGCTCAACGGTGCCCAAGGCAACGCCCTCGAATTGGTCATCGACGGCACAGAAGCCGGCGTGAGTCTCGTCAACGAGGGTTATTGGGGCATCAATAGTGTGCAGGGGCGCACCTACCGTCTCTCCTTCTTCGCCAAAGGTACATACAAGGGTGACATCAAGGCCATGCTCTGTGGCGAGAAAGGTGTTTATGCAGAGACCACCGTCGAGGCCGTCATCGGTAAGCAGTGGACCAAATACACCGCCACACTCACCGCTACCGCCAACGACCCACAGGCGAAGTTCGCTCTCTCCTTCAGCGGCAAGGGCACGCTCGACCTCGATGTCGTGTCGCTCTTCCCGCCGACATTCAAGAACCGTGAGAACGGTCTGCGCCCCGACTTGGCGCAGATGCTCTACGAGATGCACCCCAAGTTCATGCGCTTCCCCGGCGGTTGCTTCGTGGAAGGACAGATCTCGCCCGACAACGCCTTCCGTTGGGAACGGACCATCGGTCCCATCGAGGAGCGCCCGGGCCACTGGAACGTGAACTGGGGATACCGCACTACCGACGGCATAGGCTTCCATGAGTACTTGCAGATGGCGGAAGACCTCGGCGCCAAACCGCTCTATGTGGTCAACGTGGGTTTGTGGCATGGGGGCATGACACCCTACAACGAGATACAACCGTGGATCGACGAGTGCTTGGCGGCACTGGAATACGCCAACGGCGACGTGACCACCAAATACGGGGCCCTGCGCGCCAAGAACGGCCATCCCGCTCCTTTCAATATCGAATATTTGGAGATCGGCAACGAGAACAACCAGCCTAATCCCGAGCAGCAGAGCGACCATTACTACGACCGCTACGACCAGTTCCGCAAGGCCATCCTGGCGAAATATCCCAATATGAAGCTCATTGGCAATGTGGTGGCTTGGGGTGATGATAATCCCAAGTGGGAGAGCCAGCTGCCCGTCGACCTGCTCGACGAGCATTACTACCGCAACCCGGCATGGTTCGCCGACGCTTTCCGCAAGTATGACAGCTATGACCGTCGCGGACCGAAAATCTATGTGGGCGAGTATGCCGTGACCAGTGGTTTCGGCGACCTCGGCAATATGAACGCGGCCTTGGGCGAGGCAGTCTATATGATGGGTATGGAGAACAACAGCGACATTGTGCCGCTCAATTCCTACGCTCCCATCTTTGTCAACGAGAACGATGCCAAATGGCGTCCCGACATGATCCGCTTCAATTCGCACCGCGTGATGGGCACACCTTCGTATTATGTGCAGGCGCTCATGCCCCAGCATATCGGTACGCAGGTGGTCAAAGTGAAACAGACGCAGTCGGTGTCCCCCTCCTTGGGAGGGGGGACGGGGGAGGCTCCCCTCGTCACGCCGCAGCAGAGCCGTATCGGCTTCGCCACGTGGGCCACTCAGGCTTCCTTCACCCATCCCGAGCCGCTGCCCATGACGGGACAACCCGAATACCTGTCGGGACAATGGCAGAAGAACGCCGATGGCACGGTGAGCCAGACCAGTGCTAACGAGCAGTGCGTGGCGATGTGCCATGCCATGGTGGGCGACCATTACAAGGTGAAGTTCCGTGCCCGTAAGGATGGTGGTGCCGAAGGCTTCATGGTGGTGTTCAATTACACCGATCCACAGCATTACAGCTGGGTGAACTTCGGTGGTTGGGGCAACACCCAGCATGGCATAGAAATCATCAGTGGCGGCGGTAAGAGTCAGGTGGCCACCAAGCCGGGCAAGATAGAGACAGGACGCTGGTATGATATCACGCTCCAGCTGGAAGGTGACAGCCTGAAGTGTTGGCTCGACAACGACCTCGTGTTCGACACCGTCTTGCAAGGCGATGTGAAACCGGGTGTATTCTCCTCGGCGACCATCGACGACAACACGCAAGAACTGATCATCAAGGTGGTGAGCACACAGAACGAGACCACTACGGCTCGTCTGAATATCGCCAACTTCGCCGTTGGCAGTGCCCAGCTCGTGCGTCTCATGGCCAATGACGGTCTGGACGAGAACACACTGCAACAACCCACCAACATCTATCCCACCCACCACGAGCTCTCGCCCGAGGGCAACCAGGTAGAGGTGGAGATTCCTGCTTACTCACTCAACATCATTAGAGTCAAGAAAAAATAATGCGAACACTTGTTTTAGCAGGGACGCTGTTTGTCTCCTGTGTCGCTTCGGTGGCGCAGGGACAACAGCGTTTTCGTTTACACGAACCTTTCGTGACCGACACACCGATGGTCCACGACCCCGTCATGGCCTATGAGGACAGTACCTATCACATCTTCGCCACGGGCATGGGCATACAGCATATGACCTCGAGCGACCGCAAGACCTGGACGGTGCTTCCCGAGCCGGTGATGACCGTCATACCACAGTGGGCACACGACTCGGTGCCGGGCTTCACCCATCACGTGTGGGCTCCTGACATCATCCAGTGGCATGGCCGCTGGTGGATGGCCTACAGCTGTTCCACCTTCGGCAAGAACGGTTCTGCCATCGGTCTGCTGAGCAGCCGCTCGCTGAAGTTCCCCATCTGGAACGATGAGGGGTGTATCGTCACCTCTCGGGAGAATCGTGACAATTGGAACGCTATCGACCCCAACTTCGTCATCGACGACAATGACACGCCGTGGCTCGTATGGGGTTCGTTCTGGGATGGCATACAAATGGCACGGCTCGACACCACGATGCATATCGCACCGGGTGAACGACCCAGAACCATCGCACGACGCTACGATCCCGCCTTCAAGAACCCGCCCGCCAATCCCACCTCTGAATATGCGGGCACCGATGCCATCGAGGCTCCGTTTATCATGAAGCATGGCGGTTATTATTACCTCTTCGTGTCGTGGGACTACTGCTGTCAGGGCAGCAAGAGCACCTATCGCGTGGCCGTAGGCCGCAGTCGGCGGGTCGATGGTCCTTATCTCGACCGTGAGGGCAAGGATATGCGCTATGGTGGCGGCACGCTGGTGCTTGAGGGCGACAAACGCGAGTTTGAGGCGGCAGGCCATTGTGCTGCCTATCATCTCAATGGCGATGATGTGTTCATCTGCCATGGCTACAGTGTGGCCCACAATGGGGCTGCGCTGCTCATCCAGCGGCACATCACCTGGACATCCGATGGATGGCCTTTGTTGAAATAAAACCTTTCTGACGCTACAATAAGCTTCATCTTCAAAAAATCTAAATTCAGGAATACGTAAAGCGGTTGCCCCTCTCCGGGCAACCGCTTCTTTTGGTTCTGCAATGATACAAAGAATGAATCTGGGCAATAAAATGTCAAATTACATGATTTTCACTTTATGTTTATGCGCCCGATTCAGATATTTTGCCTAATTTTGCACAAAATAAACAATCATGAAAACGAACAAGACATTTTGGTTGTTGCTGGCCGTTTGTGTGCTGACGGTGATACCGCTCCTGGGCATCTACGACTATAACACCAAGGGAGAGCCGAGAGAGAGCATCGTCAGTTATACGATGATTGAGTCGGGCAACTGGATCCTGCCGCGCAACAGCGTGGGAGAGATGGCCTACAAACCCCCGTTCTTCTATTGGGCGGTGGCGGCTGTCAGTGTGGTCTGCGGCGAGGTCAACGAGTTCTCCTCGCGCGTACCATCGGCCATCGCATACATCGCCCTCACCATCGGCATCTTCTTGTTCTACCGTCGCTGGCGTGATGGGATGTTGGCCTTTGTCGCGGCAATGGTGGCGTTCACCTCCTGGGAGCTGCATCGGCAGGGATTCAACTGCAGGGTCGACATGGTGCTCACGGCGTTTATCGTGGGTGCTTTGATGCTCCTCTACCGATGGTATGAGCGGGGCATGAAGGGCATCCCTTTCTGGGCCATATTGTTGATGGGGCTCGGCACGCTCACCAAGGGACCGATAGGGGCGCTGCTGCCCTGTTTAGTCACGGGCATCTTCCTGCTCTGCCGCAAGGTCAACTTCTTCAGGGCCTTTTTCTCCATGGTCTTGTTCGGCGTTCTCTCACTCATCCTGCCCGCCTTGTGGTATTATGCCGCATGGCAGCAAGGAGGACAGGAATTCCTCGACCTGGTGTTGGAGGAGAATGTGGGGCGCATGACCAGCACGATGAGCTATGAGTCGTGCGTCGAGCCGTGGTACTACAACTTCATGACCCTCGTGCCGGGTTACCTGCCGTGGGTGATATTGGCGCTCATGGCACTCTTCGTGGTGAAATGGAAGGCTTTGCCGAAACCGAGCCTGCCCAAACTATCATCCTACGACCCCCTCGACCTCTTCTCCTTCCTCTGCATCGTGGTCATCTTCGTGTTCTACTGCTTCCCGCAGAGTAAGCGGAGCGTATACCTGATGCCCATCTATCCTTTCATCGCCTATTACGTGGCGAAGATGTTGTTCTGGTTGCACAAGGAGCATCACCGTGTCAATAATATCTTCGGGGCATTCGTCTCTATCTTGGGACTCCTGATGGTGACGGCTTTCGTGGTGCTGAAGTTCATACACGTCGACCCCACTTGGTTCCATGGGCGGCATGGCTTCCAGAATTATTCCATGCTGCTGCAGCTTCAGCAGGCGAACAGTTGGTGGCAGTGGGCGTTGTTGGCCTTCGGCTCGTTCATACTGATAGCGTGGTGGCGAGGCAAGCGTAATGTGTTGGGACTGATCATGCTCGTACTGGCGGTTTATTTGCAGTTCGACAGCGTGTATAAACCTGCCGTGCTCAATGGCAAGTCGGTGAAGAATGTGGCGGCTGCTGTCGAGCGATTGGTGCCAGAGGGTGAAGGCGAGCTATATGAGTTCATCGAGGATGGGGTTTTGGCCAAGGGCGACCCCGTGCATTATTTCGAGATGAATTTCTACCTTCACGACCGTGTGGGCAATTTCCATACGGCGAAACCCTCGGAGGGCTATCTCATGATCGGTGTCGACGATGCCGAAAAGTGGTTGCCGAGATTCGAACAGGAAGGGTACACCTTCAGTAAGGTTTATGATTCCGGCCAACAACGTGTGGCGGGACAAATCATGCACTTGTTGAAGTTCACGAAGAGGTGAGAACTCTGACTTACGGTTTGGTGTTTGCCTCCTGATTCTGGCAGGCTATTCTCTCACCCCTCACCTCTCACTTCTCATCCCTCACTTCTCACTTCTCACCCCAAAAATTCCTTGATATGATATAGGGGGCGGTGTTTCACCTCGGTGTATATCTTGCCGATGTAAATGCCTACCGCGCCGATGCTGAGCATCATGATACCGCCTACCAGCCAGATGCTCAACATCAGTGACGCCCAACCATGTACGGCACTGCCGGTGATGAGCGAATAGAGCACATAGCAACCGATGAGCAGACCGATGAAGAGAAACACCACACCGGCATACATGATGAAATAGATGGGTTTGACAGAGAACGAGGTGATACCGTCGAGGGCCAGGTTGAGCATCTTGCCCAACGTATATTTCGATTTCCCGGCAGAACGCTCAGAGATGGTATCGTCGACGGTGGTGGCTTTGTAGCCGATGAGAGGGATGAGGCCACGAAGATAGAGGTTGCGTTCGCTGTAGGTGGAGAGGGCTTCCAGCACCCTGCGGCTGAGGAAACGGAAGTCGGCATGGTTGAACACGCTCTCCACACCCATCTTCTCTTGCAGCTTATAGAACGCCACGGCGGTCATACGCTTGATGGCGGGGTCGCCCTTCCTCGATACTTTCACACCATAGACGATGTCGTAACCTTCGTTATAGGCATCCACCATCTGCTCGATACATTGGAGATCGTCCTGCAGGTCGGCATCGATGGTGATCACGGCGTCGGACAGGTCTTTGGCCTGCATCATGCCAGCCATGATGGCATTCTGGTGACCTACGTTGTGCGAGAGGTCCAAACCCTTGATATGGTCGTCTTGCTCGTGCAAGCGGCTGATAATCTCCCATGTCTTGTCCTTGCTCCCGTCGTTGACGAAGAGCACGAAACTCTCTTGCGAGATTTTCTCCTTCCCTTTCAGGTCGGCGAATAGCTCGTTGAGTCGTTTGACCGATGTGTCAAGCACTTCTTCTTCATTGTAGCAGGGGGAGACGATGGCTAATTTGAGCATGGCGTGTGGGGTTAGGTTTCTTCTGAGGTGAGCTTGATTTTCTGCATATAGGCGAAAGAGGAGTAGGTGGTGAACTGGTGGCCGTGCTCCTTGAGCATCTTGATGAGACTGTCGAGACGTTCCACCATCTGCCTGCCGCTATGGTTGCGGATGATAAAGGGCATCTTGAATTCGGGATGCTCTTTCAGGTCATAGAACTCCCACGGATGGAAATAGGTGTTGAAATAACCATCGTGCTTGAGCACCCTGCGCACCATGTAATGGTAGAGCCATTGGGGCAGGTTGTGTAGGGAGAGCCAGAAAAGGGGGAAACGGAGCCAAGGTGTCACCGAGGCGGGCACCTGCACCACGCCGTCTTTCATAAAACAGGTACGGGGCGCGTTCAGGTGCATGTAACGGCCGGGAATGAAGGCGGGATTGAGCGAGGAGTTGTAGAGATAACCGGCTTGGGCTATCTCCTCATCGCTCACGGCGAACATACGGGGTTGACGATAGCCCTTGGCTTCCTGACCCGTGGCGGCTTCAAGGATACGTTTCGACTCTCTCACGTCAGTCTCCTTCGGCTGCCAGTGATCCACACCGTGGCAGGCCAACTCATGACCCTCGTCCTTGATGCGCTGGATGGTTTGTGGCGCATTCTTCACGAAATTGCCGGTGCAGAAGAATGTGGCTTGTATGTCGTTGGATTTCAATACATCGAGTATCCTGTTGGTGCCTTCCACCGACACTTCCATGCCTTGCTGGAGGGTAAACGGCACTCCATGTTCACGGGGAACATCGAATTCTTCCGTGTCAAAACTCAATAAAACCATATTATTTCGATAAAGACGTTGCAAAAGTACGATTTTTTTTCCTTATTTGTCTTTTTCTTCCTGCCTTTTTGCCTTGTTCGCCTTTTTACCTTGTCTTGACGTTTGAAAAAGTAACAAATTGTTTATCTTTTCGCTCGTTTCACGAAAATGAGCGTTTTTCTTACGTCACCTCCGCATTTTATACTTACCTTTGAAAAAAATATTGGGTATTTTAATATGAAAAAGTTGGTATCTCTGATTTCGGGTTGGCTGCTCATGGCAGCGACAGTGGCGGCAGGTGCGAAAGAAAGTCCTGTTGTGTTTGATAGTTATGAGTGGGACTTCGGTACGGTGAATGGGGCGGCGGGTGCCATCTGCCATACCTTCGTGTTGACCAATAGGTCGTCGGCGACGGTATCGATGGGTGATGCCATACCCAGTTGCCCGTGCATCGCTGCTTATTGCGAGCAAAGCGAGGTGGCTCCGGGCGCATCTGTTCCAGTTTTGGTGTCTTTCAACCCTTCGGGGCGTGGACTCACCTATCGTAGCGTCGAACTGCTCGATAAGCAGGGACATACCCTGGGGGCGCTCTCCGTCAAGGCCAGGGTCGACAGTGCCGCCGTGGCTTCCTATCCCTTCCAGGATACTTCGCTGTCCTTCGCCGAGCGGGTGGAGAACCTCATCTCCTTGCTCACACCTGAAGAAAAGGTGGGACTGATGATGAACAAGTCCATCTCCATCGACCGTCTGGGCATCCCTTCTTATAACTGGTGGAGCGAGGCGTGCCACGGGGTCAGGCAGAGCGGCTATACGGTCTTCCCCCAGCCCATAGGCATGGCGGCGGCCTTCAACGCACAACAGATATACGACGTGTTCTCGGCTGTTTCCGACGAGGCGCGTGCCAACTGGAACCGCTCCGACCACAACGTGTTCAATGTGCCCATGGGTGCCGTTTATTATCCTGGAAACCCCGAACTGACGTTCTGGTGCCCCAACGTCAATATCTTCCGCGACCCGCGATGGGGCAGGGGGCAGGAGACATGTGGCGAAGACCCTTACCTGAATGCGGTATTGGGGGTGCAGACGGTATTAGGCATGCAGGGCAATGACGATAGGTATTTCAAGACCCATGCCTGTGCCAAGCATTATGCCGTGCACAGCGGACCGGAACCTTTGCGGCATACCTACAATGCGTCGGTGTCGATGCGCGACCTGTGGGAGACCTATTTGCCGGCCTTCAAGGCGTTGGTCAAAAAAGGCAACGTGCGAGA
The DNA here is from genome assembly GCA_900316685.1 of uncultured Prevotellaceae bacterium. Taxonomy (GTDB): domain Bacteria; phylum Bacteroidota; class Bacteroidia; order Bacteroidales; family Bacteroidaceae; genus Prevotella. The sequence continues at coordinate 144,735 of ONDS01000004.1, read as the reverse complement.
GGTGATGTGTGCCTACAACCGCTACGAAGGGGTGCCTTGCTGTACCAGCGACCGCCTCTTGGTCGATATCCTGCGGCGCAAATGGGGATATGATGCCATCGTGCTGACCGATTGCGACGCCATCAATAATTTCTACACCAAAGGACAGCACGAGACGCACCCCGACCCGTTGTCGGCATCCGTCGATGCGGTGCTCAACGGCACCGACCTGGAGTGCGGCAAGGTGTTCATGGTGCTCACCGAGGCACTGAAGCAGGGAAAGATTACCGAGGCCACCCTCGACGCGCATCTCCGCAAGACCCTGTTGGGACGTTTCGAACTGGGTATGTTCGACCCGCAGGAGATGTTGCCGTGGGCGAACATGGGACCGGAGGTCATCAGCAGCGAGAAAAACGATGCGTTGGCCACACAGGCGGCGCGCGAGTCGATGGTGCTGCTCGAAAACACGGGAGTGCTGCCTCTGAGCAAAGACATCAAGACCATCGCGGTGGTAGGACCCAATGCCGATGATGCCGCCTTGCTGAACGGCAACTACGGTGGTACGCCTACAGCGGCGCACACCCACTCGTTGCTCGATGGCATACGCGCGGCGGTGCCCGGGGCGAAAGTCATCTACCAAAAGGCATGTGAGCGCGACGACGATGAGTTCACCATACATCACTTGCAGGATTTCAACGAGGGCAAAGGGGTGCTGGTGGAGTTCTTCAACAACAGGGAACTGAAAGGAAAACCGGATGTCACGGGCTATTATAACCAGATCAATTTCTCCACCTTCGGAGCATGGGGCTTCGCAGATGGCATCAGCACCGACTCCGTCTCTGTGCGGGTGTCGGGGCACTATAAGGCCGATTTCACGGGTGAGATGAAGTACACCTTCACCAGCGACAATGGTTATGTGCTGAAGGTGAACGGCGAGACGGTGGAGGAGAAAAAGGCGGCAGACAGACCCTCGTTCGGTTTCCAGCGCAAACCCGTCTACCAGTCGTTCCCAGTGAAGGAGGGTGAGACCTATGACGTGGTGGTTGAATACCGCAGGGGCAACGGCCATTTCGCGATGTTCCAAGGGGATATCTGCGAACGTCGCTTCGTCGACTTCACCGACCTGCAGAATGAGGTGCGCACAGCCGATGCCATCGTGGTCATCGGAGGCATCTCGCCACAGATGGAAGGCGAGGGGGGCGACAAACAGGATATCGAGTTGCCCAAGGTGCAGCAGCGACTCATCAGGGCCATGCACCAGACGGGGCGGCCCATGATTGTCGTCAACTGTTCTGGATCGGCCATTGCCTTCGGTAGTGTCGAGGGACAATACGACGCGCTCCTGCAGGCGTGGTATACCGGGCAGGGAGGTGCCAAGGCCCTGGCGGATGTGCTCTTCGGCGACTTCAACCCGGGAGGCAAGCTGCCGGTCACCTTCTATCGCTCCAACGACGACCTGCCCGACTTCCTCGATTATAGCATGGACAACCGCACCTATCGCTATTTCCGTGGCACACCGCAATATGCCTTCGGCTATGGCTTGTCGTATACCACCTTTGCCTGTGGCAAGGGCAAACTGTCGAAAAAACGGATGAAAAAGGATGGCAAGGTGACCATCACCGTGCCCGTCACCAACACCGGTGACAGATACGGATCGGAAACGGTGCAGGTGTACGTCAAGGCTCTCGACTATCCTGAGGCTCCCATCAAGTCGCTTCGCGGATTCCAGAAGTTATGGCTGCAACCGGGGCAGACCGGCAAGGCGGTCATCACCCTCGACGGCGAGGCCTTTGAATATTACGATCCCTCTATCGACGAGCTGTCGACACGCAAGGGCCGTTACCGCATACTTTACGGCACCTCCTCCCGTGATGCCGACCTGAAGTCTCTCGATTTCGAGGTGAAGTAAAGCCTCCCCCTAACCCCCTCCCAAGGAGGGGGTTTTGTTTTCCCCTCCTTTTCCAAAGCAAGCTAACTTCACTCCCCTCCTTTTCCAAAGCAAGCTATCTTCACTCCCCTCCTTTTTCAAAGCAAGCTATCTTCACTCCCCTCCTTTTCCAAAGGAGGGGGAGGGGTGGTTTGTCATAAAGGTTCGACCTCTTTATCTTTTCCAAAGGAGGGGAAGGGGTGGTTTGTCATAAAGGTTCGACCTCTTTATCTTTTTCAAAGGAGGGCAGTATATATAATCCCAACCATAATTTTCATCTTTTAATTCTTTTATTATTCAATTATTATTGTTATTTTTGCGGTGTCGAACAACCACTAACGAAATGGACACTCATACACGATATTGTCTGCGTACGGTAGGAATCAGCTCGTTGCTGCATTTCCTGGTGGATGGGTTGTGCGTTTGTTGCCTCTATCTGTTGGCTGAATCCCACCAACTCACACACATCGTGGCGGCATTCATGACCTACAATGTGCTGGCATTCCTCACACAACCGCTCACAGGATGGTATGTCGATAGGGTGGAACGCAAACATTGGGTGTTGTTGGCAAGTATCCTGCTACTCACCTTGGCGGTGTTGGCGGCGGCGCTCATGACGAACATCCCGTCGTGGAGAGACTCCTCGGTCTGCCTGCTGGTAGTGGCTTCGCTCTTAGGCATGGGCAATTCGCTGTTTCACGTCTGGGGTGGCAAGCAGGTGGTGCTCAAGACCGACAATGATATACGGGCATTGGGCGTGTTCGTCTCGACGGGGGCCTTTGGACTGTCCGTGGGTGTCGTGTTCCACTCCTGGCCGTTGCTGTTGGGGTTTCTCTTGGCTGTCAGCGTGTTGGCCTTGGCTTATATGAACCTCGATATGGCAACCGATAATATGGGCGGTCATGTTGTCGACCATGGCACCACAGTCTCCTTCAGTCGCCTGGCCGTTTGGTTGGCCATGGCGGCCTTGGTGGCCTTCGTACTCTTCCGTTCCTTCGTCGGACAGTCGTTCTCCTCGGGAATGGGCAAGACCTCGGCCATCATATTGACCCTTGGTGCCGTGTCCATGGTGGGTAAGATGGCGGGGGGATGGCTGGTCAAGGCGATGGGATTGCTCCGCGCGCTCCTCTTCGTGCTGTTGGCCACCTTGTCGTGCTTGGTGTTCAGGACGTCCCATCCTGTCATCCTGATGGTGGGGCTGTTCATGATCAACTGCACGATGCCCATCACGCTCTATTTAGCCAATGTGGTGATGAGGGGTCGTGAGGGACTGGCTTTCGGCTTGTTGGCGGCAGCCTTGATGCCGGGCTACCTCCTGGCGTTCTTATAAGGTGATGTTATGAATACGGTGATGACATTGGCAGTGGCCCTGGTAGCCACCATACTCATCGAATATGGTGTTCTGCTGCTCTTGGGAGAGCGTCGCAAAAGGGTGCTCTTATCGTCCATCGTGGTCAATATACTTACCAATGTGTCGTTGAATCTCTGTCTGCTGTGGGTGGGCAATGGGTGGACGGCGTTGGCCTTGGGTGAGTGTGCGGTGGTAGTGGTCGAGATGCTGTGGTACCTCTATTTCGTGAGAGATTGGAAACAGGCTCTCGTCTATAGTCTGCTCTGCAATGCCATCAGCTTCCTCTCAGGTGTGCTCTTCCAACTATTGATAGCCATATTTTAATCATTTATTCTTTTAATCTTTTAATATTACCATCATGCATTTATTAGATGTTGCACCACTTCCCGACCAGTTCCTGATGTATCAGGAGTGGCTTCGTAGGCATTCATCGCAAGAGGTGGATACCGTGAGCAAGGGGGCTACCGATTCCGTGGCCTCGGGTAATGCAGCCGACACGCTCGATGCCAGTCAGGCTTTTATTGGGAACGTCGGCTCGGGAGGCGACGATGCCTCCACCATGATCTGGGTGGTTCTCGCCGTCGTGGCGGCTCTCGCCCTATGCCTGACGTTCGTCCGTCTTTATCGCCAGTCGTTCAACCGCTCCTTGGCGGGCGCATGACATTGGTAGACACAAGATGCGGGAATCCTCGAGGATTCCCGCATCTTTAGTTATTGGGCCTATTGGGCTAATTGGGCTAATTGGGCTAATTGGGCTTATTAGGCTAATTGGGTCTATTGGGCTTATTGCCCAATCACCACCATTTTCTTACCATCCACCACATATATACCCTTTTGGGGCTTGCCTTTCACTTGGCGACCGTCGAGGGTGTAAATCTTGTGGCTATCCAAGGATGATGTGGTCAACTCGGTGATGCCGGTCACGGTGGAAGGTGTCACGGTGAGCGTGCCTGCCACGAAGGTGAAGTTGTAACTTTCCGCCACGGCGCTCTCTACGATGATGGGATATTCACCCTCGGGCGAATCCTCGTCGGCGATGGTCGTGATGACGGGTGCTTCCAACCATACGGGCACCTCGTCGCCGGCCACCAGACCTTCGTAGCTTTCCAACTCAAACACGGGGTTGGGTTGGCCTGCCTCGCGCGTGTAGTTGCCTACGGTGGCGGTGGCATCCACCTTCTGCACGATGAGATAGCCGTCGAAGAACTCCACATCCTCACCTTTCACCGTACCTTGGCTGATGGTGATGGGGTAACGGCCTGCCGGCGACTGGGCGGTGGCCTCGCAGCTCAGTTCGGGCTTGCCGATGATGGGGTCGCCGTTCACCAAATAGGTGAAATCGGGGTTCTCATCACCATAATGGCGTATCATGTTGCGCACCTTCACGCTGGTGCCGAACTCGATGATGTTGTTGCTGCCGAAGTCTCTCCACTGGGCTTTCTGCTGATACTTGGTCTTCAGACCGTTGTGCACGTGCAGACGGGCTCTTCCGAAAGGTAGGTCGGTGAACACGCCATTGCCCAAGGAGGGTATTTCTTTGCTGGGCAGACGAAGGTTGGCGAGCTTCACACAGCCCATGAATGCCTCGCTGCCGATGCGCTCGATGCTCTTAGGCAGGTCGACACGCTGTAGGGTGACACAATTCTTGAAAATGCCATCAGGCAACGCATTGTCGGGCAACGTGGCCTTGGTCAGGTCGAGGGTGCGCAGCACACCGTCCGTTTCTGTAGCTTCCAGGCTATGTCCAGCCAACTCGCGTACATAGAGCAGGTCGGTATGGTTGAGCGGCCCTTCGATGGTCAGCTTGCCGATGAGCTCCTCGCCTTCGGTCGCTTCCACGGTCTCTTGCAATGTGCCTATCTCTGCCACAGACACTTCCACAGTGCGGGTAGGCACCTGTGTCTTGCCGGAGATGCCGATGATCATGTCCTGGCCGTAGCTGAACTGGTAATACGCGGGATTGAGCAGGGCGATGTCGTAATAGCCATCGTCGTCGCCGCTCCAGCCCCAGTTCACATACACCTTGCCGTCGGCTTGGTAACCATGAACCACGAAGGCATGGCCGCCCATCCAACCGTCGGCTCCGCCGTAATAGAGGGGGCCGTTCTCGCTCAGCTCGCGGTAGACGATATCCATCCAGTCTTCCTCCGAATAGTAGTCGCGCTCCAGGCATTCCGCCTCCTCGAATCCGAAGTAGTCGCGCAACCCCTTGGCGGCATCCTGCGAATAGGCACCGCTGCCCTCGCTCGGACCGTCGTACATCATGTCGGCGGCCACACCGCAGTCGCGCATGAGCAACGCCACGGCATCGGCCTCCTCCTGGGTGTATTGCCCTTCCACATAGGTGTCGCGCATGTGCGCCCAGTCGTAGAAGTCTTCCTCGAAATTGGCGGTCACGGCCTCACCATTGGTGTTGTTGTAGGGATAGTAGATGGTGCGGGTGCCGATGCCGTGTGCAGGACTCTTATGGTAGTTGAGTACCTGCGCCATGGCGGTGGCCACGCAGCCGGTGAGGCATTTCACGCTTCCGCTGTAGGTGGGGCAGAGGTTGTTGTATGGTGTCTCCTGGTCCCAGAAAGTGGTCAACAGAGGTTCCACCTCGGTGGGGTATTTGGCGGGATCGGGAACGGTTGTCTTCAGTGGGATGTTGTTGGCTACGGCATACGACACTACCTCGTCCATGGCGTTCAGCCACCATTGGAAGTTGGGGTTGTCGCCCTTGCTGTAGGGTGCGGCGGAAACGCCCAGCACCTCGGGTACCAGGTCGTCGGCGGAGACGATGGCGAAGCCTCCGTTTTCGTAGCCGATAATTTCATAACTCGTAGTTGATATAAGGACGGTCATAGGTTCCGTGCGGGGTGCCAGATGCTTGCCGCTACGGTGTTGGTTGATGGCTTTCGCAGCTGCTTCCATCATCTTGGCCTTCGTGCGGGGAGCCGCCGTGGCTGTGCCTGCCAGTATGCAGAGCGCTATCAACAGATAATTGAACTTGGTGGTCATATTAGGTAACGTTTATCGATGAAATAGAGGGGCGCAAGCGCTTGCGCCCCTCTAAACAGTATGTGGAAGGTGATTATTTGATGATCACTTTCTTGTCGCCCACAACGTAGATGCCCTTCAGTCCGTTCAGGTCGGTAGCCTGATGGCGAACGAGTTTTCCGTCGAGGGAGTAGATATCCACGGGCTTGCCGTCGACGCTGATCTGCTCGATGCCGCTCACCACGGTCACCGTGGCGATGACGGGCTTCGACTCATCGCCGTTGGAGTAAACGGCAGAGACAGCCACCTCATGGTCGCCTTCGCTCAGCTCACTGGTGTAGTCGTAGGTCACGTCGGTAGTGTTGCCCACCAACTCGCCGTCGATGTAGATGTTGTAGCTCTCCACATCGCCTCCGACGGCCATGAAGGTGATGTCGTCAACCAACAGCACGAACATGTCGGTCACGTTGAAGTGGCGGATGGCGATCCAGCCCTCTTGTCCGGCGTAACTGCTCAGGTCGACAGTGTACTCCGCGTATTCACTCGTGGCAATGAACTCTTCGCTCACCTGCTCGAAGGTGGACACGTCGGTAGGACTCGTCGTCGAGACGTACACGGCGAAGTGCTCGTCGGCATAGTCGGGATCCAGACCGGCGGCCCAGAACTTGAAGGTGCCGTTGAGAGAGGCCTTCGGCGAAACGAGCCAGTTGTCGGGAGTCAGAGGCGACTGGGAATCGTTGCTGTAGCTCTCCGAAAAGACTACACACTCTCCTTCATGCGTACTGTACCTGCCCGAGGTAAGACCGGTGTTGTCGAAACGGTTCCAGTTGAAACCATCGCCGTCGCTGTCGATGAATGTCCAGCCGCCTTCACCCTCTTCGAAGGTCTCGGTGTATTCACTGAATGAGCCGGTGGAGGGAGCACTCCAGGTGATGGTGATGCCTTCCTCGGTCTGCTCGGCTGCCACGTCTTCGGGTTGTGCGGCTGTCGACTGCTTGACGCTGAGGATGGTCGAAGCCTCGTCGTTCTCGGGGTTGAGGTCGTTCTCATAGACGACGGTGGCCTCGATGATTACATCGGCGGCATCGTCGAACTTGCTGGTTTCCAGCACAGCGGTGTACTCACTGCTCTTGAAGGCCTCCAACGACTCGTTGACGGTCTGCTCAAACAGGGTCTCTCCGTCGGCCTTGATGGTCACGGTGTAACCGTTCACCACGCTCTCACCCTCGTTCTTCACCTTGGCGGTGATGGTGGCACTCTCGCCGGCCTTCACGCTGGCGGGGGCGTTGAGGGCGATAGACATGTCATATTCGTAGAGGTCGATGATGCGGAAGTTGTCGATGAGGATAAAGTCGGAGTTGTCAACCTCGGTTTCCGCATCGTAAGCCTCGTCCATGATGGCGCGGATGCCGATGCGCACGAAGCGCGGGTCATCCTTCAGCGAAAGGAGCGATACCTTGGTGGTCACATACTCGTCGGTCACAGGTATGCCAGTCTGCAGCGACACCTCGCTGCCGTCTGACTTGATGGCGAACACATCGACGGATTCCACGGCTCCTTGCATGTTCTTCAGGTCGAAGAGCAGGGTGGGGTTGGCGGCTGATGCGAGGTTCAACTTGAAGGTCTCGAAGGTCACCTCGCCATCATAAGAGTACGGGCCTAAGGCCATGGCGGAACCATCTTCATCGGATGCGTCTTCACTAAACTGGTAGTAGAAATTGTCGTTGCCCAAGAAGGCATAGTGCATCGTTCCGTCGGCGAATCCTTCCTCTATTGGGAGCTCATAAGGAGCACCTGCCAGCACGGTTACATATTCGGTGGTGGCATCGGTCTCCTCGCCCTCTTCGCTGTTCTTGGCGCTCACGCCGAAGTACTCATATCTCGGGTCACCCTCATCAGTATTGTAACTGATGTTGAGCGTGGTCTCGCCGGTCACGCTGCCCACCAACTGGTCGGGCTCCATCACGTAGAATCCGTACGGGGGGTACATGTCATACTCAACCAGGGTGTAGAGACTGTAGATGATGGTCGAAGGATCGACATAACCTCCATTGAGTCCCTCGGCGGGATCCCAGCCGAAGGTCAGTGAGTTACCGGTATCCTCGGTAACTTGGAGACCGGTGATGTCGGCCAAGTCGTCGGCACCGACACGTACGGTCTGTTTCTCACTCTTCTGACCGTCGCCCACGCTGTTGGAGAACACCACATAGTAGGTGTAGTCCTTGCCGTTTTCCACTGCTTCGTCTCTATAGGTTACCTCAGCACCGGGTTCAATGGCGTCGATCATGTAAATCTCTGCGTTGTCGCGATAGAACTTGGCAATCAGCGAACCACTCAGTTCCGTGCCGTCGATGGCAGCGGTGGGAGCGGTGGCTGTCAGGTCCACATAAAGGGCTCCATCAGGTCCTGCCACGGCACTGAAGGCGGTGGAGACGGCGGGAGCACCACCATTGGATGCTTCCTCAATGGAGAACTTCTTTACATTCAGGCTCCACATGTTGGCATCGGAGATGGCATGGATGGCCACTAAGTACTCGCCATCGGCATCTACGGTCAACGCGCCCTCATAATCAGTGTCTTCAGTTGTGGTGACATCCGTCGAGGCAATCACCTGCTGGGTGAGGTCTGCAGCCTTGTTGCCTTGACCTGCCACCACCTCGAATCGCTCGGGGAAACTAGTGCTTCGGGCCGATGCGGTCACCGTTACGGTGTATACCTTGCCAGCGCTGAGGTTGACGGGCAGTACCAGATAGTCGTCGGCAGGGTTGGAGGAATCATAGTTATAGAATGCTCCGTTAGTGCTGCTCCACGTCCATGTTTTCTTGTCGCCGTTGTTGTCGATGACGGTGAAGTCCGACATGGGAGCTTCCGTCGAGAAGTCGGCGGTGTAAGGAGGTGTGACAGCCTCGCCAAACTCTATCGTCGGTTCTTCCTTGGAAAGGGTCAGGCTGGTAATCAAGTTCAGGTAGTACAACTTGAGATAGGAGGCATTGGCGGCGATGCTACTTCCTTCGTCGAGGGTCAGTTTTTGGCCTTCCTGGTCATAGGTCATGGTGAAGTCGGCAAAATTGTCATTGGCATCGATGCCTGCAGCCCAGATATCATAGGTGGAATATTGTCCTTGGTATTGCAATCCACTGAATGTGACGGTGGAACCACTGAGCGTTCCCTTGATCCAAGAACTGGGGAAGTCGGCGAAGAGACCACCAATATATACTTCGCTGCCTACGAAGGCCACCTGTACATTGGCGGGTATGGCATCCTCACCGGCATCGCCCACGGCAAACCAATCCTCTACCGTAGCACCGGCAGGCAGTTCCACAAGGTCGGTAGTCGGTGCCTCATAGTCCTCATTGAGGGTCCATACGGTGTTGTAATCGCCATAACCGGACCATGAATCGTCGTCGTCCCAGAACACGGTGATGAAATGATTCTCATTGGAACCATCCAGGGATATGGTGTTGCCCGAGATGGTGAAGGTGATGTCGGAGGTGGCATCCTTTATCACATTGCTGCCATTCACATCGCCCCAGAACACGCTGAGCGTGGCATTGTAATTGCTGTTGAAACCGACAGGCTGGGCGGCAGCTACCGTGATGGTGTTGCCGTTCTTCGTGCCTTTTACCCATGTGTCTTGGGAAAAGGTGGAAACGATGTCGTGGATGTAGACGGTGCCATCGCTGGCCTCAACGATTTCCACCAAGCCGCTCTGGTCTGTGCCATAGACACTCTGGCCTGAAGCGTAATAACTCGATCCGCTGCGGTTGTAGAACTTATGTTCGCCCTCATCGGGAGCGGTGATGATACCGTTGGCATCGGTCGTGGCAGCCTTGCGCGGGGCGAGCCGACGACCTTGCATGCCCGTTTGCATCATGTTCCAGTCTGCATGGGTGTTGTGGAACGGAAGGGCAGTCTGCGTCATGTTGCCCAACAGGAATTGCTGTGAGAAAGGCAATTTCTCGCCACTGGCGACGGAGCGGCTCTTGGCTGCCGGCCGTCCTTGGAACGCCTGGAAGGCTTTGCCCTCGACCTTGGCGTCGGCGGCTCTCAGTACGGCCTCTTTCTTGCCCACGGTCGCTTTCTTGACTATCTGGCGCATCTCCACGCCTCGTTTTGACACACTGGTAGTGGCCTTGCGAGCGAGTCGGGTTTCTTGCGCCTGAGTAGGGATGGACAACAGCATGGTTGCCATCGCAATCAGAAGAGTAGTAAACTTCTTACCCATAATGTTTGGTTTTAGTGAATGAATCATCGGTGTCACACAGGACACCTTTGGAAATTATTAATGAATTGTTGTTTTGCCGTCAATCAAGTTGGTATTCTCTCCTTCGTTCAAGGAAGAGACCATGGGTTTATAATTAGGTAGTGAATCGGGCGTATATTAACACCTTTATTCTGCAAAATTAATGATTTTTTTTCAAATCGGCAAAATAAAATAACAATTTATTTGAAAAAGATACAAAAAAATCACATATTCCTACCATTAATGTGGTAGGAGGGAATTAAGAGTCAAGAATTAAGAGTTAAGAAAAATAGTCCGATTGACACTCTGGCCAGTCGGACTATTCTCTCACCTCTCACCTCTTATTTCTTTCAACGTATCACCCTCTTCTTACCGTTCTGGATATAAATACCCTTGGGCAGGTGGGAGCCGGTCACCCGCTGGCCGCTGATCGTGTAGATGGCTCCCCCGGCGATAGGTGAGGGATTCTCCATCTCCTCGATGCCTGTCGTCTGTGTTGGGTCGAGCATGAAGGCGTTGGCTCCTAATGCCACTTCGGCGGGAACGGCCAAGTAGGCCTTATGGGCGCCATTGGTGAACGCGCCGCCGTCGGCTACCTTATAATAGAAACCGATGGACTCCGGCTCGTTCTTGGCGTTCAGCGAGAGGATATAGAATTTATAATCCCCATCGGCCTCGCCGGTGGTGGTGGCATCCTCGTCGGAGCCGCGCAGCATGTTGCTCTCGGGTGTCGTGCCCTCGGTGCTCGTAACGGCAAAGGAGTAGGTGCCTTGCGGGGCGTGCAGCACCACACCGGTGGCGGCGGGTATCACCTCGTCGGCACCGTACTGATGGGTGGCGGTCAACTGTCCGTCGCTTACCGTATAGGTGGTGGCGGTCACGTCGGCGGGCACCACGAGGTGGCGGTCACCATAATATAAGGTGGCATAGCCGGCGCTGCCGATGGTGATCTCCACGGGTTCGGCCTCCTGCTCCTTGTAGAGCATGGGGTTCTTCTGGGTATCTCCATAGCAGCGGAATTTCAGCTGGTTGGAGGCATCATTGAACTGCAAGTAATAGTTGCTGTGCTCCACATTGTTAATGCGTGCCTGGCCGTCGGTGAAGCTGATGGTCCACTTCGTGCCTGTCGCCGTGGCGGAGGTCTGGGTGGTGAGCGTGTTCTTGTTGGAGGTCAAGGCGAGATAGACATTGCCATCCTTGATGGTCCAAGCACCGTCAGCGGTCTGTTCGAGCACGAGCACATGAGCATCGGCATTGGCTTCGTCGGTCATGTCGATGGTGCTTTGGTCGATGGTCACATCGGTCGACAGGCCCCAGCTCTCGCCATCGAAACCGGCGTAGGCCTTCGTCTTGGGTTCATACACCAACAGGTAGTTCTTGCCGCTTTCCAACTCATCGGTGCTCTCTATCTTGGCATAGATGCCCTCGCCGCCGATGATGGGTGGCTCCTGTCCTTCGCTCACGGTGAGCAGGTAGGCGGCATCCTCGGCCTCCATATAGGTGTCGTCGCCCTCGAACGAGGCGATGATGTTGGCGGCACCGGTTCCCACGAGCGTCACCTTGCCCGTGGTGGCGTTGACGGTGGCCACATCGGTGTTGTCGCTACGATAGGTGACGGCGATCTGCGCGTCGCTCGGCGTGATGACCAGCGTGGGCTCGGTGAAGGCCTCGCCCATCACGGCGCTCACCTCGGTGGGGTCGAAAGCCAGAATGACAGGTATGAGTTCTTGCTCTGTCGGCGCAGTGAGGAGGAAGTCGTCCACACGGGTGTTGCTATCGGTGGTGGTTTCGAACTTCAGGGTCATCGTGCTCACACCCTCGGCCACGGTGATGGGGAAGGTGTAATACTTGTTGTCCGAGTCGTAGGTGAACGAGCCGATGGTCACGCCCGTGGTGGTGGTCGTCAGGCTGATGTTCTTGTTGTTGGCGTGGAACGTCAAGGTCAGCTGGCCACTGGCTCCGTTTAAGCTCACCATGGCCTGGAAGTAGGAATTGCGGCTGCTTCTGGGGACGAGCAGCTCAGGTGCTTCTCCACCGGCGTTGCTGGCATTGTAAATCTTGGTATATTGCCCGTTGTCGCCCGAGGAGTAGTCGGCGGCGGGGTTCTGCACAGCGGCCACGTTGGTGCCCTCGGCATAACCCGCGAAGTCTTCCGACCAGATGGTACCCTCGGCAATCTCGCCGCCACTGTCCTTGATCTGGAGCACCACGGAGGCTACACGGCTGGATGCCTCGTCTAAGACGGCGATGGCTTTCACCGTGGTGGTGGTGCTGACGACGAACGGTGCGCTATAGATCGTGCTCTCCGCCGTAGGCATGCTGCCGTCGGTGGTGTAATGGATGGTGGCTCCCTCGGTGCTGCAACTGATGCTCACGGTCTGCTCGCCGAAGTAGGTGCCCGAGTTGGGGGTGATGATAGGTGTGGACACCGTTTCCACAGTTGCACCGGAATAGTTGGCGGCGTCGAATGCCACGTCGGTCATGTCGCCCCACACATATTGCTCCAGTCCAGGGTAGTCGACATAGGGGTTGCGGTTGCCTTGTACCTTCCACACGCCGTTGTTGCGGTCTATCTCCTTCTGGCTCACGGGGTCTTCCTCGGCCCAGCGCAGCAACATGCGCAAGGCCCATTCCTGGAAGGCGGGATAGGCACCGCTCTGGAACATGCCACCGCTCCACGACGATGTCTTGATCTTGTTCTCATAGCAGGTCACCATATAGAAATAGATACGGGCGAAGTCGCCTTTGTACTCGTCGTTGGGCTCGAACACGGTGCCGCTGTAGCCGATGCTGCTGTCGCATGGTCCCTTCTTGCTGAACTTGTTGTTCGACCATTTCTCGGGGTTGCTCGTCTCACCGAAGGGTAAGTTGCTGCGCATGGAGTTCACCCAACTGTCTGCCGGTACGACGTGCACGATGTCGGAATACATGGGCGGGTCGCCGCCGAACCAACTCTTGGGCAGGGAGTGCTCCTTGTTGTAACCCGCTCCCTCGGTGCCACTGCCGGCATCGTCGAGGGTGTAGTTGGTCATGTCGGAATACATGTCCCAGAGCTTGCCGTCGGGCCGCAGGTCGGTATCGGCGTAGTGGCTGTTCAGGCTGCCGTAGCTCAACGTGGTGTGGTCTTCGATGATGGCGCAGAGGGCGGTCTTCAGCGCGGCGCCACTTGTGCCGGTAGCCGAGGAATAGTAGGTGGCTCTGTCGTAGGGTTTCTGTGCCCACGCTCCTGTGAATGCCACTAAGAGCATCACAAACAGGATATTTCTCTTGATATTCATATCGTTAGTAGTTATTTTTCTGCAAAATTAATGGATTTTTCCAAAACAGCCAACAATTTCGGGAATTTAATGGTCTGACTGGTCTGACAGGTCCGACTAGTCCGACACCAGCTTGGCATTGATCCTGTCTATCTTATCCATTCGCTCGAAGGAGAAGGTCTTGCCATGGCGGTCGATGAACTGGAAGAGCAGGAGGGCGCGGCGCAGCAGTTCGCTGCGGGTGGGTTCCGACTTCATGTCGGCCTCCACATAATACAGTTCGGCGAGCATCTCCATGCGGTGGATGCGCTGTTCTTGGGGGAAACGCTCAAACGACTGCATCACCTCCTCCATTGTGGTGGTATGGTATAGCTCATATTCGCCGAGGTACTGGCGATAGAGGTCGCGGAGGGCTTCCTGTTTGTCTTCCCTCTCGTTCTTTTCCAGAAACCGCTGTAGCGCGGCCATGAATTCGCGAATCAATCGCATGATATAGTCTTGTTGTAGCATGGTTGAGTGTTGAGGGTTGAGGGTTGAGTGTTGAGGGTTTAAGGTTGAGGGTTGAGGGTTGAGGGTGCTGTCAGAATTCGTGAAATTCGTTGTTGCATCTCATTCGTGCAATTCGTTGTTCTGAAGGGTTAGGGTCGCGGGCATAGATGTGAGTGCGGAGAAGTGAGAGTTCTAACGAACGGTTAATGTATAGCCTTCCCAATTCTTGGCAGGCCATCCTCTTGCTCCTTGTCCCATGCTCCTTGCTCCCCCTCCTTGGGAGGGGGCAGGGGGGAGGCCTTCCCTTTCACATACTCATACAGCCGCTTGTAGAAGGGGTGGCGGGTCATGGTCTGGCTGTCGCCAAGGATGATGAGTTTCATGCGGGCACGGGTGATGGCCACATTCATGCGGCGTAGGTCGCGAAGGAAACCTATCTGTCCCTCGTCGTTGGCACGGACCAGTGAGATGAGGATGATGTCGCGCTCCTGGCCCTGGAACCCGTCGACGGTGTTCACGGCGATGAGGTGGCGGAAGGGCTTGAAAAACTCCTTCTTGCGTATCTGCCGGCGTAGGTATTGCACCTGTGCCCGATAGGGGGAGATGATGCCCACATCGATACGTTCGTCGAGGATGCGCTGCTTGCCGATGCGTGAATAATACTGCTGCAGGGTGTCGAGGGTCAGCTCCGCCTCGGCCTTGTTGATGCGTCCGAAGGTCTCGCCCACGAAGGTCTCATGGAAGTCCTCTCCCGCGGTGTCTATCCAGGTGATAGGCTCATCATAGTCGAGGATGCTGCGATGGCGCACCTGTGGCGCCGTGCTTACCTTGCCCTCGTAGAACTCCTGCGACGAGAAACGCATGATTTCCTCGCGCATACGGTATTGCACCTGCAACAATGTCACCACCTCGGGCTTGTTCTCCACGATGCGCTCCATCAGCGTCATGCCCAGGCCGCCTTTCAGGGCGGCGATGCTCTTTACGGTGGGCGGCAATTGGCAATGGTCGCCGGCGAAGATGACGCGCGACACCCGGCGGATGGGTATCCAGCAGGCCGCTTCCAAGGCCTGGGCGGCCTCGTCGATGAACAGGGTGCCGAACTTCTGGCCGTCGAGCAACCGGTTGGCGGCGCCTACGAGGGTGCTGGCGATGACGCGGGCGCTGTCCATTAGTTCCTGGTGGATGCGCAGCTCAATCTCCGTGGCGCGTGACTTCAGGCGGTCGAGGCGTTGGTGGTAGCTCTCGCCGCTCTTCCTGCGCTGCGAACGCATCTCGCGTATCGTCTTGCGGATGCTCCATAACTGCGGGTAGTCGGGATGGGCCTCGAAACGACGTTCGTAGGTAAAACTGAGCATCTTGTCGTTCACGCGGGTGGGGTTGCCGATGCGCAGCACGTTGATGCCCCGGTCCACCAGCTGCTCGCTGATCCAGTCTACGGCCATGTTGCTCTGGGCGCACACCAATACCTGGCTCTCACGTCGCAGGGTCTCGTCGATGGCTTCGACCAGCGTCGTGGTCTTGCCCGTGCCCGGCGGGCCATGCACCACCAGCACGTCCTTGGCGCGCAGCACCTCGTTGACGGCCCGTTCCTGGGTGCTGTTGAGCCAAGGGAAGCGGAGGGCTTCGAAACGGAAGGTCTGGGCTGTCTGGTGAGAGTAGAACAGGTCGCGCAGGTAGGCTAAGCGGTTGCCCTTGGCTTGCATCACGCGGTCGAGGGCTTCGAACATCAGCCTATAGGATGTCTCGTCGAAGAACAGCTGTATGCCCACATGCTCGCGGTTCTGCCATTCCACCACGGGGGCACCATCGGGCAGCGTGATGACCATGCGGTCGCCATCGGCATAGCTCACCACGCCGGGTTGCTGGGCATAGCGTATCTCGCTCTTGCCCTCGTGTTCCTCCACACGGAACAGGCACACTGGACGGCCGTATTCGAAATTATGGGTAATCTCGTCGTCGCCGGTGCGGAACAGCTCCAACGCCAACTGGTTCAGCGAGTTCCAGTAGCTGCGTCCCACGCGGATGGGATACCAGGCATCGCCTCGCTTCACCTGACGTGCCAGCCCCATCGTCTCCGTTTGGCGACGATAGGCTTCCTTCTCGGTGCTGTACTCTATCTCGAGTAGCAGCCGTTGGCGTTGCAGTTCCAATATGGGGTTGGTTGTTGGCATGTCTCGTAATTCCTTGGCAAAGATAGTGAAAACCAATTGAAGAACAAAATGAACTCGTTCATTTTTTATTCCGAGATGTAGCCTATCTTATGAAAAAATCGGGCTTGGCCGATTGGCCAAGCCCGAGATGTGTCGTTAGCAGACGAGTGATTACTTGTTGCTCTTCAGCTTCCATGAACCGTCCTTGGTCTTCACGCAGTCCACATTCTGTACGGCGGTGGAGTCGTTGCCATAGGTCACGTTCATCTTCACGGTGGCGGTGGTGTCGGTCACGTTCTCTTCACCGGCAGCCTTGAATTCCTTGATACCGCCAGCCTTCTCAACGCTTTCCTTCATCTTGTTCTCCATCATGTTGACGTACATCTCCTTCTGGGTCTTCACCTCCGACTCCTTCATGGTCTCGGGGAAGTTGATCAGGTCTACATAACCTTTGTAGTCCTTGTTCTGGATGCACTTCATCGACTGTTCTGCAACCTCAGTGGGGGTGGCGGCACCACCGGCACCACCGCTGCAACTCATGAATGCTACTGCTGCGAAAGCAGCGAAAAAGCCTAATAATTTTCTCATTGTCGTAAATGTTTATAAAGTTAGAAAAAAATAATCGATTCCAAGTAGGGCGACTGGTGGAGGTCGGAGGGCAACCAACAGATGGTGTTTACCGCTGGAAGGTGGAACTCATGTGTAGGCTCGCCCGTCAGGCGCACACCGCCGTATTCATAGGCACGGACCACCAGCTCTGTGCAGTAGAGCTTCGTGGTGTCGGCACTGTCGTAGTCGTGGTCGAAGAGCGTGTGCCTGCGATAGGCTCGCAACGCATATTCAGCCGCCTTTTGTGCCACCAACGAGTCTTTCGGACGGCATATCTCTCCGGCGTTGGCATATTCGTTGGAGAAGAACTTCTCCGGTCGGTCCATCTTCACCCTGTCGTCGTCGCCTTCGTAATCAGGCTCACCGGGTACGGCATGCACTATCATCTTCACTCCCGCCGAGTCGACCACGATGCCGGAGTGGGAATAGTGACCATGGCGATCGGCCAACAGCACGGCATGGCTCGTAAAACCACCTCCGCGGCGGAACACCACATCGCCGGTCTGGAGGGTCGCACCCTTAGGCATGATGCACCGTTCGCCATCAATACCTCCACACCCTATTATTAGGGGCAAGCATGCCATAAGGAAAAGGAGTATATTGATTTTTCTTTTGGTGGTCATTTGGTGTCGTATACTATTTTAAAGAACATATCGCAGGGCGAGAAGCCGTTCACACACGTTTTTATCGCCCCAGTATGGATGATTTTGCAAATATAAGGCTCTTTTAGGGTTTTAGGTACTTTTAATGGTGTAGTTTTATAATATTTTAACAATAATTTCTTTACATTCTTGGCTTTTGTGCCTCTTCGACCGTCCTTTTCTCGATTTTTGCCTGATTGTCGATGCTGTTTCCATTTTTTTTTGTAATTTCGCAGCGTCCAAGGAAGGGAAAGGCAAGAGAATGGGCAAGAAGCAAGAGGTTAGGGGCGAAATTTTGTAATTTGAAATTTGAAATATCGTAATAACGTAATAACGTAATGACGTAATGACGAATAAGTCCCCACAAAGAAAGACTAATGTCTAAACTCTCGAACTCCCTCAGCTAATGTCTGAGCTCCCAAACTCCTAAACTCCTAAGAAAAAAACAATAAATTCAAAGAAAATGGCAAAGAAAGCACTTTTGATGATACTCGATGGATGGGGTATCGGCAAACATGGTGAGGGCGACGTGATATACAACACTCCCACACCTTATCTTGACTATCTCAATGCAGTGAGCGCTCACTCGCAGTTGCAAGCATCGGGCGAAGATGTAGGCCTGCCCGACGGACAGATGGGCAACTCCGAGGTGGGACACCTCAATATCGGTGCCGGTAGGGTGGTCTACCAAGACTTGGTGAAGATCAACCGCGCATGCCGCGACGGCTCCATTCTCAACAATAAGGAAATAGTAAGTGCCTATTCCTATGCCAAGGAGAAAGGCAAGAAGCTGCACCTCATGGGATTGACCTCCGATGGTGGCGTGCACTCTTCGCTCGACCATCTGTTCAAGCTGGTGGAGATAGGCAAGGAGTATGGTCTTACGCAGACGTATGTACACTGTTTCATGGACGGCCGCGACACCGACCCGAAGAGCGGCGCGGGATTCATCGCCCAATTAGACAAGGTGTGCAAGGCGAATGATGCGCATATCGCCAGCATCGTAGGACGCTTCTATGCCATGGACCGCGACAAACGATGGGAAAGGGTGAAAGAGGCTTACGACCTGCTCGTAGAGGGCAAGGGCAAACAAAGCGCCGACATGGTGAAAGCCATGGAGGAGAGCTATGCCGAGGGTGTGACCGATGAGTTCATCAAACCCATCAACAACAGCTCGGTCGACGGTACAATCCAGGAGGGTGATGTGGTCATCTTCATCAATTTCCGCAACGACCGTGCCAAGGAACTCACACAGGTGCTCACACAACAGGATATGCCGGAGGCGGGCATGCACACCATCCCCAACCTGCAGTACTATTGCATGACTCCTTACGACGCCAACTTCAAGGGTGTGCATATCCTCTTCCCCAAGGAGAATGTGGAGGATACGCTCGGTGAATATCTCAGCAAGCTTGGTAAAAAACAGCTGCATACGGCGGAAACGGAGAAATACGCCCACGTGACCTTCTTCTTCAATGGCGGACGTGAGGCTCCCTTCGAGGGTGAGGACCGTATACTGGTGCCGTCGCCCAAGGTGGCCACCTACGACCTCAAGCCGGAGATGAGTGCCTATGAGGTGAAAGATAAACTGGTGGAGGCTATCAAAACAGAAAGATATGACTTCATCGTGGTCAACTTCGCCAATGGCGATATGGTGGGACACACGGGTGTATACCATGCCATCGCCAAGGCGGTATGGGCCGTTGACCACTGTGTGCATGATGTGATAGAAGCGGCAAAAGCGGCCGACTACGAGGCCATCATCATCGCCGACCATGGCAATGCCGACAATGCCGTCAACGAGGATGGTACGCCCAATACGGCTCACTCACTCAATCCCGTGCCTTTCATCTACGTGACCAACAACAACAGCGCCAAGGTGAAGAACGGACGATTGGCTGATGTGGCTCCTTCCATCCTGCATATCATGGGACTGGAACAACCCTCTGACATGACGGGCGAGAACCTGATCAGCGATAATTGAAATGGGAGGGAGTTAAGAAGTTAAGTAGTTAAGTAGTTAAGTAGTTAAGTAGCTATTGT
Source organism: uncultured Prevotellaceae bacterium (assembly GCA_900316685.1). Lineage (GTDB taxonomy): Bacteria > Bacteroidota > Bacteroidia > Bacteroidales > Bacteroidaceae > Prevotella. The sequence continues at coordinate 125,067 of ONDS01000004.1, read as the reverse complement.
CTAAACTCCCAAACTCCTAAACTCCCAAACTCCTAAACTCCCAAACTCCTAAATTCATAAATAATGGATGTGCGGATAGACCCTTCTTGGAAGACCCGTTTGCAGGGTGAGTTCGACAAACCGTATTTCGGTTTGTTGACCGCCAAGGTGCGCGAAGAATACCGCACGAACACATGCTATCCGCCCGGAAGACTGATATTCAATGCCTTCGACCTCTGTCCTTTCGACAAGGTGAAGGTGGTGATCATCGGACAGGATCCTTATCATGAACCGGGACAGGCGCATGGACTGAGCTTCTCTGTATGCGACGGGGTGCCTTTTCCCCCGTCGCTGCAGAATATCTTCAAGGAGATACACGATGACCTCGGTGCGCCCATACCCGCTACGGGAAACCTGACGCGATGGGCGCAGCAAGGGGTGCTCCTGCTTAACGCTACGCTTACCGTGAGGGCACATCTGGCCAACAGCCATGCCACCTTGGGCTGGCGCACCTTCACCGACGCGGCGATACGGGCGTTGGCTCAGGAGCGTGAGCATATCGTCTATATGCTATGGGGCGGTTATGCGCGGGGCAAGAGCTATATGATCGACAAGACGCGTAACCTGGTGCTGGAATCGGTGCACCCCTCGCCACTCTCGGCCAACAGAGGCGGGTGGTTCGGCAATCATCATTTCTCGCAGGCGAACCGCTACTTGGCTGACAACGGCATTCAACCTATCGATTGGTAACATGGGCAATCGGACAATACCTATCATACAGGTGGGACAGGTGCTCCTGTCGACAGACATCCTGACCGAGTGCTTCTGTTGCGACTTGGACAGTTGCCAAGGTATTTGCTGTGTGGAGGGTGATGCGGGCGCACCCGTGACACTCGACGAGGTGGGTCAAATGGAGGAGGCCCTTGATGTGGTATGGCCACATCTCTCCGCGGCGGCGCAGGCGGTGGTAGACCGTCAGGGAGTGGTCTATTCCGATCGTGACGGCGACCTGGTGACGAGCATCGTGGGGGGAAAGGATTGTGTGTTCACTTGTTACGACCACAACTGTTGTCTCTGTGCCCTCGAAAAGGTGTACCGTGAGGGAAAGACGCGTTGGTGCAAACCCATCAGCTGCGCCCTTTACCCCATACGTGAAAAACGTTTCTCCAACGGTCTTATCGGACTGAACTACCACCGTTGGGCCATCTGCTCCGATGCCGTCAGGCTGGGTAAGGAAAAGAACATACGGGTGTATCAGTTTCTCAAGGAGCCGCTCATACGTCGCTTCGGTGCCGAATGGTACGAAGAGTTGGAAAGGGCAGCGGAAGAGCTTTGATACCCACCCCGACCCTCCCTAAGGGAGGGAGTACGAAGCAAGGACCAAGGATTTGGGATCAGAGAGCAAGAGATTGCTACACAGGCATATCTCTCACTTCTCACCTCTCACCCCTCACCTATTAATATTCATCCCCCTTTCCTGTATTTCGACGGCGACACACCTACATGCTCCTTGAAATACTTACCAAGGAATGATTGGTTGGGAAAATGCAGTTCTTGGGCTATCTCCTTGATACTCAATGTGGAATTTCTCAGCAACACACGAATCTCCATGATCACATAACGGTCAATCCAATCGTTGGGCGTTCGCTTGCTCACCAACTTGACCGACTCGCTCAGGTATTTGGGGGTGATGAAGAGCTGTTGTGCGTACCAGTTTACACGCCGCTCGTGGCGGAAATGATTCCGGAGCAGGAGGATAAAGTCGCTGAAAATCTTCTCGCCTCGTGTCTGTTTGGTGTCGGTGCTCAGTTGCAACTGGTAGATCTCGTTGCCGATGTCGTAAAGCATGGCCTTGAGCAATACGCTCACCAACTCCCTGCGGAAGCGGTGGTCATTATCCTTCACCTTTTTTTGTATCAACGTGAAATATTCCACGAAGGTCTGGACCGTTTCTTCCTGAATGTGGAAGACGGGATGCGACTGCGCGAAGAGAAACAGTGACGATATTTCGTGGATATCCTTGATGGCCTCTTGGAAATAGCTGTCGGATATCATGATGGCTATGCCTCGGCAGTCGGGGCTGAGGAAATAGTTGTTGGTCACATGACCGGCATTGATGATGATGACATCGTTTTTCTGGGCTTGGAATTCCAAGGTGTCGACCATGTAACGGGCTGTTCCTTCTGTACATAGGGCCACAAACAGACAGTTGATGCGGCGTGGCTCCTTCGGCAGGGGCATGTCTTCGAAACGGTCGAAGAGTATCAGGTCGTCGTCGAGGAAATGACCGCCTTCCAACTCTTTCTTCGCCAAGGCGACGGTGGCATTCGTCAGGATGTTGCCCATGCTGTTCGTATCATTATCTGAGGATTTGTTCATCTCCGTCATGGCTGAAATGAATGGTTTTCGTTTGTCCGTTATAATGTACCGTCACATCGCCGGCATGGGTGCAACGTAGGGTGGCCTGCACCACCTTACCCTGTCGCCAGGTCATGTCTATCTCGTAGCCACCGCGGGCCCGCAGTCCCTTGACGCTACCTTCCGACCATGCCTGGGGAAGGGCGGGCAACAGCTCGATAGCTCCGGTATGGCTTTGCAGGAGCATCTCGCAGACACCTGCCGTACCACCGAAGTTGCCGTCGATCTGGAAGGGGGGATGGGCGTCGAACAGGTTGGGGTAGGTGCCGCCGGAACGACGTTTGTCGGGACCGTCATAACCATCGGGCGACACATAGGTGAGCAGCTTGCGGAAGATGCGGTAGGCGTGCTCGCCGTCGTGCAACCGCGCCCAGAGGTTGATGCGCCAACCGGTGCTCCAACCGGTACTCTCGTCGCCCTTGATCTCCAAGGTGCGACGGCAGGCTGCCGACAGACGCTCGTCGGCGATGGTGATATGGTGGCCGGGATAAAGACCGATCAGATGGGACTGATGGCGATGGTGGTCGTCGAAATCGCGCCAGTCGTGATACCATTCCTGCAAGTTGCCACGCCGACCTACCGTATAGGGGTGCAGCCGTTGCAGGGCATGGGTCAGCTCCTCGCGCAAAGACGTGTCGACATCCAAGGCTTGGGCGGCACTGAGGGTGTTGAGGAACAGCTCGCGGATGATGGCCAGGTCGGCGGTGCCGCCATAACAGGTCATGCCATGATAGCCGGCACTGTTCACATACTCGTTCTCGGGCGACGTGCTCGGTGCAGTGATGAGCTCCTCGGGATGATGGGGATTGGGGATGAGCCATGACAGACAGAACTCGGCGGCGCCTTTCATCAGCGGATAGGCGGTATGGGCAAGGTATTCCTTATCGGTGGAGAATAGGTAGTGCTCCCAAAGGGTGTTCACCAACCATGCCCCTCCCATGTTCCAGTTGGCCCACTCGGGCATCTCGTTCTTTTCGCCCACGGGGTTGGTCATGGCCCAGATGTCGGAGTTGTGCGAGGAACACCAACCGCGGTCTATGCCGTAGTAATGGGTGGCGGTGTGGCGCCCGTTCTCGGCCAGCGAGGCCACGAAACGGTTCAGCGGCAGGGTCATCTCGCCTATGTTGGCCACTTCGGCAGGCCAATAGTTCTCTTCCAAATTGATGTTCACCGTGTAGTTGCCGCGCCATGGCGAATAGAGATGGGGAGTCCAGAGACCTTGCAGGTTGGCAGGCACTCCTTCGGTGCGTGAACAGGAGATGAGCAGGTAGCGCCCGAACTGCATGTAGAGGGTTTCTAAGTAGGGGTTGGCTTTCCCTTGGTCGGTATACTCCTTCAACTGTTGGGCGGTAGTCGCCGACGTGTCTTCGCTGCTGCCTGCCAGATGTAGGCTCATGCGTGTGTAGTACTGGCGGTAGTCGGCCACATGGCGTTGGCGCAACTCATCCCAGGTGTAGTTGACGAGGTGCCATGCGGCATCGGCGGCTTTCTCCATATAGGGTGAGCCTTGCGTCACGGGGTGTTGGCGGGCTCCATTGAACGAGGTCTCGTTGATGAAGTAGAGCGTCACGTCGGTGGCTCCCTCCACATGGAGGGTCGAGTCGGTGGCGTACACTTGCCCGTCGGTGCTCTTGGCTGTCAGCATGCCGCAGAAATGGATGCTCTCGCGAGGGTCGCCGATGGCGTGGCCCAGGATGGTGAGCTGCCCGCCGCGGCCACGGGTGCTATGAGGCACCAACGAGGTGAGTCGGATGTCGCAGTCGATGCCGCCCCTACGGTCGCTGGTCATGCGCATGGCGAAGCATTGGTCGGGGTGCGAGGTGAAATATTCGCGGCGGATGGTAGTGCCGCCCATGGTGTATTGGTCGCGACAGAGGGCGCTGTCGAGGTCGAGCTCTCTTCGGTAGCCGCTTGCGGGGCTGGTGTGTTTGCCGGCGATAAGGATGGTGGCCAAGGGTTGGTAGAACTGTGAGTTATGCCCTTGCACGTGGCGTTGCAGCGAGTCGGCCAGTGCGTAATCCTCGCGGAAAAGGGCTTCGCGGATAGGTGCTATCCACCGCGAGGCACCTAAGTCTTCCTCCTGGTTGACGGGTGTGCCGGTCCATAGGGTGATATCGTTGAGTTGGATGGTGTTTTCCTCGATGCCGCCATATACCAAGGCTCCCAGTTTGCCGTTGCCTAAAGGCATCGATTCCTCGAAAAAGGTGGCAGGCTTGTCGTCCCATATGCGCATAGACGGCTGCTGGGCGATAGCGATAACGGATAGGAGTGTAAAGATAGATATGAGCGTTTGTCGTCTGTGAATGATGGGCGTCATAATCTGCATATAATATATAGGTTGGATGTGCAAAAATACATGTTTTTTTTGAATTTCGCTTCTTTTGGCGAGGGAAAATATATAAAAACAACATGGCTGCCTCGCGGCAACCATGAGTGAAGATAACAAAACTTTACGCTTAATACATTTGCTTAGTGTCTTTAACTAAGAGTAATCGAATATATGATAAAAGTTTCAGCAAGTAATCCAAACATTCTTTTGATGTTTGTCTTTCCTGCTGCAAAATTATAGCAAAAAGAGTGAAATGGATAGGATAAATCGGACAAAAAATTGTATTTTTCGGACAAAACGCCTTTTTTAAGTAGTTGAGTAGTTGAGTAGTTAAGCCATTACTCCTCCGGCTATTGTCCAAACTCCCGAACTCCTACACTCCACAAACCATTGACTAAACTCCCGAACTTCTGTGCTCCTTAAAAAGCCTCACCCCTTTTTCCTGTACTGTGTCGGTGTCAGGTTGAAGTACTGTTTGAAAGCGCGCGCGAAGTGGGCGTTGTCCTCGAAACCGCAACGTAAGGCTATGTCGCCAATATTCAGGTCGGGAGCTTGGTCGAGCAGGTCCTTGGCTTTGTTCAGGCGGAGATGAAGAACGTAAGAGGAAGTGGTCTCGCCGGTGATGGCGAGTAGCTTGCGGCGCAGTTGCTTGCTGCTCATGCACATGGCTGAGGAGATGCTCTCTACGTCGATCTGTCCTTTTTCCATCTGGTCGGCTATGGTCTGGTTCATCTTTTCCAAGAATTGCTGGTCGATGGGGTTGAGCTCTTCCTTGGGCTGCTCCTCGTGTTGCAGGATGGCTTGGCTGAAACGCTCACGTAGCTGTTGGCGGAGGAGCAGGAGTTTCTCCACACGTACCAACAATTCGTTGGCGATGAAGGGTTTCACTAAGTAGGCGTCGGCACCGGCTTTCAATCCGCGGATACGGTCGGTATCTTCGCTCTTGGCGGTGACCACCACTACGGGGATATGGCTGAGCAACGGGTCGCTCTTGATGCGCTCGCAAAGCTGCAGACCGTCGATGCCAGGCATCATCAGGTCGGTGATGATGATGTCGGGGATTATCTGATGGGCTTTTTCCAGGCCCTCGGTGCCGTTGCTGGCCATGTAAAGGGCATAGTCGTGGGTGAGCAGCGAACGGATATAACCCATCACATCGTCGTTGTCCTCCACAATGAGCACGCGCTGCCGCTGGTCGGTGGTCTGGGCGTCTTCCTTGTAGTCGTCATCGTTGTCCTTATAGGGAGTGTAGGCCTTTTCCAGCGGTTCGCGACCCGCGAAGGCGGGCCATTGCTCGCTGCCATGCTTGCGCTGCAGATGTATCAGGAAAGTGGTGCCTACCCCTTCCTGAGTCGTCACGTCGATGTCGCCCTCCAAGACGTCGACAATCTGTTTGACCAGCGCCAGGCCCACCCCGGTGCCGATGCTTGAACTCTCTTTCTCCGAGGTGTAGAACTCTTCGAACAAATGGGGTAGATCTTTTTCGGGTATGCCCACGCCGGTGTCGCTCACGTCTAAGCTCACCGTCCGTGCGTCGGCGGACAGACGAACGGTGATGCGTCCGTCGGCAGGTGTGAACTTGATGGCGTTGGAAAGGAGATTGTACAACAGGGTGTGGTAGAGCTCGGGCACGAAATCGGTCATCAAACTCTCTTCGTCGTGGAGATAGTCAAGGGTCAGTCCATTATGGAGGGCCAGATCGCTGAATGTCTCGACGATCATGGCAGTGTAGGGCACCAGGTCGCCGTGCTGCCACTCGGGCTTGATATGGTCGGAACGCAGACGGGAAATATTGAGCAACTGGTTGGTAAGCTTTTGCATGTGGTAGCCGTTGCGCAGGATGACACGTCCTGCCTTGCGCAATTCTTTCTCGTCGGTGGTGCGACCTTCGGCGATATTGTCGCTCATGCCCATGATGACGGTGAGCGGGGTGCGGAACTCATGGGTGATTTTCGTGAAGAAGTCCTGGCGCATGGCTTCCATCTTCTTCATCATCGCCGTGGCCTTGGTGCGCATGCGAAGGGCATAGAAGAGAATGCCCATGAGCACGATGAGAGCAAGGATGGCACAGGCGGCGGCGATGTTCAGCCGGCGCTGCATTTCGTTTTGTTGACTCAGGTCGTTGTTCTTCTCGGTCAGCTCGTCGGCATGGTAGCGCGAATGAAACTGGCTCAGGAGCTGTGCTGTCTGCGAATGGTAGATGGAGTCGTTGAGTTGGGAATAATGTTCGAGTTCTTCCAAGGCCCGTTGGGGATCAGACTCGCGCAGACTCTCGTAAAGACCATAGTGTGAGGCCTTTTCCAAGTAGCGGTTGCCTATTTTCCTCGTCAGTTCCAGGGCCTGCTCGAAATGGTGGGCGGCCCGGTTCTTATCCTTCTGTGCCAGAAGGAGTCGCCCCATCTGGTTGTGACAGATAACTAAGGAGTTGAGGTTGTTGGCTTCTTGCAGGATGGGAAGAGCTCTTTCCATCGACTGGCGGGCCTCGTCGTAGCGGTGTAGGTCGATGAGGGCGTTGGCTATCATCACCTCACGGATGGCTGCCTTGTCGGGATGGCCCTCGTCGGTGTCCAACTGATAGGCCTCCTGAGCAAGTTCCAGTGCCTTCTCGGGTTGGTGGAGCTGTTGGTAAATCTCCGAGGCAACACCCAGACGGATGGCCAGGCGGTCCTTACGTCCGATTTCGCGCTCCAGGGCAATGGCCTTGTTGGCGAAGTCGAGGGCCTCGGTGGGTTGCTTGGCGGCAAGGAAGAGGGTGGCCAGACTGTGCAGCGATGAACTGATGTTTTCCCTGTTTCCTGACTTCAGGTCCATTTCGTAGCACATCTTCTGGTATTTGATGGCCTCATAGGGATTGCCCATGCGTTGGCAGATGACACTCAGGCTGAACAGGCATGATGCGTAACTCTCGTTGTCTATCTGGGGGGTATACCGTTTCAATGCCTGCTTGCCGCATTCCAGGGCCTTGCTATATTGGTCGGTCTCAAAATAATATGACGACATGCCGTTGAGCACATGAAACGGCATGACTCCGATGGTCGAAGCATTGAATTGGTAGAGGGTGTCGAGATATTCATGTTCTTTGAATAACCGACACAAACGGTTGGCGGCTTCTATCTTGGTCGTTCCATTCTCCTGGCGGAACACCTGAAACAAACTGTCGATGACACGTGTTTCAGGCTGACCTTTCAAGGCCAGTCCGCAGAAACACAGAATCATCAAGCAGTAAAGTCTTCGTAAGGAATTCATGATAGATGCCACAGTATGTATGACGATACTTTGGCGCGTAGGCCGCTGTTTATGCGTCGATATTGGCGTAGGTGGCGTTTTTCTCGATGAACTCGCGGCGCGGTTCCACATCATCGCCCATGAGCATGGAGAATATCTCGTCGGCCTCGGCGGCGTTCTCTATGGTCACCTGCTTGAGCAGTCGGGTCTTGGGATCCATGGTGGTCTCCCACAGCTGCTCGGGATTCATCTCACCCAGACCTTTGTAGCGCTGGATGGTGATGCCGCCCTTGCCTTCCTCGGCACCATACTGGTCGAGGAACGATTGCAACTGGCGGTCGTCGTAGCAATATTGTTTCACCTTGTTCTTGTAGGTGCACAGGTAGAGGGGGGGGGTGGCGATGTAAAGGTGGCCTTCCTGAATCACCCTGGGCATGAAACGATAGAAGAGGGTCATGATGAGCGTGTCGATGTGTGAACCATCGACGTCGGCATCGGTCATGATGATGATCTTGTCGTAACGCAGTTTGTCGATGTTGGCTTCCTTGTCACCCTCGCCTTCCACGCCGAAACGCACGCCGATGCTCTGGATGATGTTCATCACCGACTCGGCTTCGAACACTCGGTGCCACTGCACCTTCTCCACGTTGAGAATCTTGCCACGCAGGGGAAGGATGGCCTGGGTGTAGCGGTCGCGACCTTGCTTGGCGGAGCCACCGGCGGAGTCACCCTCCACAAGGAATATCTCACATGCTTTGGGATCCTTGTTGGAGCAGTCTGCCAACTTGCCGGGCAGGCCGCCGCCCGACATCACGTTCTTACGCTGCACGCTCTCACGCGCCTTGCGGGCGGCGATACGTGCCGTAGCGGCCAACACCACCTTGTCGCATATTTGGTGGGCCTCCTTGGGATGCTCCTCCAAATAGTTGGCCAAAGCCTCGCCCACAGCCTGCTGAACGGCACCGGTCACCTCGCTGTTGCCCAGCTTGGTCTTCGTTTGGCCTTCGAACTGAGGCTCAGCCACCTTGATAGAGATGACGGCGGTAAGGCCTTCGCGGAAGTCCTCGCCGGCTATCTCGATCTTGGCCTTCTCTATCTGCTTGGCGATGGCGGGGTCGCTGTCGGCGTATTTCTTCAACGTACGCGTCAGGGCCATACGGAAACCCATCAAGTGGGTACCGCCCTCGATGGTGTTGATATTGTTCACATAAGAGTGGATGTTCTCGGAATAGTCGGTATTGTACATCACGGCCACCTCGATGGGGATGCCCTGTTTCTCGGTCTTCAGGTAGATCACATCGTCGAAGAGATGGGTGCGATGGCGGTCGATATAGCGCACGAACTCCTTCAGGCCTTCCTTGGCATGGTAGACGGCTTCCTTGGTCTTCCCTTCTTCGTCGGGGCGCATATCGCGCAGGGTGATGGTGATGCCGGCGTTCAGATAGGCCAGCTCACGCATACGACGGGCGATGATGTCCCACTGGTAGGTCGTGGTGGTGAATATCGTGGGGTCGGGCCAGAATTGCTGGCGCGTGCCGCGCTGGTCGGTCTCGCCCACCACCTTCACGGGATATAGGGGTTTGCCCTTCTCGTATTCCTGCTGGTAAATCTTGCCGTCGCGGAACACTTGGGAGAGCATGTGCTCCGAGAGGGCGTTCACGCAACTCACGCCCACGCCGTGCAGACCGCCGCTCACCTTGTAGGAGCCTTTATCGAACTTGCCGCCGGCATGGAGCACGGTCATCACCACTTCCAGGGCCGACTTGTGCAATTTCTTATGCTCGTCGACGGGGATGCCTCGACCATTGTCGAGCACGGTGATGGAATTGTCCTCGTTGATAGTCACTTCGATGTGGGTACAGAAACCCGCCATCGCCTCGTCGATGGAGTTGTCCACGGTCTCGTTCACCAAATGGTGCAGACCTTTCTCACTGATGTCGCCTATGTACATGGCCGGGCGCTTGCGCACAGCCTCCAAGCCTTCCAACACTTGTATGTTGCTGGCTGAATAATTCGTTCCGTTGTTTTGTATTTCTGCCATTTTGGTTGTTCGTTCTTGCGTGCGGGGTAAGCGTAAAGTTTTTTGCATCTTATAGCCCATGACCTATCCCGAAAACACAGCTGCAAAGTTACGAAAAAACGAGCGAAGAACAAAATGAATTTATCCATTTTTTATTCCGAGTTGGAGTAACTTATTTAAAGTTACGAAAAAACGAGCGAAGAACAAAAGAAAAATCCTTTTTCCTTTTTTATTCCGAGTGGCAGTAACTTCAACAAAGTTAAAGTTAAGAAAAAACGAGGGAAGAACGGTCTTATCACCTAATAAAATTAAAAAAGGTTGGAGCAAAGAGAACCAAATCTCATAAAAAAGTTGTATATTTGCGGCTGAGCTGATCAACAAGTGTTATTATGCCAAAGATACTTCTCTACATAACCGCAAAGGTTGTTTGGAACTTCCTGTTCTGGAACACCGACTATTATGAGAATCGGGCGCATGTCCATGTGGGCAAACGCAGTACAGAGCATCTGTGCAAAATCTGGTTAGAGCCTATTGTGGAAATTGACAGGCAAGGTGACTTGACCGAAGCATAAGCAAAAGAAGTCTTGGCAATAGCCACTCAATATCGCGAAAAGTTGCTCCGCCAGTGGAGCCTTTTCAAACAGGGTAAGGCAATCAGAATAATAAAAATTAAGAAAACGAAATAGCGTATGTATAAGACAGAAGGATATTGGAACGTAGAGCCGAAAATCAAACGGCTGTCATTCCCTAAGCGGGGGAAGTTCCAGGTGGATTTGCAGGACGGACGCTCTATAGTGATGCCTATCTCAGCCTTTCCCTCGCTGAAGCGTGTGCCTGTCAGCGAGCGGTCTAAATGGTATCTGATAGGGGGCGGCGTAACTTGGGATTCATGTCCAGAGGTTATTCATATCGAGCAGATATTGGGCAACTATCAGAATTATGCTCACGAGAATGCTAAGTGACGGTGGCCTAAAGTATTAGTTCATGGTAGGGGCGGTGCCACCGTGCCCGCCCGCAAAATGATGTCAAAATAGATGTTTCTATATTGAAGAGATAAAAACACCTTGTCTTTAACCTATGCAAATAATTTAATGTCATTTTCCACTTGATGCCTCTCGTTCTTTCGCTGCTGTAATTATTTCTTTTATGTTAGTCGCCTTGAATCTTAGTCTGGATTCGTTTGTGGATGCAAGAATACTGTCGGCTGTCTTTTCAGCTTTCTCGAGTTCCTTTCCATCTAAATAATTTTCACTAAGATATAAAAGCGCTTCATTGTGATGCCATTCATTAAACTCATACTGTTGTAATAGTTGTACATAATCTTCGGATATTTTGATGGCATTTGAATAGTAACCTAATTTTCTGCAAACACTGTTTAGGCGGATAAAAATTTTATTGAGTGTATCGAAATCCATAGACGCTTTCTTTACGCTTTTCCAAGCTTTATTTGCAGAATCCATAGCGTTTTCCATATCTTTTTTTGCGGCAAATGTACTTGCACGCAAGGCTAAAAGCAAGGCTTCCATTTCATAATTGTCGGCTTCTATAGAATAATGAATGTCAAGAGCCTTGTTGCAAGCGAATAATGATTTTGAAATACTGTCTATCTGATAATACTCGTATGCCAAATGGTAGAGGGCTTCTGTTATGATAGGTGATTCGACATTATAAACTTGGCAGTAATCTAGTAGTTTTTCTCCTTCACTAATTACTTGATGGCTAAATGACTTTCGGGCGTTAGCCATCACCCATTCAGCCAATCTGTCAGCATGGGCTTGATGGTATGTTTGGGCATTTATAGGTTGACACCAGCATATGGTTAATAACAAAAGAAATCCTAATTTTTTCATATTACCCAAAATTCGCAGCACTTTAGTTAAAAATCCTTCGTAAGTTTTTGAACAACAAACAGTTGTCGGAAATTTTGCCACATCAGATTATTCACTTACCTTAGTGCTGCAAAAACAAGAAAAGCAAAATCATCAATGGCATGGCAAAGATAGCATTTAAAAATGAGAAAACCACCGCTTTTGGCGGAATAAATTTTGTCTTGGACAAATTCGACGCTCTTCTTGGTGACGTGATAGACCGCTCCCTGGGAATCTGCAGCACATATTTCGGCTATCAATACAGCGAGATTGTCCGTGCCCTGTTCGCCGTATATCTCTGTGGCGGAGACTGCATGGAGGACATCAACCTGTTTCTTCGTGACGTATTGGCAGAGAGTCTCGGCACCCGTATCCCCAGCGCTGACACGGTTCTCCGCGCCATTGAGGAACTTGCGACTGGAAACCTGACATACACTGCGAAGAATTCTGGGAAGTCCTACGACTTCAACATCGCCGGGAAGCTGAACAGCCTTCTGGTTGAGCTGCTGCTCATGTGTCTCTTCGGGGTGGAAGCCACGGGCAGGGTCAAGAGCTTCCTCTTCCGTTTCATCGCAGTGCCCGCCAAGTGGACAAGGACGGCAAGGCAAAGCGTGCTCAACATCTATTCCGGCAAGCCTTACGAACTTATCTGGGATTACGGGTAGGAAAAACATCTTTGTGGGACATTCAGACCGCCAGAACTATTTTGGGGAAGGGGGGGGGATGTGTGCCGAATAAAACAATTCTGTAAAATATTGTTTCTTATTTGGTGCTTGGATAAAAATGATTTGACTCATCGTCTATATATTAGGCAGCAAAATTTCCATTGCGGATTTTGGGGTTACGAAAAAACGAGGGGAATGCCAAAGAAAAACACTTTTTCTTTGCATTTCCCTCGTTATCTTTCTTCTTGTGTCAAACTATTCTTCCCAAAGTTGGAAATCGTGGGCGCCACCCGTTATCTCCTCTTCTTCGAAGGTGCTGTTTTGGTTGGCGGCCTCTTCGTCTACAAATCCATCGCTTATGGGCAGTTCCAACATGATGGGGTCGGAAAAGGCGATACGCTCCGATTCCGGTTTCTGGTATGTGATTCTCTTTTCCATATCTGTCTTTATTTAGCGATAAACTTCTTGCCTTTGCTGATATAAACACCGGTTTTCAGGTGGTCCTTGGCACTGTCGGCCACCTTGCGGCCAAATAGGTCGTAAACCGCGGCGTCCTCTTCGTCGGCCTGCTGTTCGGAAAGGGTGATGCCAGTTGAGGTCTCGCCTTCTCCCGGAGCGGTTTGTCCGAAACTGAAGGTTGCCGTGGCGGCCAGCGGATTGCTGTCGACGGCCTCAGGCAGATGGAGGTAAGCCTTGTTGGCCGACATGTTGTCGCTGGTGGAATGGTAGAATCCCAGTTTGTTGTTCTTGCTGGAAAGCACATACATGAGCGTCGGGTCGTTGGCCACGGTGCTGCCGTTCATGGAGATGTAGCCCTTGAGCAGGTTCAGGCTGGGGTTTACGTTTTCCTCGGTCGGTATGGCACTCTCCGGTAATGGGAGAATACGGTTCTTGACATCAGCCACCGCACCGCCGGTGTTCTGCACAGCGTCGCACTCCAGCACGACGGCTGTTTCGGCGGGCACCCGTCCCGAGGTGAACTCGGTGAACACCACGCTGTTGGTCTCCTCGTTGTAACTCTCTTCGCTCAGGGGCAGGTAATAGGCTTTCACTCCGTCGAGCAATTGGTAGGGGAAATAGGTGAACATGGTGGTGTAGTACTTGCCGTCCTTGGTGAATTTCGCTTTGGTGTTGGCACCCAAGGCCCCGTCGGTCGTGTTTTCATTGAGTACGTAGACCGTCCAGTCCACACCCGACAGATTGTCGACGTTCTCGATGGTTTTCATGACAAGCCAACCATCGGCGTTGCCTTCATCGCAAAGATAACTTTTAAAGGTGTGATTTTCGTTGTTTACCCTGGTCGTGTAGTAGGTGTAGATTCGTACCGAGCCGTTGGACATGGTCTCGAAGACCAAGGGATACTGGTTGGTGGTCAAATCTGCGCTCACGAGATCGGAGTATTCGGTGTGGTTGGCCACAAGCTCGCAGTTGATGGTCGCTCCGCTACCCGCAGGACTGCCGTTTCGCAGGAAAACGGTCATGGGGTTGCCCTGGGCATCCTCAGCCGACACCATCTTAAGGCTGTTGGTAAAAACGAATCCATCGGAGACATTATCGTAATCGCCGTATTTCCTTGTGTGGGTGGTGGCATGTGGCGTGCCGTAAAGGGTGAGGAAACGCCCCGTCTGGTTGTTCCTCAAGCGGATGTAATTATTCTGGGCGGCCTCGCTGAAATGGGCATAGTAGGTGCCTGCCGTTTGCGAGGTGACGGTAAACGAATAGGGATTGGTGGTGGAAATGAAGTTCTCGGTGTCGTTCTTGTCCTTGTTCCACCCTAAGAAGAGCACGCCGTTGGAGGCATCGGGGTTGGCTGTCAGTACCACCTGCGAGTTGAGCGTGTTGTTGGGGTTGTTGATGCTTACAGTGCCACGTCCGGCCTCGGCCACCTGAACCTTCACATATCCGGTCTGCTCAATGAAAACGGCGTAATAGCTTATCTGAGTGGGGTTGTTGCTACTCTGGCTGTTGAATGTCTCCTCGGTAGTGAGCGAGGGGTTGGTGCCCGCGTTGGTGCCCGTGGCAGAGCCTTTGGCCCAGTGGTCGAATATCCAACCATTGTTTTCCTGGGCGTAATAATAGAAGGTGGTGGTGCCTTGTCGGGCGTAAGTGTCGACACTGCCGGTAATGGAAAGGCCTTGGTTGGTTACAGTTTGGTAGGATGGTGAATCCGTGCGTTGGGTGGCGACGTACACCTTTCCGCCACCTGTCGGCGAGGCATAGGCGGTAGCCCTATAATAATAAGTGGTCTTTCCTGCGAAAGCATGCAGGGAGCACATAAGGCAGAGCATGATGGCCATATACCATCGGGCTGATCTGTTGTGATGATGTTTTTTCATATTTTCTTATTTTGATGTTTTTTTCTTTTTCGCTTGGAACAGTAGACTGAGGCTTCTAACCAGCAGCGACCCCGTAATCAGTTGGTGGGGCAGGTCGAGTACCTTGAGAAAGGGAGTGGCCAACAGGAAACCGGTTAGAACCGCACTGTAGCTGGACCACCAGATCATGGACGGTTGTCTTTTCTTGCAAAACAGCAGGAAAAGCAGTGGCAACGGGTTGAAGATAATGAGATACCAATTCCAGTTGCTGTCGAACAACTCGGAATAGAACGTGATGAAGAGCAACAACAAACCTATCAGGGCTTGTGCGGTGAAGAGCAACACGTCGAACACGCGGGCCTTCTTACGTTTTCCCCATCTCCATTCAGCTAAGGTGACCAGCAGGGTGACGGCCAGCAAGGTGCCGAACGCGACGAGTGGAGAGAAGGGGGTGGCTTTCAGGTGCTGCCGCTCCTTCACGAGCACTGTGCCCTCATCGGTGATGACGGGACGTTTCTCGCCCGTCACCTTGTCCACCAGCCGAGCCTCCCGCAACAGGGGGATGAGGGTCTCCGGACTGGTCCGGTACTCCATGGCGGAATGGTTGTCGTAGATAGTTCCCACGACGGTGATATAGATGAACTCCGCCCAAGGGGAGGGGTGGATTACCTGGCGGAACACATCGCCGTCGCATTGGTCATAAGGGGGGTGAGTAGGACCCCACTCGAACTCGTCGTCCACGAGACATGCCTGTATGTTGGCTATGGTGCTATGTACGCAGTTGTCAAACAACAGGTTGAAATGGCGGTTACTGCCTGCCATCATGTCGTTGTCGAGCAACCTCCACAGCTCCTGCTTCTCGTGGTGGGTCAGGTTGAGCTTGTATTGCTTGATCTCCCTGCCGATGGCTTGACCGTCGTTGATGAACACGGAGCCGGGTACGGCGATGTATTTGGCTTGTGCCTTGCCGGCGATGAACGTCATGAAGGCGTTCACATCGGTGTCGCTCTCGAAGGTGAAAATATAGTCGAGCTGGTGGGTGGGGCATTCCATGCGCAGGGCCAGATGGCCGAATACGGAATAGAGGGCTTCCGAAGGGGCGGACACAACCAAACTGGCGGTGACAAAATTGCTGCTGTCGGCAGCCAAAGTGTCATCGCTTCGTTCTTGTGCCATAGCGCTCGACATGTGGAGCACTAAGAACAACATGGCGAAATAAAGTATTTTCCTCACCATATCTCGTTGTTTCGTTTCTTTTTCCTTCTAACTCAATGTAATCTATTTGCTATATCTTGTTGTTCGTAATTGTTTCATGATTGAAACTCATGATGGTGCATACATGCTTGAAAGATTTGGTTTCCCAAATTGTCTATAGTTGTGTCGATAATTTTTATTCGCTGCAAAAATACAATAATTTACGGAATAATTCAACAAATATTATGGGAAAATAACAATAATTATACAAAATCTATGTTGCTTCTCCTTATTCTAACATTCAGTCCAATAGCACGAAGGCGGCCC
This sequence comes from uncultured Prevotellaceae bacterium, assembly GCA_900316685.1. Lineage (GTDB taxonomy): Bacteria > Bacteroidota > Bacteroidia > Bacteroidales > Bacteroidaceae > Prevotella. The sequence goes on along the minus strand of ONDS01000004.1, from coordinate 108,727 downwards.
AAAACTGGGGATGGTCGTAACGGCCGCCGCTGTGGGCACGCAACTCCTTTTGTGCCTCACGGAAGGCCTGCCGCTTACTCTTTCCCAGGATGAGCTGGTCGTAGAAGGCGTTCATGAGTATCTGCGTGGCTTCGTCGGCCACCTCCCACAGACTCATCACGATGGTCTTGGCTCCGGCTTTCTTGAAGCCGCGTTGCAGACCGAACACACCCTCGCCTTGGTTGATGTCGCCCTTACCCGTCTGGCAGGCGGAGAGCACCACGAGTTCGACACCCCTCAGGTCCATGCGCGAGATCTCCTGGGCGGTGAGGATGCCGTCGTCTTCGCCCAGGGGGATGTCCTTGCCCTGCAGCGCACTGTTGGCTCCCGCGAAGAGCAGTCCGCTGCGCGTGAGTGCTTTGTCTTCGGAGAGTGGCGCCTCCCTCCGTCCCCCTGTCAAGGGAGCCTCCCCCCGTCCCTCTCCCAAGGAGGGGTTGACAGAGAAGTTTTGTCCTAAGAATCGCAACTTGCTCTGGCCTGCTACCTGCTTCTCGGTGAAATAGAAACCGTGGGTGGCGATATGCAGGATAGGCGATGTGTGGCCTCCCAGGTTTTTGAATGATGCCTCGGTGGCTTCCCGTCCTACAAAGAACCCTACTTGCCGGTTCTTCCGCTCGAAGGATTCCTTGATGGCCTCCACCTCGATGAGGGTGGAGGGCAGCGACTTGGCTGACAACCCGCGCATGTCGAGGCTGTCGACGAAGGCGCGGTGGAGTTCTACCAACATCTCGCCATCTGAAGCCTCCCCCCAGCCCCCTCCCAAGGAGGGGGTGACGTTGGTCGCGGGAGCATCGTAGTCGATGCCGCCATAAAGGGTGGCCAGCGGAGTATCTTTTTTCCCCTCCTTCGGGAAGGATGACATCTCTCTTTTCCCCTCCTTCGGGAAGGAGGGGTCAGGGGTGGTAGCGTACTCCCGCCCTTCGGGAGGGCTGGGGTGGGTTTCTGAGTAGGTGATCACTTCGCGCGTCGTCGAGAGCCTGTACATCTCATAGGTCTCCATCCCCGGTGCGTATTCAATGCCTATGTTGTGCAAAGCACCGGCGGGCGAGAAGTAGATACGGCGGATGCCATGAAGCTCGGCTGAGATGGGTTTCCATACCAGGTCGGTCAGTTCCGGGCAATGGTAAAAGGTGGGGTCGCTCACCTGCGACAGCCGCCTTCGTTCGAACAAGGGGGTGAACTTAGGAGCTTGGTCGTCCTTGCGCAGTGTGAGCGCAGCCACCATGGTCGAGTCGGTGCCGTAAAGCTCGAAAGAGAGGAATTCCACTGCCAACTCGTCGGCTTTCAATGCTTGCTGCACATCCTTCCAGGTGGTGTGGAGGTGTTGCGTGAAGTCGCCATACACCTTCGACCGTCTCACCAAAGCCCGCTCTTGGCGGTTGACGAGGCGTATCAGCGAGTCGGTGTTGAGGTGGCGCTGGGCTATGGGTGTCTCAAACTGTTGCTGGAGCAGCATGCGGTTGAGCTGCAATTCCTCGAACATGCGCAAGGCTTCCTGGTCGCCGCTCTCTTGTATCAGTTTGTTCATCTCAATCTCCGTCGACAGCAGTAGGCCCTTGGCGAAGAGACACGACTTGTCGTAAAGGTCGGGGGCGGTGCTGGCATGAGCCAAATAGGTGTAGGCGGGGAAGAGGTCGGTGAACTCATAGCTCTCCTTCGCCCAGAACAATGCCCGCTGTTTGGTGGTCAGGCTTGGGAATTGCTGCAGCACGTTGGCATGGCTGATGCTGATGCTCTGGCCGAAGAAATCGAGGCTGGCGTCGTAATCGCCCAACATGGCATGGTAGCCGGCGAGGTTGGTCAGGGCCGTGGCATAGTAGGGATGCTGTTCGCCAAGACTCGTGCGGCTGGTCATCATCGCCCGTGTGCCGGTTTCCTTGGCGCGCTCGTATTCCCCGTGGCGGAAGAAGAGCGAGGCGAGGTTGTTCAGCGAGAGGGCGTAGTCGGGATGTGTGGCTCCGAGCACGGCCTTGCGTATCTCGGCGGCTCGCACGCAGTAGTCGACGGCTTTCTCTATATCTCCGAGCGCGGAATAGTAGTTCGACAGGTTGCTCAGGCATGCGGCATAGTCGGTGTTCATGCCGTCGGCCTCCTGGTGCCAGATGGCCAGGGCGCGTTCGCCATATTCCACCGCATGGGTGTTGTCGCCGAGCGCATTGTAATAATGCGACAGGTTGTTCAGCGACTGGGCGCAGAGCGGGTGGTCTTTTCCCAGTGTTGATTGCCTGATGGTCAGGGCGCGTGTGCCTAAGTCGATGGCGCGGCGTTGGCTGCCTAATAGCGAGGTGTTGTTGGCGAGATGACTCAGCACAGTGGCATAGTCGGGGTGGTTGGTGCCTACGGTGTTGCGCAGCAGTCGCATCGATTGTACGCACAGTTCCACAGCCTTGCTATAGTCGCCAAGTGATGAGTGGTAGTTGGCCAGTCGGTCGAGGGTCATGGCATAGTCGGCACCATCGACCTGGCCGGTGGCGACGAGTTGTTCTTGGGCTGCCTGCGCATATTCCAAAGCTTTCGAGGCGTCGCCAAGTTGGGCGCAATATACCGACAGGTTGTTCAGCGAGGTGATATACGACTCGCTGCCATCTCCCTGTGTGGTCTTCAGCACCTGCATGGCCATGGTTTCCATCCGCATGGCTTCGCCGTAGTCGCCACGGTCGGAGAGGAACCGTGCCAGGTTGCTCAGTGCTTGGGCGTATTTGGGGTGCTGCTCGCCCACGGAGGTCTTGTAGGCTTCCACGGCTATACGTGCGCAGTCGATGGTCTTGGCCTGGTCGCCCAAGCGGGAATAATATACCGACAGGTTCTGCATCGAGGTGGCGAAATCCTCGTCGGCTTTGCCGTATAGGGAGAGTGTGGCTGCGGCCTCCTTCTCGCCCCATTCGGCGGCCTTGAGATAGTTGCCGGTGTTGAAATAACAACGTGCCAGTTTGAACAAGACGAGGGCGTAGGTGTCGTCGCTCTCCGAATAGTTCTTGGCATAGCCTTCGCGGTACAGTTCATAGTAGGCGATGGCCTCGGCGTATTGCTCGTTTTCCTCCGCCTCTTGTGCCTGTCGGCTCCACTCGTTCATCTGTGCCGCCGTCTGGGCGCTGATGGTGCAGAAAACCGTCCCGGCGACGATGAACAGGGAAAGGAGGGCTTTTCTCAGGATGGGAGTGCTCAGGTAATACATAAGAAAAGTCTGTTTGAGGTTATCATCCACAAAGATACGCTTTTTTTCGCAAAACAAGACACTCTTTCCTTGAAAACATGCACATTTGTAGCAACAACTTATTCTGCCTTGTCCTTTCTATCTCTCATACCACGCAAAAAATGCCGCAACTGCACGAAGCAATTGCGGCAAACGTATGTTGTCGTATACCTATTAAGCCATCTTGTTGATCTGGTTGGCCAGACTCGACTTCAGGTTGGCGGCCTTGTTCTTGTGGATGATGTTGATCTTAGCCAACTTGTCCAACATCTTCTGGACGCTGGGGTAGAGTTTCAAGGCTTCTTCCTTGTCGGTAATGGCGCGAAGCTTGCGCACGGCGTTACGCATCGTCTTGGCGTAATACCTGTTGTGAAGGTTCTTCTTCTTGTCCTGACGGATTCTCTTGAGTGATGATTTATGGTTTGCCATCTCTGTTGTTAGTTGTTTTTGTTTTTGAATGGTAGTCCCTAGCAGAGTCGAACTGCTCTTTAGAGAATGAAAATCTCTCGTCCTAACCGATAGACGAAGGGACCATCGACTTATTTTTGCGGGTGCAAAGTTACTGCTTTTTTCGTTTCCCACCAAATTTTTTCAAATATTTTTCTTTTCTAATCGTTTTTTTTGTTCTTTTCAATGGCTGAAACGTCATTTTTGACTATTTTTGTGGGCGTATGTTGAGAAAGACAAAGGCCATAGTGCTCCGTACAATTAAATATGGTGAGCAGAAAATCATCGTCGATCTTTTCACCGAGGCAGAGGGCAGGGTGTCGGTGGTGGCTCGTCTGCCGAAATCGGTGAAAGGTAAGTTCCGCAAGCCGCTCTTCCAACCGCTCTCCTTGCTTGATGTGGAATACGACCAGCGGATGAACGCATCGATCTACAATCTGCGCGAGGCGGTGATGTGGATGCCTTATACGCTATTGCGTGTCGACCCTGTCAAGAATGCCTTGGCGCTCTTCTTGGCGGAGTTTCTCTATCATGCCACCAAGAGTGAACAGCAGAATGTGGCGCTATTCCATTATATGGCGCAGAGCATGGAGTGGCTCGATGCTGCCCAAGGCCATCTTGCCAATTTCCACCTGGTCATGATGATGAGGCTGACACGTTTCGTGGGTTTCTTCCCCAACACCGAGGATTACCGGCCTGGCTGTTTCTTCGACCTGCAAAACGGATGCTATTCGGTGGAGTTGCCGCCGCACCATGATGTCATACCGCCTGATGAGGCTGCCTATATAGGTACGCTTATGCGACTGAACTACGAGACGATGCATCTTTTCCGCATGACCAGGGCCGAGCGTAACCGTTGCGTTGATGTCATCATCGATTATTACCGCCTGCATGTGCCGGGATTTCCCTTGCTCAACAGCACACAGGTGATGCGCGAACTGTTCGCGTGAATATATCCTATGTATCCCTGAAAAAATTTGATGAGTATGCAGATGGATTGTTCTGGCAGGGAAAGGTCCTTTTCGTAACCCTGCAGGTGTCCTGCAAACAACGGCATGTTTTCCTGGATGGCGGTAATAATATAGAAAAAGAGGACAAATCCCCAATTACTTGGAATTGTCCTCTATTTTCCTTTTTCTTCCTTTATCTTCTAAAAAGATCAGGAGAGCAGCCGCTTCACCACGGTGGAGATGACGCGTCCGTCGGCCTTGCCTGCCATTTTCTTGCTGGCCAGACCCATCACGCGACCCATATCCTTCATCGTCGAAGCCCCCGTGGCGGCGATGATCTCGCGCACCTCGGCCTCTATCTCCGCCTCGCTCAACTGACGGGGCAGGTACTCCTCGATGACGGCTACTTGCGCCATTTCGGCATCGGCCAGGTCCTGACGGTTCTGCTCGGTATAGGTGGTGGCCGACTCACGTCCCTGCTTGGCCAGTTTCTGGATGATCTTCAAGGCATCGGCATCCTCCAGCGTGTCGTTGGCGCCGGGAGCGGTCTTTGCCTCCAAGAACACTTTCTTGATGTTGCGCAAGGTTTCCAGACGCACACGGTCGCGCGCCTTCATCGCCGACTTGATGTCTTCACTGATTTGATCGAATAGTGCCATGACGGATAGTTTTTATGCGAATTGGATCTTACCGGAGGTTTCCTCGGCAGTCGTTTCCTCCTCCTTGGAATCGCCTTGTACCTGCACCGTCGACATCTTCTTGATCTCGTTGAGAGCCTCACGGTTGCGTTTGTAGGTAGGCGTGTTTTCTACGGCCAGTATCACATCCTCGTTGTCTAAGTCCTCGGGCTTGAAATAGAAAATATGCGGACGGCGCTTGCGCAGGCTACTGTTGCCATCGCCATAGTAGTGGTCCATCCTTTCGGCGTTTCTCTGGCGCGTCTCCTCTATCTGGTTGATGCGGTCGATATCCTCGGCGGTATGCTTCTTCAGGTGTTCGGGCATGCCATCGACATTCTCGATGCCGAAACCGGTAGCGAGGATGGTCACCTTCACCTTCTTGCCAAGGTCGGGATCTACTGCCAGACCCCATTTGATCTCGAACTCGTCGCCGAACTTGCCCATGAAATCGTTCACGTCGTTCATCTCGTCCATCATCAGGCCCGAGCTGCCCTCGCTGTTGTTGGCGAAAGCGATGCTGAGCAGGATCTTCTTCGAGTTGAACACATCGTTGTCGTTGAGCAACGGTGAGTTGAGCGCGTCTTCGATGGCTTTGCGCACACGACCGTCGCCTTCGCCATAGCCGGTGCTCATGATGGCCACGCCACCATCCTTCAGCACCGTCTTCACATCGTTGAAGTCGAGGTTGATGAGTCCATGCACGGTGATGATCTCGGCGATGCTCTTGGCGGCCACGCTCAACGTGTCGTCGGCCTTGGCGAAAGCGTCGAGTACGGTCAGGTCGGGATAAATCTGGCGCAGACGCTCATTGTTGATGACCAACAGGGCATCGACGTGCTTCGACATCTCCTCCACACCATCCAGGGCCTGGATGATTTTCTTCATTCCTTCCCAGCGGAAGGGGATGGTGACGATACCGACGGTCAGGATGCCCATCTCTTTCGACTCGCGGGCGATGATGGGAGCGGCACCAGTACCCGTACCACCACCCATGCCGGCGGTGATGAACGCCATCTGGGTGCCATCGTTGAGCAATTTACGTATGTCGTCGACGCTCTCCTCCGCTGCCATGCGGGCCTTCTCTGGCTTGTTGCCTGCTCCAAGGCCTTCCTTGCCGAGGAGAAGTTTCACGGGCACGGGTGAATCGTTGAGTGCCTGCTTGTCGAGGTTGCTCACCACGAAGGTCACATCGTGGATGCCTTCGCGGTACATGTGGTTCACGGCATTGCCGCCGCCGCCGCCCACACCAATCACTTTGATGATGCTGTCGGTTCCGTCGGGATAACCGAAGTTCAGCGTATTGTCGTTATTCTTGTCCATATTGTTGTCGGATATGTTTTGTTTCTTTGCCATAATTATCTAAGCTGTCAGAGGTTATTCTTCGGAAACGATTTTCGTGACATAGTCTTTCACGGAGTCGAAGAGCTTGCCAAATTTCTTTTTCTTCTTCTCGGGGCTCTTGATGGGTTCCTCTTCTTCTTGTTCTCGTGCCTTGGCGGCTTCCATCTCACGCAACTGTTGCTCTTGACGCTCCTTTTCGATCTTGCGCTTCTCGAGCTCGGCACGTTCCTCGGGCGACATGATCACACCTGGGCCTTTGGGCGTCTCGGTGCGAGGCTCCTGTACGGGATGGCTCGTTTCCACGCTGCTGAAAAGGTCGCCGCTCTTGTTGGCGGGAACACCCGCGCAATTCATATCGCCCTTGGCCAAGAGTCCCAACGCCGTATTCATCTTGCCGTCCTGGGCGGTTATCTCGGGCAGGTTGGAGGTGACCGTCTGCTTCACAGTGTTGGCGATTCGTATCTTGTCGATGTGGGTATAGTTGCGGAAAGCAGCCTTGATATCCTTCATGTTGGAGCCACCGCCGGTGAGCACGATGCCACCCAGAAGGTTGCGCGATGCATATTCCTGGGGTATCTGGTTCCACGCATTCTCGATGATTTCCTGCACGCGGGCCTCCACACATTCGATGAACAGCTTGCTGCTGATGTTCAGGTCTTCTTTCACCTTGATGGTGGCGTTCTCTTCGATGTCGTTGATGTCGGTGTAGGCCGATGCGTATTTCAGCTTGGCCTGTTCGGCATCGGCCTCCTCCATGTGCAGCGAGGCGATATCCTTGGTGATGTTGTTGCCGCCAAGGGGGATGACAGACAGGTGGCGGAGTATGTTCTTGTAATACACCGATACGGTGGTGGTTTCGGCTCCAAGGTCGATCAGCACGCAGCCGCCGCGCAACTCGCTCTCGGTGAGCACACTCTCGGCCATGACCATCGGGGCGAGATACATCTCGGCAATTTCAATACCGGCCTTGTCGAAACATTTGTTCAGATTGCGGTAATAGCTCTTGTTCTGCAGGATGTTCAGGAAGTTGCCCTCAAGGCGCTTGGCCTGGATGCCGATGGGGTCGGCCTGCAGTTGGGCGCCCACCTTGTATTCCTGGGTGATGGCGTCGAGAATCTCCTGCTCGGGATAGACCATGGCGCGGTTGCTGTCCATGATATCGTTGATGATATCCTGAGTGATGATCGTGTCGTCGGGCAGGTCTCTCACCACCACGTTCTTCACGCAGTGGATGGATTGGCCGCTGGCGCCTACGTATACCATGGCGATTTCCGATTTCAATGCTTGTCTTAGTTTCTTCAGGATGTTGGTGATGCTCTGGCTGGTCTTGTCTAAGTTGTAGACCATGCCCTTGCGGATGCATGACGATGAGTCTTCCTCGGCGACAGCCAACACGTTGAGGCTGCCGTCGGCGTTCTTCTTGCCCGCGATGCCGGTGATTTTCGCGGAACCCAATTCAATGGCTACTATAAACTCCTTCTGTGGCATAATTATATGATATTGATGTTTTACGTTTGAAACTAATTCTTTTTCTTCTCAGGGGCAGGCTTCTTGTCGGCCTGCTTCTTGTCGGTTTTCTTTTCAGGTTTTTTCTTGTCCGCCGCTGGCTTCTTTTCCGCCGCTGGCTTCTTTTCCGCCGCTGGCTTCTTGTCGGCGGAGGGTTTCTTCTCAGCCGTTGGTTTCTTGTCGGCGGTACTCGTGGCGGGTTGCGTTTCGGCAGGCTCGCTCACGATGTCTGGTGAGCCATCTTTCTTGTGGCGTTTGCAGATGATCTGGTTGTCAAACTCCAGGTTGATGTAGGAGTATTTGTTCCATCCAGCCTGACTCAAGCCGTAGCGGTAGAATTTCTCCAGACGGGTGAGCTTGTTGTCGAGAAACTGGAAGATGCCTTGCTCGCGGCGCGCATTGTCGTTGTGCTCGGGCAACCTACCGATGTTCACCACATGATCGCCCACACGGGGCACCAGCTCTATCGTCTTGTCGGGAAGTACGTTCACCTGCTCTATCTGGTTGCTCCACAACTCGTTTTCCGACATGTGGCGGCACATGGGGGCCACGTAGTTGCGGGCGTACCATTTGGTGATGTTGCCCGTGGCGATGGGCAGGTTGGAGATGTAACCCGACGTGGGCATGATGCTGTCGCGGTTGTCGATATAGTAATCCTCGCCGTTCTCGCTCTTCACACGCACCACGGGAGTGCGCTGTGTTACACTGATGTGGACGGTGGCGTTTTGCGTCTTATAGCATTGGGCATCGCTCACAAACGGGTTCTTCTTCAACGCATCCTCGATGGCGCGGGGGTCGACGCTGCCGATGAGCTGCCCCTCGGGATAGAGACGCGACCGCTGCAATGCCACCTTGATGTCCTGGGCGGACAGGAACCCCATGTCGTGGTGGTCGGTGATGTTGATCTTCACTTCCTTGCAGGTGAGTTCCGCGTCATCGTGCTTGTTGAACGATGTGATGGCGAATATGAGGTATATCGCCAAGAGAACATCCAGTGCGATGAATATGTGTCGCTGACCGATACGCATCCTTCTCTCTCCTTCTTGTCCGTTGTCAGCGTTCTTTATCCAGGATAAGCTGGGCGATTTGGGGCACCTCGTTGTCTAAGTCGCCGGCTCCGAGGATGAGCAACACGTCGAAATCGCGACTCCTCACAAAGTCGAGCACATCGGCGCGACGGATGCACTGCTTGCGGACACCTGCACCCAGGTGGTCGTAGATGAGACGCTCGCTGACCCCGGGGATGGGCTCCTCGCGGGCGGGATAGATATCGCAGAGTATCACCTCGTCGAGCAAACTCAGGCTCGCTGCGAAATCCTTGTAGAAATCGCGGGTGCGGGTGTAGAGATGAGGCTGGAAGATGACGGTGATCTTACGGTCCTTATACAGTTCGCGCAGGCTGCGGGCGCTCTGGAAAATCTCTTTCGGATGGTGGGCGTAGTCGCTCAACAGCACATGACGCGGGGTGCGTACCTTGAAGTCGAAACGACGGTCCACACCGCCGAAGGTGGCCATGGCTTGCTTGATCTCCTTGGGGGTGCAACCGCTCAGTTGGGCTACTGCCATGGCGGCCACACCATTGTCGATGTTGATGGGGATGGGCTGGCCAAGACTCACCTGGGGAATGTCGCCCAGGGGCGAGATGAAGTCGAAGGTGATCTCTCCATTGTCGATCACGACGTTCTCGGCATGGAAGTCGCCTCCTTGCTCGCCATATTCATATACCTTCACGCCGGCACCTACGGCGGGAGTCAGCTCCACACCCTCGTGGATGACCAAAGCGCCGCCCTCGCGGATGAGCGTGGTGTAATGGCGGAAGCTCTCGCGATAGGCTTCCTCCGTGCCATAGATGTCGAGGTGGTCGGCATCGACGGCGGTGATGACGCTGATCCAGGGGTGCAGCCAATGGAAAGAGCGGTCGTATTCATCAGCCTCCAACACCACATACTCACTGTCGGAAAGCAGGTAGTTGGTGCCGTAGTTTTTCGAAATGCCGCCGAGGAAAGCGTTGCAGCGCGGGGCACTCTCATACATGATATGGGCGAGCATGGCCGACGTGGTGGTCTTGCCATGGGTGCCCGCCACACACAATGCCTTGTGTGCCTCGGCCAAGGTGCCCAGCACCTGGGCACGCTTCTGCAATTCAAAGCCGTGGTCGCGATAGAAGGTCAACTCGCTGTGGCTCGAGGGGATGGCGGGGGTGTAGACCACCAGCGTGGTGTCCACATCCTTGCATGCCTCGGGAATCAGCGCCACATCATCGGTGAAATGGATGTCCATGCCTTCCTGACATAGACTCTCGGTGAGTGGGGTAGGCGTCTTGTCATAGCCTGCCACCACCAGTCCTTGGTGCAGGAAATAGCGGGCGATGGCGCTCATGCCGATGCCGCCGGCTCCTATGAAATATACGGATTTGATATCTTTCAACTGCATTTCTTTTCCTTTTGTCTTACGTTCTACGGATGGTTATTCTTCGCCGGTGGCCAGACGGATCACCTCGTCGGCGATGATGTCGGCGGAGTCGGGAAGAGCCATCTTCAGGATGTTGGTTCCTAAGGTGCGCAAACGCTCCTCGTCGCCCACGGTCTCAACGGCTAATGGCAACAGCTTCTCGCGTGCCTCGGCATCCTTCACATACAGCGCGGCATCTTTGTTCACCAGTGCCATGGCATTCTTCGTCTGGTGGTCTTCGGCCACATTGGGCGAGGGCACCAGGATCACGGGTTTGCCGATGAGGCAGAACTCGGAGATGCTGCTCGCTCCGGCACGGCTGATCACCAGGTCGGCGGCCTTGTAGGCGGCTCCCATGTCGCTGATGAAGTCGGTCACCTTGAGCATGGGCAGCTCGGCATGGTCTTTCAGACGTTGCTGTATCTCCTCATGGTAGTACTTGCCGGTCTGCCAGATAAACTGAATACCCGACGACTCCACCAGGTCGAGATGTGCCAGCACGCTCTCGTTGATGGTGCGGGCACCCAGACTGCCGCCAACGAGCAACACGGTCTTCTTCTCGGGGTCGAGACCGAACTGGCGGATGGCTTCCTCGCGGGTGAGCGGACATTCCAATAGCGCCTGACGTACCGGGTTGCCGGTCATCACGATCTTGTCGGCGGGGAAGAAACGGTCCATGCCTTCGTAGGCCACGCAAATCTTCTTCGCTTTCTTGGCGAGCAACTTGTTGGTCACGCCGGCATAGGAGTTCTGTTCCTGGATCAGGCAGGGGATGCCCTTGGCGGCACACTTGTTGAGCGTGGGACCACTGGCGTAACCGCCCACACCCACGGCGGCCATGGGTTGGAAACGGGCGATGATCTTCTTGGCCTTGCGCTGACTGTTCCAGATTTTGTAGAGAACCACGAAATTCTTCAGCAGGTTCTTCCTGTCGAAACCGGCGATGGGGAGTCCTTCGATCTTATATCCGGCGGCGGGCACACGCTGCATCTCCATACGGCCCAAAGCACCCACGAACAGGATTTCCGCATCGGGGCGTTTCTTCTTGATGGCGTTGGCAATGGAGATGGCGGGGAAGATGTGTCCTCCCGTTCCTCCACCGCTAATGATGATTCTTAAACTCTTGTCCATGAACGTATTCGCTATTGATATGCAAAAGTACAATTTTTTTTTCGCATGGAAACAATTTAGTGCAAAATTATCCACACTTTTTTCTCACCTCTCACTTCTCACCTCTCACTTCTTGCGTCTCACCTTTGCGGCGTGCCGAACGACTCACCGACAGGATGACACCGATGTTGATGCAGCTGAACACGATCGATGAACCGCCCTTGCTGATCAATGGCAACGGCTGACCCGTAACGGGAACCAGTCCTACCGCCACCAGCATGTTGAAGAGCGCCTGTGTCACCATCATCAACGCCAATCCCATCACCAGGAAGGCGGGGAAGTTGTTTTCGCAGCGCGAGGCGATGCGACCGGTCCTGAACAACAGGATGATGTAGAGCAACGCCACCAGGGCACCACCCCAGATGCCGATCTCCTCGATGATGATGGCATAGATGAAGTCGGAGAAGGCCTGTGGCAGAAAATCACGCTCCACACTGTTGCCGGGGCCCTTGCCCACGATGTTCGACGAGGCGATGGCGATGTTGGCATGACCTACCTGCGAATAGGTGTCGAGGTCGTAGTCCTCGGGCTTGACTTCCTCAGATGTGAGGAACTTCATGATACGCCCTTTCCAGGTGCTCGCACGGTGGAAGATCTTGTCGAAGAGTGAGGGGTCGTCGGCCTCGCCCTTGCGCTCGAACTGCTCGCTTAGGTTCTGCTTGTCGTTGGCCTTCTCTTCCGTCGACCCTATGAGCATCACGCCGCTCACGGCCACCACGCCCACCACGGCCACCACGCCCAGGATCTTGCCCAACTGGCGATAGGGCACCTTGGCGATGAACATCATCAAGACCACGATCAAACCCATCAGGACGGCTGTCGAGAGGTTCTCGAACATCACGGGCACGATGAGGAACGACGAGGTGATGAGCACGAACTTCATCGTGTTCTTTTCCGGACCGTTTTCCGTCTGCATGGCACTGAGCACCTGGGCAGTGGCCAGCACCAAGGTGCTCTTGGCCAGCTCAGATGGCTGGAACTGAAATCCAAGCAGGTTGATCCAGCGGCTGGCACCGTTCTCCGACACACCGGCCACCAGCACGTAGAGCAGGGTGATGAACGAGATGAACAGCAGGAAAGGTGTGGCGATGCGGAAATACTTGCAGTCGATGTTCAGCACCAAGATCATCAGTATGATGCCCAGACACCAGGTCTGGAAATGCTTGATGGCCGGTGCCCAGTAGTCCTCCGACTTATACGACAGGGTGCTGGAGGAACTGAACACTTCCACCATGCTGACGATGAACAGGAAGAAGAACACCATCCATATCACCTTGTCGCCCTTGAATATGCCGCTGATCTTGTTCTCCATCCTACAGGCTCCTTACCAATGTCTTGAATTGCTCTCCTCGGTCTTCCATGTTCTTGAACAGGTCGAAGCTGGCGCAACACGGACTCAACAGCACGGTATAGCCGGGCTGCGACATCCGGTAGCAGGCTTCCACACAGTCGCGCATGCTGTGGGTGTCGGCGATGGGTAGGCCCAGACTGTCGAAGGCTCCGTGCAACTTGGCGTTGTCGGCACCCAGGAACACCAGACCGGCACATTTCTTCCTCACCAAGTCCATGATGGGGGCGTAGTCGTTGCCTTTGTCCTTGCCGCCGATGATGAGGATGGTGGGTGTGGTCATGCTCTCCAAGGCATACCAACAGGCATCCACGTTGGTGGCCTTGGAGTCGTTGATGTAGGTCACTCCTTTCACCGTGGCCACACGTTCCAGACGATGCTCCACACCGGGGAAGTCGCTCAGGCTCTTGCGGATGCACTCCTTCCTGATGCCGGCGATGTTGGAGGCGATGCCCGCAGCCAGCGAGTTGTAGATGTTGTGCACACCCGACAGGCTGAGCTCCTCCTGCTCCATGTTGAAGGGTGTGGGGCGCTCTATTATGTACTTTCCTTCCTCGATATAACCGATGCTGCCCTTTTCCTTCAACAGCGAGAAGGGGTATTGGATGGCACGGATATCGTATTTGGCCAGCTCGCGCTGGATGATGGGGTCGTCGTTCCAATAGATGAAACTGTCGGCCTCGGTCTGGTTCTGCGTGATGCGCATCTTGGCGTCGACATAGTTCTGCATGCAGTTGTCGTAACGGTCCAGATGGTCGGGGGTGATATTGAGCAGGATGGCGATGTCGGCCTTGAAGTCGTACATGTTATCGAGCTGGAATGAGCTCAGCTCAATCACATAGTAGGCATGGGGCTCCTCGGCCACCTGAAGGGCCAGGCTCCTGCCGATGTTGCCTGCCAGCCCCACATCGTAGCCGGCGTCCTTGAAGATATGGTAGATGAGCGAGGTGGTGGTCGTCTTGCCGTTGCTGCCGGTGATGCAAATCATCTTCGAGTCGGTATAGCGTCCGGCGAACTCAATCTCGCTGATGATGTGTATGCCGCGCTCGCGGGCCTGTCGTATCACGGGTGCTGTGTCGGGTATGCCGGGGCTCTTGATGATCTCGTCGGCGTTGAGAATCTTCTCGATGCTGTGGTGACCTTCCTCCCAGTCTATCTTGTGGGCTTCCAGTTGCGCTTTGTAACGGTCCTTGATGGTCGACATGTCGCTCACGAACACGTCGAACCCTTCTTTCTTCGCCAGAACGGCGGCTCCTGCACCGCTCTCGGCAGCTCCTAAAATGACTATTCTTGACATGATAGCGTATGTTTTGTATTGGTTATCTTATCTTCAGTGTGATGATGGTGAGCACGGCCAGCAGGATGGAGATGATCCAGAACCTGACGGTGATCTTCGACTCGTGCACCACACCACGGGGCTTCTTGAACACATATTTGCAGTCGGGGTCGAGCTGGCTCTCCTCGGTGCGGAAATTGTCGTGGATGGGCGTGCGTTTGAAGATGCGCTGCTTCACGCCACGGTGCTTGCCGCGCTTGAAGTACCACACCTGGATAATCACGCTCAGGCTCTCGACGAAGAAAATGCCGCACAGGATGGGAAGCAACAGTTCCTTGTGGATGATGATGGCGCACACGGCGATGATGCCGCCGATGGTGAGCGAGCCGGTGTCGCCCATGAACACCTGGGCGGGATAAGCGTTATACCAGAGGAATCCGATGAGGGCGCCCACAAAGGCACACATGAATATCACCAGTTCCTGCGAACCGGGTATATACATGATGTTGAGGTAAGAGGCGAACTCCACATGGCTGCTTACGTAGGCCAGGATGCCCAACGCCACGCCTATGATGGCGGAGTTGCCGGCACACATGCCGTCCATGCCGTCGTTGAGGTTGGCGCCGTTGCTCACGGCGGTCACCACGAAGATGGTCATGATGACGAACAGTATCCAACCGGCGGCGTTCTTATATTCACCGAAGAAGCTCGTCAGGTCGGAATAGTCGAGGTTGTGCTCTTTCACAAAGGGGATGGTGGTCTTCAGCGATTTCTCCGCCTCGGTCTTGTGGATGACCACCTCATGACCTTGGCGCTCCACCGCCACGTTCTCGTTGATCTTGGCATCAGGACTCGACCAGAGCACCAGGCCCACGATCAGCCCCAGGCCCACCTGGCCCACAATCTTGAATTTGCCGTGCAGTCCTTCCTTGTTATGGCGGAATATCTTGATGTAGTCGTCAAGACCTCCCAATACACCCAGCCATACGGTGGTGATGATCATCAGGATGAGGTAGATGTTGCGCATGCGACCCAACAGCAGCACGGGTATGAGGATTGCGAGGATGATGATGACACCGCCCATCGATGGCACACCGATCTTCTTCACGCCGAAGGGGTCGATCTTGGCGTCGCGTTGCACCTCTGTAATCTGTTTGCGGCGCAGGTAGCTGATGAATTTCTCGCCCACCCAGGCCGAGATGATCAGCGACAGGATGAGCGCCAACAGCGCGCGGAAAGAGATATACCCCCACAGGTGGGAGCCGGGGATGCCGAATTGTTCGAGAAAACGGAAAAGATAATATAGCATATTTCTTGACTATTTATGGAGTTTTGGAGTTAACCCTCAACCTTATGAATTGAACAGTTCTTGGATGACCTCGCAATCGTCGAAGTGATGCTTCACTCCCTTGATTTCCTGGTAGTTTTCATGTCCCTTGCCCGCCACCAGTATCACGTCGCCTTTCTCAGCCATCATCACGGCGGCGCGGATGGCTTCCTTGCGGTCGACGATGGTGAGCGTTTTCTTCTGCTGCTGGGGGGAGAGACCTGCCATCATGTCGTCGATGATCGTCTGGGGCTCCTCGAAGCGGGGGTTGTCGCTCGTGATGATGAGCTTGTCGCTCTGGCGTGCGGCTTCCTGGGCCATCAGCGGACGCTTACCCTTGTCGCGGTTGCCGCCGGCACCACATACGGTGATCACCTTGCCCTTGCCGTTGAGCACCTCATGGATGGCGTTGAGCACGTTGGCCAGCGCATCGGGGGTATGGGCGTAGTCGACGATGGCGGTGAATCCCTGGGGCGAGCGCAGGGGCTGGAGCCTGCCGCTCACACTGTGCAGCGTGCTCATCACCAGTAGCACCTCGTCGCTCTGCTTGCCCAGCATCAGGGCGGCACCGTAAACGGCCAGCAGGTTGCTCACATTGAACTTGCCGATGAACTGCACACCCACCTCATGGCCGTCTATCTCTAAGTACATGCCCTCGAAATGGCATTCGAGAATCCTGGCCCTGAAGTCGGCCATGCTGCGTGTGGAGTAGGTCTTCACCGTGGCCTTGCAGTTCTGCACCATATAGTTGCCGTTCTTGTCGTCGGCGTTGATGATGGCGAACGCTTCCTTGGGCAGTGCGTCGAAGAATGCTTTCTTGGCGTTGCGGTAGTTCTCCACGGTCTTGTGATAGTCCATGTGGTCGCGTGTCAGGTTGGTGAAGATGCCTCCCGCGAAGCGCAGACCACCGATGCGGTGTTGGTGGATGGCATGGCTGCTGCATTCCATGAAGGCATATTCGCAACCGGCATCCACCATGCGTGCCAACAGTTCATTGAGCTCGATGGGGTCGGGGGTGGTGTGGTCGGTGGGCAACGCCTCTCCCTCGATATAGTTGCATACGGTGGAGAGTAGACCACAGCGATGGCCCATCTTTCGGAACATATTATATAATAAGGTGGCGATGGTGGTCTTGCCGTTCGTGCCGGTCACACCTACCAGTTTCAGTTTCTCCGAGGGATGGCCATGGAATGTAGTGGCCACCGGGCCGATGGCTTCTTCGGTGTTGGCTACCACCACGTAGGTCACTCCTTCGGCTGCTGCCTCGGGGACCGTTTCGCAGAGGATGGCAGAGGCACCATTGGCTATGGCCTTGTCGATGAACTTGTGGCCGTCTACCTGTGTGCCTCGGATGGCGGCGAACAGGTGGCCAGCCGTTACCTTGCGTGAGTCGATGTCCACACCGCCGATCTCGATGTCCACATTGCCGATCACTTGTATGGGAGTGATGTCTGCTATCAGTTGTTTGAGATACATCATATATATATTATGTGTTTACAGGTTATGGGTTATTCGAATTTCAGGATGCACGTGTCGCCCCGATTGATATGATGGCCGGCAGCGAGGCTTTGCGATACCACCTTGCCGCGGCCGATGATGCGGGTGGCCACACCCCGGCGTTCGATGGCGTAGATGGCGTCGCGGGCACCCATGCCCGTCACGTCGGGCATCATGTCGGCCTGGTATACGGGGGCCTGTTCCATCTTCACACCCTTGGTGGTGCGGGAGGCTATGCCCCAGGTGTCCTTTTTCTCTTTCTGCTCCTTGCTCCAGCCCTGGGCTACGGCCAGCCCGAGAATGTCGAGCACCTTCTCGGCGGCTTCCATATCGCCGGCCTTTACGTCGGGGATGGGGGAGGAGAACTCCTCGCGGGCATCGCTCACATCGAGCTTGATGTCGTGGGCCATCACTCCTTCGGAGATGTTGTGGAACACGGTGGCGCTCATGCCGCCGGAGGCGGGCAGACCGCTCTTCTGCAGACAGACGATGCAGGAGTAGCGCGGTGCGTCGGCAGGGAAATAGCCGGCGAAGCTGAGCAGGTAGTTCATCACGCCCGAATGATAGCCGAGCTTGCCCTTGGCCACCTGTGCGGTGCCTGTCTTGCCCGCCACGAGGAACTTGGTGGAGCGGGCTTTCTTGCCCGTGCCCTTGCTCACCACCTGCTCCAGCATCGTGCGCACCTTGCTCAGTGTCGATTCCTTGCAGATATGCTCCTTGATGACCTGCGGAGGATACTCGCGCACCACCTTGCCTTCACGCATCACCTGTTTCACGAAACGGGGGCGCATCATACGCCCGTTGTTGGCGATGGCGTTGTAGAAAGTGACGGTCGAGATGGGAGGTATCATCGTCTCATAGCCGATGCTCATCCAGGGTAGGGTGGTCTTGCTCCAGTTGGTGTAGATACCGTGGCTGTCCTTCTCGGGTATACGCACACGGGGCTTGGCTGCGCCCACCAAGGGGATGTGCAGGTCCTCGGCCAGTCCGATGCGGTGGATGCCCTGCACGAAACGCTCGGGGTCGTTGCCGTAGAACTTGTCGATGATGACGCTGGTGCCTACGTTCGAACTGTTCTGGATGATCTGCGGCACGGTCAGCGTGCCGTAACCGCCGCGTCGCCAGTTGTGGTCGCGCATCTCGCGCCCGTGCATGGGATAGATGCCGTTGCCGGTGTTCACCTTGTAGGTGGTGTCCACCACACCGTCGTCGAGTGCCACCATGATGGAGGCGGTCTTGAACACGGAGCCGGGCTCCATGAGGTCGCTCACGGCATGGTTCTGCAACTCCTGGTAGGTGCCGTCGGCACATTTCGACATGTTCACGATGGCCTTGATGTCGCCCGTGGCCACCTCCATGACAATGGCCACACCCACGTTGGCATCCACCTCGCGCATCTCGTCGACCACGGCTTTCTCGGCGATATCTTGTATCTTCACATCGATGGTGGTCACGATATCCTCACCGTTCACAGGGGGAATGTCGGTGAGCTTGAGCATCTGGTTGCGTACCTTGCGTGAATGCGCGATGCCGGGAGTGCCGCGGAGCACCGAGTCGTACGACAGTTCCAGTCCGAAGCGGGCTGTGTCTTTCCTGCCGAACATCGCACCGATGGTGCGGCCTGCCAAGGTGCCGAAGGGACGGCTGCGCGCGTTGTTCTTCTCATAATGGAAACCTCCCATGTTCTTGGGTAGGTTGAAGATGGGCAGTTTCTTCACCTCGGAGAAGACATTGTAGGTGACGCGCTTCTTGTAGATGGGCCAATGGCGTTTCTTCTTGCTATGGCGACCCTCTTCCAGGTATTCCTTGAACTCTTCGGCGGTCTTCTCGGGGAAGATCTGTGCCAGGCCCATGCTGATGCTGTCCACCTTGGCATCCCATAGTGAGTCTTTCTTCTCGCCGCCCACCTCGAAGTCCATGAACATGCTGTATTCAGGCAGCGAGCTGGCCATGAGCTGGCCGTCGCAACTGAAGATGTTGCCGCGTGTCTGGGGCAGGGGCACGCTGTCGCGTTTCTGCTGGTCCGACACCTTCATCCAGTAGTCGCGCTGTGCGGTCATCGTGTAGAGGGCTTTGCCGATGATGACAAGGACCAGCGCCACCATGGCCAGGCCGATGAAGGTGTAGCGGGGTATGGTATTCTTATGGTCTAACTTCTTCATGTGTCTAATTGCTTGTGTCGATGATATAGGGTGGTTGGTCCGATATGTGCAACGTCGTGTCGTTGTTCTCGCGGAGCAGCTTCACCACGTGGCTCTCACGGCAACGCTCGGTGAGCACGCTCGAGAGCGACAGCGTCTTGTACTTCGTGTCTACCAACTCCCTGTTCAGGCGGTTGAGCTCCAACAGCGATTTCTGGCAACTGTAGCGGTTGGCCACGTAGACGATGATGAAGCCTACGATGAGCAGGATGAGCCATATCTGACGGCGGAGCAGGTCGGCGGTGAGGATGTCGCCACCGAGAATCTTACGCAGCGTGAAGTTGCCGGATTGTGCGTCCTCGTCTTCACGCGCATGTTCCTCTATCACTTGCTTGAGCGTTCCCGGCGCATCGGTATGGCGCTGTCGCTCCTCCTTGCCCGAAGTGGCGGTCGTCGG
Organism: uncultured Prevotellaceae bacterium; assembly: GCA_900316685.1. Classification (GTDB taxonomy): domain Bacteria; phylum Bacteroidota; class Bacteroidia; order Bacteroidales; family Bacteroidaceae; genus Prevotella. The sequence goes on along the minus strand of ONDS01000004.1, from coordinate 88,904 downwards.
CTCCTGCTCATCGTCCGTTGTCTCGCGGTCGATGATGGGATCGTCTATATCGTCGTATCTCTTGTCTTCTGTCATTGCTTGATACCAATTCTTAGTTTTGCGCTTCTGCTGCGCGGGTTGTTGGCCTGTTCCTCGTCGCTGGGCACAATCACCTTGTTGCTCAGGGGCGACATGGGCGAGGTGCTGCGTCCGAAGAAATCCTGCTCCACCTTGCCCTCCATGTTGCCGGCGCGAAGCATGTTCTTCACGATGCGGTCTTCCACGCTGTGGTAGGTGATGACCGACAGCCGACCTCCAGGGCGCAGCAGGCGGATGGCTGCTTGCAACATCTCGCTTAGGGCGTCCATCTCGTGGTTCACCTCGATGCGCAGGGCCTGGAAGGCTTTTGCCAGCTCTTTCTTCTCTCTCTCCCGACTGATCTCCGGCGACAGCACCTCCATCAGTTGGTGGGTGCTGACGATGTCGTTCTCCGCACGTCTCTTCACGATGGCCTTCGCCACGCGGCGGGCGTTGCGCATGTCGCCGTAGAGATGGAAGAGCGACGACAGCTGCTCCTCCTCGTAGTTGTTGACGATGTCGGCCGCGGTCATGCCTGCCCGTTTGTTCATGCGCATATCGAGGGGCGCGTCGAAGCGGAAGGAGAACCCTCGCTGCTCATCGTCGAGATGGTGGCTCGACACGCCAAGGTCGGCCAGCAGGCCGTCGATATGTTCTACACCGTAATACCTCATCCAGTTCATCAGATAGCGGAAATTGCTCCTGACGAAGGTGAAGCGCGTGTCGTCGGCAAAAGCCTCGCCGATGTTGCGCTCGGCATCCGCATCCTGGTCGAAACTGTAGAGATGGCCGTCGTCGCCTAACCGGTTGAGTATCTCGCGGCTGTGTCCGCCGCCTCCGAAGGTTACGTCCACGTAGACTCCGTCGGCTTGAATATCCAAACCGTCGACGCTTTCTTTTAGAAGCACCGGTACGTGGTATGTCTGAATGGTGGTCACCATCTAATGATTAAATCTGTTGTTCGGAAGGTTTGTCGGGGGCTCCGCTCATGAGCCTGCTAAGCTGTGCTGCCAGTTCTTCGGGTTCTACGAAGGGCTTCTCAACGTTTTGTTCGCGCCATATCTCGATGCAATCGTCCATGCCGATGAACCGTACCGACTGGTCGATGCCCGCCATGCCGAGATAACGCTTGGGAATGAGCAAACGCCCATTGGCGTCCAAGGGTATCCGCACCACGGCCGACACGTATTCGCGGAAGAACTGTTGTTCTTCCTTCACCCAACGGTTCAGGCGTGAGCGCAAGGCGTCGGTTTGCTCGTTCCAGATGCTTTCCGGATAGAGCACCAGACAGTCTTGGAAGAGATCTTTGCGCAGCATGAGCGTAGCCGTGTCGTCGCCCGGCAGTTCCTTGCGGAATACGGCGGGCAAAAACACGCGACCTTTCGCGTCTACTTTCGCTTCTATGTTGCCTATGAATCTCATCGGTTACACCTTAATAAGGATTTGGGTTACAAAAGTACACATTTTTCCCCACAATTCCCCACAATTCCCCACTTTTTTCCAAATATTTTTCAGTTTAGCAAAATTTAACGATTTTGCGGGGCGAAAACGGGGTTCACCAAAAGGGGGAAAACAAACTCGCCCGTGACCTTCGTCGCCTGCACCTGCAACGCACTCTGCAGGTATTGCGACGAAAGCCACGGGCGGCATAACGACAAGGTTCCACGCCTATCAGCCTACGGCTGTACCGTAGGGCATGGATTGCGAGATAAGGCAACGCGTTATTCTCTCTTCAGCAGTTTCAGGATAGGATGTTTGGTCCACTTCCCGCGATAACTGTCGAACATATGGCGGAAAGGCTCGTCCACTTTCTTGTAATAGCAAAAGACAATCCATGCGGGAATATAATTGCCCTTGTTCTCCTGGATTACCCTTTGGATGGTTTCCAACTGCTTTTGCTGCATCATCTGGCGTATTCGCTGTTCCGATTCCCGTGCACTGGCCCAATCTTCAGGGTTGTCGGAGAACACGTCGATATGGAATCCCTCGGGATTGGCTTCCGACACTTCCCTCATGGCTCCTTGCAATTTACTTGACATCGGCGAGCCTTCGATGGTGCCGTTGCGCCAGTCGATGGTGATGTGGCGGCTGTCGGGGATGAGGACGAACACGCTGCGCTCGGGCCAATCCTTGTAGTCGTGCAGACGGATGAACGCGTTGCGGTCTACCGTCACCGTGACGGAGAACCGTGCGTCCTGTATCTGTACGCGCTGTGCATGGGCTGTGTCTTCATTGACGATGAGATAGAGAGAGGTCTGCGTCGGCGACAGTGTGCCGTCGATGGTCACTGTCACTTTCTTGGCGCATGAGGGGAGCGCCAACAGGAAAAAAGCGGCTAATAGAAAAAGTATACGTTTCATAAGTAAGTATTTGGTCATGTGGCAAATATAATATCTTTAATCCATACCACCAAATTTAACCATGTATTTTTCATGGAAAATGTGATTTGTGCTTTCCCCGACTCCTCTAACACTCTTAATTCCTTTAAGTCCAAAAACCCCAAGGCTTGCGAAAGTTGCATAAAATGGTGGACAAATAGGACAAAATGATGAGAATATGGAACTTTTTCCCGCAAAAATGCCACTTTTTGAAAAACTTGACGTACTTTTGCAGAATATTTTCTATCATGAGAGAAATATCGGAAAAAACCATCGACATCGACCAGATACTCAGCGACAAGATGGGTGCGAAAGCAAAAGTAGTACCCGGGTTCCTGCGCCGATGGCTCAAACACATTATTCACCAGGATGAGGTGAACGCATATCTCTGGGACAGCCGCGACAAGGTGGGCGTCGACTGGTTGGAGGAGTGTGTGCGCTATCTTGACATGACCCTGCATATCCAAGGAAAGGAGAACCTGCCGCCCACCGACGACGGCAAACTCTACACCTACGTGAGCAACCACCCCCTGGGCGGTGCCGACGGGGTGGCGCTGGGTGCCATCATTGGGCGTCATTGCGACGGCAACTTCCGCTATCTGGTCAACGACCTGCTGATGAACCTGCCGGGGCTGGCTCCGTTGTGCATCCCCATCAACAAGACGGGTGGACAGAGCAGGCAGTTCCCTGCCATGGTGGAGGCGGGTTTTAAGAGCGACAACCATATGCTCATGTTCCCCGCCGGCCTGTGCTCGCGCAAGATCAATGGGCGCATACACGACCTGCCGTGGAAGAAGACGTTCATCACCAAGAGCGTGGAGACACACCGCGACGTGGTGCCCATACATTTCAGTGGCTCCAACTCCAAAAAGTTCTATAGGTTGGCCAACTGGTCGAAACGACTGGGCATCAAGTTCAATGTGGCCATGCTGTTCCTCGTCGACGAGATGTACAAGAACGTGCACAAGGAGTTCACCGTGACCATCGGCAAACCCATACCCTGGCAGACCTTCGACAAGTCGAAGAACCCCACACAGTGGGCACAATACGTGGAAGATTTAGTCTATCAACTCAACAATAACGATTAGCCTCATCATCATGGCACAACCTATCATACCCCCAGTAAGCAAGGAACTGCTGAAAAGCGAACTTACTCCCGACAAGCAACTCAGGATGACCAACAAGAGTCATAATGAGATATACATTGTCGATATACACAACGCCCCGAATGTGCTGCGCGAGATAGGACGGCAGCGCGAAGAGGCGTTCCGGGCCGCCGGTGGGGGTACGGGCAAGGAACTCGACCTCGATGAGTTCGACCTCATGGAGAATTGCTACAAGCAACTCATCGTGTGGAATCCCGAGGCCGAGGAGATAATCGGTGGCTATCGTTATAAGTTGGGCACGGAGGTGGACTTCGACGAACAGGGACAACCTATCCTTGCCACAGGACACATGTTCCATTTCTCCGAGAAATTCATCAAGGATTATCTGCCCTACACCATCGAACTGGCGCGTTCCTATGTCACGCTGCCTTACCAGAGTTCGAAGATGGGTGCGAAAAGCCTCTTCGCCCTCGACAACCTGTGGGATGGACTGGGAGCGCTGACCGTCATCATGCCCGAGGTGAAGTTTTTCTTCGGCAAGATGACCATGTATCCCTCCTATGTGCGTAAGGGACGCGACATGATACTCTATTTCCTCAAGAAGCATTTCAACGACAAGGACAACCTCATCATCCCCATGAACCCGCTCAAGATAGAGTCCGACCCCATGGAACTGGCGTCGCTCTTCCGGGGCTCTTCGCTCAAAGAGGATTATCTGATACTCAATACCGAGATACGTAAACTGGGATATAACATACCGCCGTTGGTCAATGCTTACATGGGCCTGAGTCCTACGATGAGGATGTTCGGCACCGCCATCAACGACGGCTTCGGCGATGTAGAGGAGACAGGTATCCTCATCGCCGTCGACGAGATACTCGAAGAGAAGAGGGTGCGCCATATCGATACGTTCGTGGCAGAACATCCTGAGACCCTGAAAATCACCTCTGGCGCCAACAAGGTGATTTACAAGGAGAAATAACTTTTTTTTAAGAGGGAGTTAAAGGGGAAGTAAAATTGGGAGTTAAAATGGACATTACTCCGTTGTGAGCTATTGTCCTGCGCGAAGCGCATAACTTCCTATTTATAATTTCTCTAATTTCCTATTACACAATCGGCAACGACACACCCATGATCTTCTGATATACGTCAAGGGCGTATACATCGGTCATGCCACTGATATAGTCGATGACCGCCATCAAGCGCGTCTCCAAGTCGGGCGAGTCGATATGGTATTGGCTGCTCACCCTACCGATGAGTTGTTGCGAATAGTATCTGTCGGGAGTGACGGCGGCACGGGTCATGTGGCCCATGAGCGTCTCCATGATCTTGTAACCCGACAATTCCACATCCAAGACGGGCTTGCTGTTGTATATTTTCCGTTTTGAAATCTTCTTACAAATATCGTAAGCTTCGCGCACCTTCTCTGTAGTGTGCTTGATGAGGCTGCCCTTGAAAGTTCCGCTAAGGATGTCAGTCTCGTGGCGGATAAACGCCTCGGCGCATTCCTTCTCCAACAGACCGATGACGCACGACCGCATGTAGGTCACCTTCTCATTGTCGTCGGTCACTCCCTCTTCTTCTATGCGGTGGAGGATATGGGCGCGTGTCTCTTCGTTGAAAAATCCCAACAATAGCGAGGCAGTCTCCTCAAACGACAGCAGGCGCAACTTGTGGGCGTCTTCGATGTCCATAATCTCATAGCAGATATCGTCGGCGGCTTCCACCAAATAGACGAGGGGATGACGGGCGTAGCGCAGGGGTTCGCCGGCGGCACTCAGGCGAAGGATGCCCAGGTCGTCGGCGATACGCTGGTAGTCGTCGGCCTCGGTCGAGAAAAAGCCGAACTTGCCGTGGTCGCCTGCCAACGACGAGGCGAAAGGGTACTTCACGATGGAGGCCAACATCGAGTAGGTGAGCACGAACCCGCCGGCACGCCGCCCCTTGAACTGGTGGGTGAGCAGACGGAAGGCGTTGGCGTTGCCCTCGAAATGGGTCACGTCGTCCCAGAAGGCGGCGCTGGTACGGCTGCGCAGCGACATGCCTTCGCCCTCGCTGAAAAAGGTCTGGATGGCTTTCTCTCCGGAGTGGCCGAAGGGCGGATTGCCCATGTCGTGGGCCAGGCAGGCTGCGGACACGATGGTGCCTATCTCCTCAAACAGGGTGTTGCGCAACTCGGGATGGCTCGCGCCCAAGGCCTTGGCCACGTCGTTGCCCAACGACATGCCCACGCTGGCCACCTCCAGGCTGTGGGTGAGCCGGTTGTGCACGAAGACGCTGCCGGGAAGGGGGAACACCTGCGTCTTGTTCTGCATACGGCGGAAAGGTGCGGAGAAGATGAGCCGGTCGTAATCGCGCTTGAATTCGGAGCGGTCGTCATGCCGTGCGATATGACGCTCCTCCTGTCCTAACCGTTTGTTGGAGATGAGTCGTTTCCAGTCCATGTCGTGTCGTTTTTGGGCGTTTCTGTTCTTTGATTCCGCAAAAGTAATCTAAAATTGACTAAAATCTTGCATTTTGCACGACAAAATATCCGCAATGTGGAGAATTATAGCTATTTTTGCGGTGAATTTTCAGAATCTACCCTTCCCATGATAGAAATCAATATCATCAACAAAGGGCACCAACCCTTGCCCGCCTACGCCACACCGCAAAGCGCCGGTGTCGACTTGCGCGCCAATATCGATGCCGACATCATCCTCCAACCCATGCAGCGGGCACTCATACCCACAGGACTGCATATCGCACTGCCCGTGGGTTACGAGGCACAAATCAGGCCGCGCAGTGGATTGGCGCTCAAACATGGCATCACGGTGCTCAACTCACCTGGTACGGTCGACTCCGACTACCGTGGCGAGGTGATGGTGCTCTTGGTCAACCTCTCCGACACCGACTTCATCGTGCGCGACGGCGAGCGGATAGCGCAGATGGTGGTGGCGCGCCACGAACAGGTGGCTTTCCGCCTCGTGGAGTCGCTCGACGCAACGGAGCGTGGCGAGGGCGGTTATGGACATACCGGATTGAAATAGAGAGATGGGTCATTCATTCAGAACGCTGGCTTCGATTCTCCTTTTCCTGCTCGTTGGCCTCATGGCGAAGGCGCAGGACGCACCGTTGGCAACTGACATGCCGACGTCCTCTGCGTCGCCGGACTCGCCGCAGTTGGATAGGCGATACGCCTACTTCTTCACCGAGGCGGTTAAGCAGCAGCAGGCGGGGAATTATGCCGAGGCGTTCCAACTCTTCCAGCATTGCCTCGACATGAAACCTACGGCGGAGGTCTACTTCGCCCTCTCCTCCTATTATGCCGAGATGGATGCCGACAGCCAGATGATACAGGCCATGGAAGAGGCGGCACGTTTGCAACCCGACAACAATACGTATCTCGAACGGCTCGGTCAGTCGTATATCAAGGCACATAACCTCGACAAGGCTATCGAGGTGTACGAACGACTGGCCGACAACAACAGAAACCGTACCGAGGTGCTCGCCATACTCGGACAGCTATATCAGTACAAGAAAGACTACCCTCGACTCGTAAGCACCATCGAGCGCATAGAGGTCATCGACGGGGTGTCGGAAGAAACGGCGCTGGCCAAGATGCAGGCCTACTCGCTGCAAGGCAAGAAGGATGAGGAGCTCAACGTGCTCAAGCAGTTGGTGGCGCACCATCCCAACGACCTCAACTACCGTGTGATGATGGGCAACTGGCTCATGCAGAACGAACGTAAGAAAGAGGCTCTCAGGGAATATCTCGGAGTGCTCAAGGCCGAGCCCGACCATGTGTCGGCCCAACTGGCACTGCTCGACTACTACCGCAGCGAGAACATGGCGCAGGAGACCGACCGTCTCACCCGACAGCTACTGCTCGGTGACAAGACACCCATGGAGAGCAAAACGCAGGTCATGCGACAGTTCATCTATGACAACGAGATGGCCGGCGGCGACAGCACCGTGGTGCTCAACCTCTTCCGGCAGATGCTGCAACGGAAACAGACGACGTCTGACATGGCAGAGCTGCGGGTGGCTTACATGGACCTCAAGCACATGCCCAAGGACAGCATCTGCCAAGCACTGAACACGGTGCTCGAGATAGCTCCCGACAACGCTCCCGCCCGGCTGCAACTCATACAGCAGGTGTGGCCCACCAAGGATTTCGACAGGGTGATCGAACTCTGCACACCGGCCTTGGCGTATAACCCCGACGAGATGGCTTTCTACTATTTCATGGGGCTGGCCCATTACCAGAAAGATGAGAACGACCAGGCCTTGGATGCCTTCCGACGGGGGGTGAGCCAAATCAATTCGGAAAGCAATGTCGAGATAGTCAGCGACTTCTATGCCATCATGGGCGATATCTATCACCAGAAAGGCATGGACAGGGAGGCTTTCGCAGCATACGACAGTTGCCTGCACTGGAAACCCGACAACATCAACTGCCTCAACAACTACGCCTATTTCCTCAGTCTGAAAAAGCAAGACCTCTCCAAGGCGGAGCAGATGAGCTACCGCACCATCAAGGCCCAACCGACCAACGCCACCTACCTCGATACCTATGCGTGGGTGCTCTTCTGCCAGGGCCGTTATGAGGAGGCGCGTATCTATATCGACCAGACGCTGAAGAACGACGACGCTCCCGATGGCGCGGTGCTTGAACATGCAGGCGACATCTATGCGCTCACAGGAGATATCGGACAGGCCGCGGAATACTGGCGGCAGGCACTGGAGAAAGGGGGCGGTACCGACTTGCTCGGCGAGAAAGTGAAACAGAAAAAATACATCGAAAAGAAATAATCCGACATGAGAATAAAGGTCTTTCCTTACATGTGCATGATCATGGTGGCACTCGTCGCCTGGTCCTGCGGTGCCAAGAAGGTGGTCACCACGCCTTCCTCCACCATATCGACGAACCAACCGACCACACCGACCACACCGCCGGTGCCAGCGCACAATATCGACTATATGCGCAGTGTGGCCGACAATGCGGTGTATTCCAACGATATCGTGGCTAAGATAAAGTTCGCCGTCAAGACGGGCGACCGCGATGTATCGCTCGATGGACAACTGCACATGCGCAAAAACGATGTCATACGCCTGCAACTGGTGCCCTTCGGACTGGTCGAGGTGGCGCGCATCGAGTTCACACGCGACCAGGTGCTCTTCATCGACAGGGTGCATAAGGAATATATCCAGGGTAGCTACTCCGACCTCGCCTTCCTCCAGCGCAACGGCATAGATTTCTACACGTTGCAGGCGCTGTTCTGGAACCAACTGTTCTTGCCGGGAGCCTCTTCCATCGGCGAGCAGCAACTGGCGCAGTTCGGGGTGAGCGGCGATGGGAAGGTCAGCTTGCAGCACGGCCGACTGGCACTGGAATGGACCACCTCGCAACAAGCCGCTACGAAAGGGCGCATCACCCAGGCCACTGCCAGATACACCGACAGCCGCAATGGCACATCCACGCTGGTGTGGGACTACGACGCGTTCAAGAACATGGGTACCAAGTTCTTCCCCACCAAACATCATGTGGAGGTGAAGGCCAACGCTGATGGGAAGGTGAAGACGACGCAGCTCGACCTGAAGTTAGACAAGCTGTCGAACGACAGCGATTGGGAACCGCGCACATCCGTGTCGTCGAAATACAAGAAGATGGACGCGGAGAGTGTGCTAAGGAAAATTTTCGGGGGGGATTGACGGATGATGAGAAAACTGATGATATGCATGGCCCTGTTGGTATGCCTCGGTGTGGGTGCCCAGCAGAAACGCTCCTCACAAAAGGGGAGGGCACGCACCACCGTGCAACAGGGCAAGCAGACAGGCAAACAGGGCACCAAGACCTCGGGCAAACAACAAAAAGGCAAGAAAGGCAAGAAGGGTGCCAAGGGGCAGACGTATACCACCGACGAGATCAAGGGATTGCAGACGCAACGCACCAAGATCCAACAGGAAATCAAGGTGCAGCAGGGCAAGCTGCAAGCCAACAAGGCCGACGTGGCGCAACGCTTGCAGAATCTCATGGTCATCAATAGCGAGATCGACGACAAGCAGAAGGCCATCGAGGGCTTCGAGACGGAAATCAAGGGTCTGGACAATGATATCGGTATCCTGCGCTCGCAGGTAAGCACACTCCAGCGCCAACTTGATGAGCGCAAGGAGAAATATGTCAAGTCGATGCGTTACATGGGTAAGTACCGGACCATACAGGATAAGCTGATGTTCATCTTCAGTTCCAAGAGTCTGACTCAGGCTTACCGACGCTTGCGCTTCGTGCGCGAATATGCGGCCTACCAAAGGGCGCAGGGCGAACTCATCAAACAGAAACAGGAGGAACTGAACCAGAAGAACCGCCAACTGCAGAAGGCCAAGGGCTCCAAAAACCAGTTGCTCAACAAGGGCAAGGAGGCGCAACGCGAGCTGCAGTCCAAGCAGGATGAGCAGCAGAAGGCTGTGGATGGGCTGCAACGTGAGCAGAAGACCATACAGGGCCTGATAGCCGAGCATCAACAGAAAGATGCCCAGATCAATGCCGAAATCGACCGCCTCGTGGCCATCGAGGTGGAAAAGGCTCGCAAACGAGCCGAGGCGGAACGTAAGGCGGCGGAAGAGGCTCGTAAGAAAGCGGCTGCCGAGGCGGCACGCAAGAAGGCGGAAGAGGCCAGGAAGAAAGCCGAGGCCGAGGCTGCCGCCCGCGAGGCGGAACGGCGTATCGCCGCCGCCAAGGCTGAGGAGGCTCGGCGCAAGGCGGCTGCCGAAGAGGCGGCAAGGGTCGCCCGTGAGGCGGAGCGCAAGGCGGAGGCTGAACGTAGGGCGGCTGCCGAGGCTGAGCGCAGGGCCGCCGCAGAACAGGAGGCGGCGGAACGGCGGCGTGCAGAACGCGAAGAAGCCGAGGCACGGCGACAGCAGTTGGCCGCTGAGCGCGAACAGCGTGAGAAGGAACAGGCGGCGGAGGCCGCGCGCCAGGCTGCCCGTGAGGCGGAGGCGGCCCGACAGGCTGCGGAACGTAAGGCTGCGGCCGAACGCGAACGGGCACAAAAGGCGGAACGGGCGGCAGCTGCGGCGGAAGAGGAGAGCGTCGCGCTGGTGTCAACCACCGACCGACGTATCAGTGGCAGCTTCGAGAGCAACAAGGGACGACTGCCTATGCCTGCCAGCGGACGTATCGTGAGCCATTTCGGACAATATAACGTCGAGGGTCTGACCAACGTGAAACTCGACAACAAGGGTATCAACATCCTCTGTTCGCCAGGAGCACAGGTGCGCTCCATCTTCGACGGCGAGGTGAGCGCGGTGGTCAGCATCGCCGGACAGATGGTGGTCATGGTGCGCCATGGCAGCTACATCTCCGTCTATTGCAACCTGAAGTCGGTGAGTGTGCGACAGGGACAAAAGGTGAGCGCCCGACAGGCTCTGGGCACCGTCGGACAGGATAATATCCTCCAGTTCCAGTTGCGCAAGGAAACGGCCAAGCTCAACCCCGAACAATGGCTGGGAAGATGAGATTGTTGAGTGTTGAGTGTTGAATGTTGAGTGTTGAATGGTCGCTTCGCGATGAAGAATTGTTCAATGATGAATGTTCAACGTTCAACGTTCAATGTTCAACGTTTCCAATAACTTCAGATAGAGTTCAAACGCCGCGCTTATTTCGCTTATACAGATGTATTCATCGGCGGAATGGGAGCGCGCCGATTCTCCAGGACCCATCTTCAGCGAGGTGAAAGGCATGAGTGCCTGGTCGCTGAGCGTGGGCGAACCGAAGGGTTTCAAACCCAACTCCACGCAACGTCTTACCAGAGGATGGTCGGCGGCGATATGTGAAGGTTGCAGACGTGTGGAACGCGCCTTCACTTCACTTTCCACATGGTTCTGGATGAAAGACAGTACCTCCTCATTGGTGTAACGTTCGTTGGTGCGCACATCGACCACCATCTCGCAACGGTCGGGCACCACATTGTGCTGGGTGCCGGCATGGATGACGGTCACCTGCATCGTGGTGGGACCCAACAATTCGCTCTCTTTCCCAAAACGGTACGACGACAACCACTCCAGGTCTTTCAGCGCAGCCACGATGGCGTTCTTGCCCTCACCACGGGCGGCATGGCCGCTGATGCCGTGGCTCACCACGTCGAGCACCATCAGTCCGCGCTCCGCCACGGCGGGCTGCATGCCGGTGGGCTCGCCCACCAATGCCACGTCGATGTGGGGCAACAAGGGCAGGACGCTGCTGAAACCGTTGGCACCCGACACCTCCTCTTCCGCCGATACCACGTAAAGGAGGTTGTAATCCCGCGCCGTGGTGATGAGGTGGCGGTACACTTGCAACAGGGTGACCAATCCACCACCGCAGTCGTTGCTGCCCAAACCATAAAGCCGGTCGCCTTCCAACTCGCCGCCATAGGGGTCGCGGGTCCAGCTGCTCACGGGTTTCACGGTGTCGATATGGGCGTTCAGCATCAGGGTGGGGCGCCGCTCGTCGTAGTCAGGGTCTGTCAACCATAGGTTGTTGCCATGACGCCGGGGGCGCATCCCATGACCTTCCATCCACGCCACCATGTAGTCGGCGGCTTTCTCCTCATCGCGGCTCACCGATGGGATGCGGATGAGTGCCTGCAGCAACTGCAGGGCTTCTTGCGTGTACTCTTTCTCCATCATGATGCAAAGTTAGTGCTTTTTCCTTTCATCCATCATAAAATGACAGGCCAAATGAAAAGAAAATCACAAAATGTTTTGTTTTTCACGCAAAACAACGTATTTTTGCATATTAAATAGTGTGTTATTATGCAGACAAAGTGTCATTTTTCGGTTCTTATCCATCAGCAGGCTGCCAAATACGGAGCGAAGCCGGCTCTCACTTATCGTGAGTTCGGAAGCCTGAAATGGACTTCGCTAACGTGGAACTATTTCTCCCTCAAGGTGAAACAGGTGTCGAACGCGTTGCTCAACCTCGGAGTGGGGGTGCAGGAGAATATCGGTATCTTCTCGCAGAACTGCGTGCATTATATGTTCACCGACTTCGGAGCCTTCGGCATACGGGCCGTCACCGTTCCCTTCTATGCCACGAGCAGCGAAGAGCAGATACAGTTCATGATAGGCGATGCGGGTATACGCATCCTCTTCGTGGGCGAACAGGAACAGTATGACAAGGCACGGCGTATCTTCTCGAAATGTCCTACGCTGGAACGTATCGTGGTGTACGACAACAGCGTGCGTATCAATGAGTTGGATACCAATGTCATCTTCTTCGACGACTTCCTCAAACTGGGTGAGGGCTTCCCTCGGCAGGCTGAGGTGGAGAAACTCTATGCCGAAGCCAACGAGGAGGATGTCTGCAACATCCTCTATACCTCGGGAACCACGGGCGACAGCAAGGGCGTCATTCTGACCTATGGCCAATACCATGCCGCCATGGAGGCCAACGACAAGTGCGTGCCCGTGGGTGAAAACGACCGGGTGATGAACTTCCTGCCTTACACACATATCTTCGAGAGGGGATGGGCCATGCTCTGCCTCTCCGAGGGAGCGTTGCTCATCGTCAACACCTACCCGAAGGAGATACAACAGTCGCTACGGGAAACCCATCCCACCTGTATGGCTTCCGTGCCGCGATTCTGGGAGAAGGTGTACGCCGGTGTCAAGGCCAAGATCGACGAGGCCAGCGGCGCGAAAAGGGCGCTCTTCCTCAGTGCCCTCAAGGTGGGCAAACGCCACAATGTGGAATATGTGTGCCGCGGCAAACGACCGCCCTTGGGACTGTCGCTGAAATACCAGTTCTACAACAAGATGGTCTTCAGCCTCATCCGTAAGGAGCTGGGACTGGAAAACGCTCATTTCTTCCCCACGGCGGGTGCCAAGGTGTCGGAAGAGGTGGAGGAGTTCGTGCATGCCGTGGGCATCAATATGATGGTGGGCTACGGACTGACCGAGAGCCTGGCCACCGTGTCGTGCGACAATCTCGACAAGCCTATCACCATAGGCTCGGTGGGACGACCCGTGGAGGGCATCGAGGTGAAAATCGGCGACAACGAGGAGATACTGCTCAAGGGACCGACCATCACCAAGGGCTATTACAAGCGAGAGGCGCTCACACAGGCCTCATTCGACGAGGAGGGCTTCTTCCATACGGGCGATGCAGGATACATGCGCGACGGCGAACTGTTCCTCAAGGAGCGTATCAAGGACCTGTTCAAGACGTCCAACGGCAAGTATATCGCACCGCAGATGATCGAGGCCAAACTCTTGGTCGATAAGTTCATAGAGCAGATAGCGGTCATCGCCGACGAGCGGAAATTCGTGTCGGCGCTGGTCATACCTTCATACCCGTTGCTCAAGGAGTATGCCGACGACCATGATATAGCCTATGAGGATATCGCCGACCTCTGCGCCAATGAGAAGATACGCAAGATGATCATGGAGCGTATAGAGACGCTCCAGCAGAGCCTGGCCAGCTACGAAAAGGTGAAACGCATCACCTTGCTGCCCCAGCAGTTCACCATGGAACGGGGCGAGCTGACCAACACGTTGAAAATCAAACGGCGGGTGCTCGACGTCAACTACGCCGCCGAAATAGAAGAGATGTACAAAGAGTAAGATGATTACAAGCGACCAACTGAAAGATATTCTGGAGCGCACCGACGCGCTCTTCCGCTACCTCGATATCGACCGCAAGAAGGTGGAGTTCGAAGAGGAACAACTGCGCACGCAGGCTCCCGACTTCTGGGAAGACCCCAAACGGGCGCAGGCGCAGATGAAGAAGGTGAAAGACATTGAGAAATGGATCAAGGGATATAAAGAGGTGCGCGATGCCGCCGATGAGCTGCAGCTGGCCTTCGATTTCTACCACGACGAGATGGTGAGCGAAGAGGAGGTGGATGCCGACTATGCCAAGGCCGTCAAGCTCATCGAGGCGCTCGAACTCAAGAACATGCTCCGCCAGAAGGAAGACCCCATGGACTGTGTGATGAAGATCAACAGCGGGGCGGGGGGTACCGAAAGCCAAGACTGGGCACAGATGCTCATGCGCATGTATATGCGCTGGGCTGAGGCGCATGGACATAAGGTGAGCGTGAGCAACCTGCAGGACGGCGACGAGGCGGGCATCAAGAGCGTCACCATGGAGATAGAAGGGGGTGAATATGCCTATGGCTACCTCAAGAGCGAAAACGGCGTGCACCGCCTGGTGCGTGTGTCGCCCTTCAATGCCCAGGGCAAGCGTATGACGAGCTTCGCCAGCGTCTTCGTCACGCCGTTGGTCGACGACACCATCGAGGTGTATGTCGACCCGGCGAAACTCTCTTGGGACACCTTCCGAAGCAGTGGAGCCGGTGGACAGAACGTCAACAAGGTGGAGTCGGGCGTTCGACTGCGTTATTGGTACACAGATCCCGATACGGGCGAGGAGGAGGAAATACTCATCGAGAACACCGAGACGCGCGACCAACCCAAGAACAAGGAGAAGGCGTTGCTCCTGCTCAAGTCGCAACTCTACGACCGGGCCATGAAGAAACGCATGGAGGCGCAGGCCAAGATCGAGGCGGGTAAGAAAAAGATAGAGTGGGGCAGTCAGATACGCAGCTATGTGTTCGACGACCGCCGGGTGAAGGATCACCGCACCAACTATCAGACCACGGATGTGGATGCCGTGATGGATGGCAAGATCGATGGCTTCATCAAGGCCTATCTGATGGAGTTCCCCGTAGTGGATGAGGAGTGATTGTAAATACGAAATGCGAATTACGAAATTTGAAATTCGAAATGTCGTAATAACGTAATAACGTAATAACGATATAACGAAATAACGAAAAGCCCCCAACTAAACTCCTAAACTCCCTAAAAAAGAAATAATTAACTAAATACTATAAACTATGAATGACAAAAGAATCGCAAAACGTGCCAAACGTGCGGAGGAAGAGAAGAAACAGGCTGGCACCGTGGTGAAATGGATTTTCGGCTTGTTGATACTCGGAGCCATCTGCTTCGCTATCTGGGCCACCGCATTGGTTTCGTGATGAGTGGCATGGAGATAGAACGTAAGTTCCTCGTCCGCAAGGGAGGGGCTTACCGTGAGATGGCACAGTCGCACAGCACCATCGAACAGGGCTATATCGAGGCCAAGGGAGCCACGGTGAGAGTGCGCATCCGTGGCGAAAAGGGATACCTCACCATCAAAGGTCCCTCGCTCAACGGTGGCATGTCGCGCTATGAGTTTGAGAAGGAGATCACCCTCGACGAGGCCCGGCAGCTCATGAAACTTTGTGTGCCGCCCATCATCCAGAAGACGCGTTATCTCGTGCCTTTCCAGGGTCATGTGTTCGAGGTGGATGAGTTCCATGGCGACAACGACGGGCTGGTGATGGCCGAGGTGGAACTGACCGATGAGGGCGAAGCCTACGGGAAACCCGATTTCCTTGGTCCCGAGGTGACGGGCGACCGACGGTTCTATAATGCCCACCTGCGATTCAACCCTTTCCGCCTCTGGCGCGAACAGCTACCGCCAGCATACCGATAAGGGCTGCCAAGGTGACACCCGTGGCGTTGGCAGCGAAGTCCAACCACTCGCCGCTGCGCCGACCAGAGGTGCAATAGGCTTGCAACAATTCTATTACTCCACTCATGACGATGGGTGACAACCATGCCATGAGAAAGAGCCGACATGCCGACACCTTACGGTGCCGACGCAGATATTCCATCCAGATACATCCGCAGGTGACCAGGTACATGGCGGTATGTGCCCACTTGTCTATGGCACTCACATGATCCAGAGGGGTCTTGGGGGGTGTGCACAGGCAGGCCACCCAGATGGCGGCGAGAAACATGCAGGATAAGGGGTAATGCCTGATGATATGGAACAAATATTTCATCTTTTGTGATAATATGATGCAAAATTAAAGATTTTTTTATAATTTTGCCACCCTGTAAGGTAATTTCTTTTTTTATCCTATCCTATTATCGATACCAAAACGTGAAAAGGCATGTCGCATAATGATAGACCCAAATTCGGTACCAAACTGGGTATCATCCTGGCTACGGCGGGCTCTGCCGTGGGGCTGGGCAATATATGGCGCTTCCCGTATATGACGGGAACGAATGGCGGAGCCTCCTTCATACTCATCTACATCATCTGCGTGCTCCTGCTCGGCATACCGTGCATGGTGAGCGAGTTCATCATCGGCCGGCATGGCGCCTCAAACACGGCGCGGGCCTATAGCCGCATGTCGGGCGGAGGATTGTGGAAATGGGTGGGCGTGATGGGTGTGCTCACGGGCTTCCTCATCACTGGTTATTATGCGGTGGTCTCGGGATGGTGCTTGCAGTATATCTACGGCTCGGTGGCGGGACAGCTGTCGGGCGACGCCGACTATTTCTCCGACTATTTCTCCGACTTCTCCACCGACGCCTACAAACCCATCATCTGGGCGGTGGTGTTCCTGGTCATCACCCATTTCGTCATCGTCAGGGGGGTGCGCAACGGCATTGAGAAGGCATCGAAACTGCTCATGCCGGCATTGTTCGTCTTGCTCCTCTTGCTCGTGGGCGCCTCCTGTTCGTTGCCCGGTGCATCGAAAGGCATCGCCTTCCTCTTCGACTTCACGCGGTTCGACAATACGGATGGCAACGTGGTGCTTGCCGCCCTCGGGCAGTCGTTCTATTCGATGAGCATCGCCATGGGTTGCATCTGCACCTATGCCTCGTATTTCTCCCGCCACACCAATCTCTTGCGCTCGGCGGTACAGATCAGTGTGATCGACTGCATGGTGGCCATCCTGGCGGGGCTGCTCATCTTCCCCGCGGCGTTCTCGGTGGGAGTCAATCCCGACAGTGGGGCCAAGTTGGTGTTCATCACCCTGCCCAACGTGTTCCAACAGGCCTTCGGCGGCATACCCGTAGTGGCCTTCGTGGTGTCGCTGCTCTTCTATGCCCTGTTGGCATTGGCGGCACTCACCTCGCTCATCTCCCTCCACGAGGTGAGCACGGTGTTCCTGCAAGAGGAACTGAAGATGTCGCGCGCCAAGGCGGCGACGTTCGTCACGGTGAGCTGTGCCATCATTGGTGCCTTCTGCTCCCTCTCGCTGGCTCAGGAACGGGGACTGATGTTGTTCGGGATGCCCTTGTTCGAACTGTTCGACTTTGTCACGGGACAGATTTTCCTGCCCATCGGCGGCATGCTCACCTGCGTGTTCCTCGGCTGGTTCGTACCGCGTAGCATCGTGCGCGACGAGTTCACCAACTGGGGCACCTTGAAGGGCTCGCTCTTCGGCGTCTACCTCTTCCTGGTGCGCTTCGTCTGTCCTATATGCATCCTCTTGGTGTTCCTCCATCAGTTAGGGGTATTTTGATGTAAAAGGGAGTTAAAAGAAGGTAAAGGAAGAAAAAAGAAGATAAAGGGCATTACCAAATTTGACTTTGTAGATGTGTTCCGGACTATCGACTTCTAACTTCTTAAGCTCCTTCTAACTCCTTCTAACTCCTATTAATATATGAGCAATAGAACTTATTTCGGCAGCAAACTGGGTGTCATCCTTGCCACGGCAGGTTCGGCGGTGGGGTTGGGCAACATCTGGCGTTTTCCCTTCATGACGGGTCATAATGGCGGGGCGGCCTTCATCCTGCTCTACCTGGGTTGTGTCTTCCTGTTAGGCATACCAGGCATGATAGCCGAATTTATCGTGGGCCGTCATGGGGGAAGCAATGCGGCAAGGGCCTACCGCAAGGTGGGAGGTCGCCTGCCGTGGGGCTTCACGGGCTATCTGGGCGTGTTCACCTCGATGGTCATCCTCGGTTTCTACGCGGTGGTGGCGGGGTGGTGCCTGCAATACCTCTTCGCCTCGTTCGCCGGCTCGCTCAAAGGCGATGCCGGATATGTCACCGACTATTTCCGCTCCTTCTCCTCCCATCCGTGGAAACCGGCGCTTTGGGCCATAGCCTTCGTGGGGCTCACCCACTTCGTTGTGGCCAAGGGCGTGAAAGACGGCATTGAGAAGGCCTCCAAACTGCTCATGCCCACGCTGCTGGTACTCCTGCTGGTCATCGTCGTCGCCTCGTGCTCCCTGCCAGGAGCGGGCAAAGGCGTAGAGTTCCTGCTCAAGCCCGACTTCTCCAAACTGTCGGCGGAGGTGATGCTCGAGGCCCTCGGACAGGCGTTCTTCTCGCTGAGCTTAGGCACGGCGTGCCTGTGTACCTATTCGTCGTATTTCTCGCGCAAGATCAGGTTGGCGCGCTCGGCCACGCAGATAGCGCTGATGGACTCGGGCATCGCCATCCTCGCCGGACTGATGATCTTCCCAGCAGCCTTCGCCGTGGGGGTGAGTCCCGACAGTGGACCGTCGCTCATCTTCATCACCCTGCCCAACGTGTTCCAACAGGCGTTCTCTTCGGTGCCCATCGTGGGATACATCATCTCCATCCTCTTCTATTTCCTCTTGGCCCTGGCGGCACTTACCTCCACCATCTCGATGCACGAGATAGGCACGGCGTTCTTCCATGAAGAGCTGCATGTCTCGCGCCAGGCGGGGGCATGGGTGGTCACCGTGGCGTGTGGCGTCCTCGCCGTGCTCTGCTCACTGTCGATGGGGGCGGTGCCCTCCTTACAGGTCATGGGCAACAACCTGCTCGATGCCTGCGACAAACTCACGGCGCAGTATCTGCTGCCCATCGGATCGTTGCTCACCTGTCTGATGGTGGGATGGTACCTGCCGAAAAAGTTGGTGCATGACCAACTGACCAACTGGGGCACACTGCGCGGCAACTTCTATCATGTCTTCCTCTTCCTGGTGCGTTTCGTATGCCCGTTGGGCATCATAGCCATCTTCCTGCGCCAGCTGGGCATCATCTGAGAGGTCTCGTTATGTGGCTGAAGGAGTTTTTCTATTTCCATCGTTCCGACCGCAAGGTCATCATCACCCTCCTGGTGGTGGCGGCCTTGGTGATGGGTGTCGTCTACTTCGTGTCCGACAGCCAGAAGACCACGCCGCTCACCGAAGGCGACTCCTTGGCGGTGGCGGCAACTACATACCCCACGAAGACTTATCCCCGCCATGACTGGAAGACTTATCCCCCAAAATATTATAAGGTGGAGGGTGGACGGCAAGCCGAACTTTTTCCTTTCGACCCCAACACCGCCGACAGCACCCAACTGCTCCGGTTGGGCTTGCAACCCTGGCAGGTCAGAAACGTCTATAAGTACAGAGCAAAAGGTGGTGTCTATCGCCAACCCACCGATTTCGCGCGCCTCTATGGGTTGACGCAGAAACAATACAAGGCGATGGAGCCCTATATCTATATAGGCGACGATTATCGTCCGGCGGCGGAGCTGGCTCCCGAGCGTGAGCCGTATGTGCGTGACACGTTGCGCTACCCTGTGAAACTGCAACCCACCGAGCATATCGCCCTCAATGGGGCCGATACCACGTTGCTCAAGAAAGTGCCGGGCATTGGCAGCGGTTTCGCACGTCGCATCGTCAGCTACGGCCAGCGCCTGGGAGGCTATTATAAGGTGGATCAGTTGCGTGAGATAGAGGGGTTCCCCGAGGAGGCGTTGTCTTACTTCGTCTTGGGCAATCCCCAGATACGGAAAATCAACATCAACAAACTCTCGCTGAACCAGTTGAAGGCGCATCCCTACATCAGTTTCTTCCAGGCGCAGGCCATCATCGACTACCGTCGTCTCAAGGGTCCCCTGAAAAGTCTCGACGACCTCCGCCTCCATAAAGATTTCTCGCCCGAGGCCATCGCACGCCTGCGCCCCTATGTGGAGTATTGATGTAGTTATTCCTCCACCTTGTAAATCTTCACCCCGTCAATCTTGCCTGCGATGTAAGCGGGAAATATGGTTCCTTGGTGCGCCACGTTATCAATATACAACGGCTCGTCCTGGATCATCAGGTGACAGGTGAAGGTGTCGCCGACGGTCAGTTTGGCATTCTCGGCTTCACTCACCAGGAAATGTCCGTCGCCCAGATGTTCCACCACGATACGTCGGTCGGGCAACCAGGTGATACATAGTTGCTGTCCAATGGACAGGTCTTCCGGTGTCACCTTGTTGTTGGCCAAAATCATGCTTTGCACTCCTTGTTTCTTGGCTATTTCATCAACGAATGTACGGTAGTTGGTGAAGCCCACGTAGTGGGCGAGCACGTCATATGTGTGACGGCGTGTCTGCACCTGCTCGTTCTGTAGGTATCCCCATATACGTTTCAACGTGGTGGGTGACAGGTATTCGCCTGTTGCCTCCTGTATCAGTTGGCTCAGGTCATCGAAGTCACGCGATGTCTCAGGTGAAAAGCCAGCCTTTTGCCCCACCTTCTGTTTCAACAGTTCTTGCTCCATATTCTAATTTCTTTTTGCAAAGATAGTGCAAGGTGAGCGAAATACAAAAAGAACTCGTTCTTTTTTATTTCCGAACCGCCGCCTATCTTATGAAATATCACAACTTTTTTCAAAGTTAATGTTGTTGGTTGTCTCCCATGATATTATTTCCATTTCTTTCCTTCTAATCAAAAAGGATTCAAAAGGACAACAAAAGGACAAAAAAGGACTTGTGGGAAAGAAATAATAGTATTTTCTTTGCATCGTCATTACCGCTTTGTTCATTCTTGTTCAATAGAAATCTAGGAACGAACCTTCTATCAACATGCAAGAATGGCAAAGCGGTTTCATTATATATATAATCCTGTGTGGAGTATATAGTTTTTTATCACCTTGAATTTCCCCCCTCCAACACAAACCTTTTACACTCTCCCTTAGAGAGGGCCAGGGTGGGTCCTTCCCCTTCGAGAGGACCGGGGTGGGTTCTTAGAAATTATGAAAAAGACAGCATATATTGAACCGCAGGTAAAGACTTGCATGATGGACATGGACAGTCTCATGATTGGCAGCGTGACAGGTGACAACGGCACAGACTGGGGCGGCGTTGACGAAGGCGGCAACAAAGACCCTGACGCCAACAGCGCCAGTATGTGGGAAGAAGACCGCGCGTGGAACGGCCAAAGCCTGTTCTTCGACGAGGAACAGTAGAACTCTTTTCATATTTACGCAATGCGGGGAGCCACCTGGGAAGGTGGCCTCCCCGCTAATGGACAGGCTCCTTTGATCCATGAAATCAAGAAATATTTCCTTGGTACACAAGTTTGTGGTCCACAAACTTGTGTACCAGTTTTTTTTTGATTAACTTTGCAGTCTCACCAATCAATGAAGCAATCATGGATAGAGCGTTTGTATATGGAATGTCGGTGGAAGGCAATAACTTTACCGACAGGGTAAAGGAAACACGGAGGCTGAAACTCGACTTCGAGAATGGCATGAACGTTATACTCGTGTCGCCGCGAAGGATAGGCAAAAGTTCCATCGTCAGAAAGGTGAAGTCGGAAATCACCAACCCCGCCATCAAGGTGGTGCTTATGGATGTCTACGACTGCAGGAGCGAGTACGACTTCTACAACCGTTTCGCGTCAGTACTCATGAAGGAGACCGCATCGAAAGCCGAACAGGTGCTCGAGAACATCAAACGCTTTCTCGTCCGGCTCACGCCGAAAATATCTTTCACTCCAGAGCCAATGGAAGATTTTTCCTTTTCTCTCGGCATCACCCCCGAGAACTACAAGCCGGAAGAGATCCTTCAGCTCCCCGAGCTGATAGCTAAGGAAAAAGGCATACACATCGTAGTGTGTATCGACGAATTCCAACAGATAGGAGAGTTCCCTGACACCGTCACCGTGCAGAAACGTCTCCGCGGGGTATGGCAACACCAGCGGAATGTTTCTTATTGTCTCTTTGGCAGTAAGAAACACTTGATGGTGAAACTGTTCCAGAATCGGAAGATGCCATTCTACCAGTTTGGGGAGATGTTTTACTTGGAAAAAATACCAACGGAAGACTGGATTCCTTTTATCTGCTCACGTTTTGAAAGCCAGGGAAAGGTGATATCCGAAGAGTTGGCCAGAAAGATCTGCGACAAGGTGGAGAATGTATCGTCGTACGTGCAGCAGCTGGCTTGGAATGTGTTGGCAGAAACAGACCACGAAGCTACAGAACAGGACTTCACCAATGGGGTGGAGGCTCTGCTGGCTCAGTGCTCCGGCCTTTTTGAAGAGCAGATGAAGGGCCTGACATCTTATCAGATAAGCTTTATCCGGGCCATCTGTAATGGCGTTCATGACGGTTTCGGCAGTAAGTCGATACTGCAAGAGTATCAGTTGGGCAGTAAGTCGAATGTGGCTCGCATCAAGGCATCTTTGACTGACCGTGAGTTGATTGATTCAGACGGGAGTGGTACATATATTGAGGATCCTGTCTTCCGTGTGTGGTTCAAAAGGGTCTTTCCGTGACACTTCGCCATATTTGCTGTTGGACAGAACGAACCGTTGGCATGAATAGATTGATAGCAGCCTTATTGCTCCTTTGTTGTGCCCCGGCGGCCATGGCACAGGAGCCCGACGACGACCCGCTGCTGTACGTGGTGGTCGACACCGTGCAGCAGGTGGAGATGTGCCTCTCCCTCGATAGGATGGGCAGTACGGCACTCGTGGGCACCTCGGAGTACCACCACCCGGCGGTACCCGTGACGACGAAGGGACGCCTCGTCATCCCCTCGGCGGTGACGGGCCGGCGGGGCCGTCGCTATGTGGTGTGCGCCGTGGGAAGAGCGGGTCTGCAAGGGTGCGCCGCGCTCACCGAGGTGGTGCTGCCCGACAGTTGCCTGGCCTTCGGCGACCAGGCCCTGCAGGGATGCGAGAAACTGGAGTGCATCACCTTTCCGCCTGCGATGAAGGTGATTTATGCCAAGGCGCTGAGTGGCTGTTCTTCGTTGTGGCGGGTGACGGTGCTGGCGAAGGAGCCGCCGGAATGTGCGGAGAACGTGTTCGACGAGCATACCTACCAGACGGCTACGCTGGTGGTGCCGGCGGGCTGTGAGGAGGCGTATCGTCGTGCTCCGGCCTGGAGACGATTCAAGCATAGAATGGTGAGTTTTGAGTTTTGAATTTTGAATTGTCGCTTCGTGATGATTGAATTATGAATTGTGAATTGAAAAAGATACTGTTGGTGTTGGCGTGTCTATGCGCAGGCTGGGGCTGTAGGGCGCAGATCTTATATCAGAAGGTGATGGTGGGCGACTCCCTCACCAACATCACCTTGGGCTACAGAATGCTCAACGGAACCAGCGTGCCTCATGTGGGGCCGATGCGGCGGGGACATGCCACCATCGACTGGACCTTGAAGGGCACCCTGGTCATCCCACCCGAAGTGATTGACTACGACGGCACGTGCTATCCCATCAGGATCGTAGGCTTTCATTCCTTTTATAAGTGCGTGGGACTGACCGAGGTGACCCTGCCACCCACGGTGCGCCTGCTGTGCTATGAGGCGTTCTATGGGTGCAATGCGCTTACCGAGGTGCGGCTCTCCGACAGCCTGCTGGTGGTGGGCGAACGCTCGTTCAGCGGCTGCTCGTCGCTCCGGCGCATCACCGTGCCTTGCGCCGTGCCGCCCCGTTGCGCCGCCGACGCTTTCGATTCCTCTACCTTCCAGGAGGCGACGGTCGTGGTGCCCAAGGGGTGCCGTGCGGCTTACCAGATCGTGGAGCCGTGGTGCCGCTTTGCGCGGATGGAAGAGGGCGAGGAGGTGGCGATGCCGACACCGACAACCGACATCGACTATTGGCTGCACATGAAGGATGTGATGGAGACGACCTATGAGGATGAGCATTGGCGCATGCCCCAGCGCGTGGAGGATGATGCTATGTGGACCATGACGCTGACCACCGACCGCGGAGCGCTACGGGTGGCGTTCTCCACACGGCGTGCCTATGACATGGCGGTGGTGGGGAGCGGCATGGCCAACGAGTGCTGCATAGATTCTGCTTTTGCGGGCTGGCTGGCGCTGCCCGACAGCGTGACGGCTCCCGACGGACGGCGATATGTAGTGGGCGGCGTAGCCATGAACGCTTTTTCGGGGTGTAGGCGGCTGCTGGGGGTGGATATGCCATCACATCTGGAGTTTATTGACAATTATGCATTTCTCGACTGCAAGGCGTTGCGGCAGGTGACAATACCCGCCGGCATGAAAGAGATCATGTCGTCGGCCTTCGTGGGGTGCCAAAACCTCGATAGGGTGGAGGTGTTGGGACGGCAGCCGCCAGACCTGTTTGTCGACGCGTTTGATGACCGCACGTTCAACACTGCCACACTTATTGTGCCTGATGGGGCGATGGAGGCATATATGGCCACCGATGCCTGGCCCCTGTTCCGCTACCGCATGGAGAATGTTGATTTTTGAATTTTGAATTTTGAATGATTGCTTCGCAATGAATGAATGATGAATTTTGAGTGTTGAATGATTGCTTCGCAATGAATGATGAATTTTGAGTGTTGAATGATTGTTTGGCAATTCATAATTCAACATTTGCAATTTCTACATCGCCGAAGGCGACAACTCAACATTCAACATTCAACATTCAACATTCTCATCCTCTTTCCTTGTTCCTGATGGTCTTTATTTTCTTTTCCACCTCGTTGTTCCACTGTTGCCAATGTTCGAGTAGAGCCTCGCGCACCTTGTCGCGGTCGCTGTCGGAAAAACGAGAATCAAGCGCTTTGACATAGTTGTACACAAAACGGTTCATCTCTTGGATACGCTCGCTGAGGTCGGCACGGTGCCACTGCCAATGGCGCAGCGTGTCCAACTCTCGGGTGATGCCCGACTTGGCAGCAGCACGGTCGAACGCCTGCAAAGCCTGGGCCTTGGCGTTGGAAACACGGTTGAGTTCTTCTTGCAGGCGTTGGCTCTCGGCATGCAACTGTGCTATGCTGTCGCGCATGGTGCCCATCCTCGTGGCCATCTGCGCCTCCATCTCAGCTTGTGTGGCTGCGTTCTCGGCTTGTTGGCGGGCCAGCACCTCGCGGAGGGAGTCGGTGGCATGGCGGTCGACGATGGTTCGGGTGACGGGCTCTCCGCTGGTCTTGGGCCATAACAGCCATAGGGTGAGGGCTCCCAAGGCGAAGAGACATAGGGCGACGGCACTGGCTATGCCCCATTGACGGCGACGGCGTTGACTGGCAAGGGTGCTGTCGATGGCGCTGCGCAACTCGACGACGGTGGCGTAGCGTTGGTCGATGGGCCGCAGACAGCGTTCGATGATGGGGCGGTAGGGCTTGCCCAGATCTAGGTCTTGCAGGATTAGGCCGAGGCTGTAGATGTCGTTGCGCACGTCGGGCGTGTAGGCGGTGGTCTGCTCGGGAGCCATATAACGCAAGGTGCCGGCGGGTTGCTTGAGTGTGGTGTGGCTGTCGGTGTCGGCCATGCCGAAATCTATCACTTTCACCTGCAGGCCATTGTGGGCTATCATGATGTTCTCGGGCTTGAGGTCGCGGTGGATGATGCCCTTGGAGTGGAGGTAGCCCACGGCGGCGATGAGGTCGTCGGCGATGTGGCGACGTTGCTCTTCCGACAAAGTGCCACGACGCTCCCCATCGATATATTCGGTAAGCGTAGCACCATCGATATACTCCATGACGATGCACTGACCGATGTCCTTCACCCTTTCCAAACCGACGGCCTGGACAATGCCGGGGTGTTGCAACTGCATCATGATTTCCAGTTCCTTGCGCAACATCTCTCGGTACATCGACTGGCGGAGGGCCTCTGCCGTGAGGGTCTTCAGTACATACCGCCTGCCGAAGCGAGTGGCACGGTACAGTTGGCTCGTGTCCGAATGGCAGAGGGGCTGGATGTCGGTGAACTCGCGGCTGATGCCTTCGAAACTGTCAGTGAAAAATTCGGATGTGTCGTTCATCGCTTTATCATCTTTCTTCCGGTGTATACATGGCGGCGGCTTCCATGTGCATGTTGCGTATCTCCTCGGCCAACCATTCCGGTGCGAGCACCTTGACCTGGTTGCCCCGGCTCAACAGGTGGCCGCTAAGGTCGACCGTGGGGCGCATCGTCAACTCGAAGTCGGCGAAATCCTCGCCGTGGCCTATCTCGCGCTGGCTCTTGTGGATGGGCAGGTCTCTCAGGTAATAGCGCTCATAGCCGTAGGCCCTGATGACGATGCGCTCGCAAGGGGTGTCGTCGTCGACCAACACGCCATAGCTCTCGTTGAAATACTCCTGGCCGTCGAAATCGGGATCAATCTCGAACTTGATGTCGGTAAGCGACATGTCGAGGATGCGGTCGAAGGAGAAGACGCCGAAATAGTCGGCCTTGGGCTTCTCGGCGGTAGCCTCGCGGTGGAAATGGCCCAGGATGTACCAACGCTGCTTGAACAGCTTGATGCAGTAGGGCTCGAAGGTGAGGTGGTTGGGCACGTCGGTGCCGTATTTCCTGTACTCCACGGCTATCCTCACACTCTTCTTCATGGCCTCGATCACCGTCTTCAGGTATTCGCCCTCGTAGGGCACGGGTTGGAGCAGTATGCGCGCCTGCAACGACAGGCTCTCGCTGATGATGTTGTTCACCGACAGGGTGGAGAGCATCCAGTTTTGCATGCTGTCTTCATGAAGCACGCTCTCGTTGCCGATGAAATACTTATAACCGTCTTGGAGGTCGCAGTCGATGTAAAGGCCGAAGATGTCTTCTATGGCATCCTTGTGGCGGTTGAAGGTGGAGCGGGCCATCTTCTCACCGCCGCTCATGTCGGTCTGTATCCATTTGCGGTTAATGTCGGCGAGCGAAATCTTGCGCGCCTTGCGGATGGTGTTCAACAACCAGATGTATTCCTTGAATTTGTTGGGGATTTTCATGATGGATGGTTGTATTGGTGGGACGGCGGGGTGTATTTGTGTGCAAATATACAAAAAGTGCGGGCTACGGCAAAATAAAACTCATGTAAAAAAAGACAAGAACCGCTGTCCTCTGCGGTTCTTGTCGTCTTTGGTCGGGATGAGGCGACTCGAACGCCCGACCCCTACGTCCCGAACGTAGTGCGCTACCAACTGCGCTACATCCCGAAAAGCCTCCCTTTTTGGAAAAGCGGTGCAAAGATAAGGCTTTTCCTCCACATCCACAAATTTTTATTTGTTTTTCTTCGAAAAACGTAGTAGCGTGCGGCTTTTCCTTCCCGACAAAACGTCATGTGGATACATTCAAAGCAATGGCGGCAACTCGTACAGGTGCATGTAGTTGCTGCCTTTGAGCAGGATGTAATGACCCTGGGGACTCTCGGCCGTGAGGGCGGCTTTCACCGTTTCCACATCGGCGAATTTGCGATAGCTGCAGTCGGTCTTCGCGAACTGTTCGCCCACCAACCATACCTGGTCGATGCCGGACTGCTTCAGGGTATCCACCACCTTCTGGTGCTCTTCCTGACTGGTCGGGCCCAGTTCGCCCATGTCGCCAAGGATGGCCATCTTAGGGCTCACATCCATCACACGGAAGTTGCCGATGGCGGCGGCCATGCTCGTGGGGTTGGCATTGTAGGCGTCGATGATGAGGTGGTTGTGCGCCGTTTCCGACAACTGTGAGCGGTTGTTGCTCGGCACATAACCAACCAGGGCCTCGTCCACCTGCTCGGGACTGACACCGAAATGGAGTCCTATCGTGGCGGCGGCCAACATGTTGAAGATATTATACGAGCCTATCAGATGGGTCTGCACATGATGGCGCACGCCATCCCGCTGCCACCAGTCGAAGGTGAGGTAGGGCGCACAGGGACCCACCTCGCCGCTCACAGCCTGGTTAGCTCGCTCGCCCACACCGTAAAGCACCTGTTCCAATCCTTGGGCCATAGGCAGGAGGTGCTCATTGCCAGCGTCGATGAAGACGGTGTGCTTACCGTGGGCGCGCAGGTAGTCGTAGAGTTCGCACTTCGTGCGGATCACACCCTCGAAACTGCCGAAGCCCTGCAGGTGGGCTTTCCCCACATTGGTGATGATGCCATAGTCGGGCTCGGCTATCTCCACCAGTTCCTTGATGTCGCCGGGGTGGCTGGCTCCCATCTCCACCACAGCCATCTCATGCTCGGGTGTCAGGCGGAGCAAGGTCTTCGGCACGCCGATGGGGTTGTTGAAGTTGCCTTGCGTGTATAGTGTGTTGAATCGTTTCGACAGCACGGCGGATACCAGTTCCTTAGTGGTCGTCTTGCCATTGGTGCCGGTGATGCCCACGATGGGGGTGCCCAGGGTGCGACGGTGGTGGCGGGCCAAGGCCTGCAAGGCCAATAAACTATCCTCGACGAGGATGAAACGGTCATCGCCCTCGGGCGCAAACTCGGCCTCGTCGACCACGGCGTAGGCGCAGCCCTTTTCCAAGGCGCTGTTCGCAAACTTGTTGCCATCGAACGTCTCGCCTTTCAGCGCGAAGAAGATGGAACCTTCAGGACAGTCACGGCTGTCGGTGGTCACCACGGGGTGACGCAGGAAAATATCGTATAGGGTCTTAATGTTCATGATGGTGCAAAGGTAGTGCAAGATGCAGACAATACAAAATAAATCGCGTTTTATTTTGTATTTCGCTCAACTTGCACTACCTTTGGATAAGGTA
Organism: uncultured Prevotellaceae bacterium; assembly: GCA_900316685.1. GTDB lineage: Bacteria > Bacteroidota > Bacteroidia > Bacteroidales > Bacteroidaceae > Prevotella. Next base: position 59,896 of record ONDS01000004.1, on the reverse strand, counting down.
GGCTGCGTTTCTGAACCGGAGGTCACTGTTCGCTCAGCGAGGCAAAGTAAATAAAAATAAAAACTTCGTTATTTATTTTGTATTTCGCTCAACTTGCACTACCTTTGGATAAGGTAGGCTGCGTTTCGGAAATAAAAATAAAAACTTCGTTATTTATTTTGTATTTCGCTCAACTTGCACTACCTTTGCAGATGATGAAAAACAAGGCATCACTGTCGCTTGATTTAGGGGGACATTTGCTATCACTACATACTCCTGTGGTTATGGGCATCCTTAATGCCACACCCGATTCGTTCTTCGCTGAGAGTAGGGTGCAGGACGACCATGCCGCTACCCAGCGGATGCTCGACATGGTGGCCCATGGGGTGGCGATACTCGACATCGGAGGCTGTTCCACAAGACCTGGAGGGACTCCCGTCGATGAGAAGGAGGAGATGAGCCGCCTGCGGCGCTTCCTTCCCCTCGTGAAGAGGACATGTCCCGACACCCCACTGAGCGTCGACACGTTCCGCCCGGATGTGGCGCGTATGTGTGTGGAGGAATATGGGGTGGCGATGGTCAACGACGTGTCGGGAGGCAGCGACGACATGTTCCGCATGGTGGCGCGACTGCGCGTGCCTTATGTGCTGATGTCAACACAACCTGATGTGACGACGATGCTGCGCACCTTCGCCACGCAGGTCGATGTGCTCCACGACATGGGGGTTGCCGACATCGTGCTCGACCCAGGCTTTGGCTTCGGCAAGACGCTGGACGACAACTATCGCGTGCTGGCCCACATGGAGCGGTTGCACGTGATGGGGCTGCCCCTCCTGGTGGGCGTGTCGAGGAAGTCGATGATACATCGGCTACTGGGCGTCACACCCGACGAGGCCCTCAATGGCACCTCCATCATCCATACCCTGGCGCTGATGAAGGGCGCGCATATCCTGCGTGTGCATGATGTGCAGCCTGCTGTCGAGGCTGTACGTATTGTGGAGCATCTGACAAATATGGCTAAAGAGGAAAAAACTCAATAACGATGTTTCTGGATTTTGGCATAAAAGATGTGATTGACATCTTGCTCGTGGCCTTCATGCTCTATTACCTGTATAGGCTGATGCGCGAGACGAAGTCGATGAATGTGTTCGTCGGCATCATGATCTTTATCCTCATCTGGCTGCTCGTGAGCGGTATACTGGAGATGAGGCTCATGGGGTCTATCCTCGACAAGTTGGTGAGCGTGGGTGGTATCGCTATCATCATACTCTTCCAGGAGGAGATACGTAAGTTCCTATACAACCTCGGTGCGCACCAGCGGGTGATGAACCTGGTGAACGCCTTCACCTCGAAAAAACATAAAGACGCGAAGAAAGGAAAGAAGAACGAGGGTATCATGCCCATCGTACGCGCCTGCCAGAATATGTCGAAAGGCAAGGTGGGAGCACTCATCGTCATGGAGCGCAAGCAGTCGCTCGACGAGATAGTGATGACGGGCGACGTGATCGATGCCTCCATCAACCAACGGCTCATCGAGAATATCTTCTTCAAGAATTCGCCTCTGCACGACGGGGCCATGATCATCTCGCGCAACCGCATCAAGGCGGCGGCATGTATCCTGCCCGTATCGCACGACCTCGACATCCCTAAGGAGTTTGGCCTGCGCCATCGCGCCGCATTGGGTATCTCGCAGGAACTGGATGCCCTGGCCATAGCCGTGAGCGAGGAGACGGGGCGCATCAGCATAGCCATCAACGGTGAACTCAAGCCACGTCTGTCGGCGGAAGACCTCGAGAGTATCCTCACCAAGGAAATGGATTTTTAGTTATGTCCCCTTTAACACCCCTTTTAACTCCCATTCAATGATCTCATTTAATTATCAACATAATACTTAAAAGCATGAGTTTAATACAACAAATCATTGAACGCGCTAAGAGCAACAAACAGCGCATCGTGCTCCCCGAGGCTACCGAGGAGCGTACATTGAAAGCCGCCGATCGCGTGCTGGAGGAAGACATCGCCGACCTGATCCTTATCGGCAACCCCGACGAGGTGCACGCTTTGGCTGACAAATGGAATCTGAAAAACATCGACAAGGCCACACTCATCGACCCCGAAAACAATCCCAAGAGCGAGGAGTATGCCCAACTGCTTACCGAACTGCGTAAGAAAAAAGGAATGACCATCGAGAAAGCCCGCGAGCTGGTGAAGAACCCGCTCTACCTGGGGTGCATGATCATCAAGACCGAGGGAGCCGACGGACAGATATCCGGTGCCTTGTCGACCACGGGTGAGACGCTTCGCCCTGCATTGCAAATCATCAAGTGCGCCCCGGGCATCACCTGTGTGAGCGGTGCCATGCTCCTCATCACACAGAAGCCGGAGTACGGCGAGAATGGTGTGCTTGTGGTGGGCGACGTGGCGGTCACTCCCATGCCCGATGCCGGACAACTGTCGCAGATTGCCGTGTGCACCGCACAGACGGCACGCAGCGTAGCGGGATTCGACGACCCACGCGTGGCCATGCTGAGCTTCTCGACGAAGGGCAGCGCCACACACGAGGTGGTGGACAAGGTGATTGAGGCCACTCGTCTGGCACGTGAGCTCGATCCGGCTCTTAAGATAGATGGCGAGTTGCAGGCCGATGCCGCCCTCGTGCCCTCGGTGGGCAACAAGAAGGCGCCGGGCAGCGATATCGCCGGCAAGGCCAATGTGCTGGTGTTCCCCAACCTCGAGGTGGGCAACATCGCTTATAAGCTGGTGCAGCGTCTGGGCGACGCCATCGCCATCGGTCCCATCCTCCAGGGTATCGCTCGTCCTGTGAACGACCTGAGCCGTGGCTGCTCCGTCGAAGACATCTATTACTTGGTGGCCATCACCGCTTGCCAGGCCATGGACGCCAAATAGAATGTTGAGTGGTATATGAAAGAAATGTGAATAATTTGAATAATATCTTAGGCTGTTATAGTTTCTGATGACGAGGAGCGAATATCTCGATATTTATGATGTCGTGGGAGCCGCAATGGAAGTGTATAACACATTAGGAAGAGGTATGTCAGAATTGATATATCAAGAGGCTCTTGAGATAGAAATGAGTTCAAGAGGAATGATTTTTGAACGCGAAAAGGCGCTTCGTCTGTATTACAAAACAGTATTATTAAAGAAAGTATTTATTGCCGACTTCTATTACAAAGGAGTGATTGTAGAATTAAAATCCGTTGAACATATTAGTTCAGATCATCGTGCCCAACTCTTTAATTATATGCGCATGACACATAAAGAAAGAGGACTCCTCCTAAATTTTGGTGAGATAGGGCTAAGGGCTGAAAGATACTTATATGTTGAGGATGATGATAATTTTGTTTTACTCTCCCAAGACAACTATAAGGACTATATTCAAGGGTGATAATTGTTGTGCAAACTATAAGTATATTATTCATATTATTCATATTTCTTTCAACAATCCAAATTATTCACATTATTCATATTTCTTTCAAAAATTCAAAAGTATGAAAATTTTAGTTCTCAATTGTGGCTCGTCGTCTATTAAATATGCACTGTATAACATGGACGACAAGAGTGTGATGACATCGGGCGGCGCTGAGCGCGTAGGACTTGATGGGTCGTTTGTGAAAGTGAAACTGGCCAATGGCGAGAAGAAGCAGATCATGCACGACATACCCGAACACACCGAGGGCGTGAAGTTCATCTTCTCCTTGCTCACCGATCCCGAGATAGGAGTCATCAAAGACCTCAAGGAGATAGACGCCGTGGGGCATCGTATGGTGCACGGTGGAGAGAAATTCAATAAGAGCGTGGTGCTCACCGACGAAGTGCTCAAGGCTTTCGAGGAATGCTCCGACCTGGCCCCGCTGCACAACCCCGCCAACCTCAAGGGTGTCAATGCCGTGAAGGAACTGTTGCCGGGACTGCCTCAGGTGGGCGTCTTCGACACCGCTTTCCACCAGACCATGCCGCCAAAGGCATATATGTACGCCATACCTTACGAACTCTATGAGAAATATGGCATACGCCGCTATGGATTCCATGGCACCAGCCATCGCTATGTGTCGGCTCGTGCCTGCGAGTTCCTCGGTATCAAGGCCGAAGGCACCAAGATGGTAACTTGCCATGTGGGCAACGGTGGCTCCATCTGCGCCGTGAAAGACGGCAAGTGTATCGACACGTCGATGGGTCTCACCCCGCTGGAGGGCTTGATGATGGGCACACGCGCCGGCGATATCGACGGTGGCGCTGTGACGTTCATTGAGAAGAAACTGGGTCTCGATGCCGATGGCATGTCGAACCTGCTCAACAAGAAGAGCGGTGTGGCTGGCCTCACCGGTGGCAAGAGCGATATGCGCGATGTGGAAAAGGCTGCCCTCGAGGGCGACGCCCGTGCCCAGCTGGCCCAGGATATGTATTTCTATCGTATCAAGAAATATATCGGTGCTTATGCTGCCGCCATGGGCGGACTCGACGTCATTGTCTTCACCGCCGGTGTGGGCGAGAACCAGATAGGTATGCGCGAGGAAGTGTGCAAGGACATGGAGTTCCTGGGCGTTCAGTTCGATGCCGAGCGCAATAAGGTGCGTGGCGAAGAGGCCATCATCTCGGCCGAGGGCTCAAAGGTTACCGTCTGTGTCATTCCCACCAACGAGGAACTGATGATCGCCACCGATACGATGAATCTCCTGTGATTCTCTACCCACGGAATACACCCCCTATCTTCCCGCAAAGGAGAGGATAGGGGGTGTCCCTAAAAAATGAAAGCACGCTTCTCACGAAGTGTGCTTTCTCGCATAAAAAAGACTTAACTTGATTCTACAAACCTGATTTCTTATGATTCTGATTGATGTGATAAAGATGTATAAATTGTTCTATTTTGCGCTGCAAATATAATATAGAATAGGTCTAAATAAAAATTATTTCAACCAATTATCGTTTTTTCTCAACTAATAGGCCGTTTTTGGCGGCATTACGGCTGACTCTCTCCCTCTACGTACTCTTCGTAGAACAGGTGTTCGCCATCGAACACTACATAGGAGAACTGCCATATCCAGTCGCCGAGGATGATCATACGGCTCTTTCTCGACAGATTCAGATCGAGCTCTATATGCCGGTGGCCGTAGATGAAATAGTCGATATTGTCGTGCGTCTTCATGTATTCCTTGGTGAAGAGCACCAACCATTCCTTGTCCTCGCCCTGGTAGGGTAGCTCCTTGCCGTCGGCGCGTTTCAGCCTACTGTGTTTGGCCCAATGCAGACCGAGCCACATACCTTGGCGGGGATGCACGAAATTGAGGGCTTTCTGGCAAAAGCGGTTGTGGAACATACGGCGCAGGAACTTGAACTTGGGGTCGGGGTCGCCCAGTCCGTCGCCATGGGCCAGGAAAAACACCTTGCCGTAAATCTCGGTGGTCAGCGGTTGCTTGTGCAGGATCACACCACATTCCTTCTCCAGATAGCCATAGGTCCAAATGTCATGGTTGCCGGTGAAGTAATGCACTTCCACTCCCATGTCGGTGAGCTCCGACAGCTTGCCAAGGAAGCGTGTGAAACCCTTAGGCACCACATAGCGGTATTCGTTCCAGAAGTCGAACATGTCGCCCAGCAGATAGATGGCGCTGGCTTTGTGCTTGATGGTGTCGAGGAAACGCACCAGACGGCGTTCCTGTGTGCGCCCGTGTTCGATGGCCAGAGAACCAAGGTGGGCATCGGAGAGAAAATATACGTTTTTCATCAGTCCAGACCTAATTCCACTTTTGCTTCCTCACTCATCATGTCCTTGTCCCAGACGGGCTCGAACACCAACTGCACATTGGCGCTGGTCACCTCGCGAAGACCTTCTACCTTTTGGCGAACGTCTTCGAGGATGAAGTCGGCGGCGGGACAGGTGGGCGCCGTGAAGGTCATGTCGATGTCGACCGACGCATCGTCCTTCACGTCGATTTTGTAAATCAGTCCCAAGTCGTAGATGTTCACGGGTATCTCGGGATCGAAGACGGTGCGTAGCACGTCAACGATGCGTTCTTCTATGTTCGTCTTTTCTTCCTGTGTCATTTTTTTCTTATATTAAATTGGAAGTTGATTCGTTTCGCTCCTGGAAGTTAAATAGGATGATACTCCGTTGTGGACTATGGTACTGCACGAAGAGCTTAACTCCCTCTTTTACTTCCTTTTTTACTTATAGTCTTCCTTGTTCGCGGTAGCTGTAATATTGTCCGTCGGTGATGATGAGATGGTCGAGCAGATGGATGCGCATGATGTCGCACCCTTTCTTCACACGTTGTGTGAGCTGGTCGTCGTCACGACTGGGATGGGGGTTGTTGCTGGGGTGATTATGGCAGAGCACCAGCACGGTGGCGTTGTTGAGCACACATTGCTTGATGATAAGGCGCAGGTCGACGGATGTCTCGGTGATGCCGCCATGGGAGAGACGCTCGCATTTGATGAGCTTGTAGTTCTGGTTCAACAGCATGATCCATGCCTCTTCCACATCCAGGTCTTGCATCTTCGGGCGCATGAACTGGTAGATGAGGGTGGGGGAGCTGAAGTCCTGTCGGTCTGCTGCTCGTTCGGCCTGGCGCCGCTTTCCCAGCTCACAGGCGGCAAGGATAGTGATGGCCTTGGCCATGCCGATGCCCTTGAAGGCCATCAGCTCGCCGATGCTCATCTTGCCAAGGGTGTTGAGGTTGTCGCCGCACTGCTTGAGCACTTGCTTCATCAGGTCGACGGCAGTGACCTCGGGGGTGCCCGAACCAATGAGTATGGCGAGCAACTCGGCATTGCTCAGTGCCGAGGCGCCCAGACGGGCCAACCGCTCGCGGGGGCGGTCTTCCTCGCTCCATTCATTGATGTTGAGTTTGCCTTGTTCCATGATGATGTAGTTTTCAGGAGTTGGGAGTTGGGGGGGAGGAGTTTGGTAGTTGAGGAGTTCAGTAGTTGAGGAGTTTGGTAGTTGAGGAGTTCAGTAGTTGAGGAGCTCAGTAGTTGAGGAGTTTAGGAATTTGGTAGTTTAGGAGTTTGGACAATACTCTGCTGTCAGACTATTTTTCTTAACTCTTAATTCTTAACTCTTAACTCTCACCTCTTAACTCTCACCTCTCACCTCTCTACTTATAGAAGTTTTTCTCAAAAGCCTGGAACTCGTCCTTGCCCAGTACGCAACGTTTCCACCATGCCACCAGAAATCCGCAACCGTAGCCGAACAACTGCACAAACGAGGCGCACACGCTCAGCGCACCTATCTTGAGGCTCTTGTTGCGGATGCTCGCATCGATGAAGATGACGAGACAGAAGAGCAGGATAGGTATCCACGGGGCGGCGCAGAGCCAGTAGAAACGGTGGATACTGTCCTCGCCACCATATTCCATGAGCACACGACCCACGGCGGAGAGGAGGATGAGCGCAATGGTGCCCACGGTGAATACGGTGGGCAGCAGGTGTACGGCCTTCAACGACCCGGGATGGCGCTTCATCAGGTTGATGCGGGCAATGCCGCTGTTGAACACCTGGCGGAAGAACTTACGGAAGTCGGTGCGCCGCTTATGCCACACCCATGCCTCGGGAAACAAACGGCAATGGTAGCCACCCTGGAAGATACGCAGGCTGAAGTCGATGTCCTCGCCGAAGCGCATCTTCGAAAAACCACCCAACTGCTGGTAGACCTCACGCCGTATGCCCATGTTGAACGAACGGGGATAGAACTTGTCGAGTTTCTTCTTGCCGCCGCGTATGCCGCCGGTGGTGAAGAAACTGGTCATTGAGTAGGAGATGGCTTTCTGAGTGTCGGTGAACGACTCATGGGCGCGGTCGGGACCGCCGAAGGCATCGGCGGGCTTACGGCGCAACTCCTTCTCCACCTCGGCGAGATAACCCTCGGGGAGCACCACATCGGAATCCAACACGATCAGGTACTCGCCCTTGGCACGCTTGGCACCATAGTTCCTGCTCTGGCCGGGACCGGAGTTGTCCTTGAAAAAATAATGTAAGTCAAGTGTGTCGGCATAGCGCTCACACACTGACTTACATGTCTTGGTCGATCCATCTTCCACGATAACCACCTCAAAATCCTTTTCCTGTTGGCGGGTGAGGCTTTCGAGCAGTTCGTCCACCTCGTCGGGGCGGTTGAACACGGGAACGATGATGGAATATCTCATGTTGTTATTCTTTCACGCGCTGCAGGTAAGAGCCGTCGCGTGTGTCCACCTGGATCAGGTCGCCCTCATTGATGAACAAAGGTACGCGCACCTCGACACCTGTCTCTAAGGTGGCGGGCTTGGTGGCATTGGTGGCGGTGTCGCCCTTCACACCCGGCTCGCTGTGGGTGATGCGCAGGTTGGTCTTCACGGGCATCTCGGCATAGAGGATGGTGTTGGTGTCGGCGTCGCTCACCACATCCACCACGTCGCTCTCCTTCATAAAGTCAACACCGGTAATGAGCTCCTTGCTGATGGGTATCTGGTCGTAGGTCTCCTGGTTCATGAAGATATAATCCTCACCCTCCATGTAGAGATACTGATAGGGACGACGCTCCACGCGCACGTCTTCCAATGCCTCACCGATATTGAAACGCTTCTCCAAAACGCGACCGCTCACCACATCCTTGAGGGTTGTTCTCATGATGGTGTTGCCCTTGCCGGGTTTCACGTGGAGGAAATCGATGCAGAAATACAACTTGCCGTCCATACGGATGCAAGTACCTTTTTTAATGTCTTGTGATTTGATCATCTGTATAATTTGTTAATGTTATGTGCGGAATCTTCGACTTTTTCGCTGCAAAATTAATAAAAAATCCCGTTTTCCTGCGCCAAATGATAGAAAATCTATTCCTAAGGGGTGCAAAATAAAGAAAATCAGTGCCATAACCACCTCTTTTTCGAAAAAAACGCAAAAGAAAGAACTAAAAATCGAAGAAAACTTTGTTATTTCAAAAGAAATGAGTACTTTTGCACCCCAAAAGGTCAAAAACGTCCTTATCTTTGCATAACAATAAATACATAATAAAATGAAAAGAACATTTCAACCCCACAACCGCAGAAGAGTGAACAAGCACGGCTTCCGTGAAAGAATGTCCACCAAGAATGGCCGTCGTGTGCTGGCTTCGCGCCGTGCCAAGGGCCGTAAGAAACTCACCGTTTCTGATGAGCACCACGGAAAGTAAGTGATTTCACTTATCACCATTGACGACAGGAAGGAGCATAGCTTATTCCTGTTTTTTTGTTCTTAGCCGGGCTCGCACTATCTTTTCAGAAGATAGGCGGCGTTTCGGAATAAAAAAAGAATAATTCTTTTTGTTCTTCGCTCAACTTGCACTATCTTTGCACCTATATAACCGTTTTCAGAAATGGAAAAGCAGTCTTTCTTCAAAAAGTTGTTGAGTAAACATCTGTGGGGCAACCTGCTCGCGATGGCTGTCATCGTCGTGCTCTTGGCCCTGGGGTTCAAATATGGACTGGAACTGTACACACGACATGGACAGTCGGTGGAAATGCCCGATATCGTACATAAAAGTTTCGAGCAGGCTGAGGCCATGCTCGACAGCCTCGACCTGAATCTCGAGGTGAGCGACACCGATTTCGTCAAATCGCTGCCGCCCGACTGCATACTCGAACAGTCGATAGCCGCCGGCGATATCATCAAGCCCGACCGCGTGGTCTACGTAAAGATCAATGGTTCGCACTCTCCGTCGATAGCCATTCCCGACATCATCGACAACAGCTCCCTGCGCGACGCACAGAACAAGCTCACCGCCCTCGGATTCAAACTGGGCGACCCTGAGTATGTGCCGGGCGAGCGCGATTGGGTGTACGGACTGAAATGCCGAGGAAGGAGCCTCTTCGAAGGCGACCTCGTGTCGACCGAAGATTTGTTGACCATACAGGTGGGTGATGGGCGCAGAGACCTCAGCGAGGAGGTGACCTTCACGCAACCTACCTTAGAGGATACCGGGTTGGAGGATGATGAACCCAAACGGCCACGTCCACGGCCTAAGAAAACGGAACATAAAGAGGAAAAGAGCGAGTCGGCATCCAAGCCCGCCGCTCCGGCTCCTGCTCCGGCTCCTGCTTCCGCACCCGCTGCTTCCAACTAACTATGCATCATGAGTGATCTCAAAGCTATCATAGAAGAACTGGAGGAAGAGGAGGAACAGTCGCTTTTCGAGCACCATCGCTTCGAGGTGGACAAAGGGCAGGACAGCGTGAGGCTCGACCGTTTCTTGGCCGACCACATGCCACATACCACGCGCAACCGCATACAGAGAGCCACAGATGCGGGCTACGTGTTTGTCAACGGCAATCCCACGAAAAACAGCTACCGCATACGACCGCTCGACGTGATTACCATCATGCTCGACCGGCCGCCTTTCGACACGTCTATCGTGCCCGAGGAGATACCTCTGAACATCGTTTATGAAGACGACTATATCATGGTGGTCAACAAAGTGGCAGGTATGGTGGTGCATCCAGGTTGCGGCAATTTCAACGGAACATTGGTTAATGCCGTGGCGTGGCACCTGCGCGATATGAAGGAATACGACCCCAACGACCCCGAGGTGGGATTGGTGCACCGTATCGACAAGGGTACGAGCGGACTGTTGGTGGTGGCAAAGACTCCCGAGGCGAAATCGAAACTGGGCATACAGTTTTTCAACAAGACCACCCGCCGCCTGTATAACGCCCTCGTGTGGGGCAACTTCATCGATGATGAAGGGCGCATAGAGGGCAACATCGCACGCGACCCCCACGACCGACTGCGCATGGAGGTGTTTCCGCCCGACTCCGGCATCGGCAAGACGGCGGTCACACATTACCGAGTGCTCGAACGTTTCGGATACGTCACGCTTGTGGAATGCCGGTTGGAAACGGGGCGCACCCACCAGATACGTGCCCACATGCGGCATATCGGCCACCCCCTCTTCAGCGACGAACGCTATGGGGGCACCGAGATACTACGGGGCGAGAGAAGCGCGTCGTATAATGCCTTTATCCACAACGGTATGCAGATATGCCGGCGGCCGGCACTACATGCCATGACCCTCGGATTCCAACATCCCATCACCGGCGAGGAAATGGACTTCAATGCCCCATGGCCCGAGGATTTCTCCAAACTCATCACACGCTGGCGGGCCTATGCTGCCAATAAGCGCATAGAATAAACAGCCGGCATCATTTCGTATTTCAAATTTCATATTTCAAATTTCGTATTTCAAATTTCATAACCCAATATGCAACCCATCAAACGTACAATTGCCATCGTCTGTGGTGGCGACTCCTCCGAACACGATGTGTCTCTCCGTTCGGCACAAGGTCTTTATTCCTTTTTCGATAAGCAGCGGTATAATGTGTATATCGTAGATATCAAGGGACAGGACTGGCATGCCAACCTGCACGACGGTACATCGACACCCATCGACCGCAACGACTTTTCCTTCATGGAGAACGGCAAGGTGGTACACTTCGACTACGCCTACATCACCATACATGGCACACCGGGCGAAAACGGTATCCTGCAGGGATATTTCGACTTGGTGAACCTGCCCTACAGCACCAGCGGGGTGCTTGTCGAGGCCATGACCTTCGATAAGTTCGTACTCAACCAATACCTCAGGGGATATGGAGTGAGCGTGGCCGAGAGCTTGCTCATACGCCGCGGCTACGAGCATCTGGTGAGCGACGAGGAGATTCTCCAGAAGGTGGGCATGCCTTGTTTCGTCAAGCCCTCCTCCGACGGCAGCAGCTTCGGCGTGTCGAAAGTGAAGAATATCGACCAACTGGCGCCCGCCATGCGTAAGGCCATGATGGAGAGCGACGAGGTGATGGTGGAGTCGTATCTTGAAGGTACGGAAATCACCATCGGATGCTATAAGACACGGGAGAAAGAGGTGCTCTTCCCCATCACCGAGGTGGTGACGAAGAATGAGTTCTTCGACTTCGACGCCAAGTACAACGGACAGGTGGACGAGATAACTCCGGCGCGAATCTCCGAAGATACGGCACGCAGGGTGCGCCAACTCACCAGCGCCATCTACGATATCCTGCATTGCAATGGCATCATACGCATCGACTATATCCTCACCAAGAACGCCGACGGTACGGAACGCATCAACATGCTTGAGGTGAACACCACGCCGGGCATGACACCCACCAGCTTCATACCGCAGCAGGTGAGGGCCGCCGGACTCAACATGACCGATGTGCTCACCGACATCGTGGAAAACCAGTTCTGAATGTTGAATGTTGAATGATGAATGTTGAATGATTGCTTCGCAATTGTTCAATGACGAATTATTCAATGACGAATTCACAATTCATCATTCTTCATTTCTTCATCGCGCTAGCGCGATAACTCAAAATTCAAAACTCAAAATTCACAATTCAAAAATGTACGACGATATCCGACCATATAATCCTGAAGAGCTGCCCGAGGTCTACGAACGGCTGTTGGCCGACAAGCAGTTCCTCGCCGTATTGCCCTATGTGTTGCCCGACACACCGGTGCAGCAAGTGGCAGCGATGATGCGTACCTGCAAGACCAATCTCGACTTCCAGAAAACTTTCTGCTATGTCTTCCTCCAACGGCTACTGGCCAAAGCGAGCACAGGATGCGATATCAATGTCTCGGCCGTCGACATCCAACAGCGATATACCTTCGTGAGCAACCATCGCGACATCGTGCTCGACTCGGCTTTGCTCGACAAACTGCTCATCGATGCGCAGGCTCCGACAACCTGCGAGATAGCCATCGGCGACAACCTGCTCTCTCTGCCATGGGTGCGCGACCTCGTCAGGGTCAACAAATCGTTCATCGTACAACGGTCGCTGCCGCCGCGGCAGATGCTCATGGCGAGCCGGCAACTGTCGGATTATATGCACTATGCCGTGGCTGAGAAGAAGGAGAACATCTGGATAGCCCAGCGAGAAGGCAGGGCGAAGGACTCTGACGACCGCACGCAACCTGCCATACTCAAGATGATGGCGATGGGGGGCGAGGGCTCCGTCGTCGACAGGCTGGTGGCGTTGCATATCGTGCCCCTGGCCATCTCCTACGAGTACGACCCCTGCGACTACCTCAAGGCACGGGAACTCTGGTGCCGCCATGTGAATCCCGCTTTCCGCAAGTCGGCCAACGACGATGTGATAAGCATGCGCACGGGCATCATGGGATATAAGGGGGGCATTCATTATCATTGCGCTCCGTGCATCGACGATTACCTGCGCTCATTGGGCGACGTGCCCAAGGCTGAGCTGTTCGATGGCGTGGCGGCATATATCGACCGTCAGATCCACCTCCATTATCGCCTCTATCCCTCCAACCTGGTGGCACTGCGGATGCTGGGTGGCGACGTCGACGGCCATGACAACGACCATGTGATATCCTGCCTGCAGAAGAGGGTGGAAGGCGACTGCGGCCCGAAAGAGCAACAATCCTTCGCCGCATACCTCGAACAGCGTATCGAGATGGCGCACACCGAGGGGGCAGATGACCGCGACTTCATCCGGCACATCATCCTGCTCATGTACGCCAACCCCGCCATCAACCATTACAAGGCACTGACCGCGCAACCGGCCAGCTCCTCTCTAACTATGGGGTAACTTCACTCCCCTCCTTTGGAAAAGGAGGGGTAGGGGTGGTTTGTAAAAAAATGTCCTAACAATATATATATCCATCTTAGCCGACTGATAGTTCCTCATCAAAAAACTTCTCAATTAAGCACTATCCCCCTAATACCCTTGTCATGATAAGAGAGAAAATACTGCTGTTCTCACTCGTCTGCTTGTTAGCGGCCTGCACCTCGCACGACTACGATACGGGCGACGGCAAATTGTCCTATATGCGGGCCGATTTTGCCCTCGCTCATTCCAATGCAGTAGGCTCAATCGATTATATCGACACCGACGAGGGCAATCGCGTGTTCTTCGCTTCGCCTTATTCGTCGGACTGGGTGGTCACCGCCGACTCACTCTACCGTGTGCTGGCTTACTACGATGCCACCACCACGGGAACGACCAACAAGGTGCACTCCATGGTACAGCTCATCACCCTTGAACCCAAACCGACGGAAAACGTGAAAGAGCCGGTCTACGACCCGATAAAAAACGTCGAGACTGCCTGGATAAGCGCCAATGGCAAGTTCCTCAATCTGGGACTGCGTATCATGACCGGTGCCACCGATGATGATACGGTGAGGCAGTCCGTGGGCATGCTAATCGACGAGAGGACGGAAAACGACGACCATACGAAGCACCTGCAATTGCGTCTCTTCCACAACCAGAACGGTGTGCCTGAATATTATTCTTCCCTGGTATACATAAGTATACCCACCGCCGACATGGTAGCCGGCGATGGGTTAAAAGTTCTGGTCAATACTTATGAGGGGTGGAAAGAATGGAATTTTGAATTTTAACATTTCAATTTCTCCAACATGTCTTGCGTCATGCGCACAATGTCGTAGGTGGGAGCCCAGCCCCATTCGCGGCGTGCGCAGGTGTCGTCCATGCGGTCGGGCCAGCTCTCGGCGATGAACTGCTTGAGCGGGTCTACCTCGTACACCATCTCGAAGTCGGGTTTGTGTTTCTTTATCTCGGCGTAGATTTTCTCGGGCGCGAAACTCATGGCCGTCACATTGAAGCCATTGTGGTGTACCAATCTATCGGGATTGGCTTCCATCAGCATGATGGCGGCACGCAGCGCATCGGGCATGTACATCATGTCGAGCATCGTGCCTTCCTTCAGCGGACAGACGAAACGTTCGCCTCGCACGGCACTGTAGAATATATCGACGGCGTAGTCGGTGGTGCCCCCTCCGGGAAGGGTCTTGTAGGAAATGATGCCGGGAAAACGCACAGAGCGGGTGTCTACACCGTATTTGATGTTGTAGTAGGTGCTCAGTAGCTCGGTGGTCACCTTCGATATACCGTAGATGGTGCGAGGACGCTGGATGGTGTCCTGGGGGGTCATCATGTGGGGCGTTTCGCGGCCGAAGGAACCGATGCTGCTGGGGGTGAACACGGCACAATGACGCTCGCGGGCCACCTCCAACACGTTCCACAGTCCGTCGATGCCTATCTTCCATGCTAAGCGGGGCTTCGACTCTGCCACCACGGAAAGGAGGGCGGCAAGATTGTAGATGCTGTCGATATCGTATTTGCGTGCCACCTCCGATAACATCTCGCCGTCGGTCACATCGGCCAGCGCCGAGGGACCGCTTTCCAACAATTCGCCTTTGGGTTCGGCACCATGGATATAACCCGCCACCACGTGGTCGTTACCATAACGCTTGCGCAGTTCCATTGTCAGCTCGGAGCCTATCTGCCCCGTAGAACCTATTACCAGGATATTTTTCATAATGATTCAATTTAAGGGTTGTGTTCTTTGCCCATCAGTCTTGCTCACGCAAGTATGAGGGCGGAGAAGATGTTTTTCTGGTTGCAAAGAAAATATTTTTTTTTCATATTCAGACATTTTGAAAGGAAAAAAATGCGCCAACCACATTTTTTTTGAAAAAAAACACCCAAGTACCATTCGTATATGGAAAAAATAGTGTTATTTTGTAAGCGGAAAAGAGTGATGAGTGACTCCTAATCTTTTAAATCTAAATACTATGTACGGAAAAATGAAAGAACATCTCCAGCAGACCATTGCTGAGATTCGTGAAGCAGGACTTTACAAGGAAGAACGATTGATTGAAAGTCCCCAAAAAGCCGAAATCACTGTCAAAGGGCAGCCTGTGCTCAACTTCTGTGCCAACAACTATCTTGGATTATCCGACCATCCCCGACTCATCGAGGGTGCCAAACGGATGATGGACCGTAGGGGCTTCGGCATGTCGTCGGTACGTTTCATCTGTGGAACGCAGGATATCCACAAGGAACTGGAACAGGCCATCTCCGACTATTTCCATACCGAAGACACCATTCTCTATGCCGCCTGCTTCGATGCCAACGGCGGGGTGTTCGAACCACTGTTCACCGAGGAGGATGCCATCATCTCCGATGCGCTCAACCATGCTTCCATCATCGATGGCGTGCGTCTGTGCAAGGCCAAACGCTATCGTTACGCCAATGCCGATATGGACGACTTGGAACGCTGTTTGCAGGAGGCCCAGGCCCAACGGTTCCGTATCATCTGTACCGATGGTGTCTTCTCCATGGATGGCAATGTGGCTCCTATGGACAAGATCTGCGACCTGGCGGAGCGTTACGATGCCCTCGTGATGGTTGATGAGAGCCATTCCGCCGGTGTGGTGGGAGCGACAGGCCATGGCGTGAGCGAATTCTTCAATACCTACGACAGGGTGGATATCTATACCGGCACTTTGGGCAAATCCTTTGGCGGCGCTCTCGGCGGCTTCACCACGGGGCGCAAGGAGATTATCGAGTTGTTGCGCCAGCGCTCGCGTCCTTACCTCTTCTCCAACTCCTTGGCTCCCTGCATCATCGGCGCTTCGCTCGAGGTGTTCAAGATGCTTAAGGAGAGCAATGAGATTCACGACCGCTTGGTGGAGAACGTCAACTATTTCCGCGACAAGATGATGGCTGCTGGTTTCGACATCAAACCCACGCAGAGTGCTATCTGTGCCGTCATGCTCTACGATGCCAAGCTCTCGCAGGTGTATGCAGCCAAGATGCAGGAAGAGGGTATCTACGTCACGGGCTTCTACTATCCTGTGGTACCCAAAGGTCAGGCGCGCATCCGCGTGCAGATTTCCGCCGGACATACCCGCGAACAACTCGACAAGTGTGTGGCTGCCTTCATTAAGGTAGGACGAGAACTCGGGGTCCTGAAGGAATAACTTTTCCTCTCCAACTCCAGATTATTCTTTTCGACAACGAATTACACGAATTCAACGAATTGTTTTTGACAACGAATTACACGAATTCAACGAATTGTTTTTGACGGCGAATACCGCCGATTAGTATGACAAAAGCAAGCTAACTTCCTCCCTCCCCTCCTTTTCCAAAGGAGGGGTAGGGGTGGTTTGTAAAAAAAGCCCTAACCTCTTTCCCATCTCCCTCCCTTTGGGAGGGCCGGGGTGGGTGTTAGGGGTGGGTGTTAGGGGTGGTTTGTAAAAAAAACCCCTAACCTCTTTTGCCTAATCATTTAATCCTTTAATCTTTTTTGCTTTGTCCGCGGAGCATTAATTGTGTATAGCGTTCGCGGTCGCCCGTCAATAGATAGTAAGCCACCAAGTATTCATACGCCAGGCGGTTGTCGGTGTTGCCGAAGTAGAGGCTTTCAAGCATCTCCGGGGTCACAAGGTCGCCGAAAAAGAAGTTTTCCTTATAGCCCATTTGGCGCAACCGTCCGTATTCGGGGTGCTTGGCTATCGCTTCCTCATTGCCCAGCAAGGGCAGCGTCTCATTGGCCCAATCGCTGTAGAAGAGGGTCTTCTGCAGGGCCTGGAGATACTTGCGGGCCACATCGTAATGGCCGTTGATCAGGTTGGTTTGCGCCAACCGCTTGTAGCATCGGCCACTCTTCTGGAAATCGAGAATGGCCTCTTGGGCCTCGAACACGGTGCGCTGTGCCATATTGGTCATGCCCAGTTGATAGAATGCCTCGGCAGTGGGCATCGGACTGGTGGCATCGGTCTGCACTTCGGGCAAGAGGCCGGCGATGCCGTTCTGGTTGTATTCGAACAGTTGGCTGACGAGCATTCCCTGCATCGCCAACGCCAGGTTCTGCACCGTCACGCCTATCTGGTTGTTGGGCTTCTCTGCACTGATGGTGTCGAGTATGCGGTTCCACTGCTGGTGGCAGGCCATGAAGTCGTAGCCCATCACTTTCTCCGCCTTGAAATTGGCGTGCTTGCCAACCAGGAAGCCCATGGCGATGGCCACCACCGCAAAGGAGAGGAGCGATGCCACAAGACCCTTCGAGGAGCCTACCCAACGGTGCATGATGCTGACAAGGTACACGAGAACGACGACAGACAAGGCCGCTCCCCAAAGCAGCATCGGTGTAACCGTCGGGTAGCGATGGTAGTGGATGCCGTACCATAGGCCGCCCTCACGTACTGCGAGAAACTGCGACAGGAGCAGGGGCATGAGCACCTGAAGTGCGAACGCGGCGATGAGCGAGATACGTTGAACATTGAACATTGAACGTTGAACATTCTCCTTTGAACCTTGACCTTTCGTCAACGGCTGTCGAAGGACTTGCAGCAGGAAAAACACCACACAGATAGGACCCGCCATCCAGTAGAGTAGGGGAACGGCGGCAATGAGCGATATGCTTTGTATCCATCCCTTGGGCAGCTTGTCAAAAGCCCAGGAAGCGAGCAATGTGAGCACGACGGCCCACACACCGCCCAACAGCGCGTTCTCGTCGAGCAGGAAGAGCCAGAGCAGCAGCGAAGGCACAAAACTCAATCCATAAAGATACCCCCAGTTGGCCAAACGTAGCGTGAGCAGCTGCACCGCTGCGAGCAGTACGCCGATGATGAGCGCTCCCACCCAGGCATAAAGGAAGAACTGTGTGCAGAAACGCCCTAATAAGTCGGAGACACCTCCCGGCAACTTGACAATCTCCCACATATAGTCGCTGTCGAAGAGAAACAGCTGGAACTGCTCCTGATAATGCAGGTGATGCGGATAGGCCATCCCGAAAAACAGGACCACTGCCACACCGAAGAGTAACGTGTAAAAGAGGTGAAAATACTTCATCTGAACCTTTTTATCTTTCCCGGAAAATGCACTTATTTGTGCAATTGGAGTAATATGCCACAAAAATACAAATTCTTTTTCAAAAATAAGACGCTGTTACACGGAAATCCGTGGTCGTATGATTCGTTCATTCCGTAGTCGTAAAAGGAAAATCAGAAGAAAGCCCTGCTGAAGTCTTCGGCATCGAAACGTACCGGCTCGACCATGAACTCCGGGCGGTTGTAGCATTTGATGTTGTAAGTGTTATGCTCGGGGTCTTCCTGCGGCAGCATGAAGGCCTTCTCCACCTTGCCGTCGTGGAAATAGGCGAAGTAGATGCGGCTGTAGTTGCCATCGCCTCGACGACTGGAGCACATGATCCAATGGCCGTTGCTCGACCAGGAGGGATAACTGTCGGCGAACCCTTCGCTGTTGAAGAGGCTGAGGTCCAAGGGAGAAGGTTTCTCCCCGCCCTGTGCTACCGAATCCGCGGCAAGTGGCATACAGACGATGTCGCCGTCGGTGTGGCGGATATGGAAGCAGCCATAGCGTCCCTGCGCGAAGAGCAGGTAACGGTTGTCTGGACTCACGCGGGGCAATGTGGCACTCTTGTCCTGTGCTACGGCGTCGTAGACGAGCTCCTCATTGCCGAACTGATGAGTAGCCTCATCAAATGTACGTCGATACAGGTTGTACTGTATTTTCTCGAAGGTGAACCGGATATCCTTGTCGCGCAACTCCTCCGGCAGAGGCATGGTCTTGCAGTAATACAGGTACTTGCCGTCGGGCGACCAAGTGGGGTAGACCTCCAGCGTGGTGGTGTCGTTGCAGATGATGCTCACCGAGTCGGTGTTCACATCGTAGAGTATCAGGTCGCTGGCCAGGTCGAACACCTCTATCTTGTTGGGATTGGCGGTATGGAAGGCCTGGCGTGTCTTGCAGGCGGCGAAAGCCACCAACTTGGCGGTGGGGTGCCAAGCGGGATAGGCACCGCCCGAGATGGTGTAGTCGCGTCGGAGGTCCACCTTCGAGATCTTGCCGTCGTTGACGATGACGGTGCCGCCGTTGGACAGGCGTACATGGAAGAGCATGTTGTCGGTCTTGTAGTTCTGGTAGCTGTGGCAGTTGATGCACTGGCCTTTGGCACGGTCGGTGCTGGTGATCTCGTTGTTGAAGATCTGTGTCTCCTCAAACGTGGTGACGTTGCGTTGCGATATCTCCATGAAGTTCCAAGCCACATACGATGGTTCGATGAGGCGATACGACACATATTCGTCGATGGGCTCCTGGGCCACATGTATCTCAAAGGGGTTGAACGACAGCCATTCGCCATCTTTCTTGAGACCCCACACCTCCACCTTCATGCTCTTGCCTTTCGTGGCGTTGAGCATGTCGTGCCATTCGTCTTCGTCTATCTGTACCTTCACACCGTTGCCGTAGGTCTGCTGCTGCCCGTCGGGCGTGCTGAAGCGGGCCACGCACGCTTCGTACTCATCGGCGGGCAACATGAAGTTGAGTGGCGCGATGTTGCAGGGCACGGTCACATTGCAATAATCGGGGAAGATGGCTGGCAGGCTCTTGGCCTCTTTCGACGAAGAGGGCACGTCGGGGTGATTCGCACACGATGCCAAGAAAAGCATGAGAGCGGTCGCCAGAAGCTGGAAATAGGGATGGATATGTCTTTTCATTGTCGTATTATGATGGTATTTCTGTTGTTTTCCCTGTTAAACACATTGCTATATTGTCTTCCAAAGAAGAAATAATACCAATAGGTGTCTCCCCATTCGTCACGCATGTCCTCTGCGACCATTCCAAGTGTCAACCCAGGCTTGACCTTCCGTTCAAGGGTTGCACAGAATTGTAGGTAACGCTCGTAGATATCCTGTTCTACTGGAATCATCATCCGCTTTTCTTCCGGAGCCCTATCCATAAACAGGATATAAGCCTCCTGTGCATGCACAGGAAAATCTTCGCCTTCATGCAAGACCAAAAACTTACGCAGCGATGGCCAGAAGCAACCTCCGTCACAACGAATCATAGAATAGAGCAAGGCTTGCTCTGAAGCCACTTTATTATCTGCTTTATACCATAGACAAATGCTATTGACTATATAACTATCGCTGTTTTCTACACCCGTAATCTCATCGGGGTATGAATATTGCAGCTCTTTCACCTTAGCCGCTACCGGAGCCGGTTGCCAGTCGCTGTAAAAAGGATGATGGTGTAGCAGAGTAATATACCGTTTCAGCAGTTTTTCGTCTCCGGCAGCCAATGCACAACGGGAAAGTATCTTAAGATGGAAAGGAGAGAATCCCTTTTGTATGGCAAGTTCGAAATTCAGTCGGATAGATTCATTCATCATACCATAATTGTAATCAACCAAGGGCGATGCGATATTCAAAAAAGATACATGGAGCGTATCGGGATTGTTTATATTGAAACCAATGTTACCTGATTTGAACGAACGGTCAAGTATACCACCCTCATGCATCAGGGCGACATTTTTGAGAAACACCATCGTAGTCGTTGGTTTGGGGTTATCGGCATATACCTTGAGCACGTCTTGCCATTGGTCGTTTTCACCGTAGCGCACCATACGCATTTCATTGATATAGTTCTTGTCTTTGAACATAAACGTCCATGCAAAGAAGATGCTTGCTACTGCACACAACAGGGGGAAGAACCATTTGACTTTCAGTCTAGCATTCTCACTCTTGGTACAGAACAGATACCTACGGCATAGCGGTATCAGCAAAGAGACTGTACCCAGCACATAGAACGGGGTGGTGAGATGGTCGCTTCTGTCGCTTGGCGTGATGAAGCGTGGCAGCCCGGCCAGCACCACATCGTCGAGCTTCAGGTCAGAATAGAGCCAGCCCCGCCAGAAAAAGGCGGCGAAGAGCATCAGGGTGAAACCCACACCTTCACGCCATGAGGGCTTTTGGGTAAGTGCCAGGCAAAGGATGAGAAGCAAGGCGAACCAGCCCAGCACAGGATAGAGCAAGACACTCATCAAATACCACATCAGGTGCCATTTGCGGGGTGTGCTGCGGGCTATCCAAAGGAGCAGAAGCATGACAAGATAGCCTACCGACTGCGAGAACCAATAACCACGGATGGTGAAGATGTATATCCAATAGCCTATATCGACAATGGAGGTAAGCAGACAGGCTATCGGCAGTAGCATCAGTGCAGAGGCGCTGCCGTGCAAACGGAAGGCCTTGGCGCCCACGATAAAAATGAGTGCCCATAATGCCGACAGCACGGCGGCGCCCAAGGCGGGATGATAGAATAGTTGCGTGAGCCAGGCACCCACATACTGCATCAGACCGAAGGGCTTCGACATGAGCCGGTCGAAGAAGGGGGTTCCTGGGAGAAACTCGGAACGGTCGTGTGCCGTATAGAGCACCTCTTGGTTGATGTAAAGGATATACACTGCGGAACACATGAAAGCCAATAGGCTTACATAGAGGATGGCCTTGGATATTATGCTTTTGTTATTCATGCTAAATATGAGTGAATTACAGGTACTCGTGAGCAAACCAATGTCTATAAATACAAAAAGATACCCAGTGGTAAGTTACCAAAAGGTAACTCTTTTGAATGATTGACAAAACGGTAAGAATCTACTGCCCCAAAGTCAAGCAATAACTGTAAGAATGGGCTGGCTCATTCAAGAGCCAGCCCACTTTGATGGTACGTGCCTCTACACATTTCTGTTAATGAAGCACTGACATGATTTTTTACTTCTGTACCGGTCTGACGGAAAATCCGTAACTCGTACTCAAGTTGCTGTAGATCTTAACGGATTTAGCAAACTGCCCATACTGGAAGATCAACACGTTGGGTATGTTGCTGGGACTACTCATGCTGCCATTAGAACCATTGACTTGCTCAGCCATCGACGGGAAATGGTAGGATCCGGGTATTTCGCCCGTGGCATAGTAGCCAGCATTCCCGTTTCCGAACACCTTGTCGCCGTAACGATAACCTGCTGCGGGCAGGAAGATGCTGTTCCCATTCGGACCGGTCACCTTGTAGCCATTACCTACAAATTCCCATTCGCATTTGTCAATCAACTCTTGCATTTGCTTGGTGGAGGGCATTTGCCAGTTGCTGCCCCAATTGGCGGTGGCTGGGTCGTGCTGTGCATTGGCGATGATCAGATAAGCAGGAGCGGAAAAGTCGCCGCCCGCATAATCCTTACGCTGTTCCAGGTCAGGATAGAATATATCATCCTTGACTTCTGTATACTTATTACCTTCAGTGCACTCGAAGAATTTCACCTTTGTGGAGTCAATCAGGTCGACAGTGAGCTCGAGGCCTTTAGTGTCATCGATGGTGATGGTCTCCCAAGATTTGCTTTCCTTGTCCCAATAAATAGGATTGTTTGCATGATAAAACGGAGCTCCTGCTTCCAGGCTCGAGTCGCAATGGCAAAGGATATCGCCACCATTGATGATGGTTGCCACCAACTTGCCTGTCTTACCTTCCTTGACCTGGTCGAATACATCCCTGACGATGTCGTCTATATCAGCGAATTCCACGTGCGAAAGCAGAGGCAATATGTTTTCCTTATAGACATTGAGCGTATCGTACATGTAACCCTCTTTCTCTGCACCCTTGTACATGTTGAACAAAACGGATTCAGGAGTAGGTGAGGTGACATCTGTATAGGATGTCGAAGTGGTTGGCGTCACTTGTGTGCCTGTGGCATCACCCCAAACGAAGAGAATGCCATTGTCGGATTCTGATGTTGCTCCAACATTCATATCAGCCCACAAGGTACCGCTGGGAAGACCCAAATCTACAGCATTTCCGACGCTTTTGAGATTAGCAACGTTTGCAGTATATATGGTATTACCTGGAGTCTCGGTAATCTCATCACTACAAGCTGTAAACAGACTTGATGTGATAAGTGCGGCGAGTGCGAGCTTACTAAATTTCTTAAAACTATTCATTATAACGGATTTGTTAAAATTATACATATAAGAAATGATTATATCTCATAGTAAACAGACTTGATTTTAATTTTGCCGTGCGTCATCAAGATGGAAAGGTCACGACCTTCACCGCCATCATCTGTGGCAGCACACTCCTTAGCAATCGTTTCGGTGAGAGGAAGTTCCCAATAGGGGAGGGTAATAGGCATATCGTCATAATAAACGTTGGACCACCAACCGTTCATGATGCGAGCCGTAAGGCCATCGCCTGGTCCCCAGCGAAACGAACCTTCTTCACTATCTACGATTTCAAAGACGAGGGTCTTGAGGCCGAAATAGACGTCGCCTTTCAGATAGGGCAGATGTCTTCCTTCATTATCACTGAAACGTCCTTCGTTACCATCGTTAGTGCAATCGAGCCAGAATGCAGGTTCCCTTACAGGATCTTCACCATAAATCCAGACTTTCTTAATCGGATCTGTCTCAACCTCACAGTTGATGGGGAAATCAGCCGTAACCTCAGTACCATCAGCGCAAAGACCAATAAGGGTAACAGTCCAATCACCAGTCCTCATCTTCTTCGAAGCGAAGTTACCAACCATTTCCTTGCCACCAATATTCCACTTTGCGGTAACCGGGGCCGAGGTCGAACAGGTAACAATGTTACCATTCTTGCCATCAGCAGACTTGTCAACAGTGACGCTGGACTTCGCTATCAATTCATCGGCTGTGATGTGATTGCCATTGCTGATATCCTCGTGAACAGGATCGCAAGCTACAAATGCACATACAGCTGCAAAAAGCAAAAATATCTTTTTCATATTGATTACTTGATTAAAAACATTAGTAAAGTGTCTTGTATTGGGTCTCAGTATTCGTGCCATCCCATCCGGGGTTCTGCTGTAGATTGCCATTCATCAAATTGATCTGGCTCTGCGGTTTGGCCAGGAAGCCGTTGGTGTCGATGTAACGCTTGGTCCACGAGCAGGTCATGTGCTCCATCTTACGTTTATTGGCCTTGTCACCCAAACAAACAATCATCTTGCCGCTCTGTGCCTGAAGGGCCTTCGGAGCGTAGGAGCTTTCGTTGGGCTCGTCGCCCGTCCAGCGGCGCATATCGTTGAAGCGAAGTCCCTCGAAGGCGAACTCCCAGCGGCGCTCGTTCTGTACGGCCTGCAAGGAGTAAGCTGTCTGGGGCACACCGGCACGAGCCTGCACCTGGTTCATGTAGGAAGCGTTGCCGGTAAGCTCGGTAGCCATCAGCAGCACGTCGGCATAACGCATCAGATAGAAGTCCTCGAAGTGGTCGCCCTGCATCTTGTTGTCAAGGGAACTGCTGGTATAACCATTGGTCATGGTCCACCAAGGATCGTCGTGTGTGGCGCAAGCATCCAGTGTGATGGCGTTGTATTTCTTCACGGCATAGCCCGACTCTTCGCAGTCGTCCTTCACATAGGTGTATTCCGTCAGCTCGTTTTCGCAGTCGATCAACGAACCGAGCTTGCGGATATCACTGTAACCGCCTTTTTGCTCGGCTGTTGTCCAGTCGTCCCAGATGTTGCACGAGGGAGAACCCTGTCCCCAACCCTGTGTGAACGGATAGGTGTAGTCGCGGTTGCCGTTGTTGCCGTTGACGCGGAGACCCCAGAACACGGAGATGTAGTTGGAGTACATACGTGCGGTGTTATAGGTGCCGTTAATAGCCCATTTCGAGGCGTTCATGAACTGGATCTGGAAGAGCTCCTCGGTGTTGCCGTTGCCCATGCCGGGCTGGTCGAAGCACAGCTCACGGGGCATGTCGGCGATGAAAGCATAGGCGTGGCCCTTGCCATCGTGTGCCTCATCCCAAAGCAGACTGTTGGAGTACTGCCAAAGAGAGCGGAAGTCCTTGCAGAGCTTGTAACCGCCATTGTTGATGATGTCGTTCAGGCCATTGACCACATCGGCCTTCGAGATGGAACCGCCGGGGCAGCCTTCCTGCTCGACCAGGTCGATGGTGGCATCGCCGGTGGCGAGTTCGGAAACGTTCTTGTAGAATCCTGCCCAGAACATATAGGCACGTGCGAGGAACGCCTCAGCCACGAACTTGTTGGCATGGCCGTCGCCTCTTCCCTTGGTCGTACCCATGAGGTTCTTGCCGGAGGTGAAGTCGGAGAGGATCTGCGGATAGATTTTCTCCTCGGCGCTCACCTGCTGCTGCATCTCGTCGGTGATGGTGGTGGAGGTGATCAGAGGCACATCGCCAAACAACTGGCTGAGCCAAAGGTAATAGAGACCGCGCATGAAGTAGCCCTCGCCGAGGTATTGGTCGCGAGTGGCTTTCTCGGCTGCTGTCCAAGGCACATTGTCGATGGTCTCGATTAAGCTGTTGCAACGGGAGATACCGCCATAGAGAAGGATGAAGGGAGCTTCATATTGGTTGCTGTTCATCTGGACGAGGTGATGGAGAGACTTCACCTTGTTGTCCTGCAAACCGCCACTGCCGTAGCAGTTGTCGGACATCACCTCCCACCAGTAGAACGGGTTCTGGTTGTCGGCATCGCCGCCGCCCATTGTGTTCATGATGCTGTAGATACCTGCCAGCTCGGCCTCCACGTCTGCCGCCTTACCGGGGAAGGTGGCAGCGGTCAACTGTGTAGGACGCGGGTCGGTGTCCAGCATGTCGTTACAAGCTGTAAACAAAGTCGCTGACAATACAGCCAACGCTGATAATATATATTTCTTCATAACTTGTTGTCGGATTAGAATTTAATACTAGCACCCACTAAGAAAGTACGCGACGGTGGGTAAAGACCCAGGTCGATACCGGAAGCCCAACCCTCGGCGCCACCAGACGAACCCACCTCGGGATCGAGACCTGTGTAACCGGTGAAGGTATAGAGGTTCTGAGCCTGCACATAGAAGCGGAGCTGCTGGAACGGACAAGACTTCCAGAGATGCTTGAAGTCGTAACCCAGCGTGATGGTCCTGATCTTGAAGTAGTCGGCATCCTCCATGTAACGCTCGGACACCCAGATGGTGTTCTGGTGACCGGTACCCGAGATACGCGGCTGGCTGTTGGAGGTACCCTCGCCATGCCAACGATTCAGGATGGTGGTGTCGTAGTTGTGCCACCAGGAGTCGCCGAACGAACGGTACGAACGCATGATCTGCATGCCGAAAGCACCGGAACCGCTCACCGAGAAGTCCAGGCCTTTCCACTCCAGACCGAGGTTGATACCCAGGGTGATGTCGGGGTTGGGGTTACCAATCTCATGACGGTCGCAGTTGTTGCCTTCAGCGTGGGTGATCACACCGTCGCCATTCCAGTCGTCCCAGATAAGGTCGCCTGGCTGGGCATTGTCGAGCACGGCCTTGCCTGCGGCACGGGCGGCATCGATCTCCGCCTGGTTCTGCCAGACACCGCTGTAAGACATGCCATAGAAGTAGCCGATGGGCTTGCCTTCCTCGGCACGGTAGAAGAACTCTGTACCTTGTGAGAGGATACCACCGCTACCATTGATGTAGTGGTTGTCGTTGGCGATACGGGTCACCTCGTTCTTATTGGTGGCGAAGTTCACGCCTACGTTGTAGCGGAAGTCGCTGCCGATACGGTCGTTCCAGTTGACGGCGAGCTCTATACCGGTGTTCTGCACGTCACCACCGTTGATGGCGGCGGGGTTGGTACCCATGACGGCGATCATCGGGCCGGTGATCAACCAGTCTTTCGTGGTCTTCTTATACCAGTCGAAGTTCACGTTCAAACGGCTGTCGAGGAAGCGGGCGTCGAAACCGAAGTCGAGCTGCTCGGAGGTCTCCCAGGTCAGGTCGGGGTTGGGCACGATGTTGGCGTAAGCACCGGTGTTGGGGGTGCCGGCAACGGAGGTGGCCAGGTCGGAAGCGAACTTATAGCCAGGGGCACCGTTCTCAGAGAGGGCGATGGTGGCCAAGTATTGGTACTTGGCGATGCGGTTGTTACCGTTCTGTCCCCAAGAAGCGCGGATCTTGAAATAGTCCATCCAGCTACGCACGCTCTGCATGAAGGGTTCGTTGGTCATCACCCAACCAGCGGAGATGGAGGGGAAGATACCCCAGCGCTTGCCGTCGGTGAAGATACTCGAACCGTCGTAACGCATGGTGAAGGTGGCCATGTAGGTCTCATTGTAGTCCCAGTTCACACGGCCGAACCAAGAGGCGAGGTATTCCTCGTCGTTGGGGTTGCTGCCGAGAGAGGCATCCGTGGCGCTTTCAAGGTTGAAGTTGGAAAGCCAAGCGGTATCCCATCCTCTCAGTGTGGCGAGCTGTTTGCCGGCAGCCACCTTGTTGGAACCATTGAGGTTGAAGCTCCAACCGCTGCTCTGGAAGCTCTGGCCGACCATCGCGCTAATCTTATGACCGCCGAAGAGAGGGAAGTCGTAGGTCAGGGTGTTTTCGATGGAGTAACCTGTGCTCAGCCATGAGTTCTGGCTGGAAGAATAGGAACTCACGACACCTGAACCGGGGCTGGGAGAACGAGGCTCACCGAAGTTGCGGTAAGCGCCGGAACCCCAGTTGTAGTTGAACTGTGTGCGGAAGCGCAGACCCTTGATGGGCTGGATGGTCATGAAGGCAGTGGCGCTGGCGTTGAAGCTGCGGCTCTCGGCCTCGGAGTTGAATCCACCTTTGGTGAGGTTCTCCCAGGGGTTGCTGAACCAATAGTCGTTCCAACCGGCACCGTAGCCAAGATAATTGTAGACTTCACCGTTATCTGCATACTGCGGTAGGAGCGGGGTGGTCTGCAGCAAGCTGTGGATATAGCTCCAGTACATGCCGTCCTCTGCCAGGTCGTGGTTCTTGCTGTAGCCGATGGAGATGTTCTCGCCGATGGTGATGGCATCGAAGTCCTTGGCACGCAGGAGCACATGGTCGCTGTTCATGCGGATGGTGTGGCGGTGATAGTAGGAAGCCATATCAGCACCCATGATACCTTCGTTGCCGGTATAGGTGTACGACATGGCGAACTTCGAACGGTCGGTACCGCCGGTCAAGGTCACGGAGTGGTTGTGCTGCACAGCATTGTCGTTGCTGAACTTGCCCCACCAGTCGGTGCCGCTCCAACCGCTGTTGGCCTTGGTGAGGATGTCTTGGGGAACATAGGCTGCGAAGTCCGTCTTGACACCAGAGGTGTTGAAGTTATATTCGTCCATGATGGTCATGAACTGCTGGGCGTTGAGCAGCTGCGGACGCTTGTAGGCGTTCGACCATCCGATGGCTCCGTTGTAGGTGATCTCCACCTTGCCGGCCTTGCCTTGCTTGGTGGTCACCAGGATCACACCGTTGGCGGCGCGGGCACCGTAGATGGCTGCCGAGGCGGCATCCTTCAATACGTCGATGCTCTCGATATCGGCGGGGTTGATACCGTCGAGGTTGCCACCGGCCACACCGTCGATCACGTACAGAGGCTGCGAATCACCTGTGGTACCGATACCACGGATGTACACCTTGTAGCTCTTACCGGGCTGCGAGGAATTCTGGGTGATCTGCACACCGGGAGTGGATGAAGCCATGGCACCAAGGGCGTTGGTGGTGTTCTGCTTGGCGATGTCGTCACCCTTCACCTGGACGGTGGCACCGGTCACCAGTTTTTTCTTCTGCACACCGTAACCTACCACCACCACTTCCTCGAGCACGTCGGCATCCTCGGTCAGGTCGATGTTGATCACGCTCTGGCTGCCCACGGCGATTTCCTGGGTCTTATAACCGACGTAGGAAATCACAAGTGTAGCACCCGGCTGCACGTTGAGAGAGAAGTTACCGTCCAAGTCGGTAACCGTTCCGTTCGAAGTACCTTTTTCCATGATGGTGGCGCCGATAACCGGACCTCCAGCATCACTCACGGTACCTGTGCAGCGAGGCCCACCATGGCACATGCACCCATCAGCAGCACCGTTTTTCTGAAATTGAAATTCATACTTTAAGTATTTTCTTAGGTTAAATAGTATAAACTCTTTGGTTATTTATATGGCCAATACGACCCGATTCATCACCTTATTTATAATAAGGACATGATGAGATTTCGCGTTTGTTCCTTTTTGTTTCGATAGGCAGAAGCTTTAGGTTTGACTTTATTGTTAATATCTTGTTATCTTATTTGGAAATACGACAAATCTACTGCTAAAAACACATCATTTCAGTTGGCAAATATAAATCTTTTTTATTTATTTCACAAATGCTCTTTGCCTATTTGTTCCAATTTGATACAAATAGGTATATAATAGATACAAAAAACAAATAATTCCAAGGTGTGTGTTATACTATTTTAGCTATTTCTGATACTATTTCAAAAATAAATGTTACAGAAAGAAAAGTGTCAATATTTGGCAAAATAGTATTATGGCAAATCAAAAAAAAGGTTTAATTTTGCAAATTGAAATGAAATAGCTCCTAACCAAGGGCGATATTCCTTAGAAGCGAAAGATGTTGAGAGAGATAAAAGCGATGAAAAAGTGAAGATGTTATACGCGACCTAAATACTATATTATTATAAAGTCAAACCTAAAAACATGATGCTTATCGGAAAAAAGAAAGTGTAATAACGGTTTCGCCCCCTTATATATAATATAAGGTATGAATTTCAATTTCAGAAAAACGGTGCTGCTGATGGGTGCATGTGCCATGGTGGGCCTCGCTGCCTCCCCTGCCTATGCCTCGTCCGAAGCCGCTCCCGAGGCGGTTCAGCAGTCAAAGACAGTCACAGGTACCGTGAGTGATGCTGGAGGCCCCGTCATCGGCGCCACCATCATGGAGAAAGGTACTTCGAACGGAACGGTTACCGACTTGGACGGTAATTTCTCTCTCAATGTGCAGCCGGGTGCTACCATCGTCATCTCCTACATCGGCTACAAGACGCAGGAAGTCGTGGTGGGCAACCAGTCCAACTTCACCATCGACCTGACCGAGGATGCCGACGTGCTCGAGGAAGTGGTGGTAGTAGGTTATGGTGTGCAGAAGAAAAAACTCGTCACCGGTGCCACCGTCCAGGTGAAGGGTGACGACATCGCCAAACTGAACACCACCAACGCGCTTGCCGCCATGCAGAGCCAGAGTCCTGGTGTACAGATCGTGCAGTCGTCAGGTCAGGCTGGTTCGGGCTATAAGGTGAACATCCGTGGTATCGGTACCATGGGCGACTCCGCTCCTCTATATGTGATCGACGGTGTGGCTGGTGGCGATATCAATTCGCTCAACCCGAATGACATCGAGAGCATCGACGTGCTGAAGGACGCCGCCTCGGCAGCCATCTACGGTGCCCGTGCCGCCAACGGTGTGATTCTCGTGACCACCAAGCAGGGCAAGGCCGGAAAAATCCAAGTGAGTTACGACGGCTACGTAGGTTGGCAATACCTGGCCAAGAAACCCGATGTACTCAATGCCAAGGAGTTCATGTATGCACAAGACCTTATCGCTTTCAACGATGGTCAGGATTTCAAGGATTGGAAGAGCATGCTTCCTGCTGATACCTATCAGAGCATCATGGATGGAACATGGAATGGAACCGACTGGATAGAAGAGTCGTATCACAAAGGCGCTCCCATCACCAACCATTCTATCGGTGTCATCGGTGGTAACGATATCTCCACCTTCGCACTTGGCTTCTCCTACACCAACCAGAAAGGTATCTTCGGTGGAAATAACCAGTCGGACTACGAACGTTACAACGTACGCCTGAATTCCGACCATACCATTCTCAAAGGCAAGGATTTCGACATCATCAAAGTGGGTGAGAACTTCACGTTCAACCATACAGGAAATGAGGGTATCGATACGGGCAATATGTATTGGAACAACATGCACGACCTGCTCATAGGCAACCCCTTGATTCCTGCTTACAATGCCAATGGTGACTACTTCACCAACGCCGATTATGCTGCTGCCGGTTATAACCTCGGCGCGACACCTGTCAACCCGTTGGCCAACGCCGATACCAAAGGACTGGGTCTGCACGCCAGTAAGGGGTGGAACCTCTTCATGTCGGCTTATCTGCAAATCCAACCCATCAAGGACCTGATCTTCAAATCACAGTTCGGTTATCGCTACTGGTCTGGTTCCTACCGCAGCATGACTCGTATCCATGCCAACGGTACAGATGTGGCTACACAGGATGGCGCCAGCCAAAGTCTGGATGTAGGCTCCCAGATCTCTTGGGAGAACACTTTGTCTTACACCAAGCAGTTTGGTCTGCATAACCTCAATGTGGTGATAGGTAACACCATCCAGAAGAATTCTTACGGTGAGCATCTGGAAGCATCTGGTAAGAACAACCTCTTCGAGGATGACTGGAAACGTGCTTGGGTGGGAAATACACAAAATGCGCAATTGGCCGACGTGGCTCTTAATGGTTATCCTATTGGCGACTGGTCCTTGGCATCTTTCTTCGGACGTGCCAGTTACAACTATGATGAGCGTTACATGGCACAGTTCACTCTCCGTGCCGATGGCTCCTCCAATTTCGCCAAAGGTCACCGTTGGGGTTACTTCCCCTCGGCTTCTATCGGTTGGGTGGTCACCAATGAGAGTTTCATGGAATCGGCACAGAGTTGGCTCAACTTCTTGAAACTGCGTGCTTCTTGGGGTCAGAATGGTAATCAGAGCATTTCCAACTTCCAATACTTGACAACTTTCTCGTTCGCTGCTGCCAATGGTTACTTCTATGGAGTGAACCAAGGTGTGGCCAACCATACCGCTCCCACCACAGGTGGATATGCCGATGTGCTGCAGAATCCTGACGTGACATGGGAAACCTCTGAGCAGATCGACCTCGGTATCGACGCCCGCTTCCTCAACAGTCGTCTGGGACTGGCTTTCGACTACTATGTGAAGAAAACCAAGGACTGGTTGCTCCAGGCTCCTATCCTGGCTGTCTATGGTCTTGGCGCTCCCTATGTCAATGGTGGCGACGTGAAGAACTCGGGTGTTGAACTCGGACTGAACTGGAATGATCATGTCGGCGATTTCCGCTATGGCATCAACTTCAATGTGGCTTACAACAAGAACGAGGTGACCAAGATCAACAACGGCGAAGGCATCATCCACGGTCCGGGCAGCGTGCTGATCCAAGGCTCAGAAGAGGTCTACCGTGCAGAGGAGGGCGAACCCATTGGTTACTTCTATGGCATGAAGACCGCTGGCGTGTTCCAGAACCAAGCCCAGGTGGATGCATGGAAACAGACCTATACCGACAATATCCATGGTGGCAACCCGCAGCCGGGCGACCTAATCTATGTTGACACCAATGGTGACAATGTCATCGACTCGTCCGACCGTTGCAATATCGGTGATCCCCATCCCGATTGGACTGCCGGTCTGAATATCAACATGTCGTACAAAGGATTTGATTTCTCCATCACCGCTGCTGGTGCTTTTGGACAGCAGATCCTGCGCTCCACCAACAACGACTCCAACATGGCCGACAACCTGAGCCAGAAATTGGTGTATGGTTCTTGGCGTGGTGAAGGCACATCCAACTTCTTGCCGAAGCTCAACAACTTGAAGAACATCAACTTCATGACCATGTCTGACATTTGGCTCGAGGATGCTGATTATGTGAAGATTCAGAACATTACACTTGGCTATGATTTCACCAATATCTGGAAGAATAGTCCGTTCTCGCAGTTGAGGCTTTACTTCGCAGCGCAGAACCTGTTTACCATTACCGGTTATTCCGGCATGGATCCTGAAATGGGTGCCGATGGTGGTTACAGCTACGGTTGGGCCGCTGGTATCGACAACGGTTTCTATCCGAACCCGCGCACCTATATGGTCGGTGTAAACATTAAATTCTAAATATAAGGAAACACAGATATGAAAAAGATATTTTTATATGGATTGGCTGCTGCCTTCATGCTAACCAGTTGCGAGGACTTCCTCGACTCGGAAAACTATTCCGGCAAGGATAGCAGCAACTTCCCGAAGACCGAGAACGATGTCAATCAGATGATCGCGTCGGTATATGAGGCTTCTTTCTATCAGCCTTTCGCCAACAATGATGTAGGCCAATATTTCACCTACTCCAATCTCGCCTCCGACGATATGTATGGTGGTGGTGGCTCCGACGATAAGGCCACACAGGCACTCGACCATTTCCTCTATGCCAACAATGAGCAGATGAACTCTCTCTGGTCGGCGGCTTACAAGGCCATCGCCCGTGCCAATTCCGCGTTGTCTGCCGTGGATAATGTCGCTGATGAGGACTTGCGCAATCAGGCGAAAGGTGAATTGCTCTTCATGCGTGCTTTCAACTATTTCGACCTCGTGAAATGTTTCGGCTATGTCCCAATGGTGGAAAAGGCTCCTGAGAATGTGGCGGAAGCCCAGGTTTCACCCGAGCAGGTGCAGCCCGAGGTAATCTATTCCAAGATTGGTGCCGACTTGAAAGAGGCTTGGGAAATCATGCCTTCCTATCCTTATGATGGATGGCAGAAACTGGCTTATGGCAAGGTGAGTAAATGGGCTGCAGGCGCTTTGCTGGCTCGTGTTTACCTCTTCTATACCGGTTTCTTTGGCCAGTCGACGCTGCCTGCTGGCGAGGCTTCCATCGATGCCAATTATGTGAAAACGGTGCTCGACGACATCGTCGCCAAGTCTGGACATGGGTTGCTCGCCGACTATCGTTCGCTCTGGCCCTACTCCAATTCGAAGACCAAGGCCGATTATGACTTCGTGGCTGACCTGTCAGAGACCTGGAGCGAAGGCAATAAGGAAGTGCTCTTCGCCATCAACTACCTCTATCTGACTGACTGGAGCGGCTCACAGTTGCACCAGAGCAACCAGTACGCCCTCTTCTTCGGTATCCGCAACGGTGCATGGCAAGATTCCGATTCTTTCAAAAAGGGCACGGCTGGCAGCACCTATCCTTTCGGAACTGGTTGGGGATGTGGCCCTGTGTCACCTAATTTCTATGACGAATGGAAGGCGGCAGAACCGTCGGACAAGCGTCGTGAGGCTTCCGTGCTTGAATTCCCGGATGATTATGATTGGAGCAATACCAGTAACTGGATGGAGGCCACTGGCCTGCACCAGAAGAAGTATTGTGCCGTACGCTCCGGTGGCGGTTCCTTCTACTCCTTCTGTGCTGAACTGATGGGTAGTGGCGAGTCGGGACATTTCCAGGCTTCCCATGCCCAGAGCCTGCCGCTCATCCGCTATGCTGATGTCTTGCTGATGCGTTCAGAACTCTATCAGGATGCTGACAAGGGAATGAACGAGGTGCGTGCCCGTGCCGGACTTCCCCCTGTGGGTTACTCTTTGCAGGCTTTGCAGAACGAGCGTCGCTGGGAGTTGGCTTTCGAGGGATACCGCTGGGACGATATGCGTCGCTGGGGAATCGCCGAGGCTGCTCTTGACAAACAGGAGGGTGGAGCCATCCACAATGATGGCCAGGCTACCGTGATGAAGGCACAAGGAGGCAAATACTCCGAACGCTACAAGGCTACTAAAGGTTACTATCGTATCCCGCAGGCACAGGTTGACTTGGCCAATGGTGCCATCAAACAGAATGCCGGTTGGGAAGGTACATCTGCCTACTACTCTCAGTGGCAGTAATCACTTAATAAATGTAAGAAAAATATGAAAAAGATATTATTTATGTCACTTCTGGCAGGTGCCTTCGCACTCACTGCTTGCGACCCTGCCCAAGAGAGCGTCGACAATAATACTGTCACTGCCAGCGAGTCCGACCTTCTCAATGGCATCACATTCACACAGTATGCTGATGAGGCGATGTTACGGGAGGCCGCTGATGGTAACTATATCAAATATGTTACCAATCCAGGGCGTCAGGTACAGATTTACAACTATCGTGGCGATGGGAGCATGAACTTGTTGGCTTCCGGCGCTTCCGGCTCGTTCTCTCTCAAACCGGGCCGTGGCTCCGATCCTAACCAGCCCATCTTTATCCGTCATTTGAACTCCGACGGTTCCGTTACTACTACGGAAACCACATTGACTGTCTTCGTGCAGCAGGAATTGGATCCGGCAATCAAGATCTTGGCTTCCAACGATTACGGATCAAAGGTTTGGAAATGGGATACCTCCATTACGGGCCGGCTCCGAAATCGGTATCAATGGCGGTGGTGCCCAGTGGTGGGGAATCTCCACGAACGACGATCCCGATAGTGGTGGTGGCTTCAACCAGCAGTTGAGCCACTCCGAAGGTGGTGTGAACCATGGTGATGGCGATCTCGATGCTTATATGGTTATCACCGAGGATGGTTTGATCAAGAGTTACGACAAGGAAGGCAATCTGGTTCGCCAAGGAGCATACGAGGTGCAGAACTACGACCCGAGCGATCCTACTGCGTGGAAGGTTGGCGACTTGAAGACCGATGCCATCCTGTGGCCGTGGGTCATCAATTCCGGTGCCAAAACTCCGTCACAGTGCGGATGGGGTACAGGAATGTATGAAATCGTTTACCTGACTGCCGATAAGATGACGCTCGTTTATCCGGGTGTAGATGATAAAGGCAATGTCAATGCTCTTGGCGGATGGGGCGAAGCCACCTATTGGCACTTCTGCAGTAACTCCGACCTTGCCGGTATGCTGACTGGCTATGATGAGGCCGGTAAGACCTGGACATGGGATACTTCCGTCTCTGGTACCGTTTGGGGCCGGCTCCGAAATCGGTATCAATGGCGGTGGTGCCCAGTGGTGGGGAATCTCCACGAACGACGATCCCGATAGTGGTGGTGGCTTCAACCAGCAGTTGGACCACTCCGAAGGTGGTGTGAACCATGGTGATGGCGACCTCGAAGCCTATATGACATTCACTCCTGCCGGCATGTTGACCAGTTATACAGCCAATGGTGAAGTTATTCGTAACGGTGTGTTCGAATTGAATTCGATTGAGGGCGATGAGTGGAAGGTCGGTGAACTGAAGACCGATGCCATCCTCTGGCCGTGGATCATCAACACAGGTGCTACGATGCCTTCGAAAGCCACATGGGGACCCGGTGCTTACGAGGTCGTTTACCTGACAGGCAGTAAGATGACGCTGGTTTATCCTGGACATGATGATAAAGGCAATGCCAATGCCCTTGGCGGATGGGGCGAAGCCACCTACTGGCACTTCAAGGCAAAATAATCCTTTACAGTGATACTACCATTGAGAGCCGTGGATTTCCACGGCTCTCTTTCGTGTGCCACTCAACGGTTACAATGGCATCTGCCATCACGATTATGTCCCTTTATACCCGAAAGCATCCCCAAAATTTGGCGGTTACGAACAATAAGGTTATTTTTGCAAGGATTAAGCAGAATTCACCATGGAACGTTTTTTCAATACGGCGGGGCCTAACAGGCCCAACTTCAATTATACTTTGGATCCGCTCAAGAGATTCGACCTGGAACTGAAGATCCTCCGCGGCGACTTGGAGAAGACCATCGAGAAAGGCCTGCAACAGACCTGGGAGTATATGGACATATCAGGTGGCGTAGAGGAGGGCCATCTCATCATCTTCGACCGCTCGAAAACCCGTCCGTGGGAGGAAAAGATCTGGCGCCGTGAGATGGACTACCAGGGTCATCCCATCACCGTCTGGGGAATGTGATACGTGGAACGTGGAACGTTGAATGTTGAACTTTGAACTTTTTGTCTGCTTGCATGTAAGGACTATTCCCCAAAAAATTTGGTAGTCACGAAAAATAGGACTAATTTTGCAGGGAATATCTTCAAATGAAAAGTCGAATCATCATACCGCTGTTGTTCGCATTGGCCATCTACCTCTTTTGGTGGTTGGCTTATCCTCATGCGCTGTCGTATCAGGAACAGTATCAGCTGTTTCTCTTCACCGGCGATTATTTCCGGGAGCGCATCGGCGTGGCAGGTGGTTTGGCGGATTACATCGGCGAATTCATCACGCAGTTTTATTACATACCGTGGCTCGGGGCGTTGCTCCTGGCCCTGCTCTTCCTGACCTTGCAGCAATTAACCTGGAGGGTCATCAGGAGTTCGGGAGTTCAGAAGTTCAGAAGTTCAGGCAATGCCAATTCCCAGATTTCGGATTTCGGATTTACTAATTCGTATTTCCTATCCTACATCCCGCCCCTGTTGCTCCTCTGGCACATGGGCGACGAGAGCGTGTTGCTCTCTTACCCCGTGGCACTCGTCATGGCGTTGTGGGCTACTCTGTTGATGGGAAGGAAAAGCGCATGGCCCGACTTGTTGGTTATACCCTCGCTCTATTGGCTCATCGGTCCCGTGGCGTGGCTGTATGTGGCCCTGCGCGTCATGGCTTTGGGCTGGAAGAATGCTTGGCTGCTGCTGTACATGGGCCTTTGCCTGTTCGCAGCCAACCAGTGGCTGCTCACCCAGTGGCCCGCCAAGATGGTGGCCTGGGGACTGAACTACTACCGCATACCCATGATGGTGCCTCTTCTCCAAGTGCTCATCCCGGCAGTCATAGTGCTGTTGGCTGCGGTAGGCAGATGGGGCGACAACCTCCGCCCGGCGAGCGGGATCGCCACGGTGGTGTCGTTGCTCCTCTTGGCCTTTTGGGCGGCGGAAAAGGGCTTCGACAGAGACAAGTACGAGCTCATCCGCCAGGACTACCTCATCCGATATGAGCGGTGGGACGATATCATCGACCGAGCACGGCACTACACGGTGCGTACACCCTTCTGGTCGCAGAGCGTCAACCTGGCCCTTGCCATGAAACGGCAGTTGGCGGAACGGCAGTTCGAATTCTACCAGAGCGGCGAGGATGCCTTGTTCATGCCACGCACGCGTGACCTCACGTCGATGCTCCCCACCTCCGAGGTGTTCTGGCAATTGGGCATGGTCAATTCCGCCCAGCGTTATGCTTTTGATACGCAGGAGTCCATCCTGAACCTGCGGAAGAGCGGGCGCCTTACCAAGCGCATCGCCGAGTGCATGATCGTCAATGGACAGTATGACGTGGCAGCCAAACAACTCGACTTGTTGAAAAAGAGCCTTTTCTACCGTAGTTGGGCCAAGGAGGCGGAGACCTGCCTGTACAATGATGCCAAGGTCAATGCCCATGCCGAATGGGCGCGCGTCCGCGCGTGCAGGTATAAGAACAGTTTCCTGTTCAGTTATCCCGAAATCGACAAGATGATGGGACTTTTGTTTGTCGACAACCCATCCAACAAGATGGCACTCGACTATTTCCTTGCGCAGCTGTTGCTCAAGGGCAATGTTCAGGACTTCATGCAACACCTGTCCTGGGCACAGCAGTATGGTGGCTATTCACAAATGCCTCGGGGCTATCAGGATGCCGTGCGCTGTATACAGGCTCGTGGAAATGTGGCCAATTCGCCCTATGCCGATTATGTGAAGAGAATGATGGAAGGAGGCCGACATGAATAAATCGCTTGTCATAA
The DNA here is from genome assembly GCA_900316685.1 of uncultured Prevotellaceae bacterium. Taxonomy (GTDB): domain Bacteria; phylum Bacteroidota; class Bacteroidia; order Bacteroidales; family Bacteroidaceae; genus Prevotella. The sequence continues at coordinate 20,969 of ONDS01000004.1, read as the reverse complement.
GGATGGCTGTAGCCTTGCTCCTTGCCGCCTGTCTGGGTGCTTGTTCCATGCAGGTGGAGAACCCCATGCAGGTTGATGAGTTGCCCAGGATTTATCCCGACTATGTGGAGGTGACCATCCCTGCCGATATCGCCCCGATGAACTTTAACTTTGATGGGGGCGACATCGACTGCATGGATGTGGTGGTCAAGGGGAGCAAGGGGGGAGAGATGCACACCCAGGGCGACTATGCCGACTTCGATGCCGAAGAATGGCGCGAGCTGACCGAGCAAAACATAAGTGGCGCGCTGACCTTCACCGTCTGTGTGCTCCAAGATGGTACATGGCGCCAATACCGTGATTTCAAGATGCAGGTGAGCTCCTATCGGCTTGATGATTATGGCCTGACCTATCGGCGTATACCGCCTGGTTATGAGGTGGGGGGCAATATAGGCATCTATCAGCGCGACCTCCATTCCTTCCGCGAGGATCCCATCCTTACGGAAACGGCGGTGCCGGGACGGTGCATGAACTGCCATACGCCCAACCGGGCCAACCCCCAACAGTTCACCCTCCAGATCCGTGGCGAGGGGGGAGGCACCATGGTGCAGAAAGAGGGGGTGCAGCGATGGTACGACACCAAGACCGACAGCACCAAGGCGGCGGGAAGTTATGCCTACTGGCATCCGCAGGGCGACTATTGTGCCTACGCCACCAACTCGGTACACCAGAGTTTCTTCACGGGCACAGGTCAGAGGATAGAGGTGTATCATAAGTTCAGCGATATCATCATCCTCGATACACGAACCAACGAACTGGTGCTCTCGCCCTTGCTGCAGACTCCCGACCTGGAGATTTTCCCGGCTTTCTCGGCCGATGGTAAAACGCTCTATTACAGTACGTCGAAACCTTGCGATGTGCCGGCTGAATACGAGAAAGTGAAATGTAGCCTCTGTGCCATACCCTTCGATGCCCAGACGGGCTCTTATGGCTCACAGGTGGACACCTTGCTCAACGGGCCGAAAGACAGTTGCAGCTATGTCTTGGCTCGTCCCTCCTATGAAGGTCGGTGGCTGATGTACACCAGGGCCAGCCGCAGCAATTTCCCCGTCTGCCAACCTGATGCCGACCTCTGGCTCATGGATCTCAAGACAGGTGAGGTAAGGAGGATGGACGAGGTGAACAGCCCGGACGTGGAGAGTTACCACAACTGGAGCAGCGATAGTCGCTGGTTCGTGTTCACATCGAAACGTGAGAACGGCATGTATGCACAACTCTTCCTCGCCTGCATGGGCGACGATGGCAAGGCCACCAAGCCCTTCCTCTTGCCCCAGCGAAATCCTAAGAAGTTCTATTTCGAGATGATGGATTCCTATAATGTGCCCGACTTCACCAAGACGAAGGTCGACTTCGACATGAAGGAGGCTTATAGGCAGGTGTTTGGAGAGGAAAGGGTGCATGTACAGATTAAGTAAACCTATTACGTAAAACATAGAAATGAGAAAAGCATTGCAATCCGTGATGGCCGTAGGCATGATATTGCTGGCCATCGCTTGTGGAAATGACAAAACAGGAGTGTGTCATATCATGGGGACAGTGGATGACCCGTCCTTGAATGGTAAGCGGATATTCTTGGTGCCTATGGGGGACACACGTCGTGAGGTGGTTGACTCCATCGAGATCAAAGACGGCAAGTTTGAATTCTCACGCGACACTGTGATGATGGCGCAAATCCTGCTTGATTACCATTATCGCATGAACACTCAGACGCTCCTGGTAGTCGTCGAACCAGGCGAATTGCAGGTACATATCGGCAGGGTAAGTTCTGCCTCGGGCACTCCGCTGAATGATACCTTGCAGCGATGGAAGGAGACGACGGAAGAGCATAACCGTAATTACGCCGCTTTCCGTCACCAAAGTAAAGAGTTGAAGGACAAAGGTGAGAAAGTCGCTGCGGAACAACTCAAACAGCAGTTTGACAGTGCTCATCTCGTTTATAAAGACTATACACGTCGCATCGCGGAAAATGTGGATAGCACAGTGTTGGGTGCTTTCCTCAAAAGAATGGCTGAAATTTAATGTGGCAGATGATGGGTACGTTCATAGGCAAGTCGTGGAAAATAGGAGCGACACTCATTCTGGGTTGTTTGGCTTTCCTTTTCTGGTGGGTGAAATATCCTTCCGCCTTGGCTTTTCATGAGCAGTTCCAACTGTTCCTGTTCGATGGCGGGTATTTCGCAGAGCGGATGGCTCAACCGGGTGGCCTGGGACGGTGGCTGGCGGAGTTCTTGGTCCAGTTTTACAATAATCCTCTCTTTGGGGCGGTCATCATCGCTACCCTCTATATGTTGATACAGCGGCTGTGCTGGGTATTAATTCGCCGGCAGTGTAGGGCCGACGCTTCACTCTCACTGGCTTACCTTCTCTCGTTCATCCCCGTACTGATGGTATGGTATCTGATGGGCGATACCAACACCATGCTTTCTTTCGTGGTGTCATTCCTCCTGGCCCTTGTGGCCATGTGGGCCTGGCCTCGGGGAAAATGGTCGCAGGTGGCTTTCGTCGTTCTCGGTTTGCCACTACTCTATTGGTTCATCGGACCGGCTATGCTTATGGTGGCGTTGTATGTGGGCTTGCGACTTTTCACAGAGAAGGACACTCATGGGGCACTATATGCTGCTGCGGTGATCGTCTACGCTGTGGCCGTTGTCTTGGCAAGTGGTCTGTTGGCTCCTTATCCCTTGTCGTCGCTGTTTCGTGGCATTGATTATCACCGTTTCCCAAAAGAGGTGCCGCCGGTCATGGTGGCAACGATGGCGCTGACGGCGCTCCTTCCTTTTGTGGCTTCTTGGCTGTGCAATAAGGTGAAACTCCGTGGACCTTATGTGGCGGCGGTGACGACCATGTTGTTATTGACGTTATGGTATGTCGTTTCCCCGTCTTATGACGCCAAGACGTATGGACTGATTGACTATGACTTCCTGGTACGTACCGGACAATGGAACGCCATCCTCGACAAGGCCTCCAAAGATCATCTCGATTTGCCCATGAGTGTCTGCGCCACCAACTTGGCATTGGGCATGACCAACCAGATGGGGGAACGTCTGTTCGGCTTCTACCAACATGGGGTACAGGGGATGTTTCCTGGTTTTGAACGCAATTTTACTTCTTCCTTGCTCAACGGTGAGGTTTATTTCCAGTTAGGCATGGTCAATACGGCGCAACGCTTCGCCTTTGAGACCATGGAGATGTTGCCTAACAATAACAAGAGTTGCCGAGCGGTGAAACGGTTGGTGGAGACCAACCTCATTGGCGGCCACTACAAGGTGGCGGAGAAATACATCTCCATGCTCGAGAAAACGATGTTCTATCGCAAATGGGCGAAACGTACTCGCCAATTGCTGGGCAATGAACAGACCATCAACAATGACCCCGTCTATGGCAAGTTAAGACGAAGGACTTATAACGAGGATTTCCTGTTCAGCGAAACGGAACAGGACCGTATGGTGGGACAACTGTTCCTACGCGACAGCACCAATACTTTGGCCATGCAATATCTGATGGCCTATCCCTTGCTCAGTTGTGACTTGGACAAGGTGGTGCAATATCTCCCTGTTGTTCAGCAGAAAGCGAATTATTTTCCCTCTCTTTGTCAGCAAGCCTTAGTCATGGCATACGCCGGTCGAAGGCAGACCCCACCAGAAGGCCTCGTCGCACCCCAGGTGATCAACGACTTCGCCCAGTTCTCACGTATCGTGTCGAATGAGGGTCCGCATTCCCCTTCGCTCGATGTTTATCGCCACACATTCTGGTATTACATCCTTCAAAACCAAAAACAATGATGAACACAGCCCGTATCTTCTTATTCTGTTTCGTGGGGGGATTGCTCCTCGCCGCTTGTTCCGACCGTCCCGACAACCCACAGCAGTCTTCCGACCTGCCGGCCATCTATCCCGACTATACCGAGGTGACCATCCCCGTGGGCATCGCGCCGCTCAACTTCAACATGAAGGGCGACTGCGAGCGCATGGATGTGGTGGTAAAGGGGGCAGATGGCTCCGAGGTGCAAGCCAACGGCGAATATGCCGACTTCGACGAGGATGACTGGCACGCACTGCTGGAGAAGAACAAGGGCAAGGACCTCACGGTGACCGTCTGCGCCAAGAACGATGGCCAGTGGACCCAGTACAAGGCCTTCGCCATCCATGTAAGTCCGTATGCCCTCGACGAGTGGGGACTGACCTACCGACGCATAGCACCTGGCTATGAGGTGTTCAGCCACATGGGACTGTATCAGCGCGACCTGTCGACCTTCGACGAGTATGAAATCATCGACAACACCCGTATTCCCGGGCAATGCGTCAACTGTCACTCCAGCAACCGCACAGACCCTTCACGTTTCGTGTTCCATGTGCGCGGCGACCATGGGGCGACGATGATACAACAGGACGGGAAACGCGAATGGCTCAAGGCGAAAAGCGACCTGCTCGGCGGCTCGATGGTCTATCCCTATTGGCACCCCTCGGGCAAGTACTGCGCCTTCTCCACCAACCAGACACGACAGGGATTCCATGTGGTGCACGACGAGCGTATCGAGGTGTTCGACCTCTCCTCGGATGTGTTCGTATACAATCCCTCCACGCATGAGATGATCACCGACTCGCTGCTGATGACACCCGACTGGTCGGAGAACACACCGGTCTTTTCCCCCGATGGCAAGACGCTTTATTACATGACTTGTAAGCAACAGGAATATCCTGCACATTACAAGGACGAGAAATACAACCTCTGCAAGATCAGTTTCGACCCCGAGACCGGCACCTACGGCGACCATGTCGACACGCTCTTCAATGCGGTGAAGATGGGCAAGAGCCTTACATGGCCACGGCCTTCTTATGATGGCAAATACATCCTTTTCACACTCATGGATTATGGCTATTTCTCCGTCTGGCATAAGGAGAGCGAACAGTGGCTGCTCGACCTGGCCACGGGCGAGGCACGGCCCATCGACGAAATCAACAGTCCCGATGCCGACAGCTTCCATAACTGGAACGTCAACAGCCATTGGGTGGTCTTCACCTCGAGAAGGGAAAACGGGCTCTACACCCAGTTGTTCCTCACCTCGGTCGACGAGCAGGGACGTTTCACCAAACCTTTCCTCTTGCCCCAGCGTAATCCCAAAGAGTATTACAGCGAGACACTCTATTCTTTCAACACACCCGATTTCACCAAGACAAAGGTGGAGTTCGACAGCCGTAGCGCCGCCCGCGAGATACTCTCCGACGAAAGGGTGGAGACAAAGGGCAGATGAGATTTGACAAGTTTTAAGGCAATAAATGAGTGATTATCACTTTTTTTTGCTAATTTTGCCGCGCCTTTCATCAATAAGGTGAGAGACTGCTTTTGTTAACCCAGATGACACAACTTTACAACACTAGAAGATGAAAAAAATTCTATCCTGCTTCATGCTGGCCATGATGACGCTTTGCGCCAGCGCCGTTCCCGCCAAGAGGGGACTGACCAAGGTGCTTACCCTGACCGATGGTACAACGGTTACCGCACGGCTCGTGGGCGACGAACACGGACACTATTGGATGGCCGACGACGGCAAAGCCTATCTGTCGGTGGATGGCTCCGACGTGTTCCAACCGGTGGATGCGCGCCAGGTGATGGCCCGCGCCAAGGAAAAAAGGGCGAGAGAGAACACACGGCGCACCCGGAAAATGGCGCAGAGGCGTGTGGGCGAGTGGGGCAATTACCAAGGTGCTAAAAAAGGACTCATCATATTGGTCAATTACATTGATAAATCGTTCAACGCTTCCAATGACAATGCACTCTACCAACGCATCGCCAACGAGGTGAATTTTTCGTACGGCAACTTCAAGGGGTCGATGTACGATTATTTCTATGCACAGAGCGACGGCCAGTTCGAACTGACCTTCGATGTGGTGGGACCGGTCACCGTGTCGAAAAATATGTCGTACTACGGCAGCAACGATAGCAGCGGCAACGACAAATATCCTGCTACCATGGTCATCGAGGCGGTCAAACTGGCCAATAGTCAAGTAAACTATGCCGACTACGATTGGGATGGCGATGGCGAGGTAGACCAAGTGTATGTGGTCTATGCCGGCAAGGGCGAGGCCGACGGAGGTGCTTCTTCCACCATCTGGCCCCACGAGTGGCAACTGAGCCAAGCCGCGATGTATGGCGATGGGACGGGGGCCGTGACCCTCGATGGCGTGAAGATCGACACCTACGCCTGCGGTGCCGAACTGGATGGCTCTACTGGCTCTATTGCGGGTATAGGCACCATGTGCCATGAGTTCAGCCACTGCCTGGGTTATCCCGACTTCTACGATACCGACTACAGCGGCGGACAGGGCATGGGCAACTGGGACCTCATGGATAGCGGTTCGTATAACGGCAATGGCTTCCAACCGGCGGGTTACACCAGCTATGAACGATGGGTGGCAGGATGGAAAGAGCCTATCGAACTGACAAAAAGCCAGGCGGTGACGGGCATGAAGTCGCTTCAGGATGGAGGCGAGAGCTACATCATCTACAATGGCGGCAACAGCAATGAGTATTACCTGCTCGAAAACAGACAGAAAAGGGGATGGGATGCCAGCCTGCCAGGTGCGGGCCTGCTCATCCTGCATGTAGACTATGATGCCGAGGTGTGGGCTGCCAACGAACCCAACGACAACCCCTCGCACCAGCGCATGACGTGGATAGCTGCCGACAACCAGTATCAGTACTATACCTACATGGGCTCGAAGTATTATACCGAAGAGGGCATGGCCAACGACCCCTTCCCTTATGGTAACTGCAATTCGTTCAGCAAGTCATCCACTCCGGCGGCCAAGTTCTACAACAAGAATTCCGATGGTACGTATTACATGGACTCGTCGGTAGAGCAAATCACACAGAACAACGACAGCTATAAGACCATATCATTCAACTTCGTGGGTGTGAGCAGCGTAGCCAAACCGGTGTTCTCGCCGGCGGGCGGCACCTATACTGAGGCGCAACAGGTCAGTATCTCCTGCCAAACAGAGGGGGCGGTCATCTATTACACCACCGATGGCTCCACACCGACCACGGAGAGCACGCTCTATACCCAGCCTATCAACGTAGAGACCACCACGACCATACAAGCCATTGCCGTGACCGAGGAGGAACAGAGTGCGGTGGCTACAGCCCAATATATCATCAAGACTCCTACCTCGCAATATTTCAAGTTGGTCAGCTCCGTCGACGGAATGGTGAGCGGTATGCGCTACGTCATCGTCAACGAGGGTAAAGCCAAGGCGGCGGGTTCATTGAAGACCACAAGTTCTTCCGCCTACTTGACGGCGGTGGATGTGACCATGAGCTCTGATAATGAGGTGGCGACAGTCAACGACGACGTGGTGGTGTTCACCGCCTTGAAATCGGCCGATGGTTGGATGTTCGTCAACGACGAGGGACAGTATCTCTATGCCACGGCGGCCAAGAAACTGGCTTTCGCCGGTGAGGAGAAGGCATGGACCTTGACAGACGATACCAATGGGGGCGTGGCCATGGCCTTTGGCTCCTACGGCACCATGTTGTACAATGTGAACAGTCCGCGATTCACCACATATACCAGTTCGCCCACCGCATCGATGGTGGTGGCGCACCTCTATGCGGAGTCTCAAGAGGACGTGCCGCCAGTGGTGAAAGAGGATGTGACCATGGCGTTCAACCCCACGGAACTGACTGTTACCCTGGGCGAGGCGTTCACCCTGCCCACGCTCTCCATCGAACCGAAGGGACTGACGGTCACTTACAGCAGCGACAATACTGAGGTGGCCACTGTGGATGCCACCACCGGCGAGGTGACGCTCATAGCTGAAGGCACGACGGTCATCACGGCTTCGTTTGCCGGTGATGATAATTACAACGAGGCATCGGCCTCGTACACGCTGACCGTTGAGCCTGCCAGCATCCTGCCCGGTGAGGGCGAGGGACAGTATCAGCTGGTCACCAGTGCCGACCAACTCGTGGCGGGCAAGAACTATCTCGTGGTGAGCTACGCGGATAATAAATATGTGGCATATAATGGCTTTGACACCAATAAGGGCCTGGCGGCTACGGTACGCCCCGTGAATGATGTCATCGACCTTGCCATCGCAGGTAACGCAGCAAAACGCTTGGTACTCGAGGAGGGAACGGAATCCGGCTTATGGGCGCTGTACGATGAGGATGAAAAGGCGTATCTCGGTACGACGACATCTACCTCGGGTTCGAGGAAGGCTTATCTGACCACCAGCTCCTCGATGACCGACCATTCGCAGTGGACCATCGATATTGATGCCGACCATGTGGCCTCCGTGCTCAACGTTGGTAAGGAATATTACCTGAAATACAACAGCACCAGCGATATGTTCCGTGTATATGCCACCGGTCAGCAAGATATCTATCTCTACAGGGAAATAGAGCCGGAACCGGAAACCATCGAGGTGACCGTGAGCAAGGTGGGCTATGCCACTCTCTACTATGGTGAGAAAAACCTGGTGGTGCCGGCAGGCGTTGAGGCGCGCACCTATAGTGTGGTAGGCGATGATTTGGTCATCGGTCTCACCTATGCCGAGGGCGATGTGATACCTGCCGCTACGGGCGTGGTGCTCAAGGCCGAGGCTGACACCTATGTGTTCACCGTGACCGACGAGGAGGGTGAAGGCGACGATGCCAATATGCTCTATGGTCTCGACGAAGACGGCATGACTGTGGCCGGTCCTGCCAAGGCGGCCAATGAGGTATATTTCTATCATTTGGTACAGCCAGAAGGCAAGGAGGTGGGATTCTATTGGAAGGAGGAGAACGGCGCCGCCTTCGAGTCGAAGGCTCATAAGGCCTACCTTGCGGTACCTAAGGAGGTGGCAAAGCAGGTGAAGGTATTCCTGTTCGAACCGAAGGAGGACACGACGGCCATTCAGGGCATCGTGGCTCTCGATGGTATCAACGGACAGGAGGTCTATGACTTGCAAGGACGCCGGATGAATGGCTCCAACCTACCCAAAGGCATTTATATCGTGGGTGGTAAGAAAATAGTAATCAAGTAGTTATCGTATATATCTTTATAAGAATGGAAAAAATGCAATATGTGTGTCCTGCCATCAAACAGGTAGTCATGGAAGACTTGATGGACCCTGGTATCCATAATTCAGTGGGCAACGGGGAGCAGTTGGGCAATGAAGCGCAATACGAGGAGGAGCAGCCTGTGGCTCCTTCCTCCTTCTCAGTATGGGACTAAAATAATAAAGAAAAGGAAGATAAAGGAAGATAAAGGAAGATAAAGGAAGATAAAGGAAGGTAAAGGAAGGTAAAGGAAGGTAATGGAAGATAAAGGAAGGTAATGGATGATAAAGGAAGGTAAAGGAAGGTAAAGGAAGGTAAAGGAAGATAAAGGAAGGTATCTTCCTCCCCTCCTTTTCCAAAGGCGATTTAGTCCTTAAGCGGACAAAATCTTCAAGCAGGGGTGGTTTGTAAAAGAATGTCCCAACCTCTTATTATTCTTCATTATTATTAGCTTTTAATTCACATAACTCCTAATATTAATGTTACAACAGTTTCCTGATATCATGGCGGGCAAGAAGGTGATGTATGTTCACGGTTTCGGCTCGTCGGCGCAGTCTGGCACAGTGCAGCGACTGCGCGAAGTGTTATGCCAAGCCACCATCGTGGCAGAGGATATACCTTTACATCCACAGGAGGCTGTCGACATGCTCCAGCAATGGTGTCATGAGCAACAGCCCGACCTCATCATCGGCACATCGATGGGTGGCATGTATACGGAGATGCTCTATGGCTACGACCGTATCATCATCAACCCGGCGCTGCGCATCGGCGACACCATGGTCAGTCATGGACTCACAGGAGCGCAACGATTCTTCAGTCCGAGAAAAGACGGGGTGCAGGATTTCATCGTCACCAAAGCGTTGGTCAAGGAGTATAAGGAGATCACCAACCGTAACTTCCTCGGCATCGACGATGAGGAAAAGGGTAGGGTGGTAGGCCTTTTCGGCGACAAGGACGACTTGGTGGATACCTACGACTTGTTCTGTGAGCATTACCCCACGGCCATACGTTTCCATGGCGGCCATAGGATGGACGACCAGTCATTCATGCACGCCGTGTTGCCGGTGATACGATGGATGGACGACCGTCAGCAAAGGAGGGAACGGGAGAAGGTGTTCATCGCCACCGATGCGCTCATCGACCGCCGTGGTATGGCGGAGGCGAGTGCCCAAAAGGCGTTCCGTCGGTTGATAGAGGAATATGATGTATATATCGTGGCTCCTGCTCCTCGGTCGGCTAAGGATGAGACAAGCCGCATGGCAGAAGTTGTGTCATGGGCGGAGGAATATATCAATGTGCCGGCCTACAATCATGTCGTCTTCACCAACCAACCGCAGTTGCTGTTGGGTGATTTCCTGATTTCCGCCAAGCCGTGCGAAGGTTTTATGGGCACGGTGATACCCTATCGCAGCGACACATTCAAGACGTGGGAGGAAATCATCACGTATTTCGACCGACTGAGAGGTGTTTAAGGTTGAGTGTTGAGTGTTGAGTGTTTAGTGTTTAGTGTTGAGTGTTTAGTGTTGAGCGTTTAGTGTTGAGTGTTTAGTGTTTAGTGTTGAGTGTTGAATGTTGAGTGTTGAGTGTTGAGAGTTGAGCGTTCTTTGGTAATGTCTAAACTCCCGAACTCCTAAACTCCCGTACTCCCTAACTCCTAAACTCCCGTACCCCTGAACTCCTAAACTCCTTACCTCCTTAAATAATCCAAATACTCCTTGTAGGATATATGACGACCTCCCATCGACTTGAGATGGGGGGTCTCGAATTGACAATCTATCAGCGTGCCTCCATGCGCCTCCATCCATCGCGCCAACCATATAAGCGCTATCTTGCTGCCGCTGGGCACACGCGAGAACATGCTCTCGCCGAAGAAACAACGGCCGAGGTTCACTCCGTAAAGACCGCCCACCAACCGGCCGTCCTCGTCCTCCACCTCCACGGAATAGGCAAAGCCTTGTCGGTACAGTTCGGTATAGGCTTCTATCATGTCGGGACCCAACCAGGCTCCCTCTTCCTCTATGCGTTGCTCGCTACAGGCCTGTATCACCTCCTCGAAACGCTTGTTCACGCTACAGGTGTACATGTTCTTGCGGAGCAGGGTGCGCATGGAGTGCGACACATGTATCTCTGAAGGGAAGATGACGAATCTATCCAATGGGCAATACCAATGTATCTCGCCCTGGCGGAAGGCGTACCAGGGAAAGATGCCATAACTATAAGCCATGATCAGGCGGTCGACACTCAAGTCGCCACCCACGGCCAACAAACCGTCGGGCTCGCCTAAAACAGGTGAGGGAAAGGTCAGGCTGTCATCTAATTCAAACACCATACCTTCTTGAGGGGTGAGGGGTGAGAGGCAAGGGGCAAGAGAATAGTCCAAAGAGCACTCGACCCTAAGCCGTCATTCCACGTTCAAAGTTCCACGTTCAATGTTCAATGTTCCACGTACCACATCGATGGTCATCTCCTTGAGCTTGCCAAAGAGTATCTCGCGCATGAGCAGGGGCTTGAGCTTCTGGGCGATCACACGGTCGAACTCGCGGGCTCCATACTCCTTGGTATATCCTTCGTTGAGCAACCACTCATGGGCGGCGGGTGTGAGTGTCATGCTCACACCGCGGGCGGCCAATTTGGTGTCCAACTCACGCAATTTCTTGTCGAGAATCAGGCTGGCCATTTGGCGGTCCATATCGTTGAACACCACTGTGCCCGACAGGCGGTTGAGAAACTCGGGCTTGAATGTCTTTTTTACCTGACGGAGCATAGCTTCGCCCTTGCTCACCTGACCGCTGAAACCTACCGATGCCTGACCGGCATATTGGGCGCCGGCGTTCGATGTCATCAGCAACACCACATTGCGGAAATCGGCCTGACGCCCTTTGTTGTCGGTCAGACGGGCGTAGTCCATCACTTGCAGCAGGATATTGTAGATGTCCTGATGGGCTTTCTCTATCTCGTCGAGCAGCAGCACGCAGTTGGGCGACTTGCGGATGGCATCGGTGAGCAGACCGCCGTCGTCATATCCCACGTAGCCCGCCGGTGAGCCGATAAGTTTGGCCACGGCGTGTTTCTCGGTGTATTCGCTCATGTCGAAACGCACCAAGCTGATTCCCAACTCACGCGCCAGCACACGGGCGACCTCGGTCTTGCCCACTCCCGTGGGACCCACGAAGAGCAGAGCGGCCAAGGGCTTGTCTTCGTCGGTCAGACCGGCCTTGGAGAGTTGGATGGACTCCACCACCTGGCGGATGGCTTCGTCCTGACCGTATATCTGGGCGCTCATGTGCTCGTAGAGCGTTTCCAGGCGACTGTTGTCGTCGGTCTCCACGGCCATGGCGTCGACCTTGCAAATTTTGGAGAGCACTTGGTTGATCATCGTGCGGTCCACCTCGTTGCTGCCCTCGGGATGTATCTCGCACCAGGCACCGGCCTCGTCGATCAGGTCGATGGCCTTGTCGGGAAGGAACCGTTCGTTGATGTGCTTATGGCTGGCCTCCACGGCATAACGAGCCACACCATCGGCATAGCTCACATGGTGGAACTCGGCATACACGGGCTGAAGACGCTCCACGATATGCACGGCTTCGTCGATGCTCGGCTCGGGGATGTCTATCTGCTGGAAACGGCGCACCATGCCCTTGCTGCGCGAGAAATAGCGGTTGTATTCCTCGTAGGTGGTGGAACCGATGAACCGGATATGTCCGCCTTCGAGATAGGGCTTGAGCATGTTGGAGGCATCCAATGAGTCGTCGTTGGTGCGACCGGCTCCTACCAGGTTGTGTATCTCGTCGATATAGACAATGGGTGAGGGTTCCTTGCTGATGCCGTCCATCACCATCTTGACGCGTTTCTCGAAATCGCCGCGGTACTGGGTGCCGGCAACGAGAGATCCAAGGTCGAGCAGGTAGACACGGCTGTCCTTCAAACGCTCGGGCACCTCGCCCTTGACGATGCGCTCCACCAGGCCGTAGACGAGGGCGGTCTTGCCCACGCCGGGCTCGCCCACATGCAGGGGGTTGTTCTTGTCGCGGCGGCAGAGCACCTGGATGGTTCGCTCCAGCTCCTGCTCACGACCAATCAGGGGGTTGTGGTCGGCCACGTGGTCGTTCAGACAGGTCACCAACTGTTGCCAGGCTTCCTCCTCGCCATCCTCGTTTTCACTTGTTTCATCATCGTCGTCCAAACTGTCGCCTTTGTCGTCAAACTCGTAGAAACTCACCAGTCCTGACAGAAACTCCGCCTCCGTATCGGTGATGGACGACAGGAGGATGCGCGCAGCCGTGCTCTCGTGCAACTGGAGGATGCCCTGCACAAGATGGGGGATGTCGAGGGCGACGGCAGAGGAGGAGCGTACTTGTTCGTATGCCCGCTGCAGCACATAGTCGAGTTGCATCGATGTGCTGATCTGATAGTCTACGTTGTCGGGCACACGTTCCAGTTTCTCCAATTCCGCCTTTAGCTTGTCGCTGAGGGCGGGGAAGGCGCCACCCGACATGGTGATCACCATCTGGAAGGGTATCTGTTCGTTGATGGCGAAGAGCAGGTGCTCGGGAGTGATAAACTCATGACGGTATTCGCTTGCCAACTGGACGCTGCGGTTAAGGGCTAAGTTGGCATTGGTGGTATGGGTAAGTTCTGGCATGGTTCGGTGTTGGATGAAGGGTTATTCGGGTTGGCAACTCAGGCGGAGGGGGAAACCCTCGTCGCGGGCCATGGTGGTGGCCTTGCGTATCTTCGACAGGGCTACGTCGTAGCTGTATATCCCCACCACGGCCTGGTCGCTATGGTGTATCTTCAGCATCAAAGTATTGGCTTCGGCATCTGACTTGAAAAAAACCATGATGAGCACTTTCACCACGAAATCCATCGTAGTGAAATCGTCGTTGTGCATGATGACCTTATAGCGCTTGGGCTCCTTGTACTTGGTGTCTTGCCGTTCCTTGATGGCTGATTGTTCCTGTGGCATGTGGTTGAGTTATGAGTGATGAGTTATGAGTGATGAGCGATGAGTTCTGAGTGATGAGTGATGAGTTACGAGTGATGAGTGATGAGTTACGAGTGATGAGTGATGAGTTATGAGTTATGAGTTATGAGTTCTGAGTGATGAGTAGCGAGTGGCCTTTAAGCATTTCTCTCACCCCTCACCTCTCACCCCTCACCTCTCACTTCTCACCTCTCACTTTTCACCCCTCACTTCTCACCTCTTATAATCTAAGAACTTCAGGAAGGCATCCACGTCTTCCTTATAGCTGAAGGAGCCGGTGAGCGGACGTCCCTCGTTGTCTACCAACACGTAGAGGGGCTGGGTGAGATGGCCGAACTTCATCTGCTCCAAGTAGCTCCATTTGTCGCCGATGGTGCGGAGGGTCTTCTTCTCTCCCGAGGGCAGGACGACTTCACGCTTCTCGGGCAGGGGTGTCTTGTCGTCGACGAAGAGCGAGATGAGCACGAAGTCGTTGGTCAACTTCTTGGCCACCGTGGGGTCGGTCCATACCGCGGCTTCCATCTTGCGACAGTTCACGCAACCGAAACCGGTGAAGTCGAGGAACACGGGCTTGCCCTGCGCCTTGGCGGCGGCCATACCCTCATCGTAGTCGGTGTAGGCGGCACGCACCTCATGGGTGTTGAGGTTGAAGTCCTGGGTGTACATGGGGGGAGCGAAGGCACTCACGGCCTTGCAGGGCGCGCCCCACAAACCGGGTATCATATAGATGGCGAAGGCCAGGGAGCACAAACCGAGCATGATGCAGGGCACTGGCATGGGCTTGGGGTCGCCATCCACCAGGTCGCTCTGAAACTTGAACATGCCGACGAGGTAAAGACCTAACAGCCCGAAGATGGCTATCCACAGCGAGAGGAACACCTCGCGGTCGAGCAGATGCCAGCCATAGGCGAGGTCGGCCACGGAGAAGAACTTCAGGGCGAAGGCCAACTCTATGAAACCTAGCACCACCTTGATAGTGTTCATCCATGACCCTGACTTCGGGGCTTGCTTCAGCCATGTAGGGAAGAGGGCGAAGAGGGTAAAGGGCAGGGCAAGGGCGATGGCGAAACCCAACATACCGGCGGCGGGACCGATCCAGTTGCCGGAGGTGCCGGCTTCCACCAACAGCAAACCCACGATGGGGGCGGTGCACGAGAAGGAAACCAGTGCCAGGGTGAAAGCCATGAGGAAGATAGACACCAGACCGCTCGTCTGTGTGGCTTTGTTGTCTACCTTGTTGGCCCATGATGAGGGGAGACGCAGCTCGAACCATCCGAAGAACGAGAGGGCGAACACCACCAACAGAAGAAAGAAGATGATGTTGAACACGGCGTTGGTGGCCAGGCTGTTGAGCGTCTGGGCACCGAACAGGGCGGTGATGAGCAGTCCCAAGGCCAAGTAGATGACGACGATGGAGATGCCGTAGGTGATGGCATCGCGCACTCCCTTGCTCTTGTCTTTCGACCGCTTGAGGAAGAAACTCACGGTCATGGGGATGATGGGCCACACACAGGGCGTGAACAGGGCGAGCAGGCCGCCCACGAAACCCATAAGGAAGATATAGAGCAAGGAGTGGTCGGCAATGGCGCTGCCGTCATAGGCTTTCAGTTCGTCGACCATAGGTGCCCACCAACCCGACTTGTCTGTCAGGCCTGAGAGGGCCAATGTGTCGGAGGTGTTGGAGGTGCCTAAAGTGTCGGATGCCTTGGCTTGGTCGGGGTTGTCAGATTGGTCGGAAGTCTCGGATTGTTCGGCATTCTCGGGGGTGTCAGTTTTTTCTGATTGCTCCGTCTGAGCCACGGCTGCTGCTGTGGGCTGTGCTTCGGCTTTGTCTGCTTTCTGGGGTCCTTTCCCGGTATAGTCGAACTCCACGGTGGTAGGAGGGAGGCACATCTGGTCGTTGCAGGCTCCATACTCTAAGTAGCCTTTGATGTGGTATTCCTTGTCGGTCACTTTATAGCGTTGCACGAAGGTGACGTTTTGCTCGAAAAAGCGGACCTTCATATCGAAGAGGGGGTCGTTTTCGCTCTTCTCCTTGCCCCTGGCTTGCAAGGTACCTTGGGGCTTGGCTCCCGTAGAGCCTTCGTCATGGAAGGTGGCTGAGACAGGGCCGCCGTCGGGTAGGTTGGTGGAATAGACATGCCAACCATTGTCGATGGTGGCGGTGAACACCACATCCACCACCTCGGGTGAACTCTGCTGCTGTTTGACGCTGAAGTGTACGGGCATGGATGGCTGTGCCACGACAATGGTCGTGGCCATCAGCATCAGTGTCGCCCATAACCATGTAATTTTCCTAATCATCCTGTATAATTTAATTGGTATGGTAACTTCCTCCCATCCTTTTCTTTATCCCCCTTTGCTCGTCATGATGTCCAACACGAAACGGTCGGTCTCGTCCATTCCCTTGCTGCCGATGGAGGTGAGGTTGCGGATGCTGCGGTCCACATCGTCGTCGATGATGCCTTCCACACTGCTCACGTAACGATGCTGGATGGCGAGCATGGCACTCATCACGGCGGTGCCCACGCCTGTGGTCAGCTTCAGGGCGCAACTGGGTTTGGCTCCGTCGCAAATCATGCCGGTGAGGTTGGCGATCATGTTCTTCACCGAGAACGACACCTGTTCGTAAGTGCCACCCATCAGGTAGGTGATGCCGCAACTGCTGCCCGTGCTGGCCACCACACAGCCGCACAGGGCGGAGAGTGGACCGAGGCTCTGCTTCATATAGATGGCAGTCAGGTTGCTCAGGATGAGGGCGCGTATGAGCTCCTCCTCGGTGTTGTGGTTCTCCTCGGCGAACACCACCACGGGCATGGTGGCACAGATGCCTTGGTTGCCGCTGCCGCTGTTGCTCATCACTGGTATCTTGGCACCAGCCATACGGGCGTCGCAGGCACAGCTGGTCACGGAGAGGATCTTCGAGAAGATGCTGTCGCCCATGATGCCTTTGCCCAACGGGCTGCACATCGTCTTGCCCAGCTCATGGCCGTAGTTGTCGCGCAAACCGATGCGGGCGGCGGCCTCGTTCAGACGCTTGGCCTCAAGGATGAAACGCAGGGCATCGAGGTCGGTATCCCGGGCGAAGTCATACACCTCGCGGAGGGTGAGTGACACCTCTTCGGATGTTTCTTTCGATTCCGTCGACGTGGATTGCTCGTCGAGCGTCACCTCATCGTCGCGGCGGAGATAGACGAAATGAGTGTGGCCGCTCTTGATCACCACTTCCGACTCGTGGTCGCCAGAGAGGCAGACCACACGGATGAACAGCTTGTCGGGGTCGTGCTCTTCCAACGATAGCTGGATGCGGTCTTCGCTGATGAACACCTTGCCGCGTGCTACGGCGGCGGGGTTGACATCGCGCAAGACCTCCAAGCCGTATTCCGACTTGCCTACCAAGGCTCCCAAAGCCACGGCAATGGGCAAACCTATCATACCCGTGCCAGGTATGCCTACGCCCATCGCGTTCTTCAGCATATTGGCACTCAGCCATATCTTGATCTTCTCGGGAGTGCATCCCAACAACTCGGTGGCTCTTGCCACTCCCAGGGCCACAGCCGCGGGTTCGGTACAACCCACGGCGGGCACCACTTGTTGCTTGATGAGACGTATGATGGCGTCTCTTTTCTCTGGTGTCATCATCATGTATTAGCGCTAACTGTAGAGGATATGCAAAAATACGAATGATTTGGAAATTAATGAACTTTTTATTGGAAAAAATTGGTGGGTTCGGGAAAAAACATTACTTTTGCAGACGATATTATTAAGGAGCACTAATAACGATGATAGGATTCCGGCGCATCAGTGGATGTCGGAATTCTTAGTTTTTTTGCTTGCCAAAAGAAAAGCTATTAACTTAAAAGAAACAATTATGACATACATGTCGCAAGAAGGCTACGACAAACTCGTGGCCGAATTATTACATTTGGAGTCCGTGGAACGGCCCAAAGCATCAGCTGCCATCGCTGAAGCCCGCGACAAGGGCGACCTAAGTGAGAATTCGGAATATGATGCCGCCAAAGAGGCACAGGCACATCTCGAAGATAAGATCAACAGGCTTAAACTGGCCATCGCCGAAGCGAAAATCGTTGACACCTCGCGACTCAGCACCGATGCCGTGCAGATTCTCTCGAAGGTGGAAATGACCAACCTGACCACCAAGGCGAAGATGGCATATACCATCGTGAGCGAGAACGAGGCCAACCTGCGCGAAGGGAAAATCTCTATCAAGACTCCTATAGCACAGGGACTACTGAACAAGAAAGTGGGCGACGAGGTGGAGATACAGATTCCGCGTGGAACCATCAAACTGCGTATCGACAAAATCACCGTAGGATGATAGCATCCATAGCTTCTCATCGCCCTGCGCAACCATTTTAAACTCAAAATTCAAAATTACAACATGTCCATCTTTTCAAAAATAGCAGCCGGAGAGATTCCCTCCTATAAATGTGCCGAGAACGACAAGTTCTACGCTTTCCTGGATATTAACCCCTTGGTGAAAGGTCATACGCTGGTCATTCCCCGGAGGGAAGTGGATTACATCTTCGACCTCACCGACGAGGAAACGGCGGAATACCATGTCTTCGCCAAGAAGGTGGCAAAGGCCATCAAGATAGCTTTCCCGTGTGTGAAGGTGGGTATGGCTGTGCTCGGACTGGAGGTGCCTCACGCACATATACATCTCATTCCCATGCAGAGTGAGAAAGACATGCTCTTCTCCAACCCCAAGCTCAAACTGAGCGACGAGGAGATGGCGGATGCAGCCCGACGCATCAACGAAGCCTTCCTCTCATTGTGAGCATCGTTCCATAGTGAGCATCGTCGCCTCATAGTGAATAGTATTGTCTCATAGAGGACAACGTCGCCTCATAGTGAATGGTATTGTCTCATAGAGGACATCGTCGCCTCATAGTGAATGGTATTGTCTCATAGAGGACATCGTCGCCTCATAGTGAATAGTATTGTCTCATAGAGGACATCGTCACCTCACGGTGAATAGTATATTGTCTCATAGAGAGCATCGTCACCTCATAGTGAATAGTATTTTCCCATAGAGAGCATCGTCGCCTCATACTGAATAGTATTGTCTCATAGTGAGCATCGTCGCCCATAGTGAATAGTATTGTCTCATAGAGAGCATCGTCGCCTCACGGTGAATAGTATATTGTCTCATAGAGAGCATCGTCGCCTCACGGTGAAAGAATGAACAGAATACTTACACGATAAACGCCGCACTTTTCAGCGCGGCGTTTATCGTATTCCAAATCAAGCTAACTCATTCCCCTCCTTTTCCAAAGGAGGGGCAGGGGTGGTTTGTAAGACAATGACCCAACCTCTTTTCCTTCTCCCTCCCTTCGGGAGGGCCGGGGTGGGTATTAGTGGTTTGTAAGACAATGTCCCAACCTCTTTCTTTTCTCCCTCCCTTCGGGAGGGCCGGGGTGGGTATTAGTGGTTTGTAAGACAATGTCCCAACCTTTTTCCTTTAATCTTCAAACGAATTCCTCTCCCAACTGCATCTGCACCTCATTAACATACTTGCGCACCATGGCCGACGAGTCGCCTTTCTTGCAGATGAACAGCACATTGTCTTCCTCGGCCACGATGAAACCTTCCAGACCGTTGATCACACCCAGACGACCTTTCGGCAACTTGATGATGTTGTCGTGGCAGTCGTCCATGATCACGTGGGAATCGATCACCACATTGTCGCCCTCGCCCTTACTCATCGCCTCATAGATGGAGTGCCAGGTGCCCATGTCGGCCCAACCGAAGTTGCAGCGAAGCACATACACATTGTCGCTGTTCTCCAGGATGCAGTCGTCCATCGACAGGTTGGGATACACGCGGAAATGCTCGTGCACATAGTCGTGCTCCTCCTCGATGGAAAGGTTGGTCTCGTCGTTGTCGATAGGACGGAACACGTGGGGGAAGTGGTGGGAGAAACAGTCGATGAAGGTCTGGACATTGGCGAGGAAGATACCGGTGTTCCAGTAGAACTCGCCGCTCTCCATGAACACACGGGCGAACTCGCGCTCGGGCTTCTCCGTGAACGACTTCACGTGGTACATGCCTTCGTGCGGCGCGGGCTCGCCTATCTGGATGTAGCCGTAGCCGGGTTCGGGACGGGAGGGGATGATGCCCAAGGCCACCAAGATGTTATGGTTGACCACGAAATCCATGGCTCCGGAGATGTCGCTCACGAACACGTCGATGTTGAGCACCGCCTGGTCGGAGGGAGCAACAATCACGCTGGCACTGGGACATCTCTTCTTGATGCGGTAACAGGCCCAGGCCACACTCGGGGCGGTGTTTCTGTTCACGGGCTCGGAGAGGATGTTGTCCTGGGGCACATCGGGCAGCTGTTGGGCCACCATGGGGGCGTATTCGTGGTTCGTGCACACATAGACATTCTCGGCAGGCATGAGTTTGGCATAACGGTCGAAAGTCTGTTGGAGTTGGGTCCTGCCCGTGCCGAAGAAATCAATGAATTGTTTAGGTTCGCCTTGGCGGCTGCATGGCCAGAGCCGTTTGCCTTTTCCGCCCGCCAGAATGACGCAGTAGTATTGTTGGTTGTTCATGAATAGTCTTATTATTATATAGGTTTAGCGTTTGTAGGTATAACAATCCTTTTCTGTGTACGAAGGTACGAATTAATAACGAGAGAAACAAACATTTAGTATTTTTTTATGACAAATAAACATATTATTCAACAATTTGACTATTTTTCCCCTCTCCCCTCCTTTTCCAAAGGAGGGGCAGGGGTGGTTTGTAAGATAATGTCCCAACCTCTTATTATTCTCTTTTCCAAAGGAGGGGTAATCTATATTAAGAGGCAAGCAAATTAACACTTTTAACATTTTCTTCCGTTGTGAAGATTTTTTCAGGGTTGAATTTTTGC
>ONDS01000015.1 GCA_900316685.1 uncultured Prevotellaceae bacterium | reverse complement strand
TTCAACCCTGAAAAAATCTTCACAACGGAAGAAAATGTTAAAAGTGTTAATTTGCTTGCCTCTTAATATAGATTACCCCTCCTTTGAAAAAGGAGGGGAGAAGTTACTCCTCCTTAGCACAACATTCTTAGCACCTTTTTTTACAAACCACCCCTACCCCTCCTTTGAAAAAGGAGGGGAGAAGTTACTCCTCCTTAGCACAACATTCTTAGCACAACATTAGTCTGAACTCCCAAAGCTAACTCCCAAACTCCTGAACTCCCAAAGCTAATGTCTAAACTCCTGAACTCCCAAAGCTAATGTCTAAACTCCTGGACTCCCAAAGCTAATGTCTAAACTCCCAAACTCTTGAACTCCCAAAGCTAATGTCTAAACTCCCAAACTACTAAACTCCTGAACTCCCAAAGCTAACTCCCAAACTCCTAAACTCCTAAACTCCCAAACTCCCAAACTCCTGAACTCCCAAAGCTAACTCCCAAAAAACCGCTGTAAAACTTTGTTACTTTCCTTTTTTGTTATATCTTTGCAAGCGATGAAAAAAACAATAGTAACGGCATTCGCTTTTTCCATCATACTATTCTCCTCCTGTGAGATTTTTACGGAGGCTTTGGTGGAAGATACACTCAATTATGCCATCAACGGCGGTTACAAGGGATCCACCCCTTTATCTGATGGGCAAACGTTGACCAAGCAGCAGCGTGAACTCATCAAGCAGGGCAAGTGTCCTACGTGCTACGGCATGGGGAAAAGCAACGACGGGTCGTTTACCTGTCAGGAGTGTAAGGGCACTGGCAAATACACCGTGAGGGAAACGAAAAACGAGTGACCGGTCAACGACCAAGTCACTCGTTTTTTTCTTTATGATTGGAGCGCATTTAAGGTTGGGGCACATCGTTGCAGCGTGCCGTATAGAAGTTGCGGAAGTCCGACCATTTATAGTATGGATACTGGTCGGTGGGCACTGGCAGCGTGGCTTCCTCGCCGTTGAGCAGGCATTTCACCAGGATATCGCCGCCCCCTTTCTTCGCTCGATAGAAAATGAGTTGGATGTTGGATGCCTTGCATGTCTCCCAGCTCTGGTAGCAATACTTCACTTCGTAGGGGTCGACGGGATCGATGTCGGCGCCGTTGATACCCATGAGCACCGTGAGCGGTCCGAGACAACTGTCGTGGCCGAAACGCAGGTCGGCTACATGGTCGCTGCTACCCGCCACCACGGCATCGGCTTTCTTGAGAATATCCTGCAAGATGGGAATCATCCTGTATTTGTCGGAGAACACCCATGAGTAGGACCCAAGGTTCGACTCCTCCCATTCGCTGGCTATTTCCTCGTCTGTGATGAGATTACCCATCATGCCCTCGTGCAGTATGCTGGGCAACGAGGTATAGAGATTGATGAGATTGCTGCCTATGTGGTGACGATTGCCGTGTATGCTGTCGACATTGATGAAGAGCCGTGGCAGGATCTTATCGCGCAGGGTGTGTTCAGCATGGAATTGGTCACGGTTTTTCTCATAACGCGGCGTGGCTTTCGGATAGTCGTGCTTCACGGGATTCTGCCTATCGGTGGGCACCACACCGTCGAGGGTGAAGCGCGACGACTGCTCGCGTATCTCCAACTTGGGGTTGCACTGGCACAGTTCCTGGCAGAAGGCCGCCATGCTGATGACGCATCGGCCCGAGAGCGAGGAGATGGCCAACACATTGCCGCCCTTCTCAAACACCTCGGGGAAGGCGTTGAACATCTTCCGGGCTATCTTCTGGTGTTGCTCCCATCCTAATTGGGTCAGTTCGGAAACGCCCGTGGAGAGTTCGTCCTTGGCAGCCATGAAACGCTGGTAGAATGCCTCGCCTTCGGGTGTGAGGTTATGCTTGTTGTGGGCCTCGGTGAGCAGGGTGTCGAGTTCCTTATACAGATGGTCGTTCCAATAGTAGCGTGATCCGTGCCGTCCGTAATGGCTCACATAGAAGGGTTGGTAGCCGTCGGGAGCCTTGGTCAACGTGCGCGTCTCCATGCGGTAGGGGTAGTCGGTGCCATAAGCCCTGCGCGGGTCGGCCTTCAGGTCGTCGAGCACAGCCCTGTTTTGCGCCCCGGCCGAAATGGCAAGGAGTGCAACAAAAAAAGTGGTGAGAATCTTCTTCATATGCGTGGTATTTGATAGGATGTGCAAATATACCGATATTATTTGGAAAACCCAAGAACTTCGGATTTTTTCTCGCTCACCCCCGCATCAACCACCAGAAGAAACGTCTACTGCAGTATCAAGTCGATTGGGTTACGCCATCCCCTATTTTCTTCTTCCTGCCACCCTTGAAGTGGTCGAAACCCTCGCCATAGACGCCTATGACGGCACTCATCGATACGAAGGCCGCGGGGTCGATATCATTGATGAGGGCGAAGATACGAGCCGACTCGGTGCGGCGAGCCAGTACGAACAACATGTTCACCTCGTGGCCGGAATAGACACCCTGTCCCTTTATCTGCGTGCATCCGCGATGGATATGCGAATTGATATACTGGCCCAGTTCCTCGTATTTCTCGCTGATGATGAAGAACTGCACCGAGCGGCGCGTCAGGTTGACCACCTGGTCGACGCAGAAGGTGGAGATGAAGAGCATCACATAACCATAGATGACCTGTTCCCAGTCGCGCAGCACCAGATATGACGAGGTGATGATGAGCAGGTCGGTGATGAGTAGCACATGTCCCAGCGATATGTCCTTATATTTATTGACCACCGCCGCCACAATGTCCGAACCGCCGGTGCTGCCATGTGCGGAGAGTGCCAGACCTACGCCGCAGCCCCAGAAGCAAGCTCCCACCACCGTGGCCATGAACAGTTGGTCGCTGAGCAGATGGACATCGCCCACGATACTTCTCAGCGTGGGAATGGCGATGGAGAAGATCGCCACCCCGTAGATGGTCTTGACGCAGAAGCGCCATCCGAGCACCTTCAGGGCTATGAGCAATAGGATGATGTTGATGGCAAGGTAGGAATAGGTGACATCGATGCCGGCACCCCACTCCACAATCGATGCGATACCTGCCGTTCCTCCTGTCATGATATGGTTGGGGAGCAGGAATATGACCCATCCTGCCGCACAGATGAACACGCCCAGGAAGATGAGGGCATAGTCATGGAGTTCCGCCAATAAAGTCTTCTTGTTCATTGTCGTATTTTTCAATAGCAGCTGCAAAATTACGCCATTTTTCGTAACCGACAAATGTTTTGCGGCCAAAAGAACATTTTTTTGTGTATCGAGGTGCTTTTTGTGTATTTTCCGGAAAAAAATCGTATCTTTGCCATTCGAGAGGTGAGGGGTGAGAGGTGAGAGAATACCCCCACGCGTAGGGGCTGACTTTATGTCTGCCCTAATGAGAGGGGTGAGAGCCAGAATAATAGAATCATTCACATTAAATCACACTATTGATGGAACAGAAAAAAGATTTACGCGTAGGCATCATCGGTACAGGATGGATTGCCGAGAAAGCCGCTTTCACCTTGCAGCGGCAGGAAGGATTGATTTGTCAAGCCGTGGGTTCGCGCACCCAAGAGAAGGCTGATGCCTTCGCCAAGGAATGGGGCATAGCCAAGGCCCATGGTTCATATTCCGACCTGATAGCCGACCCCGAGGTGGACCTGGTGTATGTAGGCACCCCACACAGTCATCATTTCGACGTGACGATGGAGGCGCTTGAGCAGGGAAAGCCCTGTCTGGTGGAAAAGGCGTTCATGGCCAACCATGCGCAGAGCAAGAAGGTGGTGGACCTGGCCCGCACGAAGAAGGTGTTCCTGGCAGAGGCCATCTGGACCCGTTACCAACCTGTGGTGCCGATGGTCAGGCAGCTGATGGCCGACGGCCGTATCGGCGACCTGCGCCTCATCACCGCCAGCTTAGGCTACAGCATGGGCGACAAACCGCGTATCATGCGTGCCGACCTCTGCGGTGGTGCGCTGCTCGACCTGGGTGTCTACTCCATCAATTTCGTGAGGATGTTCTGTGATGCCGGCATCGAGCGCATCACCTCGCAGTGTGTGAAGTCGACCACGGGCATGGACCTGACCAATGCCATCTGCATGACCCTCGACAACGGCGTGTTGGCCAACATCCAGTCGTCGGCAGCCTGTGTAAACGACAACCAGGGCACGCTCTGCGGCACCGAGGGCTATCTGATCATCGACAACATCAACAACCCCCAGACCGTGCGCGTATATGCCCGCGACCGCGTGTTCGTGGAAGAGATCGCCGTGCCCCAACAGATTACCGGCTATGAATACCAGTTCCTCGCTTGCAAGGATGCTTTGGAGCAGGGCCTCACCGAATCGCCCTACATGCCGCTCGACGAGACACTCTACATCATGCAGCTGATGGACGGCCTGCGCAAGGATTGGGGAGTACGGTACCCGATGGATGAGGAATGAAAGCTGATGGGATGAAGGAAGAAATGTTATTTTAGTATTTTTTTTCTCACTCATACTCTAAAATCCTTTTTTTGCATTATCTTTGTAGCGCAACTAGTTCTTCATGAACTTGAACCTCCAACCACAATTAAGGGAAGGAATCTAACGAAATAAAAATGGACAAACAAAAGCAAGCAATAGCTTATTTCATCTCATTCTGCATTGAGCAATATAAGGAAATGAATCACATTTCTGGTTCAGAAGCTATGGAAGTGTTCAGCCGTAATGGGCTTTTAGATTATTTAGAAGCCCATTACGAACCTTTACATACTCAAAGCCGTCAATGGATTCTCGAAGAAATTGATGAATTGATAAAAGAAAGGCAAAAACAATGACAATAAAACTCTTTCATGGAAGTTTAGAACAGGTATTTGAACCAGAAATCCGTGAGCCAAACAGAACGCTTGATTATGGCAGCGGTTTCTATACTACCACATCTTATAAACAAGCTGAATCATGGATACGTAGGAAGCTGAACAATACTAATCCTAAAGGATTCGTCAATGTTTATGAATTCGATAAGTCCGTGATGAAAGAATTGAATTGTTTGGTTTTCAACGCCCCTACCGAATTGTGGTTGGATTTTGTTATGAAAAACCGCACACAAAAAGGATACACCCATAATTATGACATTGTTTTCGGACCTGTAGCTAACGATAAGGTATATGCTGCTTTTGCTCTCTACGAGGGTGGCATCATAGACAAACAACAACTTATAAGAGAATTAAAGACATACAAATTAGTTGACCAATATCTGTTTCACACCTTCAATGCGTTGAAACATTTGCATATTTTAGAAGCCAAGGAGGTAATGCCATGAATTTAGAAGTTACACAACAAAACTTATATCTCTTCATACCTTCCAAAATTGCCTGGATGGCAGATATGCTTACTCAGGACAAAGCCATTAGCATTGTCGATGCCATTAAAACGATTTATGCATCTGACACATACCGTAAATTGGAAAATGAATCGACCAAAGCTTGGCACCTAGGACCTACGGCTCTCTACCAAGATATGGTTGCTTCAAGCAAATAAAAGAATACCTGCTTCGCAAATAGGGAATGAAATATCCGTTGGATGAGGATAACCCATAAGGAACCTTAGCTTCGGCTTCAATGACTGGTTTTAAGTGATGAATTCAGGATAAAAAAGAATAATCCTAAAATATTAATATTGACAAGAATAACCGACAGAATTGGATGCGTTCATTATCCATTACAATTACATAACATCTTCTTAACTATTCATCTAAGTTGACACAACAGTTTCTTATAGATTTTTAACATTTTCCATCTCAGTTTTTCCATTTTGTATTTTTAAGTAGATATCGTTGAGCCAAAGAGGCCTACGAAACTTCCTGTGAAGCTATTATTGGTTGACACCAAAGGTAAGTCTATAATCCTTGTTAAAGGAGTTGACTATGATATAGGTCTATTGTTCTTATAAAGGAACTGAACAATAATAATCGGCTCTGCCAAATAGTGGAGCCGATTGTAGGTATTTGAGAGGGGAGGGAAGACAATAGGCTTGTTTTCATAGTCATATATTTGATCTTGACAAGCCAAACACATTGTCAAGCCAAAAGAAAGCTAATCCTCAAGAGTATAGGTTATCTCTCCATTAACTGTTACATATTGATAGGAGCTATTACCCACACGGAATTCCGTCTCTCTTCGAAAACTGAAATTTTTAAATTGTAGTGTTATCCTATTATTATTTATTGATTTAACAATAACTTTACCTTTTATATAGTAATCATCACAAGAATAATTAGACGGATGCCGTGGATTAAACCAAAGTACCCCTGCTGTCTCGATTTCTTTACCTTGTTTTACTTCGTTGCCTGAATAAAACAGCCAATATATATATCTTTATCATAAATAATCCAATCATCAAACTTTGTTACATTAGAATGAACTTCTTCACTCAAATATGTCGAAAAAGTAACCCCATTTGGGCTCCAATGGCAACCATCCTTCGAATATCCAGATCTCCAATTTGCTTCATCATATGCGTAGTAAGTAGTAGTTTCTCCTTCCTCCTCTGCCGTAATGTGTCCATTTACTTTAACACCCTTTTGACCGAACCCATCATCATCATCACCACCACATGCAGCTAAAGAAAAAATGCTGATGGTCACCAACATGGCCATCAGCAAATTATCACTTATTTTCATATACTCATTCCTCTGTATTTCAGAATTCAATACCGACACGGAAAGTCAGACCTCCACAATTATCTCGAGATGTTCCTCTATAATAATTATAATATTCAGCTATTAAAACCTCGTATCCCATACTTGCTGTGAGAGCGAAATAATCACTGAGACCAAAACGGCAACCTACCGAAGAGTTTAGATAGAATCCATTAGCATCTAATGCTGCATAACCCACTTTCCCATCAACAAAAGGACTAATCTTATTATCGAGAATGGTATAACGCACATTAGCAAATATCGGCAAATTCCATAGTTCATCATCGGAAAAATAATTCACAGCTACACCACCTCCCACAAAAATATGTGGATTAATCTGATAACCATGAGTAGTTGAAGCTATTGCTATACGATCGGCCCCATAATCCCCTAAACCTACAGTATACCCAGCTTCAAAAAATCCTTTGTACCCAGGGACTGGTCCCCCACTGAATCCATTCGAACGGGAAGAAGCGTTAGTAAACTGTGCCGAAGCACTCATACCCACCGCCAACAATGCAGCGGTTAATAACATCTTAACATTTTTCATAATCTTGTGTTTTTTAAAGGTTTATATTAATTAGAATTATTGGTGTACGAAATTCATGCGCCAAATATTAGCCACGCCTTCAGCACTGCCACGCTGCGATATGAAATATATCCAGTTACCATCCTTGCTCCATACAGGGCTAAGATCATCTGCGGCGTGGTAAGTGAGCTGCATAAGTTGAGAACCGTCAGTACGACAGGTATAAATGTCGGTATTGGCATAGGAGTCTTTGCCTCTGGGAATAAAGCTACTGCCAACAAAAAGAATCCATTCTCCATCAGGCGAAAGCGAAGGTGTGGTAAAGCTACGTTTGGGGTCAGCCAGAATGCACTCTTCAACACCAGTAGAATAATTAACGCGCCATATCTCTCCTCTACCCTCGTTATTCGTTCTTGAACATAAAAGGGAACTACCCGATATCAAAGGACAGGGATTCATACCTTTGGTATAGTTGGAAAGAAAATTATTGGCGATGTCATAGCTCCATATACTAATGCCTTTGCTCTCCTGACGTGCAAAAAAGATATTCTTCATGTCACTGGAATAAACCGGTGAATAATCGGCATTATTACTTGTAATCTGCCTGCAAACGTACCCTGTCGTGGCACTTGTTTGGAAGATTTGGTTGAACGAGCCACTCATTTCAGAAAAACAAATATACTGACCATCGGGAGAATAGGAAAAATCGAGTATGGACTGTCGGTTCGTACGCTGCACGGAACCGCCCTGCTTGTCCAAATCTTTTATAAAGATATTAGTTGTATTGTTTCTCGCCGACAAAAAAGCGATCTGTTTACCATCCTTTGATACGTCAATAATGCGGTTTGACAGCCATGACACTCCATCGCCCTTTCTTCTCACCTCAGGCATACAAACATAATCATTTTCGGAAGTGATTTGCGTGAATGTCGTACCCGCCTCTTGGTTAACATATACTACAGAATAGTCGACTTGTGCCAAAGACATCAATGGCAGAAATATAGTTAATAGAATTAGTGTAGTCCGATTTTTCATTTCGTTTTGCTCTTTATTATTTTTTCGTTGGTTATTTTATCAATTTTGCAATTTTCTTTCCAAGATCACTCATACATTCAGTAAAACTGTCATCATAGCTAAAATCACGACCTCCTTCAAACTCGTCAGTCTTGATTTCGCAAACAAGTCTATCAGTTGAAACCTCATAAATAGTTATTATTGCATCAACTTTATGCTTATGCCCAGGAACAATGCTCATAACACTGAAAAAGCTATCCAGACTGACTATTTTTATATCCATACGATAATGTGCGTCAGTCTCTTCTATCTTATTTTTTTTACTCTTTTCATTAAAGCCTTGTATAAAGGCACTTTCACCTACTTGTTTTAATCTATCATAATCATTACCCCAATGCTGCTGTAAAGGTTCTCCTCTATCCCACTTTGCACCATCCCATTGAAAAGCAACAGAAGCATTCGCATTCTCTTTAAAACCGGAGGTCTTTCCTTTGGTCACTTTCACCGAACCTGCAAAAACACACATACACATTAGCAATAAGCTCAATGTTAAAATAATCTTTTTCATCGTCATAATTTTTAATTTAACAACTACTTTCACCAATTGATTGTGAAAGAATGGAACTTTTTGCAAAGATATTTATTTTTACTCATCATCAGCCCCAATAATTGCAATAGATAATTAGACATTGTTGCAACATATTAATTGACATTTACGAATATCTATACTAATCATCTTATTTGATAGAGAAGTTTTTTATAAGTTCTTAATATCTTCCATCTCAACTTTTCCATTTCTATTTTTTAGTTGAAAGCGTGGAACCCAAGATACCAACGAAACTTCCTTGTGATGCGATTGTTGGTTGGCACCAAAGATAAGTCAGTTTTCCTTGTTCGAGAAGTTGACTATGGTATAGATCTATTGCTAATTTGCATTTCTGTATACAGGCATCATCAAGAATCATACGTGCTGCATTTATATTAATGAAATAGATACCTGCCATACGATCACGATCCATAGGATAAAGAAAACGTCCTTTTTCTCTTTTTGAACGAGGGACAAAACGAAGACGTGAATCTTCGTAAGAGATGATGACGTTCTCATTACTGTAGCAACTGCTATATTCCTCTATTGTAAGAGGAAATATCGTATCAAATCGCGATGAAAGCATAGCATCATCCTCTAAGATTAATGCACCCGGCAAATTTTCCTCAACTATTTTTTCATAAGCATAAAAAGGTTGCAAGGTGCAGCATATTGCACCCATACTCATTTTTGGCGACTATGAATCTACTTCCATATATTTATTTCTCTCTTCTTCAGAAATGTGGTCACCTGCTCCCTTAATAACATAGTCATAAGAAAGAGTATGCTCAGACAACATTCTATCCATATGAAGCAAAGCTTGCGCTCCACAAATTTGTCTGCATGAATAATAAGTGCTTTTATATCCATTTCTAGTTACAATTATTTATTATCAACTGTGTATTAATAGTATCCTCATTTTTCCGTGCTAAATACTCCCTGCTGTAAATCTCAAAGAAATTGACATTTAACATCAATGAAATGCGCATGAGTAATTCTGTGTCGATGGTTCGTCGCTTGAATATGTCATAGACATTCTGGCGATTACAATTGAGTTTTCGGGCAAGCCAAGAAACTGTTCGCTCTTGATGGCGCAATTCCTGTTGAATAATTTCTCCTATGACCATACTATTCAAATAGATATCAACATATAAGACGACAATGGCAATATTTGGAATGCACATACATTCCAAACTAATAACATGCACTTCAACATTATTGTCAGTACACGACAAGTTAATAGGAAATCTTTCTTCAATTTGGCCGTTGTTTTGGGATTTCTCTAATACGATAAAAATTGAGATACAAAAAAGGCGTATTTCTTCAATCTTTTTATCGTCCCAAGGGAACGGCCAAGCACCCTATGCAAGATAATCGGAAGGGAGAATACGCCTATATATGGCGCATCTACCACCTTGTTTCTCTTGCATGTCTTGGAATTATTGGCCGTTATTCTGAGACGAGAGACGAGATAATAAACACGTTTTCGTATGTTCTGTCAACTCCTATGAAGGAAGATGACAGTGCAAAAGTAAGACATATTTAATAATTCTCCAAAGGTTATTTCTTTTTTTTGAATGAATTATACAAACAATTAGGTTTGTGGGATATAGCAAATGGGCGACAATCTGTCACACAACAATGCCAATTTGTCATAGAATAAATTTGGGCATGGAGGTTGTAATAATAATGGGTGAAGCCTCGGAAGAGGTGAGAGTTAGAAATCATTAACAACAACCCATAAACTAAAAAGGAGATACGATTATGATGTACAGAAATTCATGGTTACCGGAAGTGTTCAACGATTTCATCAATGCTGTGAACATGCCTAAGGCCAACGCCACCGCCCCCGCCATCAACGTGCTGGAAATGGAAGACAAATACCAGGTGGAAGTGGCCGCCCCGGGAATGACGAAAGAAGATTTCGACGTGAACATCAATGCCGACGGCGATCTGACCATCAAGATGGAGAACCGCCACGAGCAGAGCGAGGAAGAGAAGAAGGCCCACTACCTGCGCCGCGAATTCAGCTACTCGAAATATGAGCAGACGCTGATACTGCCCGACGATGTGGACAAGGAGAAAATCGGAGCCAAGGTGGCCGACGGTGTGCTGACAATCGCCCTGCCTAAGATTGTGAAGGAGGAAGTGAAAGTGGCCCGTCAAATCAATATCGGATAGGCATCGGATAACAATCCGGTTACAAAAAGCGGTGGCAAGGAAAAAATATCCCTGCCACCGCTTTTATATTGTTTTTTATTTGTAATTTTGCCCGTCAAAAAAAACGGAACAAATGGTACTAAGCATCTTATTTATATTGATAGGCGTGGTGTTCGTCATCAAAGGAGCCGACATCATGACCGACGGAGCGGTGGCGCTCGCCCAGCGCATGAACATCCCCCAAATGGTGATAGGACTGACCATCGTGGCCTTGGGCACCTCCATGCCCGAGCTGTTCGTGAGTTTCATGTCGGCCATCAAGGGAACGCCCGACTTGGCTGTGGGTAATGTGGTGGGAAGCAACATCTTCAATGTCTTCCTTATCGTAGGCGTTGCCGCCATGGTGGCCCCTATGGCCATCTTGCGCAGCACCGTACGCAAAGACATACCCATCGCCGTTCTCTCCTCGGCCCTGCTACTGGTGCTATGCCTGGACTCCTACATCAGCCGTTGGGATGCAGCCATCCTGTTTTGCGGACTGGTGGCTTTCGTGGCTTTCAACCTCTACATGGCGAAGAAGAATCCCTCGGAGGACAGCCAGGAAGAGCGCAAGGACTACAGCGTGATGAAATCGGTGCTGTTCATCATACTCGGACTGGCTGGACTGGTGGCAGGCAGTAACCTGTTCGTCGATGGCGCCAGTAAGATAGCCGCCTCGTTGGGCGTGAGCGAAGCCGTCATCGGTCTAACGGTTGTGGCCGGCGGCACGTCCCTGCCCGAGCTGGCCACAAGTGTGGTGGCAGCGCGGAAGGGACAGAGTGCCATAGCCATGGGCAACGTTATTGGGAGCAACGTATACAACATACTGATGATTATCGGCGTGACAGGGCTGATACAGCCCATGCAGATTGGCGGCATCACGACCATCGACTTCGCCATGATGATACTGGGCGTGGTGCTCCTATGGTTTTTCTCCTACACCAAATACAAGGTGGAACGTTGGGAAGGAGCTTTCTTCACCGTGATGTTCCTCGCCTATATGGTGTACTTGGTGAAGGAGGCTGTATAGTTGACGCTCAGCTGTCGAAGAACTTGCCACGACGCAGGCGCTTGCGTTCCTTCACCTCTTCGGCGGAAAAGGCGCTGTCGGCATTGACATCGCTATAATAGCGTTTCATCGCCTCGTGTTTCTCGCGGAACATCTCTCTCGTGCTTTCGGCATTCTCGGTGAACACGAGGTGGTTTTCGATAGACATACTACGGGCCATCGTCTCCACATCGAGGTTATCGGTGCCGATGAGCGAGAAGGTCCAGTTCTGCTCCTTCAGCTTCTCTATCAGGTTGTTCACCATGGCCAGGCTGTACTCCCGGGAGCAGTTCTCCTCGCCGTCGGTGATGATGGTGACGAGCACCTCGTCATCTTTCGAGGTGAGCGCGTTGACCTTTGAGATGCCCAGTCCGATGGCATCGTAGAGCGGTGTGGCCCCACCGGGATTGTATTGGTTCCACTGCATCAAGCCCGCTTTCTCGGCCTTCACGCCATCATAGACGAACGTCTTGTGACCGCTGTCGAAGGTGAGCAGCGTGATGCTTTGCTCAAGGTCGGGATAGGTCTCCTGCATTTTCTTCACTGTGGCGATGGTCTCGTTGAGTCCCTCGAACGCTTCGCGGCGGATGATGCTCATCGACCCGCTCTCATCTACAATAATCAAATTGAAAACTTTCTTTGCCATATTATTTCTTTCTTTGGTTGGTTACATCATTTTAATGCACGTGGCAACCCGAAAATGAAGGTAAAGGAGAAAAAAAATCGGCTGCTGGAGAATTTCTTTCCCTCACCGCCTTTATTTGTCGAAAAAAACAACTAATTTTGCAGTATCATACAACGAAACGACAAGACATATGAAGATAGGAATCATCGTGGCGATGGAGAAAGAGTTGGTGCAGCTCCGTAGCCTATTGGAAGAAACGACCACCGAGCGCCGACATACCAAAGATTTCATCCGTGGGCGCATCGCCGACCATGAGATCATCCTGCAGCAATGCGGTATAGGCAAGGTGAACTCCGCCATCGGTTGCGTGGAGATGCTCAACGCCTACCAACCCGACCTGGTCATCTCGACAGGCGTGGCAGGTGGTGCCGACGTGAGCATGAACGTAGGCGATGTGGTGGTGGGCACCTCCTACGTCTACCACGATGCCTATTGCGGACAGGAGGTGGCTTACGGCCAGCTCGTCGGCATGCCCGCCCTATTCCGTTCACCCAAGGAGATGGTGGAGAAAGCGCTCTCGATAGAAGGCACCACCGCCATACATGCCGGAGAGATGGTGAGCGGCGACTGGTTTGTCGACACCAAGGACAAGATGCGCGAGATACTGTCGCACTTCCCCGAGGCGAAGGCCGTCGACATGGAGAGCTGTTCCATCGCCCACACCTGCCATATCTATAAGGTGCCCTTTATCTCGTTCCGTATCATCAGCGACATACCGCTCAAGGATACCGACGCCTCGCAGTATTTCGATTTCTGGAACAGGCTGGCAGAAGGGTCGTTCAACGTAACAAGACAGTTCTTAAGAATGATTTGAGGGAAAGTCCTCAACCCTAAACCCTAAACACTCAACACTCAACACTCAACCCTAAACCCTCAACCCTAAGCCCTCAACATGAAAAAGATACCGAGTTTTACCATCGACCATGAACATTTGCTGCGCGGCATATACGTCTCACGCAAGGACCAAGTAGGCGGCGAGGTGGTTACCACCTTCGACATCCGCATGAAGGAACCCAATCGCGAGCCCACACTCCATCCCGGAGCGTTGCATACCATTGAGCATCTGGCAGCCACTTACCTGCGCAACGATCCCGAATGGGCCGACCGCATCGTCTACTGGGGACCTATGGGGTGTCTGACGGGCAACTATCTCTTGTTGCGTGGCGACTACGAGTCGAAGGACATCGTAGAGTTGATGCAGCGTACCTTCCGTTTCATTGCCGAGTTTGAGGGTGAGATTCCCGGCGCCGCACCGAAAGACTGCGGCAATTGGCTGTTGCACGACCTGCCCATGGCTCGTTGGGAAGCAAAAAAATACCTCACCGAGGTGCTGATGCATCCCAGTGAGGAGAATCTGAAATATACAAGTTCCTAAAGAAGTTTATTCAACTTCCGCAAGTTCCAGTTGTTAGAAGGTAAAAGAAGTTAGAAGAAGTTTTAAGAAGATAAAAGACAATAGTCCATAACCTGTCTTCATTATGGGGGAAAGGTGTTGTCCTCTATCTTCACCGCTGAAAGCGGTTAGCTTCCTTTATCTTCCTTTTTACCCTTTTACCTTTCTCACAGGGCTATACGATAGCCGAGGTCGACCATGAACACTTGGTTTTTCTCCTTGGCCAGATTGTTCTTGTATATACGGGTGAGACCGATGTTGTAGCGCACGCCGAGGATGAAGTTCTCGTATTCGTACGACAGTCCCACGGGTATGGAGAAGTCTACTTTCTTGAAGGCATCGTCGCTGAAATCGGCATCGTTGCCCACGAGGAATCCCGGCTGCACACCCACCCTGAGCGCGAGATTATCCACCACATAGATATTGGCGATGAGCGGCACGTTGATATAGTCGAGTGCCAACTCGCCCGCCTCCAAGTCGTGATCCGTTCCTTCGCGGGCATATTGGAAGCCCAATTCGATGCCGAGGTTGTCGAGCGCCATATATTCCACATTGGCCCCGACCACGAAGCCCAGTTTGAACTGCGCCTTATTGCTCCGGCTGATGTAGTCGGCGGTGGAGTATATCTCATGGTTGGACAACTTGGCGAAGTCGATACCCACACGCGGTACAAACGAGAAAGCTCCCTTGCCTACCGACTGCGCATGCGATGAGAGTGTGCAAAGACAGAAAAGCACGACTAAGATTGATGACAGTTTTTTCATTGTTTTACTTTTTTACCTTCAATATAGATTTTTTTTGCGGGCGGGCACGGCGGCACCGCCCCTACCACAAGCCAATACATTTTATTCACACTTACATCACAGCCCGAAGCGGTAGCCCACGGTGAAGGTGAACGCGGAATTGCGCCAGTCGAACCCTTCCGACACCTTGGTCAGTCCCAGATGATAACGGGCGTCGAGCACCACCTGTTCAAACTCGTAGGACAAGCCTACGGGAATGCTCAGGTCGATGGTCTTCATATCTTCCCATTTCTCATCCACCTCAACTATATCTCCATATGTCTTGGCTCCACTCTCCGCATCGATAGTGACAGGAGTCACCTCGTCTTTTATTTTCCCATTGAGCAGAAAACCCACCTGAACGCCAGCCTTAAATGCCAGTCCGGGCATGACATAGGCATTCAACAACAGGGGCACCTGTAGGTAATGCAAATCCACGTGCATGTCGGACACGCCCTCTGCCGTGCCATCGCCGTTGTCGACCATGAAATCGGCATACCTCGTGCCTAACAAGGCGTATTGCACACCTGCCGAGGCGCTGATCACATCGCTCACTTGGTAATCCACCTGAGCACCGGCCACGGCCCCAGCCTTGAAACTTGAGCTGAGCGACCCTTGATGGTCGACAAGAGGAATGCCCTTGGCCCAATCGAAATTGGTCAGATCGGCAACAGTCACACCCACCCTGGGTATGATGGAAAAAGTACCAGGTTTCTCCTGTGCCTGCGCAAGCGAACACAACAACGATGTAAGACAAATCAGGAAAAGACGTTTCATCATAAGCTTTGTTTTATATATGATTTGTTTTATATATGAAACGTCGGAATGCCTCAATTATTATGCCAAGGGTTAAAAGAAAAAAAGGTTGGGACAGTATTTTACAAACCACCCCAGACACCCACCCCGACCCTCCCAAAGGGAGGGTGAGAGAAAAAAGGTTGGGACAGTATTTTACAAACCACCCCTGCCCCTCCTTTGGAAAAGGAGGGGAGAAAGATAGCTTGCTTCGAAAAGGAGGGGAGAAAGATAGCTTGCTTCGAAAAGGAGGGGAACCTACTCTTTATTCGCCCGCTTGCGGTCATTATGGTCGAGGATGGTCTTGCGCATGCGGATGGCTTTGGGCGTACATTCCACATACTCGTCGCCCTTGATATATTCGAGCGACTCTTCCAAGGAGAGTTGCACCTTGGGAATGATGCGGGCCTTCTCGTCGCTGCCCGAGGCACGCACATTGGTGAGCTGCTTGGCCTTGGTCACATTGACCACCAGGTCGTTGTCGTGCACATGCTCGCCCACCACCTGTCCGGCATACACCTCTTCGCCCGGATCGATGAAGAACTTACCGCGATCCTGCAACTTATCGATGCTGTAGGCATAGGCGGTTCCCGTCTCCATGGCAATCATCGACCCGTTGACACGGCGCTCGATATCGCCCTTATAAGGCTGATACTCCTTGAAGCGGTGGGCCATGATGGCC
Source organism: uncultured Prevotellaceae bacterium (assembly GCA_900316685.1). Lineage (GTDB taxonomy): Bacteria > Bacteroidota > Bacteroidia > Bacteroidales > Bacteroidaceae > Prevotella. The sequence continues at coordinate 59,611 of ONDS01000015.1, read as the reverse complement.
TCACCCTGCGAAGCGGTGAGCACATTGGTGCGCAGACCGATGATGCCGCGCGAGGGCATATCGAATTCGATGTTCGAACGGTCGCCCTGCGTCTCCATCGACGTGAGCTCACCCTTGCGGCGCGTCACCATATCGATCATCTTCGAGGCGAACTCCTCGGGCACGTTGATGGTCAGTTCCTCTACCGGTTCGCAGCGTACGCCGTCGATTTCCTTGTAGATGACCTGCGGCTGGCCCACCTGCAACTCGTATCCCTCGCGACGCATGGTCTCGATGAGCACAGAGAGATGGAGCACACCTCGCCCGCTAACGATCCACTTGTCGGTGGAATCCTCGAAGGGGCTGACGCGCAGGGCCAGGTTTTTCTCCAGTTCTTTTTGCAGACGCTCATAGATATGGCGCGAGGTGCAATATTTTCCTTCCTTGCCGAAGAAGGGTGAGTCGTTGATGGTGAAGAGCATCGACATGGTGGGTTCGTCGATGGCGATGGGCGGCAGCGGTTCGGGATTCTCGAAATCGCAGATGGTGTCGCCTATCTCGAAATGCTCCAGGCCGATGAGCGCACAGATGTCGCCACTCTGCACCTGATGAGTCTTCACATGCCCCATGCCCTCGAAGGTATGCAGTTCCTTGATGCGTGTCTTCTCTATCGAGCCGTCGCGATGCGCCACGGTGATGTTCATGCCCTCGGTGAGCGTGCCACGGTGCACACGTCCCACGGCGATACGCCCTGTGTAGGACGAATAGTCGAGCGAGGTGATGAGCATCTGGGGTGTGCCCTCAATGACTTCGGGTGCGGGTATCACCTCTACTATCTTGTCGAGCAGATAGGTGATATTGTCGGTCGGTGTATTGTAATCCTCTCCCATCCATCCGTTTTTGGCGCTACCGTAGACCACGGGGAAATCCAGTTGGTCTTCAGTGGCGTTGAGCGAGAACATCAGGTCGAACACCATCTCGTAGACCTCTTCAGGGCGGCAGTTGGGCTTGTCGACCTTGTTCACCACGACGATGGGTTTGAGACCTATCTGCAGGGCTTTCTGCAGTACGAAACGTGTTTGCGGCATCGGACCCTCAAAGGCATCGACGAGCAGCAGACAGCCATCCGCCATGTTGAGCACACGCTCCACCTCGCCGCCGAAGTCGGAGTGCCCCGGGGTGTCGATGATATTGATTTTCGTTCCTTTGTAGTTGATGGAGACATTTTTCGAAAGGATGGTGATACCCCTTTCCCTTTCGAGATCGTTGTTGTCAAGCACTTGGCTACTGAGATTCTGTCCTTCGCGGAAGAGGTTTCCCGCCAGCATCATTTTGTCGACCAGTGTCGTCTTGCCGTGGTCGACATGCGCTATGATAGCGATATTGCGAATATCCTGCATTGTATATACCTTAAATCGGGTGCAAAAATACAACAATTATCGCACTCCACCAAGGAAAATAACCTATAAGAAGAGGAAAAAGCGTCATTTATGCGTCATTTATGCCAAAAAGGCGAAAGAAAATGTCGGAATATTTTTGTGTTTAGGGAAAAATTCGTACCTTTGCACCCGCATTTTCAAATTATTAATCATTAACAAGTAGCTATGTACTTAGATCAAGCGAAAAAACAAGAGATCTTTGGCAAGTACGGAAAGTCCAACACTGATACCGGTTCCGCTGAGAGCCAGATAGCACTGTTCTCCTACCGTATTTCCCATCTGACGGAGCATCTTAAGAAGAACCGTAAAGATCATACTACCGCACGGGCACTGACCCAGTTGGTAGGTAAGCGCCGCGCTTTGCTCAACTATCTGTACGACCGCGATGTCAATCGCTATCGTGCCATCATCAAGGCCCTCGGCCTGCGTAAGTAAGCAGCGGTAAGATGCAAAACACAAGCTCCTCCCATCAGGGAGGAGTTTTTTTATTGTCGGATCAGTCCGACTGGTCTGACGGGTCTGACTAGTCTGACGGGGCTGATGGGTCTGGCTGGTCTGACTGGTCTGGCTGGTCTGACTGAGCAGCCATCACCTCTTCGAGGGGAATCATCACGAAAGGACGCTCATACATGCGGGGGTGAGGGATGACCAGATCGGGCTCATCCACCTGTATATCATCGTAGAGCAGGATGTCGATGTCGATGACGCGGTCGTGATATATGCCGTTCTTCGATTTCCTCCGCCTACCCATCTGCCGTTCGATGCCTTGCGTGACTTTCAGCAGTTCCCGCGGAGAGAGTTCGGTACGGCAACATACCGCCGCATTGGTGAAGAGGTGGGAGGATTGGAAGCCCACCGGCTCTGTGACGTGAAAAGCAGATTGGCGCACCACGTGGCCAACCTGCTTTTCTATTTCTTCTATGGCCATGAGGATATGGTCGGCGGTATTGCCGAGGTTGGACCCTAAGGCCAAATAAACCGTATGCATCATGGTGAAAGGATGATCGTTGTCAATCGTCGACGATGAGCATGGCATCGCCGTAGCATCCGAAGCGATAGCCGTTCTCCGTGGCCATGTCGTAGGCTTTCATCACGAGGTCGTATCCACCGAAGGCACATTCCGACATGAGCAAGGTGGAGTAAGGATGATAGAAATTGCCTATCATGCAATCGGCCAGGCGGAAATCATAGGGAGGGAATATGAACTTGTTGGTCCATCCCTCATATTCCTTGAGCAGTCCGTCGGTGCCTACGGCGGTCTCCGTGGCTTTGATCACACTCGTTCCCACGGCGCACACCTTATGTCCAGCCGCCTTGGTGTCGTTGACGATGCGGCAGGCCTCGGCCTCCACGAACATCTGTTCATTGTCCATCTTATGCTTGGTCAGGTCTTCCACCTCAATATCGTGGAAGTTGCCTAATGCACAGTGCATGGTGATATAGGCGAAGTTGATGCCCCTGATTTCCATACGTTTCATCAGTTCACGGCTGAAATGCAGTCCGGAAGCCGGAGCGGTGACGGCACCCTCGTTCTTGGCGAAGATGCACTGGAAGGCCTCCATATCCTCTTCCTGCGCCGGTCGACGGTCGACGATGTAATGCGGCAGGGGAGCTTCGCCCAAGGCGAAGAGTTCACGTTTGAACTCATCGTGGGGACAGTCGTAGAGGAATCGCAGCGTACGCCCACGGCTTGTGGTGTTGTCGATGACCTCCGCCACCATTGTTCCGCTGTCATCGAAGAACAGTTTGTTGCCGATACGTATCTTGCGCGCCGGTTCTACCAACACATCCCAAAGCCGCATCTCCTCGTTGAGTTCGCGCAGCAGGAACACCTCTATCTTGGCATCCGTGCGTTCCTTGGTGCCATAGAGTCGTGCCGGGAAGACCTTGGTGTCGTTGAACACGAAGGTGTCGCCCTCGTCGAAATAGTCCAACACATTGCGGAAATCAAGAAACACGGGGTTTCCCTCCTCATCCTTGAGTGGTTCGCCCTGGTCGTCGGTCTTATACATCTCGATGCGTTCGGATTTGCGGTGTATGACCATCAACCGACATTCGTCGCGATGGTATGACGGATAGAGCGCCACTTGCTCCTCATTGAGTTTGAATTTGAATTGCGATAGTTTCATATCTCGTTTGTTGCTTGTATTTTCTTGTTTTCCTGAACAGTCGTGGTTTTCTCCACGGCGCCGGGCATTTCTATCTCCTGGGCGTCGAGCCATGCGGGGAATCCATCTACGGTGAGACAGTCTTCAACCCTCACCTCGCCCACCCGCGTGCGCCGGAGGGCGGTGAGATAGGCCCCGCTATGGAGAGCCTGACCGATGTCGCGGGCCAACGCCCGGATATATGTTCCTTTGCCGCATACCACGCGGACGGTCATCTGCATCGTGGCGGCATCGAACGCCTCCAGTTCTATCTCGTCGATTTGCAACACCTTGGGCTTAAGCTGCACCCCTTTGCCCTCGCGCATCAGGTCGTAGGCGCGTTTGCCCTCCACCTTGCACGCCGAATACTCCGGTGGTATCTGCTCTATCTCACCGATAAACTGCTTCAGGGTGTCGCGGACGAGTGCTTCGGTGATATGGTCGGTGGGATAATGAGCATCGACAGGATGTTCCATATCGTAACTGGGCGTGGTGGCTCCCAATTGCAGTGTGGCCCTGTATTCCTTGGTATGGCGCTGCAACTGGTCTATCTGCTTGGTGGCCCTGCCCGTACAGAGGATGAGCACACCCGTGGCCATGGGGTCGAGTGTTCCCGCATGGCCCGTCTTGATGCGTCGCACCCCCATCTTCCTTGAGATGAGGTAGCGGATATGCGCCAAGACCCCGAAGCTCGTCATTCCATAGGGCTTGTCGATATATAGCAGGGCACCCTCGTAGAAATTCATCAATCCACCATGGCTAATGAATGACCGGAAAGCAGCAGCACCAGGATGAGCACACCCACGATGATGCGATAGACGCCAAACGCCTTGAACCCATATTTGGTGAGGAATGCCACGAACCATTTCATGGCGAGCAAAGCCACGATGAAGGCCACCACGCATCCCAAGGCGAGCATGGCCAGGTTGTCGCCTGTGGCCCAGTCGGTATTGCCTTCCTTGGCGAAGAACACCTCCAGCACATCAAGACCAGTAGCTGCCGCCATGGTGGGCACGGCGATGAAGAACGAAAATTCAGCTGCCGCCTTACGCGTGAGCTTCTGTGCCATACCGCCGACGATGGTGGCCATCGACCTCGATACGCCGGGAATCATGGCGATGCACTGGAACAAGCCGATATTGAAGGCTCGTCGCTCGGTGAGTTTGGTCTTCTCGCTACCACGATTGAAGATTCGGTCGCAGAAGAGCATGAAGATGCCGCCTACGACCAACATGATGGCCACCACCTCTACACTTTCGAGGAATCGGTCGATGAGTCCGGTTTTCTTGGCCACTAAGCCGATGATGGCGGCGGGCACGAAGGCTACCAACAGTTTCCAATAGAAGTCCCACTTGTGGAAGAACCGCTGCAGGGCGGTGCTCCCCGCCGGAGCCGGGGTATGGTCGAGGCGGAAGAAGCGATGCCAGTACAGGCAGACCACCGAGAGGATGGCTCCGAACTGTATGATGATGGTGAAAGCCTTGACAAAGGGAGTACTCTCTATACCCAGCAAGTTCTGGGTTATGATCATGTGTCCTGTCGAAGAAACGGGGAGGAATTCTGTCAGTCCCTCCACGATGGCCAGGATGATTGTCTCAATAATCGTCATTTCTTGTTATTTTTCATTACTGTTGCTTTCTTTTCCTCGGGTTTGGCCATGGCCGGTTTTTTCTCCACCATCTCGGGAGTTGCGCTGTCCACGTCGCCGTCTTTCGGTTTGCGCACGATGGCATAAATCATAAAGACGAAGCCCAGGAAACATACCACCGGAGCCACCTTCACGCGCATGGCGCTGAAGATTTCGGGGTTGAAAGCCTCTTCGGTGGAGGGGGCACCGCTCATGAGAATGAAGCCGATGACCACCACCGCCATACCGATGGCCAGCAAGATGAAGTTGACCTTATCGAAAGCAAAATTTCTCCGATCCATTAAATACTTTAATCTTTTAATTGTTTTATTGTATAATAGTTAAATCTGGTACAGCTCGCTGGCCTTCATACGCAGGAACTTGTTGACCGAAAGCCACGAGCAGAAGGTGGTGATGATGATACCGAACACCAACACCGCCACGCCTGTGACCAAGAGCACCTGCGGGGTGATGACACGTGTCACCTCTGGGTCGTAACGATAGAGGAGCCATACCCCCGTACCGAGCACGGCGATGGCGATGATGCCCGCCAGCAGTCCCATGCCTATGGCGCGTTTGATGAACGGCCAACGGATGAAGCCCCACGAGGCACCCACCAACTTCATGGTATGGATGCTGAAACGTCGGGCGTAAATACCCAGTCTGACGGTATTGTTGATGAGTGAGAACGACACGAAGAGCAACAATGCCGCCAAGACGAGGAGCACCAGGCTCACCTTCTTGAGGAAAGTGTTCACACTGTCTATCAGGTCCTGCGGATAGACGATCTCGTTCACTTTCTGGTTCTGCTTCAGTTCCTCGGAAATCCATTTCAGCGAGTCGCTGTTGGCATATTCGGCCTTCAGCTGAAACTCAATCGACGAGAGGAAGGGATTCTGCTCGGCAAACTCCGAGGGGTCGATACCCATCTCGGCCGTCTGCTCGGCGAGCACTGAGTCTTTGGTGATATACTCCAGCGATCCGATATAGGGTCGCGTACGGAGTTTCTCACACAACTGCTGTGCCTCGGGTTCCGTGGTCTCATCGTTGAGCATCATGGTGACCGTGAGGTTTTCCTTCACGTAGGAAGAGAGGTTGCGGGCAGTGAAAACGGTGAACACCACCATGCCCAATAAGATAAGCACCAAGGCGGTACTGATGCAGGTAGTAATCAGCTGCAGACTGCCCCGGCTACGTTTTTTTCTTTTGTTCTTTCCCATTTTTAGGCTATAATACACCAAATTTGGTGCAAAAGTAACAAAAAAATCAACGTTTTCCATGCTCTTTAACTACAATTAACGTGTGTGTGCTGTATTGTTCGATATTTTTCCACCGAATACTTGCGAAAGTCAGAAAAAAATGCGATTTTTGCATGATATAACGACATCAACCACAGCATGAGCACCATTATCTATCCCTCACCCATCTTCGGACCGGTACACAGCCGGCGATTAGGCGTGTCCTTAGGCATCAACCTGATGCCCGACGACGGCAAGATTTGCACCTTCGATTGTATCTACTGCGAATGCGGCTTCAATGCCGACTTCCGCCCCCATCACCCGCGCCCCACACGCCAGGCGGTGGCGCATGCCTTAGAGGAGCGATTGCAGCAGATGCGGCAAAAGGGACCGCAACCCGACGTGCTTACCTTCGCAGGCAATGGCGAGCCCACCTGCCATCCCGAATTCACGGGCATCATCGCCGATACGGTAGCGTTGCGCGACCGTTATTTCCCGCAGGCGAAGATATCGGTGCTCAGCAATGGCACCCAGCTGCACCGTCAGGAGGTGAGGGAGGCGCTGCTGTTGGTGGACAACAACATACAGAAGCTCGACACCGTAGACAACGAATATATCCGCAGGGTGGACCGTCCCGGCAACCCACATTACGATGCCGCCCAAGTGGTGGAGCAGATGGCGCTTTTCAAGGGACATGTCATTGTGCAGACCATGTTCATCTCGGGCTCTTCTCACGGCAAGGACGTCGACAACACCGGCGATGTTTATGTCAACCCGTGGTTGGAAGCCCTGCAACGAATCCAGCCTTCAGAGGTGATGATCTACACCATCGACCGCGAAACACCCGACCACGACCTGCGCAAGGCATCGGCCGAAACACTCGACGGCATCGCCGAGCGAGTGGTCGCCCTCGGGCTGAAGTGCCAGGTGTCGTATTGAAGGGGTGAGAGGTGAGATGAGGGGTACCCACCCGGCCCTCCCAAAGGGAGGGAATGAGGGGCAAGAGAGATGTCCACAGCGGAGTCGCACCATGGATTCAGCGGAGTAGCTCCTCCCCAGAGGAGGGGAGGAGGGGAGAAGTTACCCCACCTAAGTAAATCATTTGTCTGAACTCCAGAACAAAGCTATAGATAATGTCTGAACTCCTGAACAAAGCTAATGTCTGAACTCCTGAACAAAGCTAATGTCTGAACTCCTGAACAAAGCTATAGATAATGTCTGAACTCCTAAACTCCCGAACTCCTAAGCTCCTGCACTCCTAAAAAACAACGACAAAAACATAAGAATATGAAGGATCGATTAACCACGGCGAATCTGAAGATTGACTATCTGCCCAGTTTGAATTATGCCATGTTCGTGAATGGCAGGCGATGTATCGAGCGGTTGGAAATCACCAATGCCGACGATGTGGATTGGCATGACATAACGGTACATGTGGAAGGCGACATGCTCCTGCCTTCCACCGAGTCGGTAGCTCTCGTGCAAAGAGGACAGACGGTAAGTTTCTCACTGATAGATATCGTGCCCGACGTGGAGCAGCTGCGCCAACTCACCGAAGCCGCCTCTACCCAGTTCACCGTCAGGGTGAACATCGAAGGAGAAGAAAAAGGGCTGTTCACCTATCCGCTGCGCCTGTTGGCCTTCAACGAATGGCCCGGCATCAACATCATGCCCGAGTTGCTGGCTTCGTTCGTCACACCCAACGCGCCGGAACTGGCACCCATCAAGGTGAATGCCGCCCGGCATCTCGAACGACTGACCGGGCAGGCGGCACTCGACGAATACCAGACACAGGATCCCAACCGCGCGAGAGCCCAGGTAGCCGCCATCTACGAAGCACTGCGCGAAGAGAGCCTCGTCTACAGCACCCCGCCCGCCAGTTTCGAGACCACCGGACAGCGTATCCGTCTGGCCGAGGAACTGCTCACCGGCAAGTTGGGCACATGTCTCGACACCACCCTGCTCTACGCCTCATGCTTAGAGTCGGTGGGTCTGCACCCTTTGGTGGTGCTGACGCGCGGCCACAGCTTCGTGGCGTGCTGGCTCGTCGACAGTTACTACCAACAGATGGTGGGCGACGATATATCGTTTCTCTCAAAGACCATCCAGGATGGTGTAAACGAGATGGTGCTGGTGGAGACCACATGTATCACGAAAAACGGTGTGGACTTTGAAAGTGCCGTCGACCAGGCGGAAAACGTCATCTACAAGGAGCCCGACTCATTCCAACTGTTCGTAGACATCCACCGTTGCCGACTCAACGGCGTGAGACCCCTGCCCATGCGCGTGAACGGCCAGTGGGTGACCGACGGGATAGACCACGACACCGCCACCCACGACATCCGCCAACAGACGCGCGTAGAACTTGTACCGGAGGGTCCGCAGGGAGCCGCCACACGCCAACAGATATGGGAACGCAAGTTGCTCGACTTCTCTCTGCGCAACAACCTACTCAACCTGCGCGTGGGCAAGAAACTCATCCCCTTCATCTCTTTCGACATCGACCAGCTCGAAGACCACCTGCAAGCCGGCGAGGATTACCGCATCACCCCCACTCCCACCCCGAAACAGTTGGATGCCGACGAATTCGGCATCTACAACTCCAAGGCTCACCGCGACGAGTTGGAACAGTTGGTGGTGGAAAACCTCAAGCACAACCAACTGGTATCATACCTCACCGACGACGACCTGCTCACGGCGCTCAAGGGATTGTTCCGTGCCTCGCGCACCTCGCTCGAGGAGAATGGCGCCAACACCTTGTTTCTCGTGCTCGGCATTCTGAAATGGTTTGAGACTCCCAAGAGCATACGTCCACGCTTCGCACCGCTCATCCTAATGCCCGTAGACATCGTGCGCAAGAGCGGCAACAATTATGTGATACGCACGCGCGACGAGGATGCCACCTTCAATACCACACTGGTGGAGATGCTCCGCCAGCAGCACGACATCAATCTCTCGGGACTGATGCCGCTGCCCAACGACGAGAGCGGCATCGACGTGAAAGCGGTGTTCGCCACCATACGCGCACGCCTGATGGACCATCCCCGCTGGGATGTGGTCGAAGAAGCGATGCTCGGCCTGTTCTCGTTCAGCAAATTCGTGATGTGGAACGATATCCACAACAACGCCGCTAAGATGCGCGAGAACCCCGTCATCGAGAGTCTCTTGCAGAAACGATTGGTGGAGCTGGGCGAAATCACTCCCATCGACACCCGCAACATCGACCAGACGGTGACCCCCGGCCACTACGCCATCCCCGTGGATGTCGACTCGTCGCAGCTCGAGGCTGTCATCGAGTCGGGCGAGGGACGCAGTTTCATCCTTTACGGTCCTCCGGGTACGGGCAAGAGCCAGACCATCACCAACATGATAGCCAATGCGCTCTACCACGACAAGCGCGTGCTCTTCGTGGCGGAGAAGATGGCGGCGCTGCAGGTGGTGCAGAAACGCTTGGAGAAAATCGGCCTGGGGCCTTTCTCCTTAGAGCTCCATTCCAACAAGGTGACACGCGCCCATCTGCTGCAACAGCTCAAACAAGCACTCGAACTCACCCGCATCAAGTTGCCCGAGGAGTATGAGGCCGAATCGCAGGCACTGTTCGACCAGCGGCGTAAGTTAGTGGAATACATGGAGTTGCTACATACGCCCCGTCCTTCGGGACTGTCGCTCTACGATACCATCACCCGCTATCTCAGCATCGACAGCGACGACCAGCTGTCCCCCGCCGAGGGATATATGAGCGGACTCACCCTCCAACGCTTAGAGGAGGACGAGAGGCTGCTACGCGAACTCGACACCATCTTCTCCATCACCGGCCATCCCTCCAACCATCCCCTCAACGGACTGAACACCATCGACGTGAGTGCCGCCACGCAGCAACGCATCGTGACCTCGCTGGGACAGATAGCCCCGGAGCTGTCAGCCGCAGGACAACGCATAGAGAGCGTGGCAGCCCAATGCCAGGTGGTGGTGCCCCACACCTTGGCAGGCACCGTATGGACATGGCAGATGGTCAACGCCGCCCGACAAATTCCCACCCTCAACGCATCAGTGCTCGACATCGCCGACAATGCGGCACGCACCCAGGAATGGCGGCAAATGGTGGATATCGGACAGCGGCGCGACCAGCTCTTCGCCGCCATCACCCAACATTACATACCCGAAATCGTGCAGCGCGACGTGATGCAACTGAAGTCCGAATGGCAATCCGCCAACGACACCTGGTTCATCCCCCGTTTCTTCGCCAAGCGCAAGTTCATCAAGCAGCTGAAGGTGTACCGTCACGACATCAACGAGACACATATCCCGACACTGCTCGACCAACTCTACGAATACCGCCAATTGGCGACGGCGGTAGACCAGCGCACAGCCGAGCTGACCACCCTGTTCGGTCCGCTGGCACGTCGAGGGGCGGAACAATGGGACGCCATCGGCCAGACGCTCGACCAGGCTCCCGAGCTTTTGCGCCTGCTGCGGGTCTACCCCCGGCAGGAGGGTGCCATGGGCTTCGCCTTCGACGTCAATACGCTGCGACAAACCGATATCACCCCCATCGAACGGATGCAACAGGCTCTGGCCGCCATGGGCGATGTGTGCACGCTCTCCCCCACCCTCACGCTCCCTCAGATGGCCGAGCGGTTGCCGCGATGGATAGGCAACATCGACAAGTTGCGTGACTGGACACAATGGTGCCTGCGCAAGAACCAGTTGGAGGAGCGGTTGATGCCCCAAACGGTAGACTTCATCGAGCAGGGCTTCCACACCAGCGGCGAGACCGCCGACGCCATGCTCAAGGGCACTTACCGACGCATGGCCACCGACATTATCGACAGCGACCCGCGCCTGCAACTGTTCAACGGCCTGATCTTCGAGGATGCCATCAAGCGTTACCGCGAGATGGCCACACGCTTCCAGGACCTGACCAAGAAGGCACTCTACTGCCGACTGGCCGCACGCATCCCCTCGCAGACACTCCAGGCCCTGAGCAATTCGGAGATGGGCATACTCAAGCGTTACATCGCCTCGGGCGGCAGGGGCACCACCATCCGCCATATCATCGACCAGATACCCACACTGCTGCCCAAGCTCTGTCCGTGTATGCTGATGAGTCCGCTCTCCGTAGCACAGTTCATCGACCTCAACCAAGAGAAATTCGACATCGTGGTGTTCGACGAGGCATCGCAGATGCCTACCAGCGAGGCCATCGGCGCCATCGCCCGTGGCAAGGCACTCATCGTGGTGGGCGACCCGAAGCAGATGCCGCCGACAAGTTTCTTCACCGTGCAGCAGACCGACGAGAGCGATGCCGAGAACGACGACATGGAGAGCATCCTCGACGACTGCATCACCCTCTCGCTGCCCTCGCATTACCTCACCTGGCACTACCGCAGCCGCCACGAGAGCCTCATCGCCTTCAGTAACTCGCAGTACTACGACGGCAAGCTGTTCACCTTCCCCTCCGTCGACGACCGACTGTCGAAGGTGCAGTTCATCGCCATCAACGGAACCTACGACATGGGTAAGACACGCTGCAACCGTAGCGAGGCGGAGGCTATCGTCAAGGAAACACTCCGCCGACTGGCCGACGCGGAACTCTCGAAACTGAGCATCGGCATCGTATCGTTCAGTAAGGTGCAGCAAGACCTCATCGAAGATATCCTCACCGAAGAACTCGCCAAGCAGCCGGAACTTGAGGCCAAGGCCTACGATTGCGCCGAGCCCATCTTCATCAAGAACTTAGAGAATGTGCAGGGCGATGAGCGCGACGTCATCCTCTTCTCCATCGGCTACGGACCCGACAAGAACGGCAAGGTGTCGATGAACTTCGGACCATTGAACAACCAGGGCGGTGAGCGTCGTCTCAACGTGGCTGTGAGCCGCGCCCGCTACGAGATGATGGTGTTCAGCACGCTCCAACCCGAACAGATAGACCTCAACCGCAGCCGTGCCAAAGGTGTGGAGGGACTGAAACGGTTCCTCGAGTTCGCCAAGAACGGACGCATCGCCGTGAGCACCATGCAGGTGGGACAGGACAAGGGTCTCGACCTGGCCGACGACATAGCCCGCGAGGTGCGCAAGATGGGCTACGAGGTGGACACCCATGTGGGACGATCGAACTTCAAGGTCGACGTGGCCATCATCGACCCCGACCATCCCGAAAGCTACCTCTTAGGCATCCTCTGCGACGGCCGCAACTACTATGAGACGAAGACGGAGCGCGACCGCGAGATCACCCAGCCGGGAGTGCTCCGCGGACTGGGCTGGAACCTGCTCAGGATATGGTCGGTAGACTGGTTCATCAACCGCGACAAGGACCTGGAGCGTATCCGCCAGGCTCTCGACAACCTGAAGGGAGCGGTGGAGACGGCACCCGTCGATAGTGCCAACAGCCAACCGGCGCCCAAGATTGCCACACTGATGCCCTTCGCCGTGGGCGACGACGAGATTATCGATGCCGCCACCAACGAACATGAGAAGCCCTATGTGCAGGGTAACTACCGCATGATGAGCACCTACTCCACCTATGCCGACTTGCAGCGCAAGAGGATGCAGACCGTCATCCAGGCCATCGTCGAGTCGGAACAGCCCATCACGCTCAGCCTGTTGGGCAAACGGCTGTCCTCCATCTATGGCATACCGCGCATCACCACCCAGATACGGCAACTCATCGAGGGCGAGGCCGACCGCTGCGTCTACCGCGACCCCTCGTCGCCTCGCGAGAACCCCTATTTCTGGAGCAACGCCGTGACGGCGGTACATTACACCGACTACCGGCAAGCCGCAGGGCGTGATGCCGAGGACATCCCTTTGGTGGAGGTGCGCAACCTGCTGGCCTACGCCATTGAGCAACAGGTGTCGACGCCCAACGATGCCGCACTGCGCGCCCAGGTGGCGAAGATGCTCGGTTTCAACCGTCGCACCAAGAAACTCGACGAGGCCGTCGACCATGCCATCCGCCAACTCACCGTCTTAGGTAAGATTGAAGAGAAAGACGGAGTGCTCACCCCCGCCTCGGAGAACGGATAAGAGCCGTAGGACGGGGAGGATTTTTCAGCATCATCTCCCTCTTCCTCAATATGATGTGAAACGGATGTCATCCGAATGCTGCTTGATTGCTAAGGATAATGGCGAAATAAACGGATCATCACCGTCGTACAACGGTTTTCACGGTTTTACGCCCCCCCCTGTCCCACTACAAGGGACAGGGGTGTCGACAATGTAGAGGCTGACTTTATGTCTGCCCAATAATAGGTATGAGAGCTTATTACCTAAAAATAGATTATCGAAAAATAGATTATCGAAAAATAGATAATTTATTTTTGGATAATTGAAAGGAAAGGTGTATATTTGCACCCAAAAGAATAAAGAAATGACTAATCCATTTATCACCAAAGGTTATGCCGGTCCTGAATATTTCTGCGACAGGGAAAAGGAAACGCAAGATTTGACCAGTTTGTTACTCAACGGCAATAACATGGCCATTATCTCTCCTCGGAGACTGGGAAAAACCGAGTTGATATGCCACTGTTTTGCCCAACCTGCCATACGCGACCATTACCATACCTTCCTGGTCGACATCTATTCCACCAACACGCTACGCGATTTTGTCAACCTCTTCGGCCAAGCCATTTTGGAAGAGCTCAAGCCCAAAGGCAGAAAAGTATGGGAGGGTTTCATTACCTCTCTGAAATCATTGCAGGCCCAATTCTCTTTTGATTTCAGCGGCAATCCTGTATGGAGCTTAGGTCTTGCGAACATCGACAATCCCTCACTGACCCTTCAAGAGATATTCCAATACCTTAGAAACGCCGACCGTCCTTGCATCGTTGCCATCGATGAGTTCCAACAGATAACCCGTTACCCTGATGGGGCTAATGTGGAAGCGGCCCTCCGCACCCACATCCAGCACTGCATGAATGCCACCTTCTTGTTTGCAGGTTCAAAGCGACACCTGATGGGAGAGATTTTCTCTTCCCCCTCACGTCCCTTCTATCAATCGGTGCTGACTATGGGACTGGATCCAATACCTTTGGAGAAATATGCACCTTTCGCCCAACGCATGTTCAATAACTATGGCAAAGCTCTTGCCAACGATGTGGCACCACTTGTCTATGAACGTTCCAGGGGTATCACCTCCTACCTGCAAAGGGTGATGAATGTTCTCTTCCTACGCACTTCTCAAGGACAGACTGCCACGACAGAGATGGCAGAGGAATCAATCGAATACATCCTTGATTTACTCTCGGAGAATTACGAGACACAATACTCTCAGATGACGGAACGGCAACGCCAGGTTCTCCATGCCATCGCTTCGGAAGGTGATGCCACCGCCATCACCAGCGGAGCCTTCATCAAGCGCCACCATCTCTGGTCTCCCAGCTCCGTTATGTCGGCCGTGAAGGGACTGATGGAGAAAGACTACATCACCGAGGAGAAAGGCACCTACCGTGTGTACGACGAGTTCTTCGGACTGTGGCTGCGGAGACATCCATAACCAACCACAATAGAAAACCGGGAAATAATTTGCATAATTTCCAGAAATGTTGTTATTTTGTATTTCATAAAACATGAAACGTAAAATATGAAATTAGATAATTGCAAAAAAGGAGCTATCACGGTTTTGGACGTGATAGCTCCTTTTTTTCTTAACTCCTGAGACTTGGAGAAATGTCACTTAGGCAGCACACTCGCTGATTCGCCACTGGGATAGACGCCTTGGTAGACGCAGGGGGCGACGGCATCCGCCTCCCATATCCAAGCCTCACGCTCCAAATACTGTTTGATGCCATCCAACTGGCTCTGCGCATCGGAACGTTTGTAATAACTGCCCTCACACAGGCGGTAGACGGTCTTGCCACCCTGTGTGGCACGGAAGATGCAGGAACCGTCGAGGGCATCGGGAAGGTAACGCGTGGCTTCCTTAGCCGAATTCAGATCGGAGAAACTGTTGAGTACCACATAATAGACTTTCCTGCCCGAGGTCTGTGCCCGTTGCGCCTGCTGCTCCAAGCCCTCCAGACGGGCATAGCCAGCGTGAACGAAGCCTACAACGCCCTCGTAGCGCACATTGTGCCAGTTGCCCGTTGATCCGAGGTATTCAGCCCCCTTGCCATCGGTGAGCAAGCGGCCGAGGATTTTCGACGAGGAGTTGGGGTGTTCGCGTATGTTGAGGAATCCGTCGGCGGAAACGGAGTAGACCATCGGTTGGGCTGATGATGTAGAGGGTGCCGGTTGTTCGGTGGCAGGTTGAGCCGGTGCAGCCGGATGTTCGACAACCTCCGCATCGGCGGAAGGTTGGTTTTCCTGAGCTTCGGCATTGGTCTGGCCTTTGCTGCCTTTTTCCCTTAGTTCCTGCGATGTGGAGGTGGGTTGTTCTCCCTGTTTTCCGTCCTTGCAGCCCATGAGGAGGGCGCCAAGAGCTATGGCTGAGATAAAATAGATTTTCTTCATTTTTTTGATGGTTATATGTTAATATTAGTGGTTAGGACAGTTGTTTACATACCACCCCTTGAGGAGTTTTGAATGTTGAATGTTGAATTTTGACTTGTCGCCTACGGCGATGATTGAATTATGGAATTTTGAATGGAAGCGGTTGGGACAGTATTTTACAAACCACCCCTGCCCCTCCTTTGGAAAAGGAGGGGAGAAAGATAGCTTGCTTTGAAAAGGAGGGGAGAAAGTTACTTAGCCCACGAATTAGTGAAATTCGTGAAATTCGTGAAATTAGTTGTTCCTTTCTCATTCGTGAAATTCGTTTAATTAGTTGTTCCTTTCTCATTCGTGAAATTCGTTTAATTCGTTGTTCCTTTCTCATTCGTGAAATTCGTTGTCGGAAAGAATCCGTGAAATTCGTTGTCGGAAATCACTTGATCAAGTTGCCGAGGATGTCACGGGACAGTTCGCGGGTGATGGTGCGTGTGGCTGCGGTGGTGGCGTTCTTCACCACCTTTTCCTTTGCTGATGTCCTGCTCTTCGACTGCTTGCCCGTCACCTTGCTGGTGACGAAGGCACCCACAATGGCGGCTATGGTCGAGGTAACGGCCGTCATGACCGCCTTGAGCACCTTGCTGAAGAAGCCCTTCTTCTTGCTCTTGGCCTCCTTGCCTTTCGCCTTCTCCTCTTGTTCGGCCTCCTCTTCCTTCGCCTTGGCAGCCTCCTCGGCCTCCTTGACGAGAATCTCGTAAGCACTCTCGCGGTCCACCATCTTATCATACTTGCCCTTGATGCGGCTCGTGCGAAGAATGTCCGCCCGTTGGTCTACCGTGATGGCGCCGATTTGCGAAAGCGGGAAGAGTATCTTGGCCCGTTGCACCACACTCGGCGCACCCTTCTCGTCGAGGAAGCTGACGAGCGCCTCGCCCGTCTCCAACTGCATGATAGCCTCGTCGGTCTTGAAAGCCGGGTTGGCACGGAAGGTGTCGGCGGCGGTCTTCACCGCTTTCTGGTCTTTCGGTGTATAGGCGCGCAGGGCATGTTGCACGCGGTTGCCCAGTTGCCCGAGGATGTTCTCGGGAATATCGGTGGGACTCTGCGTGATGAAATAGATGCCCACGCCCTTGGAGCGTATCAGACGAATCACCTGTTCTATCTTGTCAAGCAGGGCCTTCGAGGTACCCTCGAAAAGCATATGCGCCTCGTCGAAGAAGAACACGAGCTTGGGCAGTTCCTGATCGCCCACCTCGGGAAGTGTGGAATAGAGCTCGCTCATGAGCCACAGCAGGAAGGTGGAATAGAGCTTGGGCTGCATCATCAGCTTGTCGGCAGCCAGCACGTTCATCACACCCTTGCCCCCTTCTGTCTGCATCAGGTCGTAGATGTCGAACGCCGGTTCGCCGAAGAACTTATCAGCACCTTGGGCTTCCAGCTGCAGGAGAGCCCGTTGGATAGAGCCCACGGTCATACTTGTGACTGTACCATATTTCGTTCGGATATCCTTTGATTGTTGCGACACATAGTCGAGCATGGAGCGTAGGTCTTTGAGGTCGAGGATAAGCAGTCCGCGCTCATCGGCGATACGGAAGACGATGTTCAGCACGCCATCCTGCGTCTCATTGAGTTGGAGCAGTCGGGATATCAGTTGTGGTCCCATCTGCGAGATAGTGGTGCGCATGGGATGTCCCTGTTCGCCATACACATCAAAGAAGCGCACGGGACAACTTTGGAACTGCGGGTTTTCTATGCCGAACTCCGGCAATCGTTTCTCGATGAATCCACTCATCTTACCCACTTGTGATATACCCGACAGGTCACCTTTCATGTCGGCCATGAAACAAGGCACACCCGCCTGGCAGAACGATTCGGCCATCACCTGCAACGTGACCGTTTTTCCCGTACCCGTGGCACCCGCTATCAGTCCATGACGGTTGGCCATTTTACCAATGATGCTCAACGCCCCAGCCTCGCAATGGGCGATGTAAAGTCCATGTTCTCTGTCGTACATATTAGGATTGTTTTGGTTATTGTCGAGATAATAATAGTAACGAATGCAAATGTACGATAATTTTTGGAAAATATAAAATTATAAAAATAAAAAATGACAAAAGATACCCACCCTTGGTCCCTCCCAGGGGAGGAAGAACGAGAGCACTCGTCACCCATCACCTTCCTACTATTGTCCAAACTCCTAAACTCCCTGACTCTTAAATAAAAAATCGGGACGTCCTTGATGGACATCCCGATTTGGCATAGATGGGAAACGTTTTTCCCTTATAGTTACGAGAGAATGGTTATTCCGTGAATCCCGTATGGCGCAGACCGCTCACATGATAGTGATGATAACCATAGTCTTCTGGATAAGGGTCATCGGAGAAAGAGATGTTGAAATCAATGGTATCCCAAGGTTTACCATGAAGGTTGAGTCCACCGTTCTCTACGATTTTTCCTTCCCAAACGGTAGCCTTTCCCGGCTCTTCTTCTTCATACTGTCCTTCCTCATAAACAACGTCAGTGGCAGAGAAGGTCATCGCAGAATAGTTGACATCTACGAGGAACTTGATATTCCAGAAATTATCATTCCGCAAATCATCAATCCACATCTTTGTACTGCTGTTGTCAGCGGTATTGTAAGTGTAGAATGGGATAATTCCGCTACCGAAGATATCTTCGTAAACGACCTCGTTGTTCTCATCAACGGCATCGACCTGCACATCCCAATAACCGCACATTTTCTCGATAGCGGTTCCGCCTGGCTTTTCATCGGTCTCGGAGTCACATGCCGTGAATCCCACGGCCAGCAGCACACTCATGGCTGCGGAAATAAAATATTTTTTCATACTTATTCTTCTTCAGTTACAGGAACAATAGTAATGTCAAAATGATAGAGTCCGGCATAATCGATACCCCATGAGACAGCGCCTGTCTCTGGATTATAGGTGCCCGGATAAGCCTCGTCGTAAGAATCTTCCCAAGCCGGCACATAACCGTTCAGAATGATAATCTCATTGTCGGCCGTGAGTTGGATGACACCTTGCATGACATACAAGCCCGGGGCATCAGCTCCATAACCTGCATACTGATCGTAAAGACCGCCCATGAGGTCGCTGACATTGAAAAGACCTGGCAACAACTGCTCCAAGCTAATCGTACAACCAGACAAATCGATTTTACCTCCAGTTGAGAGAATCGTACAAATGGAACCCGAGGCACAGACATAGTCGCCAGAGAGGTCGGTCGTAACATTGGGGTCGAAGACAGCCACTGTACGTGTTGCAGACTTCTTGTATCCGTCTTTATTAACGAAAGAGTAAGTGACATAATAGAATCCTGCGACGCTGGTGTCAATCTCATCGAGTCCAGTAGTGACGAGTTGCGACGTGATGTCAACACCATCCAACGTGGCAGTGCATCCAGCATCGACATATTCGTCACCGAGATTCACCTCCGTAAACTCATCGCCCAGCATAGTGAAATGCGGATATGTTGTGAGCGTGGAGTCGGTGAGTGCATCATTATCGTCATTGCACGCCGTGAAGCCCAACAGGACGGCACAGAGTGTCATTGTATATACTAATGCTTTTTTCATCGTTATAATCATTTATGGTTAAATTATTTCACATCCCAGAACACCTTTTCATTCAAAGTCTTAGCAGTCGGCGTATTGGGGTTGAGCGAACGTGCAATGCTCGGATAGGGCACGCGCTTGGCCAGACCGCCGCCGACGATGTAGTTGACCGCTGGTTCAATCATGTCACCAGGATTATAAACGGCAGGATTCTCGAAGATATCGGCTGCTGAAGCGTTGGAGAGAGCAGGCACGTCGGTACGGCGA
Source organism: uncultured Prevotellaceae bacterium (assembly GCA_900316685.1). Lineage (GTDB taxonomy): Bacteria > Bacteroidota > Bacteroidia > Bacteroidales > Bacteroidaceae > Prevotella. The sequence goes on along the minus strand of ONDS01000015.1, from coordinate 39,914 downwards.
ATCTCAGACCAAGCCTCCATGTGGTCGCGCATGAACAGGGCCACCCATTTCTGCTTATAGATGAGTTCGAGTTTGGCATCGGTGCTACCTTTCCAACTAGTTTTCGACGCAGCGAGGAATTCATCCACTGCACCATCCTCAGTCCCTTTTGAGGTGAAGTCGGCGGTCACGCCCAATTCATAAGCCTCCTTTGCAGCCGTATCGTCATTGTTGAATCTCAACTGGACCTCGGCGATAAGGAACTGCAATTCACTCTGTGTGAAGAGGTAAACAGCCATGTCGCGAGTGGTCTTGTAATTGACGAGGCTCACAAAATCGTTGTTATAACCTGAACTGATACCTAGCCAGTCACCTGTAGTAGTTTTGGCACCGGGAAGCTGTCCTACGTAATCTTTTGTTTCTGCGCTCTTATCGAATGCATATTTGATACGTGGATCAGCAGTGGTTTTCATGTAACTGATGATGGGATAAGCAGCACAATGGTTGATGGTACCAAGGCTATAATAACCGTCATACCATGGGTTGTACTGTCCTGAAGCATTGGAATAGACATCCCATTTCACATCGTCAGAGAAGAAGTTGTCCTGATTGGCCACGAGTGCTTTAGCCTTGCTGGTATATTCGGTAGCACCACCATCGATGAGACGGAGGTACATGCGCAGACGCAATGCGTTGGCATAGCCGCGCCACTGGTTCAGGTCACCATTCAGCATAGGGTCAGTAAGCGTCATGTCATCGTTGCTGAGTTTCGCCTCAGCAGCGTCGAGTTCAGCGAGAACACCTTCATAAATGGTCTTTCCATCCTCCCACTTAGGCTGAGCGATTTCAATACCACGCAGTGCCTCTGAATAGGGAGCATCGCTGAGGTTGTCGACAAGCAGTTGGAACGCCTGTGCGCGCATGACGGTACAAGCGAAGATGTCGGACGGGTTGTCGGTCTTAGCCAAAATCTCCTGGATGTCGGTCAGTGCACCGGCATAGAGGTTTCTGTAGCAACGCACGAAGAGGTCAGAGCCCTCATCGAGGTTGAGTTCGGCCAAGTCGTTGTACTGGTTGGCCGTCGGAGCCTGCTCAAAATACTGTGCAAAGTAACCTGCATAATTGAACATCTGGTCGCCCACGCAGTCGGCTATATAATTTTCTACAGACGGAAACAGAAGACCAGCAGTCACGTCAGTGTCGGCCGGATAGTTGGGGTCGTCGTTGATGTCGAGGTCACAACTGGTCAGCGCTAACGCACCTACAGTGATATATAGAAATAACTTTTTCATCACATCTACGAATTAAAATTTTACATTCACGTTGAAACCAAACTTGCGTGAGCTGGGGTTGGTCGAATATTCACCGAAGTTACCTTCGAGGTCGTTACCGAACGATGTCGTCTCAGGATCGATAAAGGTATTGCTCTTCGGTGTCCACAAGAAGAGGTTGTTGCCGAACAATGACAATGAGACACCTGTAAGGAATGTCTTGTTGAGCCACTGACTAGGCAGTTCCCAAGTAAGGACTACGCTACGCAGTTTCAGGTAAGTCTTATCCACGAGGAAGGCGGCATCCATTTCCTCACCACCAGCATCCCAGAATGTGAACATATTGGTCGGTGTGAGCGGAGTGGTGTTGGGACTATAAGTCACATTGCCAGCATCGTCAGTCACAGCTACCACAGAGTTGGGGATGACCCACGGATTACGATCGTTGTAAGCCGTCTGCATTGCATTACCGGTGAAGTACTGGATATCCTTTGTACGCGAGAACATCAGGCCACCCTTACGGTAGTCGAAGTTGACAGCAAGCGACAGACCTTTATATTTCAATGTGGTTCCGAAGCCCATCATGTATTTATGGTTCATGGAGCCAATAGGCTCAATGTCGTCGGTAGCAACAGGCAGGCCCTTATTGTTGACAACGATATGTCCTTCTGGGTCTCTCTTAGCAGTGTAAGCCTTGAAGATACCGAGTTCTTCGCCTTCGATGGCATAGAGTCCCGTACCGCCAGTAAATCCGTAAATCTGTGCCTCGCCTCCGAGTTCATCGGGCAGGTCGAGCACTTTGTTGTTGTTCTTGGTGAAGTTCCAAGAGAGATCCCACTGGAAATCGCGTGTCTTGACCGGGGCCACATTGACGAGCAACTCTATACCCTGGTTGCGCACCTTACCGAGGTTGGTGTTCATGGCTGTGTAACCTGATGCAGGGTCCATGTTCAGCGAGAAAATCTGCTTGTCGGTGTTACGGTTGTAGTATGAGAAGTCAAACGACAAGCGGTTCTGGAAGAACGCCATGTTAAGACCAATCTCGAACTCTGTTGACATCTCAGGGCTAAGTGAGTTACTGCCCAGCACATTGCTCATGGTGAATGCGTTGGTACCCGTCTTGGTAAAGGGGAATTTACTGGTTCCCCATCCTGAAGAATTGGCTTCGGCTTGTGCATAAACAGACTTTGTCATATAGACGTTGGCATCGTTACCTGTCTTACCCCAAGCTGCACGCAGTTTACCAAAGGTGACATATTTCTTGATGTCATCGTTGAGCAGTTCGGTAAAGATCCAGCTGGCGGTGATGCCAGGATAGAAGAACGAGCGGTTGCCTTTAGGCAGTGTCGACGACCAGTCGTTACGTGCCGTCAGTGTGAGATACAGCATGTTGCGCCATGCGAATTCGGTCTGTGCATAGATACCGATGAGACGGCGTTTGCTCAGATAAGTTTCAACAGTTGGTATTTCCGACGAGTTGCTCAGGTTATACCATGTTGGAATGGTAAGGTTGTCGACCGAAGAGTATAAGTAAGAGTACTTACGCTCATTGCCGTTGAGACCAGCCACTGCATTAAAGTGCAGGTCCTCGATGAGGTCTTTGTCGAAGGTGACCATGAGGTCGTGGTTGATTTCACGCTGACGTGTAGTCTGCTGGGCGACGCTACCCGTCTCACCGACAAGGTCTCCACCATTGGCTGTTCCTTCGAAAAGTTTCTCGAGGTTAGGCTGTCCCGTATTGCGGTGTCCTGTCTGTGTGTCAAGACCGAAGCGGTAGGTCAGACGGAAATATTTCAGGAAGTCATAATCGAGTTGCAGTTTTCCGTAGAAACGTGAAGCTTCGTAGTTGTTGAGATAGTTCTCAAGGATATAGTAGGGGTTGGTCACGCCGTAAGGAGTATAATAGTAACCCGGAGTGTTGAAGGGGTTGCTTAGGTCTTGCATCTCAGCGATGCTGATATCACGCGGGGTCTGCATGATGGCGTTGTACATGGAACCTGTCTTCTGACCTGTGGTCACGAAGTCGTTAGAGTTCCATGCATAGTTGACCGACATGCTGAGCGTTACATCCTTGATTTTGTGGCTAGCCCGTCCTGCAAATGTGTATTTGCGGTAGGAGTCAGCATCTGTGGGGATGATACCGTCTTCCTTGATTTGCGAAAGCGAGAGGAAGAAGGTGGAAGCATCGGTAGCGCCGTTGAACGACACGCTGTTGGAGTAGCGGAAACCCGTGTCGAAGAAGTCCTGCATGTTCGACGGGATGGCCACATACGACTTCATGTGCTGTTGATAGTCATAAATCATTCCGTAACGAAGGATGGAGCCGTCGAATTTCGGACCCCATGAACCGTTCTCAATCTCGGTATGGTTACCATACCAACCCATACCGAAGTCGTTTTGCTGTTGCGGCAGACGCAGCACTTTTTCCCACTGTAAGCCACCGTTGTACTCGATGCCGAGGCCTTTGGTCTGCTTCGAACCACTCTTTGTGGTAATGAGGATGACACCGTTAGCGGCGCGGCTACCATAAAGAGCCGTAGCAGCGGCACCTTTCAGCACCGTCATGTTTTCCACGTCGTCGGGGTTGACCACGCTGGCACCATTACCGAAGTCATAACCGTTGTCCAATCCGTTGTTGCTAAATACCGCTGTGTTGACCATTGGCACACCGTCGATGACATATAGCGGTTGGTTGCTACCGCTAAGCGAACTGATACCACGGATAATGACCGCATTGGATGAGCCTGGGTCGGATGAGGTACTCGAGATGGATACACCTGCCACCTTACCGGCCAAGCTGGTCATGATGTCGTTGGTACGCGCCTGTGCTATCTCATCGCCCAAGACCTGTGTGGCCGAATAACCGATGGCCTTTGCCGAGCGTTTGATGCCAAGGGCTGTCACCACCACCTCGTCGAGCAGGTTATCGTCGGATACGAGGGTGACGGTCATACCGTTGCGCGCACGTACTGTCTTAGTGACATAGCCAAGGTAGGACACTTGCAGATCAGCGTTGCTGTTTGGCACCGACAGGGAGAAACGGCCGTTGTCATCAGTCACCGTTCCCTGTTGCGTGCCCACGATGCGGATGGTGGCTCCCATGATGGGTTCGCCATCCTCCTGCGTCACCACGCTTCCAGTGATGGTCGTCTGCGCCCATGCCACTCCCACACATAGGAAGAGCATGGCAAGAAGAATTGTCAAACTATTTTTTCATAAAGCACACTTGTTATGTAATTAAAATGATTCCCTAAATAATGTGGTAAACCAGCCTACCACTACCAATTTTTCCTTTTTTATCTTTCAAAAATTAAATTTCGCAAGTAAACGGGCATTATCAACTACAAACCGAAAGTAAACTTACCACCCGTCCTAATTTTGTGCAAAAGTAAAGCGAAACAGAACAAAACACCGCTAATGTATATAAAAATTAAATAAAATTAACTTAAACGCGGCAATTATTGGTAAAACATACGAAAAATATTCAGAAATTCGGAAAAGGAAGAGGATAGTAAAGGAAGACAGGAGAAAGGAATAGGGCATACGAAAATTGGCTGCTTGAGCAGCCAATTTTCGTATGTTATTCTGAAAAAAACTACAACTTGCCGATGATGCCCACCTTGGCCGTATTCAGGAACTCGATGATGTTCTGGATTTCCGGGCTGTCGGGCACCTGGTCGCGTATCTGCAACATACTGTCGTAGACGCTCTGCTGTCCGAGGAACACCAGTCGGTAGGCATTGGCTATGTGCTTCTGTACCTTCTCATTGATGCCGTAGTGGGTGAGCATGGTGTTGTTGACACCATTGTAACGCACGGGCACGCCGCCCGCCACCACATAGGGTGGCACATCCTTGGAGAAGGCCGAGCCTGCGGTGATCATGGAGCCCTCGCCCACGCGGGTGCCGGCATTCTCGATGACACCCGACGAGAAGATCACGCCGTTGCCTATCTCGCAGTCGCCGGCGATCTTGGTACCATAACCGAAGACACAGGCATTGCCCACCTTCGTGTCGTGCGAGATATGGGCGCCCTCCATGAGGAAGTTGTCGTTGCCGATGACTGTCTGCCCACCGGTGTGTGTGGCACGGTTGATGACCACATTCTCGCGGATGATATTATTGTCGCCGATGATGAGTTCGCTCTTCTCGCCACGGAATTCGAAATCCTGTGGCAGAGCACCGATGACCGCCCCTTGGTGCACCTTGTTGCGTTTGCCCATACGGGTGCCGTTGAGGATGCTCACAAAGGGGAAGATGATGCACCCATCGCCGATCTCCACATCGCCTTCGATGTAGACGAAGGGGAATATCTTACAATTGTCGCCTATTTTCGCCTTGGGGTCGATTTCGGCTCTTGGACTTATATCGTTCATTATACTATTATTTTAGGAGTTCAGAAGTTTGGGAGTTTAGGAGTTCAGGAGTTCAGACAATAGTCTACAGCGGAGTAATCTCTCACCCCTCACCTCTCACCTCTCACCACTCAATTCTATATTATTTTCCTCCGCCGCCGAGGGCAGTCCAAAGACTCACCACGGCCTGCATCTTGTTGAAATCGTCGGTCACCTTGGATATCTGTGCGTTGAGCAGCGACTGCTGGGCACCGATGACCTCGAGGTAGGTGCTCGACGAACTGGTGAACAGCATGCGCGTATGCTCCACGTTCTTCTTCAGCACCTCGATTTGCTGGGCCTCCAATGCCGATTTCTCCGCCGACGAGTTGTACTGCACCAAGGCGTTGCTCACCTCACTGCCAGCCTGCAACACGGCATGCTGCCAGGTGTTGAATGCCTGCTGCTCCTGTGCCTCAGCCACGCGCAGACCCGCTGTGAGCTGGCCACGCATGAAGATGGGCTGCACCAGTGAGCCGACGATGGAGAAGAGCCATTTGCCCGGGTTGACGATGGCGCCACCGCCGCTGTTGGTGAAGGCTCCCGAGGGCGAGATGGTGATGGAGGGATAGAAGCGGCTGCGCGCCGTCTCCACGTTATAGAAGCAGGATGCCAGCTGCATCTCGGCTGCATGCACGTCGGCACGGTTGGCCAACAGCTGTATGCCGATGCCCGTACTGAACTCCTCTGGGAGCACCTGGTCGGCCAACAAACCACGCTCGATGGTCTGTGCGGGTTGTCCGATGAGCAGCGAGAGCGAGTTTTCCACCTCGCGCACCTGACGTTTCAACTCGGTGGTCTGCGTGAGCACAGAGTAATAATTGGCCTCGGCGCTCTGCACACTGGTGGAGCGGGCCCTGCCCAGGTTCATCTGCAGTTTCATCATATCCCAAGTGTCCTTGGTCAGCGATGTCATGTCGGCGAGAATCTTCAGTTGCTCGTCGAGCATGAGCAGGGTGTAGTACATATTGGCGATGCCCGCGATGACGTTCGACTGCACCACCACCTGATAATCCTTGGTGGCCAGTAGCGACACCTGTGCACTACGCTTCTGCGAGAGCAGGTTGCCGAAGAGGTCGACGCTCCACGAGGCGGCCACGGGCAGCTGATAGGTTTTCGCCGCACCGTTGCCGTCCCACCATCCTATGGTACCCTGGGGCGAGAAGGTGAACTGTGGCAGGAAGGCCAGCTTCGAGGCCTTGAGCTGCGCCTCGGCCATCTGCACATTGAGGGCGGCGTTGAGCAGATCGGTGTTATGCGCCAGACCGGCGTCGATAAGCCTTTGCAGGCAAGGGTCTGTGAACAGGCTCCGCCAAGGCAAGTTGCCGAAAGAGGTGGTATCCGTAGCCACGAGCGTGTCGGTCAGCGACACATTGTCGCGGAACAGGCCCGTGGTGTTGACATCCGGACGCTCATATTTCTGGTAGAGACCGCAGCTGTTGAACAGCATGACGGTCATTACCAAGGAAATAACATATATTACAGAAAATTTCTTCATAATCGCAACTAATTAGTTTATTCCTCCACTTTGTAATCCTCGATAGGCTGGTGGGCATACTGTGCCAACTCGGCCGCCACGTCTTCGTTGACTTCCTCTTCGAACTGCATGGGCTTGATCTTCTCTTGCAGCGACTGGAATATCATGAAGAGCGCCGGCACCACGAAAATCTGGCATATCGTACCGATAAGCATACCACCGATGGCGGCGTAGCCTAGCGTGTTGTTACCATGGGCGCCCACACCGAAGGGCCAAAGCATAGGCAGCAGACCGATGATCATGGCCAAGGAGGTCATCAGGATGGGTCGCAGACGCGCCGTGGCTCCCAGGATACCCGCCCATGAGATGGCCATACCCAGTTCGCGACGTTCAAGGGCGAACTGCACGATAAGGATGGCGTTCTTGGCCAACAGACCGATAAGCATGATAAGCGATATCTGCATGTAGATATCATTGTTGTGACCCGATATCTTCGTGAAGAAGAAGGCACCCGCCAAACCGAAGGGGATGGAGAGGATGACCGCCAAGGGCAACAGATAACTCTCATACTGCGCCGAGAGGATGAGGTAGACGAACATGATACAGAGCACGAAGATAAGTGCCGTGGAGTTGCTCGACTCCGCCTCGGAACGGGTCAGGCCCGAATACTCGTAGGCATAGCCCTGGGGCAGGTGATCTGCCGCCACTTCCTCAACCGCCTTGATGGCTTCACCCGTGGAGTAGCCATCGGCCACCGTGGCTGTCACGTTGATGCTCGTGAACATGTTGAAACGGTTGATGTTCGACGGGCCGTAGACACGTTTGAGTGTACAGAACTCATTGACGGGAGTCATGCCCGAGGGTGTGCGTACATAGATATTGTTGATACCCTCCGGACGTTCACGGCTTTCGATATCGCCCTGAATCATCACACGGTAGAGCTTGCCATAGGAGTTGAAGTTCGAGGCGTAGAGACCACCATAATAACCTTGCAGGGTGGAGAGCACCGTGTTGGGACCGATACCAGCCTGCTTACACTTAGCCACATCCACGTCGACCATATACTGCGGATACGACGGGTTGTAGGAAGTCATGGCCTGTTGTATCTCCGGACGCTTGTTCAGTTCGGCCAGGTAATCCTTTGTCACCTGGAAGAACTTGTTGAGGTCGCCACCCGTGCGGTCTTCCATCACCACCGACACACCATTGTTGGCGGAGAAGCCGGGAATCATAGGCGGAGCGAAGGCCAGGATCTGCGCATCCTTGATAGAGGCAGTCTGCTTGTATATCATGCCCAACACAGCCATGGCTCCTTCGGTGATGCCACGCTCGGAGAAAGGCTTGAGCTTGATAATGAAGGTTGCTTGGTCGGAGCCCTGACCGGCTATGAAGTTGTAGCCCTGTATCTGCTCACGGCTCTGGATGGCGGTGTTGGAGGCCAACATGGCGTCCACCTGGTCGATGACCTGTCGTGTGCGTGCCACACTGGTGCCCGGAGGCATCGACACAGTGCAGAACAAGGTACCCGTATCCTCATCGGGCACAAGACCGGTCTTGGTGGTACTCATGGTGTAGACCAAGCCGACGAGTCCTGCCACGACGAGCAATCCCGCCAACACAGGCTTGTGCACCAGGCGCTCCACATTCTTCTTATACTTGCCTTGTATCTTGTTGTACGACGTGTTGAACGACGTATGGAAGCGGTCGATGAAACTCATCTTCTTGGTACTGCCATCCTCGTTCTTCGGTTTGAGGAAGATGGCGCAGAGAGCCGGCGACAGCGTCAAGGCGTTGAGCGCCGAGATGAAAATCGACACCGCCATGGTGACACCGAACTCTCGGTAGAACGTTCCCGAAGTGCCGCCGATGAACGACACAGGAATGAACACCGAGGCCATCACAAGTGTGATGGAGATGATGGCACTGGAGATTTCGTTCATGGCATCGATGGAGGCGGTGAGACTGCTCTTGTAGCCCTGGTCGAGCTTGGCGTGCACAGCCTCGACCACCACGATGGCGTCGTCGACCACGATGGCGATGGCCAAGAGCAAGGCCGAGAGGGTGAGCAGGTTGATGGAGAAGCCGAACACCTTGAGGAAGAAGAACGTACCGATAAGCGACACGGGCACGGCGATCATAGGAATCAAGGTGGAGCGGAAGTCCTGGAGGAAGATGTATACCACGAGGAACACCAAGATAAGGGTGATGAGCAGGGTCTTGACCACCTCCTCGATGGATGCGTAGAGGAACTCCGTCACATCGTAGTTGATACGGTATTCAAGTCCCGGAGGGAAGCTCTTAGCCTGCTCTTCCAATACCTCCTTCACCTTGGTGGCTATCTCGTTGGCGTTGGAACCGGCGATCTGCTGCACCATACCCATGACCGAAGGCTGGTTGTTGTTGCGCATCGACACCGAATACTGCAGTCCGCCCAGTTCGATCTTCGCCACATCCTTCAGACGGAGTGTCTGCCCGGAGGTGGTGTTGCTGATGATGATGTTGCCATACTCCTCGGGAGTCTTCAGACGTCCCTTGTAGCGCATCACATATTCGTAGGCCACGTCGCTCTGCTCGCCGAAGGAACCCGGTGCAGCCTCGATGTTCTGCTCGGCCAGTGCACCCGCTATGTCGGAAGGTATGAGGTTGTATTGCTTCATGACGTCGGGCTTGAGCCAGATACGCATGGAGTAGGTCTTCATACCCGGGCTCTGCACGTCGCCCACGCCGGGGATACGCTTGAGTGCCGGTACGATGTTGATATTGGCATAGTTGGTCAGGAACTCGTCGTCGTAACGTCCGTCGGGTGAGGTCAGCGTATACATGATGACCTGCGAGGTCTGTCGTTTGAGCACCGTCACACCCACACGCGTGACCTCGGCGGGCAAGAGACCCTGTGCCTGCGACACACGGTTTTGCACGTTGACGGCGCACATATCGGCGTTGGTTCCCTGCTTGAACTGCACGGTGATATTGGCCGAACCCTGGTTGGTGGCCGACGAGGTCATATAAGTCATGTTCTCCACACCGTTGATACTCTCCTCCAGAGGAGCGAGCACCGAGTTCTTCACGGTCTCGGCGTCGGCACCTTGGTAAGATGTGTAGACCACCACGGTAGGCGGAGCGATATCAGGATACTGCTCGATAGGCAGTGTGGCCAGTCCGATGAAACCCAGGATGACGATGAGCACTGAGATCACCGTCGAGAGTACCGGCCTCTTGATGAAATTGGTTACATTCATATCGCTGTGGCTTCTTATTATTTGAACACCTCTTTGAGTTTCTTGGCGTCGCCCTGGGCCTCACCCAGTTTCTCTGCCTCTTTGAGTTTCTTCTCATACTGCTCCGGAGTGATAGGCACTATGTCCATCTTGTCGGAGAGTTTGGTTATGCCGTTGGTCACATACTTGTCGCCCACCTTCAGACCGGTGCGCACCACGTAGTTCTTGCCGTCGTTCTGCGGGTCGATGGTTATCTCGGTATAGTTGACCTTGTTGTCGGCACCCAGCACATAGACGAAGTGCTTGTCCTGCACCTCGAGCACACACTCCTGCGGGATGACGATGGCGTTGTTGTTCTCGCGCGGCACGACGATGGAGCCCGACCCACCGCTCTTGAGCAAGCGGTCGGGGTTGGGGAACTGTGCGATCATCGACACGGCACCTGTGGCGGGATCAATCACGCCGCTGGCCTTCACCACCCTACCGTCGTGGGCATAGGTCGTACCATCGGCCAGTTGCAGCTTGACGGGCGGGAAGCTTGCCACGGCCGATCCGGCGGCCTTCGTGAGCTGGAGCACGTCCTTCTCGTTCATGGAGAAATAGACCTCCATGGTGCTGATGTTCGACACGGTGGTCAGGGCGGGCTGCGACGACCCACTCACCAGTGCCCCCACCTTATAAGGCAGGTTGCCGACGACACCACTGGCGGGACTCTTCACATAACAGAAGCTGAGGTTCTCGCGGGCGGAAGCCAGTCCGGCCTGTGCCTGCTGCAGGGCTGCCTTGGCCTGGTTCACTTGGGCCTGGGCACTTTCGTAATTGTTCTTCGACGATTGAAGTTCGTAGTCGCCGATGACATTGTTCTTATGCAGTTGCTGACTGTTGTCGTAGGTCAGTTTGGCAGTGTTGAGTTGCGCCGTGGCCGTATTGACGGCGGCCTGAGCCTGTGTCACGGCAGCCTGAGCCTGGCGTACGGCGGCCTGGTAAGTCTCGTTGTCGATGACGAAGAGCAGTTGTCCAGCTCCCACCGACTGTCCTTCCTGCACACAGACCCTGGTGATGAAGCCCGAGGCTTTCGGACGGATCTCCACATCCTGAATACCCTTGATGGTGGCAGGGTAAGTGGTCTGGCTTGAAGCACTCTGTGTCTCTACTGTCCTGACGGGATACTCATTGTCACCGAAATTCATGTTGCCACCTCCACCACATGCCACAAGCATGCCCGTAGCGGCAACCAGCATTAATAACTTATTAATTTTCATACCTATTATGTAAAAATTATTTATTGTTTCCTTATTTAGAATCGTTCCCGTTTGAAAACTATATAAAGTAGAAAAGTTTTCAGTTTGCAAAGTTACAACATATTCTTTGAATATAAGGCCAACGGCAATTACATTTAACAATTATTTGAGAATCGAGGGGATTCTATTGGGGCTATTGGGCTAATAAGGCTAATTGGGCTAATTGGGCCTATTGGGCCTATTGGGCCTATTGGGCTAATAAGGTCTATTGGGTCAACAGGCCCATTTCCCGGGCTTTCTGCATGAGCAGCTGCATGAGGGGTTCGCGCTCGTTTTCCACTCGGTTGTCGAGCACCGCATCCTTGAGATAGCCTTTTAGCTCGCCCACCTCCTTACTGGGTTTCAGGTGGAACAGCTCCATAATCTCATTGCCATCGATGCAAGGTTGCAGCAATCGTTTGTAATCTTTCTCCTTCAGGTCGGCGAGCTTTTCCCTGACGATACGGAAATTCTCGAGGAAACGTTGTTTCTTCGCCATGTTCTTGCTGGTGATATCCGCCTCGCAGAGCACCATTAGGTCGTCGATGTCGTCGCCGGCATCGTTGATAAGTCGGCGCACCGCGCTGTCGGTCACCTCCTCGTCGGCGATAACGATGGGGCGCATGTGCAGTTCCACCAATTTCTTTACATACGCCATCTTCATGTCGAGAGGCAGTTTCAACCTGCGGAAGATGTCGGGCACCATGCGCGCCCCAATATAATTATGGTTGTGGAAAGTCCATCCCACTTGGTTGTCCCAACGTTTGCTGCGTGTCTTGCCGATGTCGTGGAGCAAGGCAGCCCAACGCAGCCAGAGGTTGTCGGACTTCGCCGCCACGTTGTCGAGCACCTCAAGTGTATGATAGAAATTGTTCTTATGGGCACGGCCATTGCGCTCCTCCACTACATCCAGAGCTTGCAGCTCGGGCAGTATGAGTTGGAGCAAGCCGCATCGTTGCAGGTCGACCAACCCTTTGCTGGGAGTGGCAGTGAGCATGATTTTGTTCAGCTCGTCGGCGATACGCTCACCACTGATGATCTTGATTCGCTGGGCATTGCGTTCCAGCGCCTCGAATGTCTCGTCGTCGATATAGAAATTGAGTTGCGCGGCGAAACGCACGCAGCGCATCATGCGCAGGGGGTCGTCGCTGAAGGTGATGTCAGGGTCGAGCGGTGTGCGGATGAGTCCGTCCCACAGGTCGTCTAATCCGCCGAAGGGGTCGACCAGTTCGCCGAAACGCTCACGATTGAGGCATACCGCCATGGCGTTGATAGTGAAGTCGCGCCGGTTTTGGTCGTCCTCGAGCGTGCCGTCCTCGACGATGGGTTTACGCGAGTCGCGTCGGTAGCTCTCCCGCCTGGCTCCCACGAATTCCACCTCCTGACCGTGGTATTTCAGCTGGGCGGTACCGAAATTCCTGAACACCGACAGGTGGGCCTGTTTTCCCAACCTGTTTTTCAGTTCCTGTGCCACCTCGATGCCACTACCCACCACCACGCAGTCGATATCCTTCGAGGGGCGCTCGAGAAAGAGGTCACGCACATATCCACCCACCACATAACACTCTAAGCCGAGGTCGTCGGCCACTTGTGAGATGAGTTTGAAAACCGGTATATCTAAGATCTGTTTTAAATCGTCGTTTGACAAGTCCCTCATGATGTGTTCACATAAGATTTGCGTGCAAAATTACTGCAAAAAATCGGATTCAGGGCAGGAAAAGGGGAAGAAAATCCTTTTCCGCGGCTGGGATAACACATATTAAGAAAGAAAATGATTGCCTTTTCAGCAAAATTGCTTACTTTTGCAGTCGAATTTGCAAATTTAACATGTCTGACAATCATAACAAGACCGAAGAACAGTTCAAGTGCGCCTTATCACGCTGCCGCGAGCTGTTCGTTAAGAAGTTGCGCGATTACGGGGCTTCATGGCGCATACTGCGCAGCAGCTCACTCACCGACCAGCTCTTCATCAAAGCCAAGCGCATCCGCTCGTTGGAGATGGGCGTGGAGTCGATGGTGGGCGAAGGCATATTGCCTGAATTCATCGCTTTGGTGAACTACGGCATCGTGGGACTCATCCAATTAGAGAAAGGGTGCGTGGACAGCGTTGACATCGACAACGAGGAGGCCATGTCGCTCTACGACCGCTATGCGCAGGAGGCCCTGGCACTGATGCTCAGGAAGAACCACGACTATGCTGAGGCATGGCGTGGCATGCGTACCACGAGTTATACCGACTTCATTCTCACCAAGTTGCAGCGCATCAAGGAGATAGAGGACCATGGCGGGGCTACGCTGGTGAGCGAGGGCATCGATGCCAACTATATGGACATCATCAACTACGCCGTATTCGGAATTATCAAGCTTAGTGGAGAAGATTAAGAGCATATTGGTCAATGTCTGCCGCTTCATCGTGGCTCCCGTGTTCATCTTCTCGGGGTTCGTGAAGGCGGTAGACCCTCTGGGCACCCAGTACAAGATACAGGACTACTTGGAGGCGCTGGGGCATCCCGAGCTGCTGCCCGACTGGGTCACCTTAGGCATGTCGGTACTGCTGTCGGCCCTTGAGTTCCTGCTGGGTGTGTTGCTGCTGTTCGCCATCCACCGGCGATTGGTGTCGAAAGCCATCGTCGCCTTCCTTGTCGTCATGACGGCCATCACGCTGTGGCTCGCCTTGGCCAACCCCGTGAGCGACTGTGGCTGTTTCGGCGATGCCGTGCACCTGAGCAACTGGCAGACCTTCGGCAAGAACGTGGCGCTGCTGGTCATGGCGGTGGTCATCGCCCGCTGGCCGCTGAAGATGCTGAGGTTCATCTCGAAGACCAACCAATGGATAGTCATCAACTATACGTTGCTGTTCACATTGGCGGTGAGTGTCTGGTGCCTCTACACCCTGCCCCTCTTCGACTTCCGCCCCTATCACGTGGGAGCCGACATCCGCAAGGGCATGGAGGTGCCCGTGGGAGAAAAGGAGCCGCAGTATGAGACCACCTTCATCTTAGAGAAAAACGGTGAGCGCAAAGAGTTCACGCTCGACAATTACCCCGACTCCACCTGGACCTTCATCGACAGCAAGACGGTGATGACGGAGGAAGGTTATGTGCCGCCCATCCACGACTTCGTGCTGGAGCTGACGGATACGGGCGAGGATATCACCGACTCATTGCTGGCGGCCCCCGGCTATACGTTCCTGCTCATCTCCCCCTCGCTCGAACATGCCGATGACAGCCATTTCGGCTCGATGGACCAGCTCTACGAATACGCCAAGGACCATGGTTATGGGTTCTACGGTGTGACAGCCAGCGGCGACGACGCGATTGGCAGGTGGCGCGACCTCACCGGCGCTGAATATCCTTTCTGCCATGCCGACCACACCATGCTGAAGACCGTAATCCGCAGCAACCCCGGCCTGGTGCTCATCAAGGAGGGCGTGATTATCCGGAAATGGAGCCACAACCAACTGCCGGAACTCAGCGAGGCCAGTCCGGCGCTGGAGGAGCATGAATTGGGCAGGATGCCCGAAGACTCGGTGCCCCGCAAGATAGGCACCATCCTGTTGTGGTTCGCCCTGCCACTCTTCCTGCTCACCCTGGCAGACCGCCTATGGGCATGGACACGCTGGGTGAAGAAGGGAAGCCTCCCCCCTGCCCCCTCCCAAGGAGGGGGAGGACAGGAGAAGGGGGATACGGATACGATAGAGAATGGTTGAGACTCACATAACTTATATAAACTTTTAAAAAACAAAACGACAATGAGAAAGAAAATCGTAGCAGGCAACTGGAAAATGAACATGAACCTGCAAGACGGCATCGCACTTGCCAAGGAACTCAATGAGCAACTGACCGCCGACAAGCCCAACTGCGACGTGGTGATATGCACACCGTTCATCCACTTAGCCAGCGTGGCCCAGGTGCTCGACCCCGCCCTCATCGGACTGGGTGCCGAGAACTGCGCCGACAAGGAGAAGGGTGCCTACACCGGCGAGGTGTCGGCCGAGATGGTGAAGAGCACGGGAGCCCAATATGTCATCCTGGGCCATTCCGAGCGTCGCGGCTACTACGGCGAGACCCCTGAGATTCTCAAGGAGAAGGTGCTGCTGGCCCTGAAGAACGGTCTGAAGGTGATCTTCTGCATCGGTGAGAGCCTCGAAGAGCGCGAAGCCAACAAGCAGAATGAAGTGGTGAAGGCCGAGCTCGAAGGCAGCGTGTTCAACCTCGAAGAGGCCGACTTCCGCCAGATCGTCATCGCCTACGAACCCATCTGGGCCATTGGCACAGGCAAGACAGCCACCAGCGACCAGGCAGAAGAAATCCATGCCTACATCCGCAGCATCATCGCCGAGCGTTACGGCGCACAGGTGGCCGACGACACCACTATCCTCTATGGCGGCAGCTGCAAGGCCAGCAACGCCCCTGAGCTCTTCGCCAAACCCGATATCGACGGTGGCCTCATCGGTGGTGCCTCGCTGAAGGCAGCCGATTTCAAGGGCATCATCGACGCTTGGAAATAAGCCTTAGGCATACCAGGATGGGGGTGGCACCATCGTCGCCCCCACCCTATTTCATCCATCACTAATCCTCTTAAGATATGAGAAGAACACTCGTCATCATGGTTCTCGCCCTTGCCAGTCTCACTACCATGGCGCAGGTGACCAACGAGCCGAAGCAAGGCAATGTGAGCGTGACGCAAAGCGACGATATCAGCAACCTGGTCAACGGGCCTAAGAAGCAGGAGCCCGCACCCGACCCCAGTGCCCAGAAAGACAATGGGACGACGGCCACACCCGAAGCACCCTCGCACGAAGCCACCGAGAGCGGTGAGCACCGTGAGAGTTCGTCGGGTGCCGCTGACAACCCCGCACCGCGCGAGAAGCCGCGTGAGCAGCGCGAGAAGAAAGAGGACAAGACGAAGATTCCCACTGAGCGCGACTACTTAGACCGCTCGGGCGGTCCCGTCGACATGAGCAAGAAGGTGATCCGCGGCGGCAGGAAAGTGGTGGGCTACCGTGTTCAGGTGTTCGGCGGTGGCAGCACACGCGCCGACCGCCAGAAAGCCGAGCAGATGGGCAAGGAACTGAAAGAGAAGATGCCCAGCCAGCCCGTATATGTTCATTTCATCTCCCCACGTTGGACCTGCCGCATCGGCAATTTCCGCAAGGCCGACCATGCCAACACCCTGCTCAAGACGGTGAAGAAGCTGGGCTACAAACAAGCCTGCATCGTCAAGACCACAGTGGTGGTGAAGAGGTGATGTTGAGTGTTGAGTGTTGAATGTTGAGTGTTGAGTGTTGAATGTTGAGCGTTGAGTGTTGAGGGGCTGACTTTATGTCTGCCCACAGAATATAAAAATTATAAAAAGATGAATCCGGAAACAGAATTCAGGGAGGGATTGGAGGAACTCACGAAGTGCTACCGACAGATTATCCCCCTATTGGGCGAAGACCCCGAGCGCGAAGGACTGCAAAAGACACCATTGCGTGTGGCGAAAGCCATGCAGATACTCACCCGCGGCTACACCCAAGACCCACACAAGGTGCTCACCGACGCACTCTTCGCAGAGAAATACAACCAGATGGTCATCGTGAAGGATATCGATGTCTTCTCGCTTTGCGAGCATCACATGTTGCCTTTCTACGGCAAGTGTCATGTGGCGTATATCCCCAACGGATATATCACGGGGCTGAGCAAGATAGCACGCGTGGTGGATATCTACAGCCATCGTCTGCAGGTGCAGGAACGCCTGACACAGCAAATCAAAGACTGCATACAAGACACGCTGCACCCCTTAGGTGTGATGGTGGTGATTGAGGCCAAGCACATGTGCATGCAGATGCGAGGGGTGGAGAAGCAAAACGCCATCACCACCACGAGCGACTTCAGCGGAGCCTTCAACCAAGCCAAGACCCGGCAGGAGTTCATGAACCTGCTCCGCGGCGAATCGAAGAGAATCTGACAACTACAAACATTATAACATCATGACAACCAACAAACTGAACGCCCTGGCCATGATTCTTGGTCTGGCATCCATCATCTCCCTCTCCTCCTGCTTAGGAGATGACAACGACAACAACCAACAGACCTATCGTGAGCT
Source organism: uncultured Prevotellaceae bacterium (assembly GCA_900316685.1). Lineage (GTDB taxonomy): Bacteria > Bacteroidota > Bacteroidia > Bacteroidales > Bacteroidaceae > Prevotella. Next base: position 22,206 of record ONDS01000015.1, on the reverse strand, counting down.
GACCCAATTGGAGAAACAGATCGCCCTGAGCAATGCCGAGGGCGAATACGAAGGTTACTTCTATTTCATCAACACCGAACTCAAGATGGACTCCTTGGAGACCGTGGCTACCATCAGCTCCATCGACTCGGTCATGACCGTCACCATACCCACTGCCGGTCTGCGCCCCAGGTTGCAGTTCCTGGGCATCTCCGAAGACAAACTGGCCATCTTCGACAAGTCGCCCTCCATCAAGCTCAAGGGTGTGCTCCACCCGTACTACAACCAGTACATGAACGCCGGCGATTACACCTTCAGCTATACGTATGTGAACAAAACCGTGGACGAAACCTTCACCGTCGACGATGCGGACCATACCATCGAATACAAGTTCCCCGACTACATCAGGTTAGACAACTACAGTTATTACAACTGCTTGGCGGAATACTACAACAAGTATTTCCGCTGCAACATACTCTTCGATACCATCACGTTGGATGGGATGACCTATACCATCAATACGTGCATGAACTTCGAAGGAAAGAAAAAATAGCAGCCGATGAAATTCATATCCTGGAACGTCAACGGCCTGAGGGCATGCATGGGGAAAGGGTTCGCCGACACTTTCCGGCAATTGGACGCCGACTTCTTCTGTCTACAGGAAACGAAGATGCAGGCGGGTCAGCTCGACCTGCACTTCGAGGGCTATGAGGCATATTGGAACTACGCCGAGAAGAAGGGCTATTCGGGTACCGCCATCTTCACCAAGCACCGCCCCCAGGCTGTGACCTACGGCATGGGCATCGACCAGCACGACCATGAGGGACGTGTAATCACCCTGGAAATGGAGGATTTTTTCCTCGTCACCGTCTACGTGCCCAACTCACAGGATGAGTTACGTCGGCTGGACTATCGTATGGAGTGGGAGCGTGACTTCCTCTCCTACCTGCTCAAGCTCGACCAGCGGAAACCGGTGATTGTGTGTGGCGACCTGAATGTGGCTCATGAGGAGATAGACCTGAAGAACCCGAAGACCAACCGCCGCAACGCCGGCTTCACCGACGAGGAGCGCGAGCGATTCACCCAGTGGCTCTCTAACGGTTTCACCGACACGTTCCGCCACCTCCACCCCACCGACGTCACTTATTCGTGGTGGTCGTACCGTTTCCATGCGCGTGAGAAGAACGCGGGTTGGCGCATCGACTATTTCGTGGTGTCCGACCGTCTGCGCGAGCGTGTCGCCTCGGCCTCCATCCACACCGACATCATGGGCAGCGACCACTGCCCCGTGGAACTGGTGATGGATTAGAGGCTACGGCTCCGTCTCCACCTCGCCTGAGAAAGATATCGCCTGGCGGTTGTGCGACGACACACGGATATATGCCGGACCATTGTCGAAAATCTCCACGGTATACAGGTAGTCATCCTCTTCATTGACCACCCGCATGTCGATACGGGCCTGATGGTCGTCGACCCACACCTGCTGGTATTCGGCGATCGTGGCCTCGAAATTCAGCCCCTTTCCCCCGCCATAGGGCACACTGAAGGCCCTGCCGAAATAAGGCAGGTAGGAACTGATGGAATCGCCCACCACATGCAGGTAGTAAGTGGTGGAGAGCATGATGGGTGCTCCGCCCAAAGGATAGGCCTGCCGCACCTTCACCTTGAATTGCTTATCTGCCACTTGCTGGCGGATGGTCTGCGCCAGCAAGGCTTTTCTCTCCGCCCTCCGCTGGAGGGTCTGCTCTGAGACGGAGCAGGAGAAAAGCGAGATGGCGATGAGCGTCAAGAAGATTATTTTTTTCATAGGCTTGAGTCATCACGATTGGTTTGATGGCACAAATATAAGCATTTTTTTTCAACAAACAAAAAACGAAGGCTACCAATTGGAAAAGAGTTCGAAACCGAACTTCATGCCGAAGCCATCGTAGCGACCATCGCGCAATGCCATGAACGCTACGATGGAGAAGATGCGGTTGGTGAATCCATAGCCTATCTCTTCGTAATGTTTGAGGTTCTCAGTCTTCAAAAGTCCCAGATACACCCTTTCTTTCTCGATGAAATGACCGATGAAGGGTATCCATGAAATGGCCAACAAGGGCGACTCATAAGTGACGTTGGCCCGCAAGTAATACTTTGAGGTGTTGTACCATTTCCTGCTCAGTAGCTCGAAATCGCCCGACCAATCATCATTCCATCCTCCGGGAATGTTGTTCTCACGGAAATTGGAATAATCAACGAAATTGTAGGTATCTATTGCCGTGCTGTAGAAACCGCCGCCCGCCCTCATCGAGAGGTATCTCATACATGGCATGGGATGGATGTACGACAGGTCGAACTCCCACCGTTCGTAATTATTGTCGGATTTGAACACCCCCTTGATGCCCCGTTCATAGTCGGCGGTGATGACGGGTCCGTTCATACCCAAAGGGCGGTATTGCAGCTCCAACAGCGGTGAGAACGAACGGTAGTCCGTCAGCAACCCTCGTTGTCGGTATACCCCCTTTGCTACGGCACTCCTACGGTGAAACACCATCCCCACTTTCATTCCGAAATAGTCAGAGAAATTGTATTGTACATGCGCTTTCGTATAGGAGTCCTTGAACTCGTCTATCCGCTCCGACCCCGTCCACTCCGTTATATGTTCAAGGTCGAGTATATGCTGCGCCACGAGGCCGTTTGAGATACGGTCGCCAGCGCCGAACTCCAGCCTCACCAGTCCATTACGCGACTTGTCGAAGGTGTACTCCATAGGCAGGTTCCAATAGAACTGGCGCTGCTTGAAGGCATAACCCAACTTCAGACGGGCATAGAGTTCTCTGTTGTCGTCGAGGTCATAAATGCCCCTGATATCAAAGCGATAGGTCACCCCCCTCCGCTTCGAATATTCGAGGTATAGAGGATTGAACAGCGGCGAGGTACGGAATGAGCCACGCTTGTCCTTGCCGAAATGGCCCTTAATACGGTTGAGCACATTGTCGCCGATGATATCCCAAAGCACTTCCTTCACGAAATTGGACTTGCGGGGCTGTTCTTTCTCCTGCTCTTTGGCCTTCGCCCTCTCCTCCTCTCTCTTCCTGTCCCGCTCTTCCTTGACGGCATAAATCTCCCGCTGCTCGTCGGTCAGGCTGTCCTGCCTGACCATAGCCATGAGCGATGGATCATGATTGTCGACCAACGCTTCCGACATGGTGATTGGTACATTGTAAAACGCCTGATGGCATGCCGTAAGGCGGTTGCCCAGGAGTGAAAAGCGTGCATTGAGCGTACACTGCTTAGGGATGAAAGGATAGTCGCCATCGCTCATCTCCACATCGATGGCGAAATTGATCATGTCGTATTCGCCTTCCAGGTGTGCAGACAGCACCCTGCCACTCTCAAAGTCTACCCAGGCGTGTCCCCTCACCGTCTGTGTGTTGAACGACCGTGGTCTGAATTGCACGATGACCCATCGTGTGCCCATATCCTGAACCTTGTACTTATAGAAGATACGGTTGTGGCGATGGAAAGGTGAGAGAATGCGGTCGCCCACCAACGTCTCATTATAGATATTCGGAGTGAGATAAGGCACCAGGTTGGGCATTGTCTTTCTATACCTCTTGATGGTGCTTATCTGAAGGTGACGGGTACTATTGACGGGTTGTCCCCCGAAGAAGGTGAGGGAAGAGAACGACTCACTCAGGTACTTCCTGTCTTCGCCATAAGAGAAATGATAGAGTGTGGGAACGGCCATCAACAAGGCATTGCGTTTCACCACATTGAACTGTTGCTTGAAATAGGTGCTTGAACAGACACTGTCGGGATGCTGGATGACGTAGTCGGTATAGTGGAACATCCGCCAGAGCAGTTCTCTCTGTGCGGAGCGGTCCATGGCCCTCGCTTCGGGAATCGACAAGGCGGACAGGACGACGATACAGACTACCCATAGCGACCCGTGTGCTTTCATATCACAAAGTTACGAAATAGTAGAAAAGAGCGAGCGACGCACTGGCGAAATTAACATTTTTTATCGATTGTGTTCTGACCTATCCACCTTAAAAGGACATCAATCGTGTAAAGGAAAAAACATTTTCCACCATTCTTTCCCGTAATTCCACGAAAAAGAGTATATTTGCAAACAATTATCTATCAAACAGACCATAATAACAAACTTAAATAATCATGAAAATCAGATTCCTATTCTTTTCGATGGTGACCGCAGGATGCATCGCCATGATGGCATGTGGCAACAAAAGCGGTGCCACGACAGGCAAGACAGAGCATGGCGGCGACAGCGCGCAAGCCTCTAAAGTATTCGTAACCCGCAACATCACCCCCGAGGCGCTTGTGAAGATATACGAAGCCCTGGAACGCAAGGCTGAAGGGCGCGTGGCTGTGAAGATATCCACCGGCGAGGCAGGCAACCCCAACTACCTCAAGCCCGACCTCATCAAGATGCTCGTAGAGAAGGTGAACGGTACCATCGTGGAGTGCAACACGGCCTACGAGGGCAAACGCATGACCTTCGCCGACCACTGGCAGACCATCAAGGACCACGGGTTTCTGCCCACCTTCCATGTCGACCTGATGGATGAGGAGGGTGAGATGAAGATTCCCGTGCGCGACTCCACCCACATCAAATACGACATCGTGGGCTCGCACTTAGCCAACTACGACTTCATGATCAACCTCGCCCACTTCAAGGGTCATCCCATGGGCGGTATGGGCGGTGTGCTCAAGAACGCGAGCATCGGAGTGGCTTCCGCCAACGGCAAGGCCAATATCCATACCGCCGGTTACCAAGAGGTGGTGGAAGGACTTTGGGACCATGTGGAGAACCAGGATGGGTTCCTTGAGTCGATGGCCGCCGCCGCCCAAGCCGTACACGACTATTTCGATGGAGGCAAGAAGATACTCTACATCTCCGTCATGAACAACATGACCGTGGATTGCGACTGTGTGGCCACACCCGAGCCAGTGAAACTGCAAGACTACGGCATCCTGGCAAGCCTCGACCCCGTAGCGCTCGACCAGGCCTGCGTCGACATTATCTTCAATATGGAGCCATCGGCTGACAACGACAACAAACCGCTCATCGAGCGCATCAACCGACAGCATGGCATCCACACCATCGAACATGCCGAGAAAATCGGGTTGGGTTCGAGAAAATACCAACTCGTGAATATTGATGAATAGTAAAGAGGTGAGGGGTGAGAGGTGAGAGGTGAGAGGTGAGAGCTTACCCCACGTGTAGGGACTGACTTTATGTCTGCCCATAAAGAAAAAAAGTAAAGTAACAAAACAATATGAAAAGAACAACATTGATGATGTCGCTGATGCTGTGCGCCGGACTGGTGGCAGCTCAGACACGACGTCCCGCCATTCCGCGGGATGCGGCCTTAGAGGCAAAGATAGAACAGACACTGTCGAAAATGACCCTCGACGAGAAGGTTGGCCAGATGCTGGAACTGAACCTCGACGTGATGGGCAAGATGACCGCCAAGAACCCCAAGGTGGACCGCACGAAGTTACGTCAGGCTATGCAGCAGTACGGACAGACCAACGAGCAGATATCCGTGCTCACCAACATGAGCGACCAAGAGATTATCGACCGCATCGGGCAATACGGCATCGACATCTATACCGCCGACACCAAGATGGAGTGGATGCTCAACGAGCAGATGCTCGACACCATTATCTCCAAATACAAAATAGGTTCGGTGCTCAACGCCCCTGGCACACGCGCCGCCACCGTAGAGCAATGGCGCCAATGGATAGGACTCATCCAGAAATTGTCGATGCGACATATCGGCATTCCCGACATCTACGGACTGGACAACAACCATGGCGTGACCTATGTGCAAGGGGGCACCCTCTTCCCGCAACCCATCAACATGGCAGCCTCGTTCAACACCGAGTTGGCACGTACGGGAGCGGAGATAACGGCCTATGAGAGCCGCGCCGCCAACTGCCCGTGGGTGTACAATCCCACCATCGACCTGGGGCGCGATCCCCGCTGGCCTCGTATCTGGGAGAGTTTCGGCGAAGACGCCATCGTCAACGCCCGCATGGTGGAGGCGATGATACGTGGTTACCAAGGCGACGATCCCAACCACCTGGGTCCCTATCATGTGGCCACCAGCGTGAAGCATTACTTCGCCTACGGCGCACCGTTCTCAGGCAAGGACCGCACCCCCGCCTACCTGTCGCCGCAAGTGCTGCGCGAGAAATATTTCGAACCTTTCCGTGCGGCAGCCATGGCCGGAGCCCTGACGATGATGGTCAACTCTGCCAGTGTGAACGGCGCCCCGCTCCACGCCAGCTATGAATACCTGACACAATGGCTGAAGGAAGACCTGCAGTGGGACGGCATGCTGGTGACCGACTGGGCCGACATCAACAATCTCTACACACGTGAGAAAGTGGCCAAGGATAAGAAAGACGCCATCCGCATCGCCATCAACGCCGGCATCGACATGAGCATGGATCCCTACAGCGTGGAGTTCTGCATCCTGCTGAAGGAACTGGTCAACGAGGGTAAGGTGAAGATGGAACGTATCGACGATGCCGTGCGCCGCATCCTGCGCGTGAAATACCGCCTTGGACTATTCGACCAACCCAACACCGGCGGCAAAGGCTATGAGAAATACGGTTCGCAAGAGTTCGCCGACAAGGCGTTGCGTGCCGCCGAGGAATCGGAGGTGCTGCTCAAGAACGAGGGCGGCATATTGCCTTTGGCCAAGGGAAAGAAGATACTGCTCACCGGTCCCAACGCCAACCAGATGCGCTGTCTGAACGGCGGCTGGAGCTACACCTGGCAAGGTTCGAAAGCCGAGGACCTGTCTGAGAAATACAACACCATCTACGAGGCACTCTGCAACAAGTACGGCAAGGAGAATATCATCCTCGAGCAAGGGGTGACCTACAACGAGTTGGGTGCCTATTGGGCGGAGAACGAGCCGCAGATAGACCGAGCTGTCGCAGCCGCGCAACAAGCCGACGTCATCATCGCCTGCATCGGCGAGAACTCCTACACCGAGACACCCGGCAACCTGACCGACCTGTGGATGTCGGAGAACCAACGCGCTCTGGTGAAAGCGTTGGCCAAGACGGGCAAGCCCATCATCATGGTGCTCAATGAGGGACGGCCTCGCCTCATCGCCGACATCGAACCGCTGGCACAAGCCGTGGTCGACATCCTGTTGCCGGGCAACTACGGCGGCGACGCCTTAGCCAACCTGCTCGCCGGCGATGCCAACTTCTCGGCGAAGATGCCATACACCTATCCCAAGGAAATCAACAGCCTCATCACCTACGACTATAAGGTGAGCGAGCAGGTGTCGACGATGGCGGGAGCCTACGACTACGATGCCAAGGTGACCCTACAATGGCCCTTCGGCTACGGCCTGAGCTATACCACCTTCAGCTACGACAACCTGCGTGTGGACAAGACGCAGTTCTCATCGAACGACGTGCTCAAGGTGAGCGTCGATGTAACGAACACTGGCAACCGTGTGGGCAAGGAAGCCGTACTGCTCTACAGCAGCGACCTCATCGCCTCGCTCACTCCCGACAGCCGCCGCCTGCGCGACTTCCAGAAGGTGGAGCTCCAACCCGGCGAGCGCAAGACCGTGAGCTTTGAGCTGCCCGCCAGCGAGTTGGCCTTTGTGGGTGCCGACGGCAAGTGGGTGTTGGAAGAGGGAGAATTCGTGCTCTCCACGGGTGGCAAGACCGTCTTGGTGGAATGCACCGACACGAAGAAATGGGAGACACCAAATATTTGAAAGGTAAAAGAGTAAAAAGGGAAAAAAGTAAAAAGGGAAAAGTGAACAATTAGTAATTTAAGGGATAAAAAACTATGGAAGATATCACTATTTATCCTGCGAAGAAAAGGTTGGTCGTGGCGTTGATTGCGATCATCGTGCTGACGGCTTTGTTCTTTGTTTTAGCTCTTTGGGCACCTTCACACATAGCGCCTCTAACATGGCTTTTCATAGCCCTACCCTGCCTCATCCCGACATGCAGGGCCGTTTATGTTCTCTATAAGCACCGTCCCTGTATGTTTATCACTCATGAGGGTGTCAAGGTAAACAGCAAAGAGCCGTGGGAAGTGCGCTTTGCCGATGTCGAGCAGTTCATCCCCATCAGCCACAGAGGGTATAAGTTGATAGGGATACGTTACAAAAAGCATTCCCCGGACTGGAAGTCCGAGGAAGATATTGAAGAAGGCAGAAAAGAACGGATGCTTTGCAAGGAGCATCCCGGCGCTCCCTACGATATACCTGCCGAGTATCTATCGATGAACAGAGAGAAATTGCTCGAAGTGCTCAACAAACGGCTCAATCATCCCTTATGACAATAAGGGAGCATAAATCATTGAAAAAAACATGACCAAACACACCGTTTCTATCTGTTTAAGAGAATTTGCCATCTCCATATTCGTCATCCTTGCCGTCACGGTACAGGCGCAAGAAGTAAAGACAAATACAGAGGCCATCGCTGATACCTACTGGCGTAATGAATCGTCAGGCGAGTGGTTCATAGGCTTTGCACCAAACCACGTTATCTTCAATAATAAGGTGTGGGACATTGTTTCACAGACAATGATCAAGGATACATATACTTTGACACTTGACAATGGTACAGTCATCAAGGTTGGCAAACTCAAAAATGGCTTGCGTTCAATAGGCATCGGTAGTGAGCAACCTGTTACTTGCAGTCGCATTACTACTGAAACTTTGCCCGACTATCCCACAAAGGATCAGCGCAAGGGCTTCGTTGACAACAACTACCAGATAGGCGATAGCGCCACCTTGATTGGTTGGATGAAAGATATGCCCGACCAAGGATGGAAATTAGGCAGGGAATTCGGTGTTGAGTTCGAGTTTATCTTCGCCAGACAACAAGAAGGTGTCTATACAAAGATGGATTCGCTTGGTCGCTTCTCCCTCAAGATACCACTGATCAACTCTTCGCAGGTATTTATCGACTGGAGGCGTAGCAGGCTTAGCAGTGTGATGGAACCCGGAAAGACCTACTTCCTGCTCTGTGACTTCAAAACGAGGCAGAGATTGTTCATGGGCGATGATGTCAGGGTACAGAACGAACTCTTAGCCTATCCCCATCAATTTGCCAACGACCACATTGAAGACATGGAGTCAGGGATGATGGATGCCATGCAGTTTAAGAAATATACTGATAGTCTCCGTTTGTCTCGTATGGCAGAACTACAGGAACGCACCCGCCAACACCCCAATCTCTCACAACGCTATGTCGACTACCTGACGGGCTATTATCTTACTGGACAAGGCGAATCGATGATGCAGGCAAGGTTTCACATGCCTGGTCGGGAACTTCCACAGGAATACATGGACTATGTAGGTCAACTTTGGCAGCAGAAAGAGAAGCCATATACCCTTTATCGTGACTTCTCTACATTTATGCGCGACTACATAGACCAGTTGGATGAAAAACGACAATTAGACTTAGCAGATCAGACTGTCAGGGCTGTGAGACGTCTGGAACTGCAGGGCATTATCAAACTGACACCAGAGGATTCAAAACTACTTGACGATTACAGCCCATTGTCGAAAGAGATGGACCGTTTACTGAACTATGCCAAGAGTCATGAGGAGAGTTATCAGTTGATAGAGGCTTTTGAAAGCAATGATACTGTCGTCAGGACATACCAATTGTTTGAACGTCTGGGCGAACCCCTAATAAGAGAGCAGGCAGCTCTGAGCATCCGTTCCAACCTGACAATGATTGATTCCGTAGGCTGCGACCAGAACCTGCGCGATATTTATCTGGCCTGCTACCTTTGGAGATTTATCGACGCAGCTCGCAGTCCGCTTCCCCCACCTATGATGGAATCTGTAGAAAAGGAAATCCAACTGCCAGTAGCTCTAAGAACAGTGAAGTCACTCAACGACAAATATACAGCCCTACAGAATCAGGATCTTGCTGGTGCCGCCAGTCTGCGTCCTTCGACAGATGTAGAGAACATGAGTGATGGTGAGGCCATCTTACGCAAAATTATAGAGCCGTACAAGGGACGTATTGTTTATCTGGACATCTGGGGCACATGGTGCGGCCCCTGCAAGGCTACACTGAAGGAGTCGCACAAACTGAAAGAGGCCCTAAAAGATTATGACATCGTCTATCTTTATCTGGCCAACCATAGTCCGGAAGACTCGTGGAAGAATGTTATCAAGGAGTATAACCTGACGGGAGAGAACTGCGTACACTATAATCTATCAGAAGACCAGCAGAACGCCATTGAGTATTACCTTCAAGTTAATGCTTACCCAACCTATAAACTGATTGACAGGCAGGGTAATATCCACAACATCGACTGGCTCCGTGCTAACGATGCAAAGCATCTTAAAGAAACCATTGACCAATTGAGTAAATAAAAGATGGCTTCCTTTGGAAATCGTTCAGCGCAACGACATACGAATTCATGATAACAACCACTACGACATAGAACTGAAAAATCTGAAAAGCAGCTGAATTAAGCGAAAAATGCTGAGACCACATGGCCTCAGCATTTTTTTGATTTATCAAGAATTAAACGGTGTTCAATTTCCCATCAATCCTTCCAAGCCCAAGGCTTGAAGCACACTCTGGAGAAAATCTTCATCCTGCGAGATTTTGGCGCCCACCTCATTGGCCTCAACCAGTTTTTCAAACTCCTCCATCTGCTCAGCAAGACCAGAATACTTCTCTTGTATAGCCTGAGCCTCCTCTTGGAGTTTCATCAGCGCAGCCATATCGCTCGACTCGCTCATTGTCTGCGCTTTTTTCGACAGGGCACCCACCTCCTTAATCATCGGAGCCATGGTAGTCATGGCCTGACGGAAAGCATCTTTCCATTGGTCGGTAGTCCATGATGCGCCCTCGCTCTTGGCTTTAGCAATCAATTCAGTCAAGTCACTCGCCGCTGGTGCCTCTGTTGTCACTTCCGTTTGCGCCATCGATGGCAGCGCAAAGAAACTCGTTCCCATCAGGAACAGCAGTCCCATCAATAATATTTTCATGTCAATTCTTTATTTTTGATTAAATCGCCGCAAATATACAACAATTATTTGAATTGTTTGAGTTTTATCGCAGCTCATTTCTACTTGCAGCATTTCTTTTCAGCTTTGCAACACTCCCCGGCACATTCCTCCTTCGCATACTCTACCTGAACATTTTCCTTTCCTCTTATTTCGGGGTTGCAACCTTTAGCGAGGATGATTTTCTTCAGCATACGACAGTCGCTAAGGTCCAGTTCTTTCAGTTTAGGACAACAACTCACATCAACGGTTTCCACATAAGTGTATCCTGCGTGGAAATATTCCAAATTGGGGAAATACTGTAAATCGTCATACGTCTTGATGTTACGCATGAAACTCCTGAAGTTCATCAGACTCAACTTCGTCGCAGCCTTTGCCTCCTCCTCAGTAATCATGCCATCCCTGTCAGCATCCAAATGCTTGTCGCGCAGACAAAAATCCTTGAAGCCTTCATCCTTGAAAACTATTCCTGACGGCGACTCCTTTACCTCCACGGTATAGTTATTGGCTTTCTGGTCTTCAAGAACGGTATTGTCAACATCCTGTGCCTGGGTTTCTCCCACCCCCACAAAAGCAGACATGATAATGCATAGAAAAAGGCGTGCCATATTTGTATAGGTTTTTATGTAAACAGATTCTGTTTGCAAAGATAAGCCAAGCACCTCAAAAATGTCAAACTTTTTCCCTAAAAATATATAGGGGAAACCCTATTTCATGAAAAAAAAGAAACAGTGTAGATAGTACATTTAATAAAAAATAGTATCTTTGCACCATCTTGAGAAATACTAACCGATTCTAACTAACTAAAAAATAGCAACAGACATGAGAAAGACCAAGACCATCGCCTTGTGCCTATTTTGGGCCTTGGCATCGACGGTGGGGGCGCAGTCCCCCACCCTGCAAACCTCTACCGTGTGTAACGACGACGGCACGGTGACCTTCTATTACCAGAACGACTCGGCCAAGAGCGTGATGGTGGATGTGCAGTTCGCCGGCCGCAACGAGATGCGCCGCGATGCCGCCACAGGACTGTGGACGGCAACTCTCGGTCCCGCCGCACCCGACATGTACCCCTACTGCTTCATCGTCGATGGTGTGAGCGTGATGGACCCGGAAAACCCTCTCTATTTCCCCAACGAGGGATTCAAGAACAGCCTGCTGGAAATCAAGTCGAAGGACGGCTCGCTGCCCCACGACATCAGGAACGTGCCCCATGGCCGCATCGAATATATCAGCTACTACTCGAAGAGTCTGGGCGCCACCAACCATGCCGTGGTCTACCTGCCGCCAGGATACATGCCCGGAGGTATGCCCGGCATGGGACAGAGCAAGAAATATCCCGTGTTCTACCTCATCAGCGGCACCACCGACACCGAGGAGGTATATTATAAGGTGGGACGTGTGAATTATATCCTCGACAACTTGATAGCCGACAAGCAGGCGAAGGAGATGATCGTGGTCATGCCCTACGGCAACCCGACGAAGTTGCTCGCCAAGCCCGTGGATGCCGGCCCGCAGACGCAGTTCGGAGAGGATGTGTTCAGCAAGGACCTCATCAACGACCTGATACCTTATATAGAGAAAACCTATCCCACCATCAACAACCGCGACCACCGTGCCATCGGCGGCTTCTCTCGCGGCGGCAACCAGGGGTTGTTCAACGGACTGTCGCACCTCGACATGTTCTCCTATCTCTGTAGCTACAGCTCGTTTACCTCGACCAACATCCCGGGTGTGTACGACAATGCCGACGACACCAACAAGAAACTGCACCTGTTTTGGTTGGGTGTGGGCACCGACGATTTCCTTTACGGCAACGCCCGCGACTACATGGAGTTTCTCGACCAAAAGGGCATACGCAGCGTGAAGGAGTTCACCACGGGTAAGTTCGGTCACACCTGGATGAATGCCAAGTATTTCCTCGCGCAGACCCTGCCGCTGCTGTTCAACAAGAAAGCATCGGAGGCTGCCATGAAAGCCGCACAACCCGCTCCCGCCGCCACAGGACAAGAGCCTCAGTTCACACCGGGCGTGATGGCTCGTCTGTTCCCCAAGCCCGTCATCTCGCCCGAATATGTGGCAGACGGCATCATCTTCCGCATGAAAGCGCCGGAGGCCCGCCAGGTGGCATTGGAATGTGAGATGCTGCACGAGAATGTGGTGATGGAGCGCGACAGCGATGGTGTGTGGAGCACCAAGTTGTCGGGCTACCTCTTCGACACCTTCAGGTATTGCTTTGTGGTGGACGGCACGCGTGTGGCCGACCCCAGCAACATGTACCTCGCTCCCGACCGCGGGTTCAAATACAGCATCGCCGACAATCCACAGTCGCCCTTCAACTTCGCCTCGCAAGGCAACATCGAGCATGGGCGTGTGGGCTACGACCTGGAGCGGGGCGAGGCCACCTACGTATCAGTCATGCCCTCCATGCCTACCTTTCCGGCGTTCATCCAACTGGTGCCGGGCGAGAACGACACGATGGAGAGCTGGTTCAAACTGGGTGGTGCCGACGCCATCGCCGACAAGATGGTGGCCGACGGCAAGGCCAAGCCCTGCATCATCACCACCAGCACCATGGACTTCATGCAGCAGGGACCGCAGATGCCCGGCTTCAAGATTCACACGCTACGAGCCGACGACTACCCCTCGTGGTCGCAGCGCAAGAGAGCGTTGGTGAAACTGCTCATAGAAATCAAGAAAGAGCCCGACCCACAATTCCCTCAGATGGGCGGCTTCGGCGACGGAGGTGGATTCTGATTGGAAGAAAAGCGATTCCTTGCAGTATAAAAACAGTTGGTGGCGTGAACACGCCACCAACTGTTTTTATCTGCATACGATGGGGGGAAGATGGCGTTAGCCGTTTTCGCTCATCTTCTTAACAGGCTCATCTGAACCTCTGGTTTCATTACGTTGTTGACCTTCGTCTGCTGAGCCTTGGCATTGGCGGTGAGCGTTGCCTTGATGTCTTGCGATGAGGCTCCGATGAGGAACTGATATTCCCCACCGGCGACCACCCATGCCGAGGCCGCCTCGTCGAACGACGCGAGGTCGGCAGCCTTGACGGTAAGCTTGACCGTTTCGCTCTCGCCGACTTTGAGGGTCTTGGTCTTGGCGTAGGCCTTCAGTTCCTTGACAGGCTTGTTGGCTGCCTTGTTGTCGGGAGCCGACACATAGAGTTGCACTACCTCTTTTCCCTCGTAGTTGCCCGTGTTCTTCACGTTGACACTGATTTCGTAGACATCGCCCTTCTCGGCAATCTTCGCATCACTGTATTCAAAGGTAGTGTAGCTCAAGCCGAAGCCGAAGGGATAGCTGACAGGCACCTCGAAAGAGTCGAAGTAGCGGTAGCCCACATAGATATCCTCCTCATAGTTGGTGTAGTCCACATCCTTCACATTACCCTTCTGTCCTTGGTTCATCATGTCGATGCGTGGATCCTGGTCGATGGGGAAATTCCTGGAAGAGTAAGCATCGGTGAACTTGACGGGCCAGGTCATAGTGAACTTGCCTGAAGGAGACTGCTTGCCACTGAGCACATCGACCACGCTGTTGCCCCCCTCCTGTCCAGCCTGCCATGCACAGAGAATGGCATCGGGCAGGGCGTTCCAGGAAGCCGTCTCGATGACGCCGCCGACATTGAGCAGCACCACCACCTGCTTGCCCGCCTTATGGTAAACATCGCACACCTGTTCGATGAGTTGCCGTTCGGAGCTGCTGAGATTGAAGTTGGCCACGTTGCGGTCCAGGAACTCACCGGAGAGACGTCCCAGGGTGATGACAGCCACATCAGCCTGCTGCGCCTGTGCCGTGAGTTCGGCAACGGAGAAAAGTTTCTCTGCCGGCAGCGGCTGGGGCAGGAACTTGGCGAGCATCGCGGCATTGGGGTCTTTCTTTGCCTTCGCCTCAAGTTCAGCCTCGGCTTTTTTCTTTGCTTCGGCGATATAAGTCTCATAAGCCGTCTTCAAATCTTCCGACACGGCATACCCCCCGTTCTTCATACCTTCAAGCAAGGAGACGACATAAGCGTGGTTCACATTGCCCGAGCCTGTACCGCCGGCGATGAAGTCGTATGAAGTATTGCCGTAAAGAGCTATATTCTTGGTTGTTTTCTTCAAGGGCAGGGCCCCTTCGTTCTTCATGAGTACCATACCCTCGGCAGCAGACTGACGTGTCACGGCGGCATGCGCCTTGAGGTCGGGTTTGTTGGAGTACTGATACCCCTGATAGCGTGGGGTCTTCTCGATGAGGTTGAGGATGCGCTGAACACAGCGGTCCAGGTCGGCCTCGGCCAACTTGCCGCTCTTCACGCCCGCCACGATGCTGTCGAACTGCTCGCGTTTGCCTGGCTGGAGCATGTCGTTGCCGGCCCACATCTGCTTGGCCCCATCCTTGCCGCCAAACCAGTCGGTCATCACGGTGCCCTCGTAGCCCCATTCATCGCGGAGGATGGTGGTTACGAGATCGTTGCTCTCCGATGTATATACGCCATTGATGTAGTTATACGAAGTCATCACGGTCCAGGGTTTGCTCTCCTTGATGGCTATCTCAAACCCCTTGAGATAGATTTCCCTTAGGGCGCGCTGTGAGATGCGTGCATCGTTGTTCATGCGGTTCGTCTCCTGGTTGTTGGCGGCGAAGTGTTTGATACTGGTGCCTACATTATTCTTCTGTACCCCGATGATATAGGCCGAAGCGGTCTTGCCTGCCACCACGGGATCTTCGGAATAATACTCGAAGTTACGTCCGCAGAGCGGGTTGCGCATGATGTTGAGGGCGGGCGCCAACAACACATCGGCCCCATACTCCTTCACCTCCTCGCCAATGGCATGTCCCACCTCTTCGATGAGTTGTGTGTTCCACGTAGAGGCTAACAATGTGCCAATGGGGAAATGAGTGCAATAATACGTGGCCGAGTCACCCTCACGCGTGGCATCGATACGCAATCCGGCAGGGCCGTCGGCCAGTACGATGGCAGGTATTCCAAGTGAGTCGAGGGGATAGGTGGTTCCTGCGGCGCCAGGGACGAGATTACGGGTGGCTCCGATTACGGCATTGTCGCCGGTGAAGCCCGCCATGCCCGTACCGATGACGAAATGGGCCTTGTCTTCGAGCGACATCTTGGCCATCACCTCTTCCTGGTTGATTTTGGCAGGGGCGATATCCGAAGTGCTGCATCCGGCTACTAAAACAGCTGTGGCAGCAATGAAGGTAATTTGGAAGAACTTAGTACACATAGGTTTTTGGTTTTTAAAAGATCAGTATCAATTACTTAAACAACAGGGGGGTGAACTCCGTAAGATAGATGCGCCAGTTGCGCCAGATATGGCCGCCCTCGGTCTCAAGATAGGTGTATTTGTGGCCCTTGGAGTCGAGATAGGCCCGCAGGTCGTTGTTGTTCTGAATGAGGAAGTCGGTCTTGCCGATACCTATCCAGAAGAGGTTGGGTTTCTTGGCGAAGAGGCCGTCAATCTTCTTGTTGCGGTCGGCATAGATTTGGGGGAATCCGCTGGGATCGGTCTGTTGGCGGTCTACGGCAGCCGAGAAGAGTCCGATGTAGCCGAAGAGATCGGGATAGTTGATGCTGATGAAGAGGCTATGGCATCCTCCCATCGACAGTCCGGCGATGGCGCGATGTGCCTTGTCCTTCTTCACGCGATAAGTCTTCTCGATGAAGTTGACCACATCGGGGAAAGCCGTCTCGAAACTGCCCTCCATCGTCTTGGGGAGCATCATCGTGGGCACGCGGAAGCCCTCGGAGGTCTCGCCGGGACAAGCCTCCTGCGAGATGTTGCCGTTGGTCATCACCACCAACATCGGTTCCGCCTTGCCCTGGGCTATCAGGTTGTCGAGGATCTGGGCGGCACGTCCCAGTTCGCTCCAGGCGTTCTCATCGCCACCGATACCATGAAGCAGGTAAAGCACGGGGTACTCCTTGCCACTTGTCTCGTAACCTGCGGGAGTGTAGACGGTAAGACGCCGTGTGAGTCCCGCCGTAGGGCTCTCATACCACACCTTGCTCACGGTGCCGTGAGCCACCTTGTTGACCTTGTAGAGGTCGGCGCGGTCACTGCCACCGATGAGCAGCACGCTGAACAGGTTGTTGATGTCGCGTATGTTGTAAACGTTCAGCGGGTCGATGATCTTCACGCCGTCCACAATCATGTTGTATGTATAAAGCTCGGGAGCCAAGGGACCCGTGGTGAAGCTCCACACGCCCTTGTCGTCCTTGACGAGGTCGGCCACTCCCGGAGCGTCGTAGGTGTTGCCATTGTGTTCCACTTTCTGTGTAGGCAGGAAATCGCCGGTAACCTGCACCTTCTGCGCCTCCGGGGCTATCAGGTGGAAGGTGACGCTGTTGTCTGCATGTACTTCGGGAGATGCCACTTGGGGACCCTGTCCCCAGTTCAGGTTCTGCTGAGCCTGTGCCGCCATGCCCATCAGGCAGAGGGCAGCCATAATAAACAGTTTTTTCATAGGTTCATGAGTATTGGATTTCAATGCTGCAAATATAGTCATAATAAATCATATAACCGAAAAAGTCGTTATTTTTTCTTTTTCAAGGGTGTCCATCACTTATTTATTCTACATGTTTCTTGTTCTCACGCAAAAGTTGTATCTTTGTACACGAACAAGAAACAAACACACAATGAGAGTATTACTGATTAACGGAAGCCCGAAGGAACATGGCAATACGTTCATGGCACTCAGTGAGGTGGCCACGACCCTGAACCAGGAAGGAATAGAAACGGAGATAGTGAGTATCGGCAAACAAGCAGTGCAGGGTTGCATCGCCTGTGGATGGTGCGGACGAACGGGCAAATGCACCTTCAACGACGTGCTCTACCAGAAAATCTGGCGTGCCGTGAAAGACGGCATCGACGGTCTTGTGGTAGGCTCTCCCGTCTACTATGGTGGACCTAACGGTTCGCTCTGCGCCCTACTCGACCGCATGTTCTACTCATTGGGAGCACAGCTGCAATACAAACCTGCAGCGAGTGTCGTGGTATGCCGCCGCGGTGGAGCCTCGGCGGCTTTCGACCGCCTGAACAAATACTTCACCATCATGAACATGCCTGTGGTCAGCTCGCAGTACTGGAACATGGTGTATGGACAGACCCCGGGACAGGTGAAGCAAGACGAGGAGGGTATGCAGACCATGCGCACCCTCGGGCGCAACATGGCTTGGATGATCAAACGGCTGAACACGTCGAAAGGAGAACTTCCGGAGAAGGAACCGCCCATCTGGACCAATTTCATCAGATAGGATCGGTCTGGGCCGACGTGCCCTCCTTTGCTTTTTGCTTGGCGGCTTTGCGTTCGGCTTTCTGTTGGCGGCGCTGCTCCTTGGCTTGTTGGCGGGCAGCTCGTTTCTCCTCTTTCTCCGCTTGCTTGACTGCTTGCCGCTCGGCTTTCTCCTGGCGGTGCTGTTCCTTGGCTTGTTGGCGGGCAGCCCGTTTCTCCTCTTTCTCCGCTTGCTTGGCAGCTTTGCGCTCTTCCTTTTCCTGCCGTTTCTTCTCCTTGGCGGCGGCTCTCTCTTCATCGGTCATCCCGTTGTTTCCGAAAAGATGGAAGCCTAAGCGCGGTTTGACATGCAGGTCTTTCATCTTGTCAGTGTCGGTGAAAGAGAAGTTGCAGCTCAGGTCGATGAATTTGCGCGGAGCCTGCAGGCTGCCTTCGGCGATGGCTCCGTCGCTCTTTATCTCCACATCGAGGTTCTTCACCTTGACGAATTTGTAAGAGGCCTGCGCCACATGCGCCTTCACCTCACCGATGGGCAGTTTGCCACCTTTCACCCGTCGCATCTCGGCAGTGCGAGGCTTGGAATAGTCGAACTTGAAATCGGCGGAAGCGGATATGGGACCTATCTTCTCCATGTCCATCACCCTTCCGAGTTCGAGCGAGTCGGTGCTCGCCTTGCCGGTCACATATTTGTTTTCCTCGTCGAGGGTGAAGTTCACATTGATGTCGCCCATCCTTGAGTGTACCCGCCCCTGGAACTGTTCTTTTCTGTAGACCACGTTGAACCCGCCATGGATGCTGATGGTGCCGAGGGCGCGCAGCTGCTTCATCATGAACTTCTTCGACTTGAACTGGTTGATGATGCGCTCCGCCACATCGCCTGCCGCCGTGGCATGGTCGATATCGAAATGTATTCGCAGCTTGTATTTGTCCTTGAGGTCGGTGATCGTTCCCTTGGTCTTCACCACAAACTGATTGTCGGTGGTTTTCACACTTACATTGTGAAACGTCATACTGTTGTCGTCGCCATTCATCGACGTACTCAGCAGCAGGGGCAGGTTGAACTGGCGCAGTACGGGCGCGAAGGGTCGGGAGATATCGCTCAGGATGACCGTCCCGGTGATGGAGGGCGCTTGATAGGACAGTTTCCTGCCTTTTTTCTTATTGGGCAGCACTACCATGGCGCTCTTGACATTAAGTATGGTACTCCGTTGCTGAAGCCTCAGGTTGGAGATGGCAGCCACCCCCTTGTTGACGGTCACGCCACAGGTGATGCTTCTCAGGTCGAGTCCCGTCACGAGGTCGAAGGCCCTGCAGCGCTCCACGGTGGCTACGATGGTATCCTTGGAGATATGGTGCAGATCGACCTTCATGAAAGCGGTGATGTCGAGATGCCCCATGTCGAAGAATCCCCTGTGTGGCTTGCCTGTGTTCTTACGTGGCTTATGGTTGTCGGTCTTCAGGCGAAGGGTGTCGAGGGTGGCCTCACCCTTGCCGTCCTGTTCGAGGAGGTGCAACGTACCGACATGCAGTATGTTGTCACGCGGTCCTTTCTTGGTATGCCTCACCCATCGGGCATCCACCCCATGTGCCTCCACCATGCGTTCGCCGGATGCTTTCTCACGATAGGTCAGCTTGCGAAAGGAACACTTCTTGTCGTTATACGACAGGGCTATCTGTTCGAGCGTCAGTTCGTTGAGGTTGACGGTCAGTTTCTTGCCCGTCTTCGATTTCTCGGGTTTCTTGTCGGTTTTCTTGTCTTTCCTGAACGCATCGATGACGAACTGGTAGTTGGCCACGCTGTCGGTATCCTCGTGATGCAGTTCGGCTCGTAGGCCGTAAATCCTGGCACCATCGATCTTCACCTCGTCGTTGAGCAGTTGCCAAAGGTCGGCCTCCGCCTTCACCAGGTCGATGGCCAACATCTTGCGTTGCTGGCGGTCCTCTACCATCAGTCCATGGAGATCGAAACTTTGGGCGAAGAGGTCGACCCTCACACGGTCGATAGCCACCTTCGTCTGTAGTTTCTCCGACAGCATGTCGGTGGCCATGGCCAGCAGTTTGTTTTGCATCCAGCTGGTATTGAGCAACAGGACCAGTCCGATCAGCAGTACGATGATTATGCCAATCAACCAAGCGAAGAACTTGAGAATACGCAAGAGCATTGTTTGTTGTTTGCCGACAAAGATACGGAAAATCGAGAGGAGAACAAAAAGAACTTGTTCTTTTTTTATCCCGAGATGGAGTATCTTATCTAAAGATACGGAAAATCGAGAGGAGAACAAAAAAAACTTGTTCTTCTTCGTCATTTCCTTTTTAGGATCGCCTCTTTGATGAGCGAGATGTTGCTTCTTGATACTGGAACGGCTTCAGGACAGAGCCTCATGACAAGTTGCATGCTGCCTGATTTATAAATAACTTGCTCTACCTGGCCGAGATTGACGAGGAAAGCCCGATGACATCGGACAATCATCGGAAAGTCATGCAATTCTTCTTCTATCTGTTTGGTAGTGGCACGGAGCATGTCGACACGAACAGATCCGTCTCGAAGGTGATGGACCTTCACGTAGTTTCCGACAGCATCTATATATAAGAGGTTGGAGACCTGTAGCGTGACGGTCTCGTTGGTCGTGCCGGATAGTGTAATGTCTGACGGGTTGGATATGACGGGTGAAGGCTTTGTTGCCTTCAACTGCTCATTCATCAGTTTTGTCTCCTCCAGTTCTTCAGCCAGATAGCGGCTGCGGAACTTGAAACGCCAATAAAGTCCGATGGCGAAGGAGCAGAAGGCGATAATCAAAAGCGTCTCGAAGAAATTGCTCCATGAAAGATGATTTGCTGGGATATGCTCGCTCATCACCAAATGGCGATACAGACAAATCATCAGTGTCACCAACAGGGTGTTGATTACCTGGAAGTACAGATTACGGCGGATGAAATAATTGACATCCCTCCTACTGTCGTCCATAGAAATGGGCTTACGCACAAGATACTTCATCACGGCGTCAGTCAGCATACAGACGATAACACCCAATACAAAGATAACAGCCAAGTGCATATAGCCTTGCCAATGCCAAGCATCAAGCCCAAAGGGTTTGAATATGGCAAGTGCAAGTGTCGTAAAGGCGGTACTGATGACACGCATGCGGATGATATCTTTCTGTCCTTGGTCCATAGGTCGGTAAAGGTACTACTATTTTGCCATATAGCCAAACCATTCGTCACTTTTCCCACCATTTATCCCATCATCCCATACCATTCATCACATAATGATGCAGAATATCCCATTTTTTTGCGATATCCACCGATGCCTCTTACCTTTGCTATCGTCATACGACAAGCTTCAAAAGATCATAGAGAATATGAAAAAAAATGGTTTTAAGATGGCAGCATTGATAACTGCCTTGATGATTACAATGACAGCCTATGCCAAGTCGCAAGACGTGGGCGGTAGAGTGATAGGCGAGAACGGCCAGCCGCTGCCATATGTGAATGTGGTGTTGCTGTCGCTGCCCGACTCGTCCTTCGTTCAGGGGGCCGTGACTGATGAGAACGGATTGTTCAATATCGTGACCAAGCAAAGTGAAGGTTTGCTGAAACTGTCGAGCATCGGCTACGAGACGCTTTACCTGCCCTATAAAGCAGCTGATGACCTAACCATCCAGATGACGCAGGAAACACAGATGATTGGTGAGGTGATGGTGAAGGGTCAACTACCCCAAACCCATGCCAAGGGCGATGCCATGCGAACCACTGTGGCTGGAACTATTCTGGAGAAAGCAGGATCGGTAAGTGATGCGCTCTCTAAGATTCCATCCGTAGAAGCGGAGCGCGACGGCGGCGTGAGGGTTATCGGGCGTGGCGATGCTGAGGTGTATATCAATGGACGCCGTGTGCAGGACATGAAGGAACTATCCCGTCTCCGTTCCGACCAGATCCAGCATGTGGATGT
>ONDS01000020.1 GCA_900316685.1 uncultured Prevotellaceae bacterium | reverse complement strand
AGCAAAAATTCAACCCTGAAAAAATCTTCACAACGGAAGAAAATGTTAAAAGTGTTAATTTGCTTGCCTCTTAATATAGATTACCCCTCCTTTGAAAAAAGGAGGGGAATAGTTAGTTGGATTTGGAAAAGGAGGGGAGAAAGTTAGCTTGATATGGAAATGTGACCTCCCCTAACCCCTCCTGTAGGAGGGGGACTGGTTTGCCTGATTTGGAAGGAATAAAGAATAGCTGGAGCCTTTATCTTATTCTTCGTATTCATCTCTATTTCTCATTATTCCTCATTCCTCGTATACCTCTTACTCCTCGTACTCAGTAGAATCGGTGATGTTGGCGGCGGCGAGAGCCTCTTTTCTTTCAAGGCATGTGGCACAGCGACCACATTGTTTTTCACCACCACGGTAGCAAGACCACGTGAGAGAATAATCTATGCCCAGTCGCTTGCCGTGGGCAGCGATGTCGGCTTTGGTCAAGTCAGTGTAGGGAGCCCATAGCCTGGCCTTGTTGACTGTGCCGGAATGGATGGCTTCAGACATCGCATTGACAAAAGCAGGAGTACAGTCGGGATAGATATCATGGTCGCCCCCATGGTTGGCCATCATCACGTAGTCGAGACGATGCGTCTCCGCCAGTCCCGCCACTATAGCCAACATGATACCATTGCGAAAGGGCACTACCGTGGAATGAATGTTCTCCTGAGCGTAATGGCCCTCGGGGATTGCCTTATCGCCTTCGAGGAGCGAGCTTTTGAAATAGTCTTTCATGAAAGCGAGAGGAATGACAATATGTTTGATGCCCAGTTTCTCGCAGTGATACCGGGCGAAAGGAATCTCCTTGCTATTATGATTACTCCCATAGTCGAAGGAGATAGCCAGAGCGATACGTTCCTGGTATTCATAGAGAAGGGTGATGCTATCCATTCCCCCACTGACGATGATGATAGAGTCTTTTTGACGAGTAGTATTCATGATGTGTAGCCGAAAAAATGGTTTAGGATAACAGTGGATTTGTTGCCATCTCCAAAAATTATTCCAATTATTCGGTGCAAAAGTACGAAATAACGAGCAGAAATGAGTACCTTTGCCGACTGATTTAATAAGATTTAGTATGATTGACCAGATTATCGCCTAAGTCATGAAAAAGTTTTGTCGCTACATATCAGACTATATGGGAGTGCTTGTGCTGGTTGTTGCCGTCTTCGCATTCCTCTTTCCCGAAGCTCTGCGAGGAGTACGTCCTACGGTCATCAATTACCTGTTAGGTCTGGTGATGTTTGGCATGGGACTGACATTGAACCTCCAGGATTTCAAGATAGTGTTCAGCCGACCTAAAGACGTAATTATCGGTTGTCTGGCACAGTTCACTATCATGCCCCTGATGGCCTGGTTGCTTGCCCGCCTGTTTCAATTAGACGAGGCCTTGGCCCTCGGTGTGGTGTTGGTGGGTTGTTGTCCCGGCGGTACAGCATCGAACGTGATTACCTATTTGGCCAAGGGCGATTTAGCCCTCTCCGTCGGCATGACCGGTGTATCCACCCTCTTGGCACCATTCATGACACCCCTGTTGACCTGGGCCTTGGCCGGCAAGAGTGTCGATGTAGACGTGGCCAGCATGTTTCTCAGCATCCTATGGGTGGTCATCCTTCCCATTGTCGTCGGTCTGACGGTGAAATGGTTATGGCCACGGTTTACCGAGCAGGCCACGGACTATCTTCCCGCCTTTTCCTCCATCGCCATCGCCATGATAGTAGCCATCATCATCTCCGCCAATGCCGACAAGCTGATGACAGGCGGTTGGTTGATCATGATAGTTGTAATGCTCCACAACCTCAGCGGTCTGGGCTTGGGTTACTTAGTTGGTCTGCTGTTAGGTCTTTCCGCCCCCAAGCAGCGTGCGATATCCATCGAGGTGGGCATGCAGAATTCCGGTTTGGCGAGCAGTCTGGCCACGATGCATTTCGCCGCTTATCCGCTGGCCACCATCCCCGGTGCTTTGTTCAGCGTATGGCATAATATCTCAGGTGCCCTCGTAGCATATTTATACAGGAAAAACAGTTTATTATCAACATCCAATAACAACACATCGAACAAGTGAAAATGAAAAACAGTGTTATCGCCCTCATTGTGGCGTTATTCTCCATCACCCCATTCACCTCGCTGGCCGATTCCTTTGTCACCGCCGGCGACGGCACCACCTACTCTTTCGCTACCCTTGCCACCATCCCCTCGAGTGGAGTCACGCTTGGGAGTGACAGTTATGTGTTGGAAGGAAACGTGGAGATAAGCGAAGGCGATTTCTTCGTAATGGACAGTGGCGCCACCATCCGATTTGCCGACAGTGCCGAGTTGCTGATCAAAGGTATCGCCACCCTCTCTCCCGAAGAGACCACGACCCTGACCATCACCCACGAAGCCCTGCGCCCCTACAATGTGGAAGTGTGGGGTGGCGACCATCAGGTGCTGGTGAGCAACCTGAATTTCGAGTTTGTGGGTCTGCGTTGCCAATGTCCCTACGGTATGGAGGTGCGCGACTGCCAGTTTACCGATCATGCCGGCACTCAGGGTGCCGCCCTGTTTCTGGGTCCCGACGGCGCTCCCTTCAAGATTGAGGACTGCCATTTCGCCTACAACCAGAAGGCAGCCATAGCCAGTGCCGCCAATTATTTCTGTCCCATCGAGATAGCCAACTGCTCGTTTTATTACAACTCCACCGCCAACAACAATATCCCCCAGCTGAACCTTACCGCCTCTCCCCAAGTCATTGTGAGAGATTGTGAAGTCATCGGCGACCCGAACCACAACATGGTAGGCGGCATCGGTATCTCCAATTTCTACGGCACCGAAGGTTTCAAGGTGACGATTGAGAACAACACCGTGAAAGACAACCGCTACGGCATCTCGACCATGGGTGTGATGGATGTGGAGATACGCGGCAACCAGCTCATCGACAACTGCCATGAGAGCAATGCGATGAACGGAGGCAGCGGTATCAGCCTATACGACCCCTACATGAAGCAGACCGCCGTGGTGAGCGGCAACTACATAGAGAACAGCCTATGGGGGATTACGGTAATCGGATGTGGCGACGTGAACATAGGGCGTGTCGATGTGGACGAAAGCGACGAGCGATACAATGCCGGCGGCAACGTGTTCAAGTACAACGGCAACGGCGGCGCATTGTACGACCTGTATAACAACTCCACCCAAACGGTGTATGCCCAAGGCAACCACTGGAATGTAGACGAGCAGACGGAAGAGAAAATCGAAGGAGTGGTGTTCCACCAGAACGACGACCCCTCTTTAGGCGAAGTGATTTTCATGCCCCCGTTGGAGTCGACAGGAATCACCGAGGCGGCGCATGTCGATGGCCCGACGTCCATCTACCGTATAGACGGTACCCAAGTGAGAGGAGAGCATGTTGACGCCCTGCCCAAGGGCCTTTACATCGTCGGCGGCAAGAAACGAGTAGTGAGATGAGCATGACGGGCCGATGTGGATGGATTCTTGGCTGCTGGCTCTGCGCCATAAGCCTGCATGCCCAAAAAATGCTGAGCGATGTCGGCCAGTTGAGGGATTGCGATCTGCTCTTCCATGTCAGTTCCACCGACAACGCCAT
Organism: uncultured Prevotellaceae bacterium; assembly: GCA_900316685.1. Classification (GTDB taxonomy): domain Bacteria; phylum Bacteroidota; class Bacteroidia; order Bacteroidales; family Bacteroidaceae; genus Prevotella. Next base: position 39,834 of record ONDS01000020.1, on the reverse strand, counting down.
CACCTCCGTGACCGAAGGCACAGGAGAGTTGAAGATAGACCATGTGGCCATCTACCTGAAACGCGATGGTCGGCCCTATGTGCTGGAAGCCATCGACGCGGGTGTGGTTTACACCCCGTTAGACACCGTTTTAGCCCGTGAGGGCTACCATATAGTGGGACGTGTGCGCGGACTGTTGGACAGAGAGCGCACGCTCCATCGCGCCTCCGCCTATTTGGGTCGCGCCTACGACCATCTATTCCTGCCCGACAACACCGCCATCTATTGCAGCGAGTTGGTTGAGCAGTCGTACACCCTGGTAGACGGTCGCAAGGTGTTTGGCACCATCCCTATGACCTTCACCACCTCGACCGGAGAGATACTCCCCTATTGGCAGACATTCTATGCCGAGCACGGCATGAGTGTGCCCGAAGGACATCCTGGTACCAACCCCGGCGAGTTATCCCGTCGTAAGGCCATCAAAATCAAGTATATTTTGCAAAGATTTGACAAGTGAGCATGGCATTTCCCCCGCCAATGCCTAAAAAAAACAAAAATTGATGGTGGCATGAAACCAATCTCAATTTATTTGTGTAAATTTGCAACATCAAGCAAAATCATACTTCCAATTATTATAAACAATAACAGATTATGAAAATCGATCAATTCAATTTCGCCGGTAAGAAGGCAATTGTGCGTGTAGACTTCAACGTCCCCCTGGATGAGAATGGTAAGATCACAGATGACACCCGTATCCGCGGTGCCCTTCCCACGCTGAAGAAAGTGCTCGCCGATGGTGGTGCGCTGATTATCATGTCGCATATGGGCAAGCCCAAAGGCAAGGTGAACCCCAAGTTCTCATTGGGTCAGATTGTAGACGCCGTATCTGCCGCCCTTGGTGTAGCCGTGAAGTTCGCCCCCGATTGTGCGAAGGCCGCCGACCAAGCCGCCGCCCTGAAACCTGGTGAGGTGCTCCTGTTGGAGAACCTTCGTTTCTATCCCGAAGAGGAAGGCAAGCCCGTGGGCATTGACAAGGAAGACCCCGCTTACGACGATGCCAAGAAGGCCATGAAGGCCAGCCAGAAAGAGTTTGCCAAGACCCTGGCCAGCTATGCCGACTGCTACGTGATGGACGCCTTTGGTACCGCCCACCGCAAGCATGCCTCCACCGCCGTTATTGACGAGTATTTCGACAAGGACCACAAGATGCTGGGTTACCTGATGGAGAAAGAGGTGACCGCCGTGGACAACGTACTTGGCAACATCAAGCGTCCGTTTACCGCCATCATGGGAGGTTCGAAGGTGTCGACCAAGATCGGTATCATCGAGAACTTGCTTGGCAAGGTGGACAACCTGATTCTGTGCGGTGGTATGACCTATACCTTCGCCAAGGCCCAGGGAGGTAAGATAGGCAACTCCATCTGCGAGGACGACAAGCTCGACGTAGCCCTTTCCGTGATCGAGAAAGCCAAGGAGAACGGTGTGAACCTCGTGTTGGGCACCGACTGCATCGCCGCCGACTCTTTCTCCAACGACGCCAACACCCAGGTTTGTCCTTCCAACGCCATTCCCGAGGGTTGGGAAGGTCTGGATGCCGGTCCTGAGACCCGCAAAGCCTTCGCCGAGGCCATCAAGGATGCCAAGACCATCTTGTGGAACGGTCCTGCCGGCGTGTTTGAGTTCGACAACTTCATCGGTGGTTCTAAAGCCATCGCCGACGCCATCGCCGAGGCTACCGCCAATGGCGCGTTCTCTCTGATTGGTGGTGGTGACTCCGTGGCCTGCATCAACAAGTTCGGTATGGCTGACCAAGTGTCATACATCTCGACTGGTGGTGGTGCCCTTCTGGAAGCCATCGAAGGCAAGGTGCTCCCCGGTGTGGCAGCTATCGAAGCCTAATCGTGGATATTACATAAAGTAAAAGAGGTTGCCTTTCGGCAACCTCTTTTTGTTATCGCACTAGTTAGAAAGGCAATTGAGCGGTAAGGACATTGTTTTACAAACCACCCCTGCCCCTCCTTTGGAAAAGGAGGGGAGGAGGTTAGCTAGCATTGGAAAAGGAGGGGAGGAGGTTAGCTAGCATTGGAAAAGGAGGGGAGGAGGTTACCTTACTTCTTGAAGAAGCGCTGATAAAGACCGTTGAAGCCTGCGCAGTGGCGTGCCTCGTCCTTCGCCATCTCATGAACGGTATCGTGAGTGGCATCCATGCCTGCCGCCTTGGCATTTTTGGCGATACGGAATTTGTCTTCGCACGCCCCCTTCTCAGCAGCGATACGCGCTTCGAGATTACTCTTGGTGTCGCCCAGCACATCGCCCAGGAGCTCAGCGAAACGAGAAGCATGGTCGGCCTCTTCGAAAGCATAGCGTTTGAACGCCTCGGCAATTTCGGGATAACCTTCCCTGTCAGCCTGCCTGGCCATAGCCAGATACATGCCCACCTCGCCACACTCACCATTGAAATGACTTTCGAGGTCCTTGATCATCTCCTCTGTAGCCCCTTCCTTACGAGCAGCACCCAATACATGGACAGTAGCGAAAGTCAGTTCGCCTGTATCTTCCAGTTCAGTAAACTTGCTGGCAGGAGCCTTGCAAACCGGGCACTTCTCGGGAGCCTCGGTACCCTCGTGAATGTAACCGCAAACGGTACAGATAAATTTTTTCTTCATAATGTTTTTTTATAATTAAATGTTTATAAGATAAATGATTAAGAATAAATAGAGATTATTTTCCAATAGAGGCAGGGGTGTCGCAGACAATCTTGATTTTCTTTCCCTTAGGAATGGAAGGTTTGGGCCAATTGCCATTGAGTACCCTGATGTATGTTTTCTTATGCATGGGAGCATCATCAATGGCCTGTTGGAGAGACATGTAATTGCCCTTGCCATCTTCAGCCACGATATAATCATAGTGTACGATATAACGCTTCAGTGCGGGAACGACCTCGCCGACAGCATCCACCAGCAAACCCGCCACCACATGGGCGCCATATACATTGTAATGTGTATTATCCTGTCGTCCTTGCGGAATGGAAGGTATCTCTCCCGGCCGGAACCACATGTGGAGTTTTTTCGAGCCCTCACGCCCCATGCTCTGTTCGAGCTGATGGGTGATAGCGTTGGCATCGACAAAGGGAACATTTAATTCGCGTGCGATACGTTGAGGCACCAGCCGATATTCGCCATGCGTATCAAACAACGTGTCGCTCTCGATGGTATCGTTGGAGAACACCGACTCCCTCAATTTCTCATCATCATCATTCTTAGGCACTATCCTTTGGAAGTTACGCCTGACCACACAATTGAAGAGTACCGGTATGCCACCCCGTTCCCTCGTTTCATTGACGAATTTCCGCAGGTTGTCGTCGAAGGTGCTTCCCGGATCCGTGTGTCGTTCAGGAGCGGGTTTCTCATCATTGTGTCCGAACTGAATGAACACATAATCACCCGGTTTGATGAGATTCTTCACCTTGTCCCATCTACCCTCGTTGATAAAGCTTTTCGTGCTCCTTCCGTTTACGGCATGATTGTCGATATGCACATTCTCCTTGAAAAAGCCCTGTAATGCCATGCCCCATCCTCGTTCCTGTTTTCCCTCGGTGTAGGGTTTGTTGGCCATGGTTGAATCGCCGATCATGAAGATAGTGACCGACTTCTTGGCCGCCGTCATCATAAAGACGGCCATGACTACGAACAGATATGTCAGCGACTTTCTCATTCTGTTTTCCCGTTGCATATCACTTCGATCAGTTGTTTAGTATCGACGAGCAGTTGTTCACCCGTTTCCATATTCTTGAGCGACACGATGCCTTTCGCCATCTCGTCTTCTCCCACAATGGCCACGAAAGGAATGTTCTTGGCATTGGCGTAAGCCATCTGCTTTTTCATCTTCACGCTGTCGGGGTAAACCTCCGTCTTGATGCCCGCACATCGGCATTCACGAGCGACATTCATGGAATAGCGTGCCTCTTTCTCACCGAAGTTGATGAACACGAGTTGAGTGCCTGATACCGCTTCTTTTGGATAGAGGTCGAGCGTATTGAGCACATCGAAGATGCGATCGGCGCCGAACGAGATGCCCACGCCACTGATGCCAGGAAGGCCGAAGATACCAGTAAGGTTGTCGTAGCGGCCACCTCCGGTGATAGAGCCCATGGGAGTGTCGAGCGCCTTCACCTCGAAGATAGCGCCCGTATAGTAATTGAGTCCACGTGCCAGTGTAAGGTCGACCATCACCTCATTGTTGAGGTCGCATTCGTTGAGTGTGGAGATGATGAACTCCGCCTCCTCGATACCCTTCATACCCACTTCGGAATCGGCGAGCAGCGTTTTGAGCCGTTGCAGTTTCTCCTCATTGCTACCCGCCAAGGCAAGAATCGGTTGGAGTTTATCAATAGCTTCGTCGGAGAGACCTTTCTCCTTGAGTTCGGCATTGACATTGTCGAGCCCTATCTTGTCGAGTTTGTCAATGGCCACCGTGATGTCGACGATATTCTCCTTGGCACCTATCACCTCTGCAATGCCCGTCAGGATTTTCCTATTATTAATATGTATGCGCACACGTATGCCGAACTTAGTGAACACGGTATCTACGATTTGCATCAGTTCCACCTCATTGAGCAAGGAGTTGCTGCCCACCACATCGGCATCGCACTGATAGAACTCGCGGTAGCGCCCCTTCTGAGGTCTATCCGCCCTCCACACCGGTTGTATCTGATAGCGTTTGAACGGCAGTTGTATTTCCTCTCGGTGCATGACCACGAAACGAGCGAACGGCACAGTGAGGTCGTATCGCAGTCCCTTCTCACATATTCTCGCTGCGAGATGCAAAGGATTCGCCTCTTTCAGTTCCTCATCGCCCACTTTGTTGAGAAAGTCGCCCGAATTGAGGATTTTGAAGAGCAGTTTATCCCCCTCTTCGCCATACTTGCCCATGAGCGTCTGCAATGTCTCCATGGCCGGCGTTTCGATTTGCTGGAATCCATACTGTTCGTAGACCTCGCGTATGGTATTGAAGATATAATTTCTCTTCGCCATTTCCACTGGCGAGAAGTCGCGTGTACCTTTAGGTATGCTTGTCTTGGTTGCCATTTTGATGATGGTGAATTATTTCCTTATTATTGTCTGTTGCCTATCCGGACCGATGGAGATGATGCGGATGGGTGTTTCCAATTCCTTTTCGAGGAAATCGATATACTGTTTGAAAGGCAATGGGAATTGACTCTCGTCGGTGAGTTGCGACAGATCTGTTTTCCATCCCGGCAGTTCCTCGTATACCGGTTCAATGCCCTTTTCTATGTCGTAGGGGAAATCACGAGTAAGCGTACCATTGACCTTGTAAGCCACGCACGCCTTGATGGTGTCGAAGGAGTCGAGCACATCGCTTTTCATCATGATGAGGTCGGTCACTCCATTGACCATGATGGAATACCTCAGTTGAACGAGGTCGATCCATCCACATCTGCGTTCGCGTCCTGTCACCGCGCCGAACTCATGACCGATAGCCCTTATCTTGTCGCCAGTCTCGTCGAACAGTTCCGTTGGGAAGGGTCCTGCCCCTACCCTGGTGCAATACGCCTTCATGATGCCATACACCCGATTGATTTTATTCGGTCCGATACCCAGCCCTGTACAAGCTCCCGCACATATCGTGTTGGAAGAAGTGACGAAAGGATAACTACCGAAGTCAATGTCGAGCATGGTACCCTGGGCACCTTCGCAAAGGATGTTTTTTCCCTCACGCAGCAGAGCGTTCACCTCATGTTCACTGTCGACGATGGGGAACTGCGCCAGATATTCTATGCCTTTCATCCATTTTCGTTCCGTTTCCTCGATGTCGAAGTCGGTATACCCCAGGTTGGCGATCATCTGGAGGTGTCTCTCCTTATGAGCCTGATATTTTTCCTGGAAATTGTCGAGGATATCTCCCACTCTCAGTCCCATGCGTGAGATTTTGTCGGTATAGGTCGGTCCTATACCTTTTCCTGTGGTACCTACCTTGCTTTTTCCTTTCGCTCTTTCCTGAGCCGCATCGAGCACCCTATGCGTAGGCATGATGAGATGAGCTTTTTTAGAGATATGCAAACGATTTTTCAGGTTATGTCCACTTTTCTCCAGTTCCATCGCCTCATCCATGAAGAGGTCTGGAGCGAGCACCACGCCATTGCCGATGATATTGACCTTGTCGCCTTGGAAGATGCCTGAAGGAATGCTTCGTAGCACATATTTCTGTCCTTCGAACTCGAGTGTATGTCCGGCATTGGGCCCACCCTGGAATCGTGCCACCACATTATAATTAGGTGTGAGCACATCCACTACTTTTCCTTTTCCTTCATCGCCCCATTGCAATCCCAATAAGACGTCAACTTTTCCGTTGTTCATGTTTTTTATTTTAGTTTGATGTTTTTCTTTGCCTTTTTCCGTTTCAATTTTGTCTGGCACGAGCTGCACATGCCATAGAAATAGAGTGTGAATCCCTCTTGCCTGAATCGTTTGAGTTTCAGGGCCAGCAGCGTATTGGTAATAGCCGCGGTATTGACTTCAGTCACCTTGCCACAGGTAGTGCATATCTGATGGCAATGGTACCCATTGATATATGTGGCTTCGTATTTCGTGACATTGCCTATATGATGTTTTACCACCAGCCTTACCGTAAGCAGGAGGTTCATTGTATTATATAGCGTGGCCTTACTCACCCTGAAATTATTGTTTTGCAGTTCCTCACTCAGTTCTTCCAGGGTGAAATGTCCCTTCATGGAATACACCGAGTCGAGGATAGCGAATCTTTCGGGTGTTTTTCTCTTTCCGCTTTCCACGAGGAAATCGGAAAGAATCTTTTCCGCCTTCGATTTTACACTATCTTCCATGTATGTTTGCTAAACCGCACAAAGATACGACTAAAAGATGACAAACCGTCTGTTGTTTTGTAAAAAAAGTCTAAAATTGCAGAAAAGGGATGTACGGGGTGTAAAGAGGGCGCGAAGACTAGAAAAGTGGGATACCCATGGAAGACATGGCTTTCTGAGCGATGTCGGCATACTCCTCGCCCAAGTCGGCGAATTTCATCACCGCGGTTGAGGCAGCCTTCCTCACCGGCAAGTAGTCGGACAGTATGGCGGCGGCAGCCTGGTCGAGAAATTCCTGAATGCCTCTGTCGTTAGGTTCCCTATGCTGCATGAACAAGCGTCCGATGAGCAGGAATCCCGCATATTGCTCCAACTCATTGCCGGACGCCATCCACTTATATGCGAAAAACGGCGCCGAATCAGCATATTGGAACAAGTTGACGACCGACATCTCCACCATTTCCATGTTGCTTATCTGTTGCATCCATTGTTCCATCATATCCGGCAACATCTCGTCGTGTGGCATAAGCAAGGTGGCCATGATTTTCGATTCCCTCACATCATCTTTCCATAGCATGATGGCCAACTGTCCGTTTTTCTCATATTGCGTCGCCAGTTCCTTGAGTTGTGGCAGCTGAATCCCCCAGTTGATGTGATAGGATGAGCCCTTCTGCCTCATGGATTGCGAGGCCACCCCATTCATGAGCAGCCTGAATTCGCAACGTATGGCATTGGCCTTTTCGCGAATGACGTCCTGGTGTTCAGAGTGTGCCATATTGAGAAGAATATCTAAGCATTTGTTCGTCGTAGGGTTCAGAATAATCCACCCTCACATCGATAATTTCGCCCGAATCATTGAGTACGGGAGAGAGCACGGGATTGATGAATCCCTTGTAGGGTGCGATGTTGAGTTTTTCGAATCGTTGGAGCACCTCGTCATGTAGTTGTGCATCGACCTTCACGGCATAAGTCTCCACCATGTTGCGTGCGGCGAGATAATCCCCTTCGCTCTTGATACGTTGTATTTCCTTGAGCAGTTCGGCGAAGCACGCCCTCAGTTTTTGGTAATCATGTATAGTGACGACCGTTTTCCCATTTCTTTTGCCCATCTCTACGCATCCTTCGCCATGCTGGAGCGCCCAATAAGCGATGAGCGCCCTATTGCGCATGTGAGCCTCCTCGATGTCGTGTCCTTTGGAGATACGGGTGAGTTGAGTCATCAAACCATTGAGCATATAAGAGTAATACTGGGCATGGAACGCCTCGTTGTTGGGTAGGAGCCCGAGTTGCACCATTTTCCCATCCGCCAGATAATACAAGGCGAAGAGGTCGGCCCTTGCCTCCTCGATGGTATTCCCATACGCTTTCAAAGCATCGGCATCCGTGCCGGGAAGCATTTGTCCGCTGCCATGTCCGAGGCATTCGTGCAGGTCGGTATGTAGGTCGTCGCAGATGTCATCATACTGGTCGAGCATGGAGAGCGTCAGCTCGTCGTCGACGAACTCCTGGCGGAATCCACTACCTTTTGCCGCATGGTTATACGCTTCGGTCAAGTTGCCGATGGTGACGCTTTTGCTTCCATACTGTTCCCTTATCCATTCAGCATTGGGCAGATTGATGCCTATGGCGGAAGCAGGGTATTCCTCACCGCCGAGCATCGCCGCGCAGATGACATTGGCCGACACCCCTTTGACCTTTTCCTTTCTGAAGCGCGGGTCGACGGGCGAGTGGTCTTCAAACCACTGTGCGTTTTCGCTGATGATTCTTGTTCGTTTTGTGGCCTCTTTGTCCACATATTCGACGATGCCCTCCCATGTGCCTTTCAGTCCGAGCGGGTCGCCATACACCTCGATGAAGCCATTGATAAAATCGATGGTGCTCTCCTTATCCTCAAGCCATTCGATGGAATATTCGTCGAAATGAGCCAAGTCGCCCGTCTCATAGAAACGCACCAATTTTCTTATAACTGTTTTTTGTTTCTCATTTTCCGCCACTTCGACCGCCTTATTGAGCCAGAAGATGATTTTCTTGATAGCCTCGCCGTATTTGCCATCAGCCTTCCATGTCAATTCCTTGAGGTCGCCATTCTCTTTCACCAACGTGGAATTAAGTCCCCACGAAGGTTGTTGGTCGGTGTCATGTATTTTTTTCTTTTGGTAGAAACATTCCACCTCCTCTTGCGACACATCATCATAGAAATTGCAGGCAGACGTTTTCACGAGGTCCACCCCATCCTCCTTATTGACACGTTTCGTCATGACATCAGGGTCGAAGATGACCGGTTGTAGTTCATGGAAGAGTTGCTGAACAGTCTGCCCTTTTTCCAGTGGCAAACTGTTCTTATCCACTTTTTCCATGTACTGCAGCAAGAACCACGGTGAAAATGAAGGAATGAATTTCAAGCACCCATAATGATGGTGGATGCCATTTGAGAACCATATTCTCTTGAGGTAAGTGGTGAGTTGACAGAATTGTTCGGAAGTATCGTTTCCTTTTCCTACACGGTATATCGCCTCAAGTGTTTTCCTGATTTTAAGGTTGTACTTACCATATTGGTCGAAAGTGATATCGCGTCCGTAGAGTGTAGCCTGCGCAAGGTAATAGATGAACACTTTCTGTCGAGGTTTCAACTGTTCGAATCCATTGAGTCTATACCTAAGCATTTGAATGTCGGCGAACTTTTCGTCGACATAAGAGAACGCTGGTTCTTGAATATCCATGAATGCTATTCTTTGTTTGTATCTGGTTTTGTACGTATTTTTTTCTTGTTCTCCTTCATGGCGGGATGCTGTGCAAGATGATTCATCTTATACTCTCGCGGGGTCATCCCATTGAATTTATAGAATGAGGCGTAGAACGATTGCCTGTTGGAGAAGCCTACCATATCGCTGATATCCTCCATGTTGAGTTCCTGGTATCTTTTATCCACGAGCAGGTTCATGGCTTCTTCTATCCTATATTTATTGACGAACGTGGTGTAGTTCATGTGAAATCTCACATTGACCACAGCAGAGATATACCTGGTGTTCGTGCCCAGGTCTTCCGCCAACTGCTTTGCCGAATAATTCTTGTCCTTGTATTTCTTTTGAATTAGAATGATGTTAAGGATTTTTTCTTTAAGTTCATCCATGAATTTAGGACTTACAAGGCTTCTGTAAGCAGCTTCTTTTTCTTTCTTCTCAGTAATATTATACTTAGCCATATCTTTAAATAGATGAAATAATAAGTTATCAACTACAGCATACTCCAGCAGTCTGGAGAGGAGAAGTGGAGGAGTAAAGAAGAAAAGAAATGAAGACAATAGCTCTGACCCCATTTTCATAGTATATGTCAAGGTATTGCGCTTTATCTTTATCACTTAAAAGTGACCATCTCCCTATATCCTCTTTATATCTTCATAACGATGAAACTTGAACAAGTTTATCGTTTGTTTCCGCAAAGATAGTTTTTTTTTACGAATTATCCAAGTTTTTAGGTCTATATTCTATAAAAAAAAAGAAAAAAAGTCGTTTTTTGCCCTTCTGGGGCGGTCAAGAAACAAAATTTACAAACTCGATGGGCGCCATAAATACATCAGCATAAGTGTATAAATAGCACAAAAGTATGCACAAAGAGTAATAAAATGGAAATTTGGAGTTGATTTATAACATAAATCCTCGGAAAATGCTTACCTTTGCAGTTTGAAAGAGGAAAAAGTTAGAAAGGAGGAGTCAGTAACAACCATCAATCGAAAAGATATAAAAAACAATCATAGAATGACAGCAACCAACCCAACGGCCATTTTGCTATTGCATTGTCCGGACCGTCAAGGCATCATCAGTGAGATTACGAAGTTCATCACTGACAATATGGGTAATATTGTTTATCTTGACCAGCATGTGGACCGTCAGGGCGGTGTTTTTTTCATGCGCATAGAATGGGAATTATCAGGTTTTCTGATCCCCCGCGAAAAGATTGAGGAGTACATCAGGATGCTGTACTCTAAACGTTTCGACATGACCTTCAATCTGTATTTCAACGACGTGAAGCCCCGGATGGCCATTTTTGTGAGTAAGATGAGTCACTGCCTGTACGATTTGCTGGCCCGTTACCGCAGCGGAGAGTGGGCTGTGGAAATACCGTGTATAGTGAGCAACCACGAGGATCTGCGTTTCATCGGCGACCAGTTCGGCATTCCCTTCCATGTGTGGTCCATCAACAAAGACCATTCGAACAAGGCCGAGGTGGAAGCCGCCGAGTTGGCCCTTTTGCGTGAGAACAAGGTCACCTTCATCGTGTTGGCCCGTTACATGCAGATTATCAGCGACGACCTGGTGGCCCAATATCCCCACCACATCATCAACATCCACCATTCCTTCCTTCCCGCCTTCATTGGGGCCCGCCCTTATCATCAGGCATGGGAAAGAGGTGTGAAGATTGTAGGAGCCACCAGTCATTACGTGACCTCGGAGTTGGATGCCGGCCCGATTATCGAGCAAGACGTGGTACGCATCACCCACAAGGACACTCCTGAGAGTCTGGTGCTGAAGGGTCGCGACTTGGAAAAGATCGTATTGTCGCGTGCCGTGACGAAGCATATAGAGCGCAAGATACTCACCTACAACAACAAGACGGTGATATTCAACTGAAGCGATGGAGATAGCCGTAGTAAAATACAATGCCGGCAATGTGCGTTCGGTGCTGAACGCCTTTCGCCGTTTAGGAGTGGAGCCCTGTTTGACCGACTCCCCTGAATTGTTGCGCCGAGCCGACGGTGTGGTTTTTCCCGGCCAGGGCGAGGCCTTCGGAGCCATGGAATACCTGCACGCCCACGGTTTGGACGAGCTTATCCGTTCGTTGCGGCAACCCGTGTTAGGTATCTGTATAGGCCAGCAACTGCTCTGCCGGCACAGTGAAGAAGGCGACACCCCCTGTCTGGGCGTGTTCGATGTGGATGTCAGGCGGTTTGTGCCCAAGAGCCATAGCGACAAGATACCCTCTATGGGTTGGAACAAATTGTCGGGTATGCGTTCGCCCCTTTTCAAGGCATTGCCAGCCGACCCCTACGTATATTTCGTTCACAGCTATTACGTGCCTGTATGCGAGTGGACAGCCGCCGAGGCCGACTATATCCACCCTTACAGTGCCTCGCTGCAGAAAGACAATTTCTTCGCCACCCAATTCCATCCCGAGAAGAGCGGCCGTGTAGGTGAGCTCATTCTACGCAATTTCCTCGACATAGCCCGAGAATCCTCCAAAAGCATTGAGATATGATAGAATTGATACCCGCCATAGACCTGATAGACGGCAAGTGCGTGAGGTTGACCCTTGGAGACTACGCCACAAAGACCGTATACAACGAAGACCCCGTAGCCATGGCCGAGGAGTTCGAGCGCCTTGGTTTCCGACGTCTTCACATCGTCGACCTTGATGGAGCCAAGTCGCACCATATCGTCAACGGCCACGTCTTGCGCGGCATCACCCAGAACACCCACCTATGCGTAGACTTCGGCGGTGGCATCAAGAGTCAGTCGGACTTGGAGGAAGCCTTTACCAATGGAGCCTCGCTGGTGACAATCGGTTCGGTGGCTGTCACGAAGCCCGACCAGTTTTTAGACTGGTTGCACACCTATGGAGCCGACCGTATCATCCTGGGTGCCGACGTGCGAGCCGGGAAGATATCCATCAATGGCTGGCAAGAATCCAGTGGTGAAGAACTCATTCCCTTTCTGGGCCGTTATATCAAGGAAGGTGTGAAGCATGTGTTGTGTACCGACATCTCGCGCGACGGCATGTTGAACGGGCCCTCCATCCCCCTGTACAAAGAGATCATGCAGCATTACCCCACCCTCCATCTGATAGCCAGTGGAGGTGTGTCGAGTGCCGCCGACATATTAGCCCTGGAAGAAGCCGGCATACCCTCAGTGGTTTTCGGCAAAGCCTATTATGAAGGCAAGATAGATTTAACCCAACTGACAAGCGTATGGGATTAGCCAAGCGAATCATCCCCTGTCTGGATGTCAAAGACGGCAAGACCGTGAAGGGCATCAACTTCGTTGAATTGCGCGAAGCCGGTGATCCTGTAGAGATGGGCAAGGTGTATAGTGAATGTGGTGCCGATGAATTGGTCTACCTTGACATCACCGCATCGCATGAAGGCCGAAAGACCTTCACCGAACTGGTGAGCCGTGTGGCCTTGGAAGTGAACATCCCCTTCACCGTTGGCGGCGGCATCAACGAGTTGAGCGATGTCGACCGTCTATTGTATGCCGGAGCCGACAAGGTGAGTGTGAACAGCGCTGCCCTCCGTCGTCCGGCGCTGATAGACGAGATAGCCAGCCGATACGGTTCTCAGGTCTGTGTATGCGCCATTGATGCCCGTTTAGACGCCGATGGTTGGCATTGTTACGTGAACGGCGGCCGGATACGCGTTGAGCGCACGTTGATGGACTGGGCCAAGGAAGTGGCAGACCGAGGTGCCGGAGAGATCTTGTTCACCAGCATGAACCACGACGGAGTGAAAGGAGGCTACGCCAACGAAGCGTTGGCTATGCTGAGCGACGCCCTCCCCATCCCCATCATTGCCAGTGGAGGTGCCGGTCAGAAGGAACATTTCCGTGATGTGTTCACCGAGGGCAAGGCCGACGCCGCCTTAGCCGCCAGCGTGTTCCATTTCGGGGAGATTGATTTGATGGATCTGAAACATTACCTTCGCACCGAAGGTATAGCAGTAAGACTATAAAGAGGTGAGGGGTGAGAGGTGAGAGGTGAGAAGTGAGGGGTGAGAAGTGAGAAGTGAGAAGTGAGAGGTGAGTAATTAAGAATAAGTAATAAAGAAAGATAGTAGGAATATGAGCATTGATTTTGAGAAAATGGGCGGATTGGTTCCAGCCATCGTTCAAGATGCCGACACGAAGAACGTGTTGATGCTGGGCTACATGAACCAGGAAGCGTTGGACAAGACCCTCAGCAGCGGTCTCGTCACGTTTTTCAGTCGCAGTCGCCAACAGTTGTGGACCAAGGGAGAGACCTCGGGCAATTACCTCCACTTAGTGAGTATGAGTGAGGATTGCGACCACGACACCTTATTGGTGAAAGCCCGCCCTGATGGTCCCACCTGCCATTTAGGCACCGACACCTGTTGGGGCGAGCGCAATGAGAAGTCGCCCTTGCTGTTCCTGTCCGAATTGCAGGATTTCATTGACAAGCGTCGTGAAGAGATGCCCGAAGGCAGCTATACCACCAGTCTGTTTCGCGATGGTTTGAACCGTATGGCCCAGAAGGTAGGCGAAGAAGCCCTGGAATTGGTGATTGAGGCCACCAACGGCACCAACGAGCGTATGATTTACGAAGGCTCGGATTTTCTCTATCATCTCATTGTTCTCCTGTCGAGCAAGGGGTTGCGTATAGAAGACCTGGCCGCGGAGTTGGTGACCCGTCACGATCCGAAGTGGCACAAACACTGATGCCCCGACTATGAAGATTACCTAAATCGAGAAGAATCCAAAAACGAGAAAAGCCATGTTAATCGACTATCAGAAAGTAAGCATCTACCAAGAAGATTTCCTTGTCTTGAAGGACATCGATTTCCAAGTTGACGAGGGAGAGTTCGTCTATATCATCGGCAAGGTAGGTTCCGGCAAGAGTTCGTTGTTGAAGACCCTTTATTGTGAGTTGGACATCGAATCGGCAGAGAAGTCTGAAGTGTTGGGCCGCGACGTTTGCACCATCCGCAGGCGCGACATTCCCTCCCTGCGTAAAGAGATGGGAGTGATTTTCCAGGATTTCCAGTTGCTCCACGACCGTAGCGTTTACCGCAACATGCGTTTTGTGCTGAAGGCCACCGGATGGGACGACAAGTCGGAGCGTGATGCCCGTATCGACGAAGTGTTGGAAGCCGTAGGCATGTTGGACAAGCGCGACAAGATGCCCCATGAGTTGTCTGGCGGCGAGCAGCAGCGCATAGCCATAGCCCGTGCCCTACTGAACCATCCCAAGATCATCATCGCCGACGAGCCCACAGGCAATCTCGATCCCGAGACCGCCCGCCACATTGTGAGTTTGCTGACCGATATCCAGAAAACTGGCACCACCATAGTGATGACCACCCATAATATTCCCCTTTTGGATGAGTTTCCCGGCACAGTATACCGTTGCAAGGACAAGACCATGACGGATGTGACCAAGGAGTACAACCAAATGGACCTTAGCGAGGACAGTGAAGGTTGAACATTGAACGTTGATGGTTGAAGGTTGGACGTTTGTTAAAGAATTATCAGTTTAGAAAAAATATTGACGTTATGATAGTAATGAAATTTGGCGGCACATCCGTAGGCAGCCCGGAGCGGATGAAGCATGTAGCCACACTGATGACACGTTCGGGAGAGCCCACATTTGTCGTATTGTCAGCCATGTCGGGCACAACCAATTCGTTGGTAGACATATCCGATTATCTCTACAAGAAGAACCCCGACGGGGCCAACGACGTGATCAACGCCACGGAGAAGAAATACCTCGGTCATGTGGAAGAACTCTATTCCTCGGCGGAATGGAAGGAGAAGACCCGTCAGTTCCTCGGCGAAGAATTCGATTACTTGCGCACATTTACGAAGGACTTGTTCACCAGCTTTGAAGAGAAGAGCATCGTGGCACAAGGCGAAGTTATGAGCACCAACATGATGGTGAACTACTTGCAGGAGCAAGGTGTGGACGCCATTCTTCTGAATGCCTTGGATTTCATGCGCACCGACAAGAACGGCGAGCCCGACACCCAATACATCAAGGAGAAGTTGCAGGACCAGATGGCTCAACACCCCGGCCACCAAGTATACATCACCCAAGGTTTCATCTGCCGTAACGCCTACGGCGAGGTTGACAATCTTCAGCGCGGCGGGAGCGATTACACCGCCTCGTTGGTAGGAGCCGCCCTGGAAGCCGACGAGATACAGATATGGACCGACATCGACGGCATGCACAACAACGACCCCCGTGTGGTAGACCACACCGAGGCTGTGCATCAGTTGAATTTCGAGGAAGCCGCCGAGTTGGCCTATTTCGGCGCGAAGATCCTGCACCCCACCTGTATCCAGCCCGCCAAGTATGCCGGCATCCCCGTTCGTCTGCTGAACACCATGGATCCCGATGCCGAAGGCACCATCATCGACAATGTAGTGATGCGTGGCCACATCAAGGCTGTAGCAGCCAAGGACAATATCATCGCCGTGAAGATCAAGAGTTCGCGAATGTTGCTGGCCACGGGTTTCCTTCGCAAGGTATTCGAGATATTCGAGAGTTTCCAGACCCCCATCGACATGGTGTGTACCTCCGAGGTAGGCGTGTCGGTAAGCATCGACAACGGCTCGCACCTAAGCGACATAGTGAACGAGCTGAAGAAATACGGCACCGTGACCGTCGACACCAATATGTGCATCATCTGCGTCGTCGGAGACCTCGACTGGAGCAACCTCGGGTTTGAGACCTTGGCCACCGAAGCAATGAAAGATATCCCCGTCCGTATGATATCCTATGGAGGTTCGAACTACAACATCTCGTTCCTTATCAAGGAAGTGGACAAGAAACGTGCGTTGCAGAACCTTAGCGACAAGTTGTTCGGATAACCAAGGCCCCCATAGCGATGAAAGGAACATTTCCCCTTGGAGGTTTTTCGGGCTTAACGACCCCTTTTTACTATTACGACACCGACCTGCTCCGCAGCACCCTACGAGCCATCAACGATGAGACGCGTCGGCATGACGGTTTCGTCGTTCACTATGCCGTGAAAGCCAACGCCAACCCCAAGTTGCTCAATGTGATCTGCCAGGCAGGTTTGGGAGCCGATTGTGTGAGTGGCGGTGAGATCCGCGCCTCGATAGGCAGCGGATTCTCCCCCCGCAAGATCGTGTATGCCGGCGTGGGTAAGAGTGACTGGGAGATCGACTTGGGTTTGCAGAAAGGCATCTTCTGTTTCAATGTTGAGAGTGTGGCCGAATTGGAAGTCATCAACGAGCGTGCTCACGCCGTGGGCAAGATCGCCCCTATTGCCTTCCGCATCAACCCGGATGTGGGAGCCCACACCCACAGCAATATCACCACCGGTTTGGCGGAGAACAAATTCGGCATAGCCATGCGCGACATGATAAGCGCCATCGAACAAGCCCAGGCAATGCCGAACGTGCGATTCATCGGTTTGCATTTCCATATCGGCTCCCAGATACTAAACATGGGTGATTTCGCCGCCCTCTGCAATCGCATCAACGATTTGCAGCGCGAATTGGACTTACGCCACATCCCAGTGGAGCATATCAATGTAGGCGGCGGTCTGGGTATAGACTACGATCATCCCAATCGTGTGCCCATACCCGATTTCAAGTCCTATTTCGACACCTATGCCCGCCACCTGCAGCTGCGCCCTGGGCAGCAGTTGCATTTCGAGCTGGGTCGAGCCGTCGTGGCCCAATGCGGCAGTCTGATTACCCGCTGCTTGTATGTCAAGCAAGGCGCCGTGAAGAAGTTCGTGATCGTGGATGCCGGCATGACCGACTTGATACGTCCCGCCCTGTACCAAGCCTATCACAAGATAGAGAACCTGAGTAGCGAGGAAGACAAGGAGACCTACGACATCGTCGGTCCGATATGCGAATCGAGCGATGTCTTCGGCAAATCCATCGACCTCAACGCCACCCACCGAGGCGACCTCATAGCCCTGCGCAGTGCCGGAGCCTATGGTGAGATCATGGCCTCGTGTTACAACTGCCGCCCGTTGCCCCCGGGCTATATCAAAGAAGAATTCTGATGTCGCTGACGTTGACGACCCTCATAGCAAGCAGTCTTTTACTGCTGTTGTCGCTGATCACCCCGTTGTTCAGCGCCATCCGTCGTCGTCCGTCCCTACCCTTTGAGGAAGAAGCATCAGGGTCAACCGCTCCCGATGCCGCCGATATGCCCAGGATAACCATCGTGTTGACCCCGCAGGGCAACTCGCGCCAGCTGGATGAGCACCTGCCCTTGTTTCTCACCCAGGACTACCCAGCCGGTTATGACATCATCGTTGTGTCGTCGCTCACCGATTCCGGTATCGACGATGTACTCAAGCGCTATCGCAGCCATGACAACCTGCACACCACCTTCATACCCTCCACCACGCGTTATATGAGCCATCGCAAGTTGGCCATTACCTTAGGTGTGAAGGCCTCGACGAACGATTGGATACTCCTGTGCGATGCCTCCTGCAAACCCATCAGCCAGCGATGGTTGCAGTCGTTAGCCCGTGAATGCACCGCTGAGCGTTCGATGGTGTTGGGTTATGTCAGATATGGTGCCGATGCACCGTCATATTACCATTTCGAGCGTTTTTACACCACCATGTATCTCTTCAGGGAGAGCATCCGACACATCCCCTATCGCACCAACTGCCCATTGCTACTGTTCAGGAAATCGATGTTCATGAAAGGCAACGGCTATCAGGGCGACCTGAAGTACACCATCGGCGAATACGATTTTCTGGTGAACAAATACGCCGACACTCACAATACCGGGATATCGCTGCCCTACGAGTCGTGGATGGAAGAAGACGTGCCCACGGAGAAAGGATGGCAGAATGTCCACATCTTCTACCAGGAAATACGAGATCACCTGTCGAGGAGTTTCCGCCATCGCATATTATATAATGTGGACCATTTCCTGCTACATACCTTCCTGCTATTGGTATTATGCGGTTTGGTCTATTCCATTCTCCGTTCCGACTACATACTGTTGGGAGTGAGTATCGTCAGTCTTTTCCTGAACATCCTCATCCGTCGCCAAGAATACCGGTCAGCCTTCCGGGAATACGGTGTGAACGTGAAGCCTCTGCAAGGAGTGGTTTACGAATGGAGCATGTTGTGGCGTAGTATGCGCACGCGTCTGCGTTATGAATATGCCGACAAATTTGATTTCATCAGCCATAAAGTCTGAGAACATCCACCATGAAGATATTGCATTTCATCACCATCACCCCCGCCACGGCACCGCTCCTCAAGGAGTTGCGTGCCACCCATGTTTCCGACGAACAGTTGGAGCAGGTCTTGATGGTGTATTACCGAGGAGTGCCCGTCCGTCGTGACGCCGACCTCATCGTGCTCAATCCCCAGACCGCCCGCATAGGCATGTCGTATGAGCGCCGTTTTGTGTCGGTACTGTATGAAGAGATGCCCGATTTCGTGCATATCCATGGAGCATGGAGCCATTTTGCCTACCGTATATACCTTTGGAGCAAGAACCGCGGTTTCCGTGTGGTGTTCTCCCCCCATGGTATGATGGACAAGAAAGTGTTGGACGACAGGTTCTGGCAACAGCGTTTCCCCCGCATCCTTCTCTACCAGCGTAGGATGCTGCATGGCATGCGAGGTGTCGAAGCCAAGAATGAATCCGAATACCGCCAACTGTCGCGTTTAGGTTGGAACAAACGCCTGGATATCGTCATGACGGGAGATGTATTGTCGGGCGAGGTCTCCCCCTCTGAAGCCTATCTCGAATGGTATCGAAAAATCATCCATACCGACATCTACGAGACCTTCACCCAGCGCGACAAGGCCAATTTCTGTGCCCTTCTGCGCACCGCCAATACCCCCATAGGCAGTCATAAGGTATTGACTCCTCAGGCTATTCTCAACCTGCGCGAGCTCACGCCACCCACTTGGCGCAAGTTCTTCATCCTGGGCCGTGACCATCACGTGGAATCCCATTTACGTAAGGCCTTGGAACGTATGCAGTTGCCCATCCCCTCGACCATAGAAGAAGATGTGGCTCGGTACGCTTGGAAAGAGCCCAAGAACGGCGATGCACTCAGCGATGTCGAATTATTAGACCATAGCAAGCGTTTGTCCGCCATCTTGGACAACAAGATCAAGTCGTCGGAGCAAGACATGCGCCGCTTATGTATCATGTTGCTCAACCTTCGCCACCACATCAAGGAGAGCGACCTATCGATGCGCCATATATGCGATTTCTACCGCATGGTGCGTGCTGCCGATATTGACGAAAACCGTCTATCCGATTTCCTTGAGGAATTGAGCATCCACCGATTTGCCCGTCGTATGATGCAAATCCTTCATGAAGTATTGTATTTGGAAGAAGGCTACATGGTAGTAGAGCCATTGGATGATATCGGTACCGAAACCATCCGTAAAGCACTTATCACCCAGGAGTAACCAACCTATAACCCTATACCTGACCTATGACAACGACTATTCACGAAAGTACGGCCGACCCGCGTTATTTAGAATTGCTCTCCCACTCGTTTCCCACCGTGGCCGAAGCGAGCACTGAGATTATCAATCTGCAAGCCATCCTGAACCTGCCCAAAGGAACGGAACATTTCCTGGCCGACCTTCATGGCGAATATGAAGCCTTCCAGCATGTGCTTCGCAATGCCTCGGGCAACATCAAGCGCAAGGTGAACGAATTATTCGGCAATGAGATGCGCGAATCGGAGAAACGCGAGCTGTGCACCCTCATCTATTACCCGGAGAAAAAGCTCGGCCTTGTGAAATCGAGCGAGTCGGAGTTGGACGACTGGTACCACATCACCATACACCACCTGGTACGAGTATGCCGTGATGTATCCAGCAAATACACCCGTTCCAAGGTGCGCAAATCGCTTCCCGCCGACTTCAGCTACATAATCCAGGAGTTGTTGCACGAGCGCACCGACGATGCCAACAAGACCGCCTATGTGAACGCCATCACCGACACCATCATCTCCACCGGGCGTGCCGACGATTTCATCATCGCCATCGCCAATGTCATCCATCGTCTCGCCATCGACCAATTACATATCCTCGGCGATATCTTCGACCGTGGTCCTGGAGCCCATCTCATTCTCGACACGATGGAGAAATACCATAGTTGGGACATCCAATGGGGCAACCACGACATTCTATGGATGGGTGCCGCCGTCGGCAACGATGCCTGCATCTGCAATGTGATACGCCTATGTCTGCGTTATGCCAACTTAGAGACGTTGGAAGAAGGCTACGGTATCAATCTCATGCCTTTGGCCACTTTCGCCATGGACACTTACGGCGACGACCCCTGTAGCGAATTCCAGCCCAGAGAGTTTGGAGAGAGCATGATGGACGAGAAATACCGCCGGCTGACCGCCCAGATGCACAAAGCCATCTCCGTGTTGCAGTTCAAGACCGAAAGCCAGTTATTTGCCAAGCACCCCGAATGGTCGATGGACGAGCGTCGTTTGCTGACCCATATCGACTACGAGAGCGGAACCATAGATTTGGGAGGCAACACATACGATCTGACCTCCTGCCATTTCCCCACCATCGACCCCAATGCCCCCGAAGCCCTGACAGAAGGAGAGCAGGCACTAATGAGCAAATTGCATCACTCCTTCCGTGTGAGCGAGAAGTTGCAGCGCCATATCCGTTTGCTTTTGCAGCACGGCTGTATGTATGCGGTATACAACAACAACCTGCTATTCCACGCCTCCGTACCCTTGAATGCCGACGGTTCGCTGCGTGAAGTCCGTTTCTTCGGCGACAAGCAAGTCAGCGGCAAAGACCTCTTACACTGCATCGGCATGCTCATCCGTTCCGCCTTCCAGTCGGACACCATCCCCCAAGAGCGCGAATACGCCAAGGACTATTTCCTCTATCTCTGGTGCGGCAAGGACTCCCCGCTATTCGACAAATCCAAGATGGCCACCTTTGAGCGTTATTTCATCAAGGAGAAGGAGACCCACGTGGAAGAGAAAGGCCATTACTATCGTTTGCGCAACGACGAAGCCATCTGCGACCGTATCATGGATTCGTTCGGACTGGAGGGTCCCAACCGCCATATCATCAACGGTCATGTTCCCGTGCATGTGAAGACCGGCGAGAACCCCATCAAGGCCAACGGCAAGTTGATGGTCATCGATGGTGGTTTTTCGCAAGCCTATCACAAGGAAACCGGTATCGCCGGTTACACCCTGGTTTACCACAGTCGCGGTTTCCAATTGGTTCAGCATGAGCCGTTTACCAGTTCACGTGATGCTGTGGCGCGTGGTACCGACATCAAGAGTACGACGCAGATTATCGAGATGTCGTCGCACCGCATGTTGGTTGCCGATACCGACAAGGGCAAAGAGATCAGGCAACAGATCAGCGATTTGCAGGCCCTTCTTTATGCTTACCGCCATGGTCTCATCAAAGAACGCGAGATGAAGAGCAACCGTCCGTGACCGTAAAAGGGTCAGGATTAGCCTTGAAGTGAATAAAAATCGCAATAAATTTTGTTCTCCCCTCGATTTGCATTATCTTTGCATAAGATAATTGCATTGGAGAGCGACTACTATCCATAACCACTGCCTATGAAGTTCAGCTTATTACGAAAACTATGGCCTGAGACGTTGCGTTCGAAATCGAGCGTAGCGTTGATAGTGACCGCCGCCGTGCTTGTAGAGTTGACCGCCGGCATACAATATTGGTATGCCCGTGAAGAGATCAAGGAAGAAGTGCAGCACCGTGCCGAGACTGAGTTGCGTGTGAAGAACCTTGAGATTCAAAAGGTGATGATTGCCGTAGAGACAGCAGTAGGCAACCTTGTCTGGGCTGTAGAGAAACGACTTCGTCAGCCGGACTCCCTGTATGTGGAAACCCGTCGTTTGGTAGAGAACAATCCCACCATCGTGGGAGTGGGTGCCGCCTTCATCGCCAATTACTATCCAGAGAAAGGTCGGTGGTTTGAGCCCTATGTAGCCAGACGTGAAAACAACAGGATAGAGGTTTCGCAGATAGGCAATTCCAACCATAATTACTTGGAATCTCATTGGTTCATCGACGGCATCAGCGCGGGTCACGGTTCTTGGAGTGAGCCTTATTACGATGAGGCGGGAGCACGTATGATGTTGTGTACGTACACCCATCCCATCCATGATGTCACAGGCAACATCGTCGGCCTTGTAGGTGCCGATGTCTCCCTTGATTGGCTCTCAGACACCCTCAATGCCAATCACATCTATCCAACGAGTTACAATGTGCTCATATCGCGCACGGGTCAATTGATGGTATGCCCTGAAGAGAGTTTAGTGATGCGCGGAAACATCCAAGACGTGGCAGCGCGTTTGGAAGACACCACCGCCCATTACATCAACCGAGAGATGATGGGCGGCAGGAAAGGCAAGGCTTCAGTGATTAATGCCCAAGGAGAGAAAGACTACGTGTTCTTCGCTCCCCTCCATGGCGAGACCGGTTGGTCGATGGCTGTGGTCTGTCCCGACAAGGAGATATTCCACAACCTTCGCAAAATAGGCTTCAACCTCTTTTTGCTATTATTGGTCGGTTTAGCGCTGATGGGTTATATCATCTGGCGCTCCTTCCTGAGTGCCAACCGTTTGGCCGCCGCCCAGATACAGAAGAGCAAGCTTGAGAACCAGATACAGATAGCCAGTGGCATCCAAATGGCCCTTTTGCCCAAGATCTTCCCACCCTACCCCGATCGCGACGATGTGGATGTGCATGCCACGTTGACGCCAGCCAAAGCTGTTGGCGGCGACCTCTACGATTTTCATATCCGCGATGAGAAACTGTTTTTCTGTATTGGCGACGTGTCGGGCAAGGGAGTGCCCGCCTCCTTGGTAATGGCCATTACCCGCACCCTATTCCGCAATGTCATTTCGAATGAGTCGAAACCCCATCGCATTGTCTCCGCCATCAGCGACACCTTGTCGGAGGATAACCCCAACGATGTGTTCGTCACCTTTTTCGCAGGAGTGCTCGACCTTCCCTCGGGTCGTCTGCGTTACAGCAATGCCGGGCACGAAGCCCCCTACATCATCGGCGAGAAAGTAGAACAGTTGCCTTGCGACTCCAACCTTCCCCTGGGTACATATAAAGGTTGGAAGTACTCTGAGCAAGAGATATTCATCAAGCCCGGCAGCACCATCTTCCTCTATACCGATGGTTTGACCGAAGCGGAGGACAGTACCCATCAGATGTTCGGCAAGCGCCGTTTGCTGAGCAATTTGGTCGATCACATCACCACTTCGAGCGACAGGAATGCGAATGCACTCATAGACCATATACTTGCAGCAGTACACAAATATGTAGACGGTGCAGAGCGTAGTGACGATCTCACCATGATGGCCATCCGCTATACCAAAGAGCAAGAAACCTTCCGTTTGGAACGCACCCTCACCCTGCCGAGCAATGTTCGAATCGTTCCTCAACTCAATATATTTGTGGATGAGATATGCGAGTCTTTAGGTTTTACTCCCAAGGTAACGATGCAGATGAACCTGGCAGTGGAAGAAGCCGTGGTGAATGTAATGAAATACGCCTATCCCTCAGCAACCAAAGGTGAAGTGACAATTGAGGCTCATGCAGACAACGAAACCCTGAAGTTTACCATCACCGACCACGGCATTCCGTTCGACCCTACCACCTTTGAAGAAGCAGACACCACCCTATCGACCGAAGAGCGTCCGATAGGCGGTTTAGGCATCCATCTCATTAGGAAGATGATGGATTCCATCAATTACAACCGCATCGACGGCCAAAACGTTCTCACGCTTATCAAACGATTATAATATATTTAGAAACATTTACAACCAAAGACATGAATACAACTATTAGGAAAGAAGACGGTAAAATGATCGCCACCCTTGAAGGCAGGCTTGACACCGCCGCATCAGAACAAGCAGCCAAGGACTTGATGGCTTTACACGATTGTGAAGGCTATGATATCATCCTTGATTTCAGCCAGCTCACCTATATCAGCAGTTCCGGTTTGCGTATTCTTTTAGGTATCCGCAAATATGCCGCCGCAGTGAACAGCCGTGTCACCCTTGTCGGTGTCAAAGAAGACATTCGCGAGGTGCTTTATACCACAGGTTTCAACAATCTCTTCGAGATTGCCGATTCCGAGGACAATTAACAACCCCAAAGATATCAAGATGAAGGATCAAGAAGAAATCACCCGTTTACGGGAAGAGAATGCCGCCCTCCGCCAAGAAGTCGACCATCTGAGAAACGAGATGGTACGGTTAGTGAGCCGCAATCTCGACCTTTCCCAACGATTGGAAGAAGACATAGAGTTCCGTCGTCGCACGGAAGTTGCCCGCGAGATACTCAGTGCCAACATTGAAAGGCAGCGCAACGCCGATTTGCAAGACGATTCACAATTGATGGCCCTCATCGAGTTGCGAGTAGAAGCCGACCGCCCACATGTAGCACCCGATTTCAACGCCGTTCAGTTGGCACAGTTGTTGGGTGTGAGCCAAGAGCGTCTGAGCCGTCTTTTCCGCCATAACACCATCTATCGCAGTGCCGATGCATATATCGACAACCTGCGCTTGCTCACGGCCTTGCGTCTGTTGCGTGAACATCCCAATTTCAGCATAGCATCCATCGCGGAAGATTCAGGCTATGGCAATGTACGCACGTTGCAGCGTAGGGTGCAGGAAGCCGTGGGTATGACTCCAGTCGACTATCGCAATATGCTCACCAGGGACCTATAAGAGGAATCCAGAGATTCATAGGTGCTCCTTTGAGGTTCGCAGCATTCTCGTTTCTTGCATGATATATCAGAGTAGGTGGCCGCCTACTCTGTTTCTTTTTTTAACAATGGTGCGACACAATCAGCACCGAAGCCCGCAATTTGTCGCAAAACGCCCCTATTTGTCGCAACATGCGAAGGGAAAAAAGCAAAGAATAATTGTTATCCGTATGAAAGATGGCTATCTTTGCAATGTCAAATGACAAAAGCAACAATATCACTGACAATAATAACAACAAATTATTACAATAATGGAAATAATCAAGCGATTCACCCACTGGACGGTTCAGGTCTTTCATAAGATTTCGACCCTGTTCGTAAGGAGTTATCAACTCATCAGCGAATACGGCATACAGCCATTCAACAGTAGCAGGTTCTATCAGCCCTACCCTCACTGAAACGATTCACTCCATTCCGTCTAAACCATCATCAACTATTTGAATTACGCCTTATAAAAGTTAAAGAAAGAGTAGAAGCACATTGAAAGAACCATAAGGATTTCCAAAAGCAGCTACATAGGCTAAAAGAATATTGTTTTCAAATTTGTATTTTTTTGTTGTTACGGTCCCCGTCTGTAGTGCTACAGGTGGGGATTTTTATGTTGAACATTGAACATTGAACATTGAACATTGAACGTTGAACATTGAACAATGAATGGGCGAGGAGATTACCTTACGGTGATGTGGAAACAACCCTGTTTCACCTCGTATTTGATGTAACAACGCTGTTGCTGTCGCATATCGCGCAACACTTCTGAAAGCACCCATTTGAGCGTATCGTTTTGCACCGCCCTACGGATAGGAGATTGTGGAGGTTGCACGGTAACATAGCGGTTATAACAAATATCGAATGTCGTTCCATAGAGATGACAACTGTTTTCGGTGGCATTCTTGTTATGCCCTCTCAGCAGTTCCACATCCTCGGAAGTACGAGTGACGCTTGTAACGATCATCTGATGGAGCGGTATATGCTTGACGTAGAGACTATCATAGAAATTCCTGCCGATGTCTTGCAACAAGACAGCCGCCTTAGGCACCAGATAAGGAACACTTCTTTTCAGGTTAGCCAAGTTATAGAAAGGATTGGCACCCACGAACACCATCTCACTTTTCCTATGCTCCAGCTCTGTTCTATCCGCCAAGGGCGAGATTCCATTTGCCAAAGCCGCTGTGAGTTGCACGTCGTTGGAGTCAGGAAATGCCTCCTTATAATTATGTACCCCGAAAATGGGATGTTTCTTCTCGGTATAGACCGTTGGGGAAGCGGGTGCTGGGGAAAGAGAGGAGGCGGCCTGAGCGGGCTGAACGGCCGAAGTGGCAGGAGAGGCTGGAATGGTCTGAATTGTATCTGCCACGACCTGCTCTTGCACCTGTTTGTCTTGTGCTACAGAAGGGAAGATGTACCTGACCAGGGCCAATACGACGACGAGGGCCGCAAAGCCTTTCAGGAACATATTCTTAGTGATATACTTTGACAACTCGAACATTTGGGTACAAAGGTATTAAAAAAAAGTTGAACGGCGTTAAGTTTTTGTGATTTTTAGGAAAAGGGGGATAATTTAGGCGGCACCTCGGAAAAATCCAAAAAGATTTTGGTTTTTCACTCGGTTTGCACTAATTTTGGATAAATTAGGCTGCGTTTCGGAAATAAAAATGAAAAATTGAGTTTTTCATTTTGTATTTCTCTCAACTTGCACTAATTTTAAATTAATTAGGCGGCACCTCGGAAAAATCCAAAAAGATTTTGGTTTTTCACTCGGTTTGCACTAATTTTGCAGAAAAATTGGAAAGGGCACATTCTTTGGTAGAGAAACACATAGTGATAGACGACGTTGACCCCATCATGTTGTATGGTGCCAACAACGTACATTTGCAGATGATCAAATCACTCTTTCCCAAGTTGCGCATCATGGCCCGTGGCAATGTGATTCGCGTATTGGGAGAAGAAGACGAGTTGGATCGTTTTGAGGCGCACATGGTCAATTTGCGCCACCATCTGCATACCTACAACGTTCTCACCTCGGAAGACATTCTCCACATCATCAAGGGTGAGCGAACCCCATCAGAGTCTTCGAAAGGCGTGTTGGTATATAGCATGTCGGGCAGGCCCATCAAGAGCCGGAGTGAGAATCAGCAAGCATTGATAGATGCCTACGACACCCACGACATGGTGTTTGCCGTGGGTCCCGCCGGTACCGGCAAGACCTATCTGAGCATAGCATTGGCCGTACGTGCCTTGAAGGAGAAAAGCGCCAAGAAGATTATCCTATGCCGTCCCGCCGTTGAGGCAGGCGAAAAGTTGGGATTTCTTCCTGGCGACATGAAAGACAAGATCGACCCCTACCTCCAGCCCCTGTATGATGCATTGGAAGACATGTTGCCCGTGGTGAAGTTGCAGGATATGATGGAGAAGCACATCATCCAGATAGCCCCTTTGGCCTTCATGCGCGGTCGCACCCTGAGCGATGCCGTAGTCATCTTAGACGAAGCCCAGAACACCACTCCCGCCCAGTTGCGTATGTTCCTAACGCGCATGGGGTGGAACACCAAGATGCTGATTACCGGCGACCTGACGCAGGTTGACCTTCCGAAGGGTCAGAAGAGCGGTTTGCGTGAGGCCCTCGAAACGCTGAGCGGCATAGAGGGCATTGGGGTGATAGAGATGACGAAGAAAGATATTGTGCGGCACAAGTTGGTGACCCGCATCGTGCAAGCCTATGAGGAGGCAGACCGTAACTCAAGGGGTGAGAAGTGAGGGGTGAGAAGTGAGAGGTGAGTAAGAACAATAACATTAATATATCAGCAAGATGAAAGCATTGACAACGACCGATTTTCATTTTCCCGGTCAGAAGAGTGTTTATCACGGCAAGGTACGTGACGTGTATGACATAGACGGCGATTTGTTGGTGATGGTAGCCACTGACCGCATCTCCGCCTTCGATGTCATCCTTCCCAAGGGTATCCCCTTCAAGGGGCAGATACTCAACCAGATAGCGGCTAAATTCTTAGACAGCACGAGCGACATCTGCCCCAACTGGAAGTTGGCGACCCCAGACCCCATGGTCACCGTTGGTTTACGTTGCGAAGGGTTCCGTGTGGAGATGATCATCCGTTCGATTCTCACCGGTTCCGCATGGCGCGCCTACCAAGAGGGTTGTCGTGAACTGTGCGGCGTACGTTTGCCCGACGGTATGAAGGAGAACGAACGTTTTCCCGAGCCCATCATCACCCCGACGACCAAGGCCGACGAGGGTCACGATATGAACATCTCTCGCGAAGAGATTATCTCCAGCGGTTTGGTTGGTGCCGAAGATTACGCTGTGATGGAAGACTACACCCGTCGTCTGTTCGCCCGCGGTCAGGAGATAGCCGCCCGTCGCGGATTGATTCTTGTAGACACCAAATACGAGTTTGGCAAGCGCGACGGCAAGGTGTACCTTATCGACGAGATACACACCCCCGACAGCAGCCGCTACTTCTATGCCGATGGTTATGAGGAGCGCCTTGCCCAAGGCCAGCCCCAGCGCCAGCTCTCGAAGGAGTTTGTGCGTCAATGGCTGATAGAGCACAACTTCATGAACGAACCCGGCCAGGTGATGCCAGAGATTACCGACAGCTACGCCTTGAGTGTGAGCGATCGTTACATCGAGCTGTATGAGCACATCACCGGCGAGAAGTTTGAGAAACCGTGTGACGATGCCGACCTGTCCGCCCGTATCGAAGCCAACGTCACCCGTTATTTAGCCCAACGCTGACTTATGTACGACCAGGAGCGTATCAAGCCCTATCATGACGAAGGGGACAAGCGAGCTCAGGTGGAGGAGATGTTCGATCACATCGCCCCCACCTACGACAAACTCAACCACCACCTGTCGTGGAACATCGATAAGCGCTGGCGCAAGAAAGCCGTCGCCGAGTTGGCTCCCTACGCTCCTGCTCATATACTCGACATAGCCACCGGCACCGGCGATTTCGCCCTTCAGCTGGCTCAGGCGCTCCACCCCAAGGAAGTGGTGGGAGCCGACATCAGCGAAGGCATGATGGCCGTAGGCAGGAAGAAAGTAGAATCGGCCGGTCTGTCCGACATTATAAGTTTCGCGCGAGAAGACTGTTTTAAGATGAGCTTTCCCGACGGGCGTTTCGACGCAGTCACCGCCGCTTTCGGCATCAGGAATTTCTCCGACTTGGATGGAGGATTGCGTGAGATGTGCCGCGTGCTGAAACCTGGAGGCCATCTTTGTGTGGTGGAACTGACCACCCCCGTCCGTTTCCCCATGCGCCAACTGTTTTGGATTTATTCCCACACCATCCTGCCCCTGTATGGCAAGTTGATCTCCAAGGACAAGAGCGCTTACCGCTATCTCACCGCGACAATAGAAGCCTTTCCCCAAGGCGAGCGTATGGTAGAGATACTGAAAGGAGCAGGTTTTTCCGACGCCCGATTCCGGCGCCTCACCTTCGGAATATGTACACTCTATTTAGCCACTAAATAAAAGATCAAGACTATGGACAAGTACGGACTTATCGGTTACCCCTTAGGGCATTCGTTCTCTATCAGTTATTTCAATGAGAAATTCGAGAATGAAGGCATATCCGCCGTATACGAGAATTTCGAGATTCCCACGATTGAGAATTTCCTCGAAGTGGTGGAGACCAACCCCGAGTTGCGCGGTCTGAACGTGACGATACCTTACAAACAGAAAGTGATGAGTTATCTTGACTACATCTCACCCGAGGCACGTGCCATTGGTGCTGTAAATGTCATCCGTATCGAGCGTAAAGGCAGCAAGACCATATTGAAAGGCTACAACAGCGATGTGATAGGTTTCACGCAGAGCATCGAGCCATTACTGGAAGCCCACCACAAGCGAGCCCTTATCTTAGGAACCGGCGGTTCGTCGAAAGCCATCAACTACGGTTTGCGTTCGTTGGGATTGGAAACCGTGTTCGTCAGTCGTTACGAGCGGCCCGACACCATCCAGTACGATAAGATCACCCCCGAGGTGGTGAAGGAATACAATGTGATTGTGAACTGCACCCCTTGTGGTATGTATCCCCGTTCAGAAGAATGTCCCCTTCTACCTTATGAGGCCATGGATAGCCGCAACCTACTGTACGACTTGATTTACAATCCCGATACGACCTTATTCATGCGTAAGGGAGCCCAGCATGGCGCCACGGTGAAGAACGGTCTGGAGATGCTTCTGTTGCAAGCCTTTGCCAGTTGGGAGTTTTGGAATGAGGAGTGATTCGAGGGGCAAGGGGTAAGGAACAAGGGGCAAGAGATTACTCTACCTAATGAGGGGCGAAGAGCAAGAGGTGAGGGGAGTAATTTGAAATTTGAAATGAGAGATTTGAAATAAAGGTATTTGAACATACATTTAAACCAATATGGACAACAAGACCTCACGTTACATGATGCGCGGAGTGAGCGCACAGAAAGAAGATGTGCACTCAGCCATCCAACATATCGACAAGGGATTATATCCTCGTGCTTTTTGCAAGATCATCCCCGACATCATAGGCGGCGATCCCGCCTATTGCAATATCATGCATGCCGATGGTGCCGGCACCAAGTCATCGTTGGCCTATATGTATTGGAAGGCCACCGGCGACCTCAGCGTATGGCGTGGCATCGCCCAAGACGCCATAGTGATGAACACCGACGACCTGCTGTGTGTGGGAGCCGTCGACAACATCCTCCTGTCGAGCACCATCGGCCGTAACAAGATGCTCATTCCCGGCGAAGTGGTGTCCGCCATCATACAAGGCACCGACGAATTGCTGTCGCGCATGCGCGATATGGGCATCGGCATCTACCCCACCGGCGGTGAGACCGCCGATGTAGGCGACTTGGTGCGTACGATCATCGTAGACAGCACCGTGACCTGTCGTATGCTACGTAGTGACGTGATAGACAATGCCAACATCCGTCCGGGTGATGTGATTGTCGGTCTCTCGTCGTGTGGCCAAGCCACTTATGAAGACCGCTACAACGGCGGTATGGGCAGCAACGGTCTGACCAGTGCCCGTCACGATGTGTTCGCCAAATACCTGGCCTCGCTCTATCCCGAGAGTTATGATGCCGCTGTGCCCTCCGACCTCGTATACAGCGGTAAATACCGTTTGACCGATCCTGTGGAAGGTACCCCCGTAGATGCAGGTCAGTTGGTACTCTCCCCTACCCGCACCTACGCCCCCGTGATCCGCAAGGTGCTGGATGAGTTGCGTTCCGAGATTCACGGCATGGTGCATTGCACAGGAGGCGCCCAGACCAAGGTATTGCATTTCGTAGGCGAGGACTGCCACGTGGTGAAAGACCATCTCTTCGACGTGCCCCCCCTGTTCCGCATCATCCATGAGTGCAGCGGCACCGACTGGCGCGAGATGTACCAAGTGTTCAACATGGGCCACCGCATGGAAATCTACGTACGCGAGGAAGTGGCCCCGCGCATCATCGAGATCAGCCAAGGGTTCAACATCGACGCCCAGGTGATAGGCCACATCGAGAAAGGAAGTCGTAGCCTCACGATAGAGAGTGAATTCGGACGATTTGAATACCAATAACCCATGATGGAAGAAAACAGCATATTACAGAAACTTGACGGTCTGGAAGCCCGTTACGAAGAGATTTCCACCCTCATCACCGACCCCGATGTCATAGCCGACCAAGAGCGGTACGTCAAGTTGACCCGCGAATACAAGGACTTGGGAGATATCATGGATGCCCGCAAGCGTTATATCGCTTGTCTTACCGGCATTCGCGAAGCCAAGGACATCATCGCCAACGAGTCGGATGCCGAGATGCGCGAGATGGCCCGTGAGGAATTGCAGATGAACGAAGCCCTCCAGCCCCGTTTGGAAGAAGAAATTAAATTGGCCCTGGTGCCCAAGGACCCAGAGGATGCCAAGAACGTGCAGATGGAGATACGCGCCGGCACGGGTGGCGATGAAGCCTGTCTCTTCGCCGGCGACCTATTTACCATGTACAAGAAGTTCTGCGACTCCAAGGGTTGGAGCCTCTCCGTGACCAGTGTGAGCGAAGGAGCCGTTGGCGGTTATAAGGAGATAGACTTCGCCGTGAGCGGCGATGGAGTCTATGGTGTGTTGAAATACGAGTCGGGCGTCCATCGTGTGCAGCGTGTTCCCGCCACCGAGACGCAAGGTCGTATGCACACCAGTGCCGCCACCGTCGCCGTCTTGCCCGAGGCCGACCGTTTCGAGGTAACCATCAACGAAGGCGACATCAAGTGGGACACCTTCCGCAGCAGCGGTGCCGGCGGTCAGAATGTGAACAAGGTAGAGTCGGGCGTTCGTCTGCGTTATCCCTGGAAGAACCCCAATACCGGCGAGGTGGAAGAGATACTCATCGAGTGTACCGAGACCCGCGACCAGCCCAAGAACAAGGAACGCGCGCTTTCGCGCCTGCGAACCTTCATCTACGACCGCGAACACCAGAAATATATGGACGACATAGCCAGTCGGCGTAAGTCGCTGGTATCCACCGGCGACCGTTCGGCGAAGATACGCACATACAATTTCCCCCAAGGACGCGTGACCGACCATCGCATCGGCTATACGACCCACGACCTGCAAGGATTCCTCGGTGGCGACATCCAAGACATGATCGATGCGCTGACCGTGGCTGAGAACGCCGAGCGGATGAAAGAAGCAGAACTTTGAACATTGAACATTGAATCCACACGAAATATGACACGAGAAGAATTAGTACGAGAGATATTCGAGCGCAAGAGTTTCCTTTGCGTAGGACTGGACCCCGACATGGACAAATTGCCGGAGCACCTACTGGCAGAAGAAAATCCCATCTATTCGTTCAACCGCGCTATCATCGACGCCACCGCTCCCTACTGTGTGGCATACAAGCCCAACCTGGCCTTTTACGAGCAGTTGGGCAATGCCGGTCTGGATGCCTTCGAGAAGACGGTAGCCTACCTTGGCGAGCATTATCCCCACCATTTCGTCATCGCCGATGCCAAACGCGGCGATATCGGCAACACTTCGAAGATGTATGCCCGCAGTTTCTTCGGTCATTACGGTGTAGATGCCGTCACCGTGGCTCCTTATATGGGAGTGGACAGTGTGTCGCCCTTCCTCACCTACCCAGGCAAATGGGTAGTGCTATTGGCATTGACCAGCAACAAAGGTTCGTTGGATTTCCAATTGACCGAGAGTAAAGATGGCGAACGATTGTTTGAGAAAGTGCTTCGAGTGTCATCTGAATGGGGCACGAACGAGAACATGATGTATGTGGTGGGAGCCACCCGTGGCGAATTGATTGGTGATGTGCGCAAGATTGTTCCCCTCCATTTTCTCCTTGTTCCCGGTGTGGGAGCCCAGGGAGGCAGTCTGGCCGATGTATGCCGCTACGGCATGACCAAGGACTGTGGCCTTCTTGTCAACAGTTCTCGCGGTATTCTTTACGCCAGCCGAGGTCAAGACTTTGCCATCGCCGCCGCTCAATCCGCTCATGAATTGCAGGAAGAGATGGCGAAAGAGCTTGAGAAGGTAGGCAGATGAGCGTTCATAAGATTATCAACGACCCCGTATTCGGATTCATCAAGATACCGCGAGGTCCTCTGCTCGACATTGTCAAGCATCCGTTGTTTCAACGGTTGTCGCGCATCAAGCAGTTGGGTTTGGCCTCCGTGGTTTATCCCGGAGCCCAGCACACCCGTTTCCAGCACTCTTTAGGAGCCTATCACCTGATGACCGAGGCCATCTTCTCGCTGTCGCAGAAAGGCATCTTCATCTTCGAGAGCGAGGCAGAGGCCGTGGAAGCCGCCATCCTGATGCACGACATCGGTCATGGCCCCTTCTCTCACGTATTGGAGAACACCTTGATCAGCGGCATCTCCCACGAAGAGATATCGCTGATGATGATGGAGCAGATCAACGCCGACCTGAAGGGAGCCCTCACGCTGGCCATCAAGATTTTCCAAGGCGACTATCCCAAACGATTTTTGCACCAGTTGCTGAGCAGCCAGTTGGATGTAGACAGGCTTGACTACCTGCGTCGCGACAGTTTCTTTACCGGCGTGACGGAAGGCAATATCGGCAGTGCGCGTATCATCAAGATGCTGAACGTGAAGGACGACGAGTTGGTGGTGGATTCGAAAGGCATCTATTCGATAGAAAACTACCTCACCTCGCGTCGACTGATGTATTGGCAGGTTTACCTACACAAAACCACCGTGGCTATGGAAAAAGTGTTGGTGAATGCCCTGTTGCGCGCCAAGTACCTGTCCCTGGCCGGCGAAGAACTGTTCGCGTCGCCTTCGTTGCAATACTTCCTTCGCCACGACGTAGACCGTGATTATTTCCTCGGCCACGAAGAAGCCCTGCTTTATTATGAGCGCTTGGACGACAACGACATCTGGTGCGCCGTCAAGGAATGGTCGCACCACAGCGACCCCGTATTGCGCATGTTGGCCGGTGATTTGGTAGACCGCACGCCCTTCCGTGTGGAGATACAGGAAGAACCCTTCGACGAGGCATATATATCCGACATCCAGGCCCGTATGGAAGCAGCCACAGGCATCCACGGCGACGATTTGCGCTATCTGTACAGCCTGAACACCATTCAGAAAGACATGTATGACGTGACCGACGACCACATCAGCATATTGTATAAGGATGGGTGCACGAAAGACATCGCCGAAGCGTCGGAAATACTGAATGTAGCCCTTCTTTCCAAAAAAATACGTAAATATTATCTTTGTTATCAACGTTTTTAAAGAAAAATCCGTATATTTGCAAAATTATTGAAAAAAGTATTTACGAATGGAGTTTTCTGCCAAACAAATTGCCGAATTAATTCAAGGTCATGTAGAGGGCAACGAGGACGCCCTCATCCACACATTTGCCAAGATTGAGGAAGGCAAAGAAGGAGCCATCTCCTTCATATCCAACCCCAAATATGCTCATTTTCTTTATGAGACCAAATCGAGTGTAGTAATAGTCAACGAGGATTTCCAATTGGAGCGCCCCGTATCTGCCACGCTGATACGCGTGAAGAACGCCTACGAGAGTGTTGCCCGGCTGTTGCAGTTCTACGAGTCGATGAAGCCTAAGAAGAAGGGCATCGACACGTTGGCCTTCATCTCCCCTACCGCCACCATCGGCGAGGATTGCTATGTAGGAGCCTTCACCTATATCGGCGAGAAGGTAAGCATCGGCAAGAACTGCCAGATTTATCCCAACGCCTATATCG
The DNA here is from genome assembly GCA_900316685.1 of uncultured Prevotellaceae bacterium. Taxonomy (GTDB): domain Bacteria; phylum Bacteroidota; class Bacteroidia; order Bacteroidales; family Bacteroidaceae; genus Prevotella. The sequence continues at coordinate 4,277 of ONDS01000020.1, read as the reverse complement.
GCGACGGCGTTACTCTCGGCGACGATTGCATTGTTTATCCTCACGCCGTGATATACCATGGATGTAAGATCGGTAGCCGCGTGATACTGCACAGCGGAAGTGTGGTGGGAGCCGACGGTTTCGGTTTCGCCCCCGGTGCCAACGGCTACGACAAGATACCCCAGATAGGCATCGTGACCATAGAAGACGATGTAGAGATTGGCGCCAACACCTGTATCGACCGTTCGACCATGGGCAGCACGATCGTGCACCGCGGCGTAAAGTTGGACAATCTGGTACAGCTGGCCCACAATACCGAGGTAGGCGAGCACACCGTGATGTCGTCACAGGTAGGTGTAGCCGGTTCGACGAAGATTGGTTCGTGGTGTATGTTTGGCGGCCAGGTAGGCATCTCCGGTCATATCACCATCGGCGACAAGGTATGGTTTGGTGCCCAGTCGGGAGTGCCCGGCAGTGTGAAGGGCAACCAGCAGCTGATAGGCACCCCTCCGATGGAGCAAGTACCCTATTTCAAGTCGCAAGCCATCTTCCGCCGTTTGCCCGACCTCTACAAGCGTTTGTGTGCCTTGGAAGATGAGATCAAAACATTGAAGCAACAAGAAAGTTAACCATATATGTACAAGCAAAGAACACTGAAGGGCAGTTTTTCCCTATTCGGCAAAGGCCTGCACACCGGTCTGAGTTTGACCGTCACGTTTAATCCCGCTCCAGAAAACCATGGATATAAGATCCAGCGGATAGACATGGAAGGCCAGCCGACGATAGACGCCGTGGCCGAGAAGGTGGTCGACACGCAGCGTGGCACAGTATTGCAGAGTGGCAATGCCCGTGTATCGACCGTTGAGCATGGTCTGGCCGCCTTGTATGCCATGGGCATAGACAACTGCCTTATCCAAGTGAACGGTCCCGAATTTCCTATTCTCGACGGCAGCAGTGCCCTTTATGTAGAGAAGATCAATCAGGTGGGCATAGAAGAGCAAAACGCCCCCAAGGACTTTTATATCATCCGCCATAAGATAGAGGTGAAAGACGAGGAGAGCGGTTCTTGCATCACCATCCTCCCCGACGAGGAGTTCAGCATCACTGCGATGTGTTCGTTTGAATCGAAATTCATCAACAGCCAGTTTGCCACCCTCGACGATGTATCCACCTTTGCGACAGAGATAGCCCCGGCGCGCACCTTTGTGTTCGTGAGAGACATCGAGCCCCTTTTGCAAGCCAACCTCATCAAGGGCGGCGACATGGAGAACGCCATAGTCATTTACGAGCGTCAGATCACGCAAGAGCAGTTGGACCAACTGGCCGACCTGTTGCATGTGCCCCACATGGATGCCACCAACCTGGGCTATATCCAACCCAAACCATTGGTATGGGAGAATGAGTGCACCCGTCATAAGTTGCTTGACATCATCGGCGACATGGCCCTTATCGGCAAGCCCATCAAGGGCAGGATTATCGCCACGCGTCCCGGCCATACCATCAACAACAAGTTCGCCCGTATGATGCGTCGCGAGATACGCAAGCATGAGATCCAAGCCCCCATCTACGACCCCAATGAAACGCCCGTGATGGACAACATCCGTATCCGTGAGTTGTTGCCCCATCGCTATCCCATGCAGTTGGTGGACAAGGTGATTTCCTTAGGAGCCACGAGCATTGTCGGTGTGAAGAACGTGACGAGCAACGAGCCTTTCTTCACCGGTCATTTCCCCCAGGAGCCCGTGATGCCCGGAGTCTTGCTCATTGAGGCGATGGCTCAATGTGGCGGTCTGTTGGTCTTGAACACCGTGGAAGAGCCTGAGCGCTGGTCGACCTATTTCCTGAAGATTGATGGTGTGAAGTTCCGCCAGAAGGTTGTTCCCGGCGACACCCTGTTGTTCCGTGTGGAACTGCTCCATCCGCTGAGTCATGGCATCAGCACGATGCGTGGCTACATGTTCGTTGGCGACCAGGTAGTGGCGGAAGCCACGTTTACCGCTCAGATAGTGAAGAACAAATAACCTATCTATACTATATGAATACGATCAGTCCCTTAGCCTTTGTTCACCCTGAAGCGCAGATGGGTGACAACAATGTCATCGGTCCGTTTTGTTATATCGACCGCAACACCGTGATGGGTCACAACAACACGCTTATGAACAGTGTGACCATCCATTATGGCGCGCGTATCGGCAGCAACAATGAGTTTTTCCCCGGAGCCAGCATCTCTACCAAGCCTCAGGATCTCAAGTTCCAAGGCGAGGATTCCCTTTGCGAGATAGGCGACAACAACAGTATCCGTGAGAATGTGACCATCTCTCGTGGCACCGCCTCTAAGGGAGTGACCCGTGTGGGCAACAACTGTCTTTTGATGGAGAACATGCATGTGGCCCATGACTGTGTGTTGGGCAACCACCTGATTATCGGCAACAGCACCAAGTTCGCCGGTGAGGTAGTAGTGGACGATTATGCCATTATCAGCGCCACCTGCCTCATCCATCAGTTTTGCAGGATTGGCGGTTATGTGATGTTCCAGGGAGGTAGCAGAACCAGCCAAGACATCCCCCCCTATATCATGGCCGGCAAGGAACCTATCCGCTATGCCGGTGTGAACATCATCGGACTGCGCAGACGAGGATTCAGCAATGAACAGATAGAGCAGATACATGAGACCTACCGCATTCTTTATTCCAAAGGAGTGATGGCCGAAGGTATTGCCGAAGTGCGGCGCGTTCTTCCTTCCACTCCTGAAATTGAGTATATCCTTAATTTCGTGGAGAACTCGAAGAGAGGGATTATTAGGTAATGTTTAGTGTTTAGTGTTTAGTGTTTAGTGTTTAGTGTTTAGTGTTGAGTGTTGAGTGTTGAGTGTTGAGTGTTGAGTGTTGAGTGTTGAGTGTTGAGTGTTGAGTGTTTAGTGTTGAGTGCTGAGTGTTGAGTGTTGAGTGTTGAGTGTTGAGTGCTGAGTGTTGAGGGGGGTAAGGGATGAAGAAGCTGATCGTAGTAGTAGGTCCTACAGGGGTGGGCAAGACAGAAACCACCCTTGGCATCGCCGAACGATTACATGTGCCTATTATCAACGCCGACTCTCGCCAGATATACGCAGAGATACCTATCGGCACAGCAGCCCCCACCCCAGAACAGATGGCCAGGGTAAAACATTATTTCGTAGGGCAATTACACCTTACCGATTATTATAGTGCATCGATGTATGAGCAAGATGTCTTGAGACTGCTCACAGAAGATGCACTTTTTCGTGACTCCGATATAGCCTTGATGAGTGGTGGCAGCATGATGTATATAGATGCTGTTTGCAATGGCATCGACGACATTCCCACCGTCGACGACGACACGCGCCATTTGTTGAAGCGCCAACTGGCCGAAGAAGGATTGGACCGACTGTGCGAAACGTTGCGTCTGTTGGATCCCGAGTATTACGGTATCGTAGACAGGAAGAATCCCCGTCGAGTGGTTCATGCTTTGGAGATATGCTATATGACGGGCAAGCCATATAGTTCGTTCCGTAGGATGGAGCGCAAGGAGCGTCCGTTCGAAGTGGTGAAGATTGGTTTGAACCGTCCGCGCGAAGAGCTATATGAGCGCATCAACTACCGCGTGGAGGCGATGATGGCGGCAGGTTTGCTCTCCGAGGTGGAACGTGTGTTGCCCTATCAGGATGAGAACGCCCTCAACACCGTGGGTTACAAAGAGTTGTTCGATTATTTCGATGGCCTTTGTACCTTGGAAAATGCCGTGATGCGTATCCAGAACAACACCCGCAAGTATTGTCGCAAGCAACTCACCTGGTTTAAGCGTGATGAGAATATACATTGGTTCCATCCCAATGATGTGGAAGGAATCCTTGGCTGTGTCTGAGTTTCTTCATAGGGATGTAGTAATGTACTTGGCGTGCAAATGTGCAAAAAACAGCGCAGCCTCCATACACGTGTATGGAGGCTGTGTTGTGATGTGAAGTTTGAACTCTTCTCTTACTTCATCACGACCTTACGTCCGTTGTTGATGTAGACGCCCTTCTGTGTGGGCTTGCTCGGGAGCTTTCTGCCGTCGAGCATGAACCATCCATCACGGGAGTCGTCATCCTTCATTTTCCCGTTGTCAATCTCGACGATGCCCGTTGTCGTCTCCCCGTCACCGAAGTTGAGTGTGAAGGAGTTGATGCCGGTGCTGAGGTCGCCGGCGTTGAGACCACTGAGCTTGAAGTAGGCGCGCTGGGCACCGATAGAGGCTCCGCTCTTGGGATAGTAGAGCTTGTTGTCGGCACCGAGGAAGAGGATACT